>CAZKGI010000010.1:0-73537 GCA_964552315.1 uncultured Akkermansia sp. | reverse complement strand
TCGAACCAGCGACCTCCTGGTCCCAAACCAGGCGCACTACCAGGCTGTGCTACGCCCCGCTTGGCATTATGCCGCGAGGTGCTGAGCTTACCTGGGCCGGGGCTCCTCCCCGGGCGGACGTGCTTTCCTCTTGGTAGTTCCCTCAAAATGGATACCTTGTCGACCCGCGAAACCTCCCCACCCATGCCGGATTCCCCAGAGCCCCATCGCAAAACTCTCGAAGAGCGCGCCCAGATGTCGGAACTCGAGCGCTTGCGCCATTCCTGCGCCCACGTTCTCGCCACCGCCATCGCCAAGCTCTGGCCGGATGCCCAATTCGCCGCGGGTCCTCCGGTGGAGAACGGATTCTACTACGACGTCGACCTCGCCCACCGCATCACGCCGGACGACTTCCCGGCCATCGAGGAGGAGATGCGCAAGATCGTGAAGGAGAACCAAGCCTTTGAAAAGGTCGAAGTCTCCCGCGAAGAGGCCCTCGAACTGGCCCAGAAAGGCCGCCTCGCCGCCCTCGCCGAACGGGACGTGCCGAGCCGCTTCAAGATCGATCTGCTGCAGGACATTCCCGAGGGCGAGGCCATCTCGCTCTACAAGAACGGCGACTTTTGGGACCTCTGTGCGGGCCCCCACGTGCCGCGCACCGGGAACTGCAAGGCCTTCAAGGTGATGAGCGTGGCTAGTGCCTTTTACAAGGGCGATGCCGCCAATCCCCAGCTGCAGCGCGTCTACGGCACCGCCTTCAAGAACAAGACCGAGCTCGAGGAGCACCTCGTCCGCCTGGAGGAAGCCAAACAACGCGACCACCGCAAGATCGGGAAGGAACTCGATCTCTTCCACATCGACGAGGCCGTGGGCCAAGGTCTCATTCTGTGGAAACCGAACGGCGCCATCATTCGCCAGGAGCTGCAAAACTTCATTGCCGAGCACCTCGAACGCCAGGGCTACAGCCAGGTCTTCACTCCCCACATCGGCAAGCTGGGGCTCTACCGCACCTCGGGCCACTTCCCCTACTACGCGGAATCGCAGTTCCCCCCCGTGGTGGAGCGCGACAGCCTCAAGGCCCTCGCGGACGAGGGCTGCGGTTGCGGTGAACTCTCCAACCGCCTCGCCTCGGGGGAAATCGACGGCTTCCTCCTGAAGCCGATGAACTGCCCGCACCACATCAAGATTTTCCAGAGCAACCACCACAGCTATCGCGACCTCCCGGTGCGGCTCGCCGAATTCGGCACCGTCTACCGCTGGGAGCAGTCTGGCGAGCTCGGCGGCATGACCCGGGTGCGCGGCTTCACTCAGGACGACGCCCACCTCTTCTGCACCGAGGACCAGGTGCGCGACGAGATCATCGGCTGTCTGGAGCTGGTCAAGATCGTCCTCAACACCCTCGGCATGCGCGACTACCGCGTCCGGGTGGGCCTGCGCGATCCCGATTCGAGCAAGTACGTGGGCGATCCCGAGAAGTGGAACCGCGCCGAGGACGCCCTCCGCGAAGCCGCCGCCACCCTCGGCACCGAGTTCTCGGAGGAGCCGGGCGAGGCCGCCTTCTATGGGCCCAAGATCGACTTCGTCGTCAAGGACGTCATTGGACGGGAATGGCAGCTGGGCACCGTGCAGGTGGACTACAACCTGCCGGAGCGATTCGGCCTCGAGTACATCGGACCGGACAATGCGCCGCACCGCCCGGTCATGATCCACCGCGCCCCCTTCGGTTCGATGGAGCGCTTCGTCGGCGTGCTCATTGAACACTTTGCCGGCAAGTTCCCCACCTGGCTGGCCCCGGAGCAGGTTCGCATCCTGCCCATCTCGGAGAAGTTCTTTGAAACGGCCGACCAGGTCGAGGCCACCCTGCGCGAGGCTGGGGTGCGCGTCAGGGTGGACCGCTCCCACGACAAGGTGGGCGCAAAAATTCGTCTTGCCCAGCTCGTGCGGATTCCGTATATGTTGATCATCGGAGCGAAAGAACAGGAATCCAACCAAGTCTCCCTCCGTCACCGCGACCGCGGCGACGAAGGTTCGCTCGATGTTGGCGAATTCCGCGAGCGCATCGTCGCGGAAATTCGCTCGCGCTCCTTATGAGGTGGACCGTCCCATCCCCCTTGCGCATCGTGGTGGCCGGTCGAGGCGCCGCTTCCTTTCCGCCTTCCGGGCTTCAGCCCGGCGGCATTCTGAACCCACACCTGCCGGAGGTACCCTGCCATCGCTAAACAACCTATGAAACGCCGGCCGCGTCCACCTCGGACGCGGGTCAACGATAGGATCCGCTGTCCCGAAATTCGCGTGATTTACGGAGAGCACAATGTGGTCCTGCCCACGTGGAAGGCTCTCAACAAAGCCCGCGAACTCGGACTCGACCTCGTCGAGATCGCTCCCAACGCCCGCCCACCGGTCTGTCGCATCGTCGACTACGGAAAGTTCAAGTACGAGCAATCCAAGCAGAAGAAGTCGGACAAGCCGAAGAAGCGCGAGAAGGAGGTCAAGTTCCGGGTCAACATTGATCCGCACGACTACTCCATCAAGATGATGCATGCCGAGGACTTCCTCGCGCACGGCTTCAAGGTCCGCATCCAGCTGCAATTCAAGGGCCGTCAGATGGCGCACAAGGATTTGGGATTCGCCCTGATGGAGCGCATCAAGGAAGATCTCGCGGGCATGGCCCACGTCGATCTCGAGCCGAAGCTGAACAATCGCAACATCCTCATGATGGTGTCTCCCTTGCCCCCGGAGAAGCAGCGACGGAAGTTCCGCAAGGATGGCTCGACCTACGATCTCGCCGAAGCCGAAGCCGCGATGGAGGCCTACGACGACGAGGAGGACGATGACCTCGACGACGAGGAGGTCGACGCCGATGTCGAGGGTGACGAGGCCGATCCCGAGTGATGGTCGCTTTCTCATAGCTCGTGCCCAGGGCCATTTTTTGGTCCTGGCAGGGCCTTCCCCTTCGGATTCCAGGCACGAGCCCGCGCTGGCCGGGCCCTTGGTCTCTCCATCGCTTGCCCAGTCCGCTCCCGCCCCCGCGGTTGGCTGGCTCCTGTCTCCCTAACTCCCTGCCCAAGCCTATGCCGCCTGCGCCGAAGCTGCTGCTCTTCGACATCGACGGCACGCTCCTGGATACCGGGGGGGCCGGGCTCGTCTCGCTGCGCGACGGCTTCCACGCCGCCTTTCCCGAGCATCGCGAACGGCCCTTCCCGCCGCTCGAGCTGGGTGGCGCCACCGACGGCGGGGTGGCGAGATTTCTCTTCGAGCACTTCGGCCTGCCCGACACCCCGGAACATCGCGCCACCTTTTTTGGTCACTACACCCTAAAGCTCACCGGCCATCTGGAAAGCTTCGCCGCGGCGGGACGCGGCCGGCTCCTCCCGGGCGTCGCCAAACTGCTCGCGATCCTGGAGGAACGCAGCCGCCATCGCCTTGCGGTGCTCACCGGCAATCTTCGCGAAGGCGCCGCCATCAAGCTCCGCCACTTCCGCATCGATAGACACTTCCCCACGGGAGCTTTTGGGGACGATCATCACGATCGCAACGAGCTCGGCCCCATCGCCCGGCAACGCGCCCTCGAAACCTTTGGCGAATCCTTCGCCCCCGCCGACATCGCCGTGATCGGTGACACGCCTCGGGATGTTGCCTGCGCCCGCGCCTTTGGCGCTCGTGCCATTGCCGTGGCCACGGGCTGTGCCAGTCCAGAGCAACTGGCCGCCAGTCAGCCAGACCTCTTCCTGGAGGACCTCTCCAATCCCGAGGACGTGATGGCGCGCCTCGACGCGCTGTTTCGCTAGAGACCGCCCCACCTCACTTCCCTCGCTGGACCGCACCTCCTGCCGCAGCAGGCCTTCCGGATCCGCTCCCCCCCGGCGCGATCCGGGCTTGACCCGCAGTGGCGGCGCCCTTTTGAATGGGCGAGTTTCCCGGCAGCACGCCCCCGCCAACGCTCGATCATGAACCGCCTGTTCGCCCTTTGCCTCATCCCCGGCCTGCTCCCCCTGGCCCTACACGCTCAAAATATCCCCCCCTTGGCGGGAGACGAGCCCCCCCGCCTCGTCCCGCAGGAACTCTTCGTCGTTCCTGAAGGCTTCGAAGTGACGGTCTGGGCCAGCTCCCCGCAACTCTACAACCCCACCAATCTCGACATCGATCTCGCCGGGCGGATCTGGGTCGCGGAAGGGCGGCGCTACCGCAAAAATCACAGCCGCCATCCCGAGGGGGACCGCATCGTCGTGCTGGAGGACCGCGACGGGGACGGCCGCTGCGACAGCAGCCACACCTTCGTGCAGGAACCCCTCCTCGTCGCGCCGCTCGGCATCGCGGTGATCGACAATCAGGTCGTCGTTTCCCAGCCGCCCCATTTGCTCGTCTACACCGATGTCGACCGCGACCTCAAGTTCGACCCGGCCGTGGACAAGCGCGAGATCCTCCTGAGCGGATTCAACGGGCAAAACCACGACCATTCCCTCCACTCGGTCACCGTGGGCCCCGATGGGAAATGGTATTTCAACAGTGGCAATTGCGGGGGACAGTTCACCGACAAGTCGGGCCGCACTTTTACCATCTTCGGCCCCTACCATCCGGATCCCATCGGTCCCTTCACCTTTCCGCACAATGCGGAGGTGCTCGCGGGCAAGCCCAGCGATGACGGCCACACCTACGTCGGCGGCTTTGCCGTGCGCATGAATCCGGACGGAAGCGAGGCCGAGATCATCGGGCACAACTTTCGCAACGCCTACGAGCAATCCGTGACCTCGCTCGGCGACGTCTTTCAAAACGACAACGACGATCCTCCCGCCTGCCGCATCTCCTGGGTGATGGAGTACGCCAATTTCGGCTTCGCCTCCAACGACGGCCAGCGCACCTGGCAGGTGGACCGGCGGCCCGGCCAAACCATTGCCCGGGCCCAGTGGCGTCAGGACGATCCCGGCATCGCCCCCGCAGGCGACGTCTACGGAGGAGGCTCGCCCACGGGCAACGTCTTTTATGAAAATGGCGCCCTTGGGGAGCAGTGGATCGGCACCTTCTTTGCCTGCGAGCCCGGTCGCAATGTCATCTTTTCCTACCAACCCCAACCCGAAGGGGCCGGCTTCCGCTTGGAGCGACACGATTTCCTCACCAGCAACCCCAGCGGGGCCTTCGCCGGATCGGATTTCCTCGGGGGCGCCGAGAGTGTCACGAACGAGATCCGCACCCTGTTCCGCCCCTCCGACATCGCCGTGGGACCGGACGGCGCACTCTACGTCACCGACTGGTTTGACGCCCGTGTCGGCGGTCACCAAATCCTCGACGAGGCAGCCTCGGGAGCGGTCTACCGCATCGCCCCGAAGGGGTTCCGCCCCGTCATTCCGGCCATCGACCGCAACACCATCGAGGGACTCATCGAGGCCCTCAAATCCCCCGCCGTGAACGTCCGGGCCATCGGGTTCCAAGGGCTCAAGGCGCGAGGGCGCGCCGCCCTCGATGCCGTCGCCGCCCTGCTCGACGACCCCAATCCCTACATCCAGGGACGCGCCATCCACCTGCTCTATCAACTCGGCATCAGCGGGCCGCGCGTGGCGGGCTATCCCGCCGACCAACCCAACTCGGCACGCAAGATCGCCGCCTTCCGCGCCATGCGTCGCGCTGGCCTCGACATCTCCGGGGCGGCGGCCGCGCTGGCTGAAGATCCTGACCCCGCGGTGCGACGCGAAGTGGCCCTCGCCATGCGCGACCTCTCTCTCGACCTCTCCAAGGACATTCTCCTGTCCATTGCCCAGGGCTACGATGGAAAAGACCGCAGCTATCTCGAGGCCTTCGGCATCGGCGCCACCGGAAAGGAGGCCGAAATCTTCGCCCTGCTGAAGCCCCTGATGGGCACCGACGACGCCCGGACCTGGAGCGAGGCCTTCGCTGGCATCGCCTGGCGCCTGCACCCGACTGCCGCCGTCGAGGACTTCCTGGTGCGCGTCCGCAGCGAATCCCTGCCCCTGCCACTGCGACAGCAGGCCCTCGACGCCATTGCCTTCATCCGCACGCGCAGCGCTTCCTCGGCCATGCTCACCGCGGCGCAGATTGACACCCCCCTCAAGGCCCAGGCCCTCTGGTGGTTGCTGAACCGCGCCAACAACGACTGGAAGGAACACGGCCTGCTCGAGGAAATGAAGAGGCGCGGGCTCTACGATCCCGGCAAGATCGAAATCCAGGAGGTCATCGCCCCCGCCCCCGACGAGACCCAGCGCGAGGCCATCCAGCTCAGCGAAGTCCTCTCTCTGAAGGGGGATCCCGAGCGCGGCAAGGCCACCTCGGCCCGCTGTGTCATGTGTCACGAAATCGCTGGCGTGGGCGCCCAATACGGCCCGCCCCTCGACGGCTGGGGCCGCACCCAGACCGCTGAAGTCGTCGCCCGCAGCCTTATCGATCCCAGCGCGGACATCGCGCACGGCTTTGACGGATCCGTCATCCTCACTAAGAAGGGCAAAGTCATCCACGGCATCATTCTCCAGCAGGGCAATCCCACGATCGTCGTCAGCACCGGCGGCCTCACCCAGATCCTTCCCCGGGACGAGATCGCCTCGATCGAAAAGCTGGACCGCTCCCTCATGCTCAGTGCGGCGCAGTTGGCCCTGAGCGCCCAGGACGTGGCGGACCTCGTCGCCTACCTGCGGCAGTGAAATCCGGGAAAGTTTTCGGGCTCGGACACGTCTGATTAGTCCCTCCCTTCATTCACCCGGCGGCCCGCCGCGGTCGACGGCGACGCGTACGCGTCCGCTTGCTCCGCCCCGGCGCGGGACTTATGCTTTTCCTTCCTCCGATGATTCAGCGTCCCATCCCCCTCTCCTTCACGCACCGCGTGGCCTTCACCCACGGGGCCTTTGACGCGAAAAATCACACCCTGCGGGATCTCGTGGCCGAGTCCTGTGCCCTCGACGGCATCGCCAAGGTGATGGTCCTGCTCGATTCCGGCGTGGCCGAGGCCAATCCCCAACTAGAGGAGCGCATCACCCGCTACTTTTCCGCACATGCGGACACTCTCAATCTCGTCTCCGCCCCCCTGCTCCTGCCCGGCGGCGAGGGCTGCAAGAACGACTGGTCCCTGGTCGAGCGCATCTGGAAGGCCATCGAGTACTTCAAGATCTGCCGCCACTCCTACCTCATCGCCATCGGAGGCGGGGCCTTCCTCGATCTCGCTGGCTTTGGGGCCGCCACGGCCCACCGCGGCATCCGCCTGATCCGCATGCCCACCACGACCCTCAGTCAGGGAGACGGCGGCGTCGGTGTGAAGAATGGGGTGAATTACTTCGGAAAGAAAAACTGGGTCGGCACCTTCTCGGTGCCCTATGCTGTGGTCAACGACCTCGACTTCCTCAGTTCCCTGCCCCCGCGGGCCTGCCGCGACGGGATCATCGAGGCCATCAAGGTCGCCCTGATCCGCGACCGCGCCTTCTACGACTATCTCCACGCCAATGGTCCCGCCCTGGGGCGGTTGGAGACGCGTCCTCTCGAAACCGCCATTCGTCGCAGCGCCGAAAACCACGTCGAACACATCGCCACCGGCGGCGATCCCTTCGAACTGGGTTCGGCGCGCCCCCTCGACTTCGGCCATTGGGTCGCCCACAAGCTGGAGCAAATCTCGAATTTCGAGGTCAGCCATGGCGAGGCGGTGGCCATCGGGATGGCCGTCGACCTCCTCTACTCGGTGCGCATCGGCCTGCTGCCCCGAGTGACCGCGGAGGAAATTCTCGACCTCATCGACACAGTGGGCTTTCCGCTCTGGTCCCAGGCGCTCGATCGCGAGGAACGCGGGCGCCCGGTCATCCTGGCTGGCTTGGAAGAATTCCGCGAACACCTCGGGGGACGACTCACCATCACGCTCATCCCGGCGATCGGGGAAAAAGTCGAGGTCCACGAGATGGACGAAGCCGCCATCCTCGAGGCCATCGAGGAGCTCAGGCAGCGCGCGGCGCGCCAGGTCAGCCCGCAGCTCCGCTGAGACTAAGCGAACGCGGACGCCGCCATCCGCAGCTCTTCGAGGAAGACGGCACAGGCTTCCTCCTCGAGCCGGTCCCGGCGACAGCCCGCGGCGATGCAGATCTCGCGAGGCCCCTCGGCCAGCTCCAGCAGGCGGACGCCCTCGGGAATGAAGCGGTCCGCGCGTTTCGCCACCAGGGCCACCCCCAGACCCGAGGCCACGGCCGCCAGCAGGCTGTGCACGCCGTCGTATTCGCCGGCGAGGGGCAAGTGGAGGCGCTGGGCCCTCATCCAGTCCGAAATAGCCACCCAGTATTCGGGATAGTCGCGTTGACAGAAGATCAGGAGCGGTTCCCTCGAGAGCTCCTCCGGCCGGATCGAGGCGGCCTTGGCCAAGGGATGGCGCTGGCTCACCGCGAGTCTCCAGTCCAGCCGCAGGAGGGGTGTCCACTGCAGGCCCCGCACCTCCCGCTCCGGCGCCACCGTGATGGCGACCTCGAGCGTCTCGGCTTCCAGCCCCGAGAGCATCTCCTGGGTGGAGAGGTCGAAGAGTTCGATCCGGGCATGGCGATGGCGTTGCGAAAACTGCTCCACCGCCGCGGAGAGCAAGCCATCCGCCAGGGAAGGCGCATAGCCGACTCGCAAGCGCACTCCCTGACCCGCCGCCCGAACGCGCTCGAGGACCTCGTCGGCGCGGCGCAGCAGCTCGCGAGCCTCGCCAACGAGAACCTCACCGGCGGGAGTCAGTCGCACGGAATGGGCCTGACGCTCCAACAAAATTTGGCCGATATCCTCCTCCAGAGCCTTGATCTGCCGGCTCAGCGCCGGTTGCGTCAGGAAGACCTTCTGGGCGGCGCGGCTGATGCTGCCCGTCTCGGCCACCGCCACGAAATGACGCAGATGTCGCAGTTCCATCCCGGAGCATAATCCTGGCAAGGGGGAGTTCATGCAGAAAAGCTCGGTCCATCCCTGGGACTGGAGTCCATGTGAAATCCGCAGGCTCAGTCCAAGGAGCTTGCATTGGCCATCGTCCGCAAAGCCGCGCATCCTAGGACATGACCCATCCATCTCCCCTTCCCCGGAAACGCGCCGCCCATGAACGAGGTCATGCCGACCACGGCTGGCTCGACTCCTCCCACAGCTTCTCCTTCGCCAATTACTACGATCCCGCGCACATGGGTTTCCGTTCCCTCCGGGTCATCAACGAAGACCGCGTCGCCCCCGGTCGGGGCTTCGGCACCCATCCCCATCGCGACATGGAGATTTTCAGCTACGTGCTTTCCGGCGCCCTGCAGCATCGCGACAGCCTCGGCAATGAGCGCGTTCTCCATCCCGGACAGATCCAGCTGATGAGCGCGGGCCGGGGCGTGACCCACAGCGAGTTCAACCCCAACGACAGCGCAGGGCTGCATTTTCTCCAAATCTGGATCCAGCCCCGCGAGCGCGGGCTCGAGCCCGGCTACACGGAATGGCTGCCCCAAGCGGAGCACGAGTCCGCTCCCAAGGTGCTCCTCATCTCACCCGATGGTCGTGACGGCTCCGCGATCATCCAACAGGACGCCGAAGTCTACCGGCTCCGTCTTCAGCCGGGCGAGAGCGTGCCCCACGAGCTCAGGCCTGGGCGCGGCGCCTGGCTGCAGGTCGCCCAGGGAGCCCTGGACTTCAACGGCCTGGCTCTGGTCGCTGGCGACGGCGCCAGCATCGAAAGCCCCGGCCCCCTGCTCTTCGCCGCAAGCGCGCCGACCGAAGCCTTGCTCCTTGACCTGAACTGAACTGAACTGAACTGAACCTAGTTTTCCCTAACCCACGCCCACCGATGCCATGACCAAGATCCTCGTTCTCTACTATTCCACCTACGGACACGTCGAAACCCTCGCCCAGGCCATCGCCGAGGGGGCCCGCTCCGTCGAGGGGGTGGATGTCGTCGTGAAGCGCGTGGCGGAAACCATGCCTCGCGAGGTGGCGGCCAAGGCAGGGGCCAAGCTCGACCAGAGCGCCCCCCTCGCCGAACCCAAGGAACTGGGAGACTACGACGCCATTCTCTTCGGCACCCCCACACGCTTCGGCAACATGGCGGCCCAGATGCGCCAGTTCCTCGATCAAACCGGCGGCCTCTGGGCCCAGGGCGCTCTGGTCGGGAAGGTCGGCAGCGTCTTCACGAGCACGGGCACCGGCGGGGGCAACGAAAGCACCATCATCAGCTTCGTCACCACCCTGATGCACCACGGCATGGTCTATGTCGGCCTGCCCTACACCTGCCCCGAGCTGGCGGATGTCAGCGAGGTCAAGGGCGGATCCCCCTGGGGCGCGGCAACCATCGCCGGGGCTGACGGCTCCCGCCAACCCAGCGAGAAGGAACTCGCCCAGGCCCGCTTTCAGGGCGCCCACGTCGCCGCCATTGCCCGGCGACTGCATCCTGGAAAGGACTGAGCCCCGCTCTCTCCATCCAGACGGACGACGCGCAAGGCGGACAGGAGCGAGGACTCCTGCCCGCCTTTGGCCTTGATTGCGTCCCCTGCCAAGGCCTGGAGTTCACTTTCCTCCTTTACTTCCCGGCTTCTCTGCCTCTTTACTTCCCTTCACCAAACGCCATGTCCACCACCGCCTCCAAGCCCGCCGTCCCCCTGCTCAGCGTCATGATGTTCCTCCAGTTCTTCGTCTGGGGCGTCTGGTTTGCCACACTCGGTCAGGCCCTGGGATCGAACGGGCTCGCGGGCTCCATTGGGGACGCCTACGGCACCGCCCCGCTGGGGGCGATCTTCGCCCCGCTCTTCCTGGGGCTGATCGCCGACCGCTTCTTCCCCTCGCAGATCATCATGGGGGTGCTCTTCCTCGTCGGGGGCGTGCTTCTCTACCTCGCCACCGGCGCCGCAGAGGCCGGCAACGGAAAGTTGATGGTCACCTATTGCCTGGGCCACATGCTCTGTTACATGCCCACCTTGGGCCTGGGCAACACCATCGCCTTCTCCCACCTCGACCGGCTCCAGTTCCCCAAGGTCCGGGTCTGGGGCACGATCGGCTGGATCGTGGCGGGCCTGGCCGTCGGTTTCCTCGGCTGGAGCTCCAGCCTGAAGATCTTCCAGCTCGGCGCCGCCAGCTCCGTCCTGCTGGGGATCTACTCCTTCTTCCTCCCGCACACCCCGGCCCCGGCCAAGGGGCAGAAGATCGACCTGCGCGCCCTGCTCATGCTCGACGCCCTCAAGCTGCTGGCCAAGCCGGGCTTCCTCGTCTTCATCCTCTGCTCGGGCCTCATCTGCATTCCCCTGGCCTACTATTACGGCCTCACCTCCAACTACCTGACCAACGCCGGTTTCGAACAGGCCGCCTCCTCCATGACCATCGGACAGATGTCCGAGATCTTCTTCATGCTGCTGATCCCCTTCTTCTTCCGCCGCCTCGGTGTGAAGTGGATGATCCTCGTGGGCATGGCCGCCTGGGTGCTGCGCTATCTGCTCTTCGCCTTTGGTGCGCCCGACCAGGTGGCCTGGATGCTCTTCGTCGGCATCGCCCTCCACGGGATCTGCTACGACTTCTTTTTCGTGACCGGCTTCATGTACACGGACAAGGTCGCCTCGAAGGACATCCGCGGCCAGGCCCAGAGCCTGCTCGTCTTCGTCACCCAGGGGGTCGGGATGTACTTCGGTTACCAAGTGGCCTTCGGCAAGTTCGGTCAGGTCAGCCAGTACGAGACCCTCGACGCCGCCATCAAGAACGCCCGCGCCGAAGAGAGCCTGAGCTTCGCCCAAAGCCTCGGCAAAATGTTCTCCGTCAAGATGCCCGCCGGCGTCGACGCCGAACTGATCGCCAGCACCATGCAGCAGTGGAAGGCCTTCTGGACCTTCCCGGCGATCATGGCCGGCGTCATCGCCCTGGTCTTCTTCGCGGCCTTCTGGGACAAGACGAAGGTCACCGAAGAGGACGAGGCCTGAGCGTGACGAAAACCTCTCCCGGCCTCTCGCCGGTAGAGACCGTCAGCCACTTCTCCATCACCCCCCAATCGCAATCCCCATGTGGCGTGTCGCCGGCCTCTGCTTCGACCATTTCCACATGGGTGACCTTTTGCGGATGGTCCACGAGCATCCCGGAGCGGAAATCGTCGGGATCTGCGACGAGCAGCCGAACCGCATGGAAGAGGCGCGCCACGCCTTCGCCCTTCCCTCCGACCGGCTCTACGACGATGTCGAGCGCTGCCTGACAGAAACCCGACCCGACCTCGTCATTCTTTGTCCCGCCGTGGCTCGCCACGCGGAATGGGTGGAGCGGGTCGCCCCTCACGGGGCCGCCGTGTTGGTGGAAAAGCCCTTCGCCGCCTCCCTTGCCGAGGCCGATCGCCTGATCGCCGCGATGGAGCGCGCGGGCCGCCCCCTGGCCATCAACTGGCCCTTGGCTTGGTTTCCCTGCCATGTGAAATGCCACGAGCTGATCCGCGCCGGCGCCATTGGGGAAGTGCTCGAAGTGCACTATCACGATGGCAACCGGGGCCCGCTCTGGCATGGGGCCGACAAGGTCGAACGCGAGCCGAGCGAGGCGGAAAAGGCTTCGAGCTGGTTCTACCGGCCCGAGGAAGGCGGCGGCAGCCTGCAGGACTATCTCGGCTACGGCACCACCCTGGCGACCTGGTTCAACGGGGGGCAACGGCCGCGGGAAGTGATGGCCATGTGGGATCTCCGTCCCGAGGGCCTTCTCCGGGTCGACGAGCACAGCATCACGGTGGCGAGATACGCCAACGGCCTGTCCAAGTTCGAAACCCGCTGGGGCACCCTCTCGGATCCCTGGACAGAGCAGCCCGAGCCGCGCTGTGGCTTCGTGGTGCGGGGCAGCGAGGGCACCCTGTCGAGCTGGGACTACGACCCCCACGTCACCTTGAGGACGCGTGCGCATCCCGCGGGCGAACGCCTCCCCGCCCCAGCCCTGCCCTTTCCACGAAACAATCCCGTGGCCTACGTCCTCGATTGCCTCGAGCAGGGACGGGATATCGAGGGTCCCCTCAGCCCGGCGATCTCCCGGATCGGCCAGGAAATCGTCGATGCCGCAATGAGGAGTGCCCGGACTGGGCGCGCGATGCGTTCGTGAGGGGCCGGACGGACTGCCCCCGGCGGAGCGGGACGCGGAGACCCTACCTGCCCTTCGGACGCCGTGCCACAATCCGGGCAGCGCCCGCTGGAGATTCGCCGTCCGCTTGAATGAGTCTCTGAGGGTGGGGGGATTCGCGGACAAACGAGAATTGACGGCGACAGCCCGCTTCCCCACAATCGGAACCCAACGCCATCTCCCGCCCATGATCCGACGCCTCGCCCTTCTCATCCTTCTCAGTCCGATTCTCTGCCACGCGACCGAGCGGCCCAACGTCGTATTCATCTTCTCCGACGACCATGCCCAACAGGCTATCTCGGCCTACGGCTCGAAGGTCAACGAGACGCCCCACATCGACCGCCTCGCAGCGCGGGGAGTCCGCTTCCTCAACTCCTTCGTCACAAATTCCATCTGCACGCCCAGCCGCGCCACTCTTCTGACCGGGCAGTACTCGCATCGCAACGGTGTGCCCGTATTCAATCGCTTCGACGGCAGTCGCGACCACGTCGTCAAGCGACTTCAGGCCGGGGGCTACCACACCGGAATCGTCGGCAAATGGCATCTCGGCAGCGACCCAACCGGCTTCGATCGCTGGATCATCCTGCCCGGCCAAGGGGCCTACTGGGATCCCGTCTTCCTCGTGCCGGGCCGCAAGCTCCGTCTCAAAGGTCACTGCACCGACCTCACCACCGACCTGGCCCTCGAATGGCTCCGTACCCGTCCCCGGGACCAGCCCTTCTTCCTGATGCTCCATCACAAGGCTCCGCACCGCACCTGGGAGCCGACCGAACGCCACGTCGAACAGTTCAAGGGGCGGCAGTTCCCCGAGGCGGCCACCCTCTGGGACGACTACGCCACCCGTCCCACCGCCCTGCCCCAGAACGAACAGACCATCGCCCGAGACCTGACCCGCCGGGACCTCAAGCTGACGCCGCCATCCGGGCTCCAGGGGCGAGAATTGCGCGACTGGCTGCAGTTCAAGCCCATGGAGCAGAAGGTGGACGGCCGGATCCTGCGCGGCGAGGAACTGGTGCGCTGGAAATACCAACGCTACCTGCAAGACTACCTCGCCTGCGTCCAGGGGGTGGACGACAGCGTGGGGCGGGTGCTCGATTACCTCGAGGAGAACGGACTCTCGGAGAACACCATCGTCATCTACACCTCCGACAACGGCTGGTACCTGGGCGAACTCGGCCTCTACGACAAGCGCTTCATGTACGAACCCGGCCTGCGCGTTCCCCTGCTCGCGGCCGGTCCCGGCATTGCGGCGGGGCAGGAACCCGAGGCGATGGCGGCGAACATCGACCTGGCCCCCACTTTCCTCGACCTCGCCGGACTGGACATACCCGGGGAAATGCAGGGCCGTTCGCTCCGGCCGCTCCTACGCGGCGAAACGCCTCCGGATTGGCGGCGTTCGATCTACTACCGCTACTACCACGATCCCGGTCACCACAACACCGCCGCCCACCTCGGCATCCGAACCACCACCCACAAGCTCATCCACTACTGGAAGCAGGATGCTTACGAACTCTTTGACCTCGTCACCGATCCTCTGGAGCAGCACAACCTGCTCCATGACCCCGAGGAGGCCGCCCGCCCCGACATCGCCACCAAGTTCGCCGAGCTGAAGGAAGAGCTGACCCGCCTGCAGCGGGAGTATCAGGACGAGGGGCTCTACGCCGATCCCGCCACCTGGCCCGAGGGCAGCGCCGACGGCCCCTTCAACCAACACGAGGATCTCGGCATGCGCGACGTGGCCGAAGCGGTCGCCCTCAGCGTGAATTGAGCCGAGCCCGCCGCCTCAGCGCGAGCGATACTCGAGGCGCAGGGGCTCGCCCTTTTCCCCGAGCTCCATCGTCAGCGGGCGGCCGCCGGGTTCCGTGGCCTCCAGCGCCACGACGCGGTCCGCCTCATCACCGGTTTCCTCCCAGATGCTGCCCTCGAATTTCACCCGTGCCTTTCCCGCCACGGGGCCCTCCCCGGCTTTGGCAGAGAACTTGCCGCGCCGCACCCGAACCGTAGTCTCGGGGAGTCCGGGATCTTCCGGGCTAAAGGTCAGCGCTCCCCAGCTCACCGGCACCCCGTTCAGCAGGACCTCCCCCGAGACCCCCACGCGCGGACGGGCCGGGGCGAAAAAGAAGCGGGCGCGCAGCCAGTCCGAGAGATGCCCCGGCCAGGTGCCCAGCACCGGGTCGGCGAGGTTCAGGCCCACGCCGTGGGGACCCGCCTCGTAGATGTGCATTTCCGCCGGCACCTTGTGGGCCCGCAGCGCGAGGTAGAAGCGCACCGCATTCTCCGCAGGGACCGCCGTGTCGGCATCGGTCTGGAAGAGGAAGGTGGGTGGTGTTTCGGCCGTGACGTTGAGATCGGAGGAAAGCCGCTCCGCCCAGGCATCGTCCTCAGCTCGCTCGGGTCCGAGGAGATTCTTGCGCGAGCCCCCATGGGTGACGCTGCGATCCAGGCTGATGACCGGGTAGCAGAGAATGGCGAAGTCGGGTCGGGCGCTAAGCTCGTCAATGGCGTCACTGGCCTCGTAGGCTTTTTCCTTGAAGAGGGTCGCGGCCATGCTGGCGAGGTGACCACCCGCGGAAAAGCCCATCACGGCGATGCGCTCGGGGTCGAGACCGTAGTCTTCCGCATGGGCGCGCACCCAGCGGATGGCGCGTTGCACGTCCGCCAGCTGGGTGGGGTAGTGGTGACCCTGGCTGCCGAGGCGATAGTGCAGGACGAAGGCGGATACGCCCTGGGCGTTGAACCACTGCGCCGGTTGGTGCCCCTCGTGGTCCTTGGCCAGGCCCCCGTAGCCTCCGCCCGGACAGATGACCACGGCGGCACCACTGTGTCCCTGCTGCCCCTTGGTCGGGTATAGCTGCAAGGAGGGCGATTGGGTCTCGGCGTCGACGGGCAGAGTGTAGGGCGTCTTGCCAGCAGGCCAGAGTGGCACCTGCTCCTGGGCTTGGGCCAAGCCGATGTAGAGGACCAGGGCGAGAAGTGTCGAGGGGATTTTCATGGGCGGGCGGTCAGAGACCGAGGCTGGATTTGATGGAGTCAATTTCGGCACGAAGCGTGGAAAGTTCCTCTTTGAGGGCGGCCAGCGTTTCCTCCATCGCGCTGCGCCAACTGGCGGCGGGCGCTTCCGCGGCCCGACTTTCCCCCGCGACCGGGCTCGCCAGTGCCGGCACCTCGTCCCCGCAGAGGGTGTGCATGTAGGTCGCGACGCGACGGCCTCCGCCGGCGGGGATCAGCTTGACGATGGGATCGGGCGTATGGGCGGCCATTTCGTCGAGGACGCGCTGGACCCGTTCCAAGTCGGCGAAGGGATGCAGCCGCTCGGTCCGCTGCCGCAGCTCTCCGACCGTCTGGGGGCCCCGCAGCAGGAGCACACAGAGCAGGGCCTGCTGCCCCTTGGTCAGGTAGGGGTATTTGTTCTCGATGGTGTGCTTGCACTTGGGCACCCGGGCCCCGGCTTGGTGCACGAGGATGGCGAGTTTTTTGTAGCGCAAGCCCTCCATCGCCTCCTCCACGGTATCCGTGCCGAAGTCGACCACCGGATCCCGGTTGCTCGACTGGTTGCAGGCGGAATGGAGACTGTTGAAGGTCAGGGGATATTGGTCGGGCACGGTGACCTCCTTCTCGAGGAGACAGCCCAGCACGCGGGCTTCCTCAAAAGTGAGCAGGGCGGAGGGCTTGGCAGAACCGCTTTCGTTCTCGGGGAGGGATTCGGAACTTTCTTCTGACATGGTTAGGGATAGTTGGACTGGGTGGAAGCGCCCGCAATGAATTTCTCATCTCAGACCCATCAGGCCTCCTTGGGCGGCTCTTGGCTTCCTTCCTTTTCTTCTGTGGAGTCCGGAGGCGCAGAGACGGGGGGAAAGTCGCGCTGGCGCTGCCGCCGCAGCAGGGCCATGGCAAGGAGGGCAATCAACCCCACGACGACGCCCACCGCCGTGCCAGTGCGCGAATGACGGGGCGGCAGATCGGGAAAGGCCCGGTCCTCACTCCCGTCGAGCAACGCAAAGGCTTCCCGGCGGGCTGGCAGCCAGTAGCCCTCCGCGCTCCGGACCAGCTCGGCACGAAAACGGGCCCCGTCCTCGGGGAGGGGATGATGTCCTTCTGAGCCCTCCCGCCAGCAGCGCACGTCGAGGGAGGGGGCGCCTTGGATCCATTCCTGGCCGGACTCGACCTGGTCCACCGTCACCTTCAGACGCAGGTAATAGAAGTTCGTCCGCGGCTTGCGCCGCACCATCATCCGGGAATCGGCCACCCGTCCCACCACCACCGCCTTGGCCGCGGAAGGAGCGGGCGTCTCCACCTCGGCCGCCGCGATCCCGATCGACCCGGTGGCGAAAGCGGAGAGAACCAGAAGCCTCCCCAAGGCATGACCTAGGCCGCTCATGATGCCGAGCGACACCTTTCGTCGCAATAGAGGCCGAATTGCTCCCGGCAGGCGGGACACACGAAAATCTGCGCGTTGCAGGAGGGAAGTTGGCAATTGCCGTAGTGCGGCTCTTCGACCCCGCAATGGCGGCAATGGGAAATGACGCGGCGCGTCTCGGTGTGGTTCACCTCGACCCCGATGCGTTCATCGAAGACATAACAAAGCCCTTCAAAGTCGCGCCCCTGCACCTCGGGATCCTTGCCATAGCTGACAATGCCGCCATCGAGCTGGTAGACCCGGTCGAAGCCCTGCTGCTTCAAATAGCCAGAGAGCTTTTCGCAGCGAATCCCTCCGGTGCAGTAGGTCAGGATGGTCTTGCCGCGCAATTCCTGCTCGTGCTCGCGGATCCAGTCGGGAAACTCGCGGAAGTTTCGCAGAGGGGGGCACAGGGCCCCCTTGAAATGCCCCAGGGCCGATTCGTAGTCATTGCGCCCGTCGAGGACGACGGCGTCGGGCCGGTGCATGGCCTCGTAAAAGGCCTTGGGGGAAAGCCGCTCGCCGGTGATCTCCTGCGGATCGATGTCCTCCTCGGGCGGCAAGCCCAAGGTGACGATTTCCGGGCGCCGCTTGACGGAGAGCCGGGGAAAGACATGCCCCTCGGCGGGGTCGACCTTGAAAGTGATCGGTGCCGTCAGCGGATCGCAGCGCAGGGTCGCCATGTAGGTCTCAGTCGCCTGCTTCTCCCCGGAAACGGTTCCATTGATGCCCTCCCGTCCAATGAGGATCCGCCCCCTCAGTCCGAGCTCGGCGCAGAGCTGGCGGTGACGCTCGCAGTAACTCTCCGGATCCGGTATGGCCACGTAGAGGTAGTAGAGCAGGACTTGGTAGGGGAAATCAGCGGCGGGGTCCACTCCGCCATTCTACCTGCGCTGCCCAGAGGTCTCAAGGCGAGGTCACCGCCGGAAGGATGGATGTGAGAAAAATTTCTCAAAATTGCGTCTCAATTCTGGATCTTCTCTCAGAATTTGCTCTAATCGGGGCGTGAACACTTTGGCCTTGAGCGCACGCGAGAAACTCTACAGTCGGCTGATCATCTACGGGATCCTGCTGACGGGGCTCGGCCTGACGAGTCACTTCAGCCCCCCGCCCCCGGCTGTGGAACGCCTCTTCTGGGAGAGCGTCGATCCCGCCCGCGCCTACATTGCGGTGCCCATCGAGGAAATGGAGCCCATCCTCGCCCGGCTCGCCCGCTGAGGGGATCGGTCAGGATCCTCCCCTCCCCTAGCCTCGTTTGCGCCGTAGGGGGCACTTGCGAATGTCGGGGCCCCTATGGTGACATGCCTGTCCATTCCACCCCTTCACCCCACCTTCCTTAGTCTATGCCCACTCCCTTCCGATTTTCCCTCCTCCTGGCCTGGACCGGCCTCGCCACTGTCTCCATCGGCCAGGACTCGCCCGTGAAGTCCTACCTGGATCCCTGGAAAGAGGGCTACCTCGACATCCACCACATCAGCACCGGCACGGGAGAATCCACCTTCTTCCAGATGCCTGACGGAACCACCATGCTTGTCGACACCGGCATCCATGGTCGTGTCTTCGACGAGAAGGTCGCCAAGGCCGTCCCCAGCTTGGAACGCCAGCCCGGCGAATGGGTGGCCCGCTACATTCGATCCCTCCTCGGTGAAACCGAGGCCAAGTTGGATTACGTCGTCGCGACGCATTTCGACGAGGATCACATCGGCGACGTCGCTCCCGACCTGAAGCGCTCCGCCTCCGGAGACTATCAGCTCACCGGGCTTTCCGAGGTCGTTGAATACATCCCCGCGTCGACCTTCCTCGACCGGGGCTACCCGAGCTACGACTACCCCAAGCCCCTCACCGCGGAGCATATCCTGAATTACCGCAAATTCGTAGAACACCAAGTGGCGGCCAAGGGCGCCCGCGCCGAGCGCTTCCAGGCCGGACGCAGTGACCAGATCACCCTGACCCGGCGTCCGGCGGACTATCCCGATTTCCGCATCCAGAACCTCGCCGTGAACGGCGACGTTTGGACGGGAAAGGGATCGGAAAGCAAGGCTCACTTCCCCCCTCTCGAATCCTTGGAGGGCAAGCCGCTGCCTTCGGAAAACGCCTCCAGCCTGGCCTTCAAGCTGAGCTACGGCGCTTTTGACTACTACACCGGGGGCGACATCGTCGGGGTTCCGGTTGGCAAGATGCCGGAGTGGTTCGATTTGGAAACCCCTCTCGCCCAAGTCATCGGTCCCGTGGAGGTGGCGATCTCCAATCACCACGCCTACCGCGATTCCATGAATGAGACCTTCCTGAGGCGGCTCTCCCCTCGGGTTCTCATCACCCTCTCCTGGAGTCAGAACCACCCTCACGAAACGACCTTCCCCCGTCTCATCTCGAAGGAGATTCTTAAGGAACCCTGCGATCTCTTCATGACCAGCCTCGTCGCCTCGACCCGGGACATCCTCGGATCAGAGAACATCGATCGCCATTTCAAAAGCTACCAGGGCCACGTCGTGATCCGCGTCGAACCTGGAGGCAAGCAATTCCAGGTGTTCGTGCTCAACGACCAAAGTGAGGACCGCGTCCTGCTCGCCAGCTTCGGCCCGTATCCCTGCAAGTGATCCCATCGGGGACGCGCCGCCCTCTCCGCCGTGAGGGCGGCTGAGAGGGGTCCCGTCCGTCGAAGCGGGGATCAGGGCTGCAGCGGATGCAGCTCGATCTTGCGGAAGAAAATCTCGGCTCCCTCAGATTGGAAGAGGAGACGGCCCTCGGTCAGGGTCCCCTTGGTGCCTTCCATCACCTTGACCCCGTTGAGGAAATAGCTGAGGTCCCCGTCCTTCATGACGGCCTCGACGAGGTTCCATTCCCCAGTGGGCTTTTCCACTTCCTGGGTCCCGTAGAAGTCGAGCTCGTCCTTCCAATTCCGATCGCGACCATACCAGTGGAGGTGACCCTGACGTGACACGAATTCCCGGGGTTCCCCTTGGGGATCCCAGTAGCGGTCCTCCGGCTGGGCTCTCATGGTCAGCCGGGGCAGAATGGGATCGGAGGCCCCCCGCTCGAAGCCCGAGACCAGAATGATGTCGCCGGTGCGCCCCTGCAGGATCTCATATTCCACCGAGGCGATCCAGGCACCGTTGAAGTCGGCCTTGTAGTTCCCGTCCTCACCGATGCAATGGAGCAGGATCCCGCTGTTGCGGGCGCGATCCTTGCGGCTGCCCCAGGTCACCGTGCCCCAACGGAATTCAAGGACGAGCTTGTAATTCTTGAAGGCCTGCCGCGTCACGATGCCGCCCCAGTCTTGGCCGCTCACCCGGATAGCGGGAGCCCCGTCCACCTGATCGACGACGGTGAACACCCGGTTCGGATCCTCGTATTGGTGCTCCTGCAGCCAGGTGTAGAAATGGCGAAGGTCGTTCACCTGATCGCCATCATAGAGCACGATCTTCTCCTTCGGTTCCACGGCGGGCTTGCCGTCAAAGCCCGTGGTTTTCTTGGGGCCTTCATCCCCCAGGGCGGAGAGAGCCAGCAAGGCCACGGCCCATGCCGTGGTGGAGCGGAACCAGTTCGTCAGTGCAGAGGGGCGGGAGTAGGCAGGCATAGGACTATGGGGAAGGAATGGAGATGTGGATTTCGAACGTGGGAAGGATTCTAGGGTCGCCTCAGGGTTTGGGAGGCGTGCGGCGAATGAACTGCAAAAGGTGGGCCATGTCCTCGATGCTGATGGCGGCCTCCAGGCCCTCGGGCATGAGCGACACGCCCGTGGCCGTGAGGCTGGCGATGTCCTGGCGCAAGAGGACGCGCGAGCTGCCGTCGGGCTGCTTGAGCGTGATGCTGTGCGCCGTCTCGGAAGCAATGATCCCGAAGAGGTCGCCCCCGCCTTTGAGTCGACAGGCGTAGGCCTGATAGCCGGGCTGAATGTCGAGGTTCGGATCGAGTATGTTGGCGAGAAGCTTCTCCGCCGGATGATCCGCAACGGAGGCCAGATCCGGCCCCAGGGCAACGCCCTCCCGGCCATGGGGATGGCAACTGGAGCAATAGGCCAGATAGATGGTGTGCCCTTTCTGGACATCGCCCTCGAGGGAAAGGGCCGGACGATATTTTTCGACCACCTCGGCGCGAGCGGGATTGCCCGCGGCGTGGAAAAGAGCCTCGGCCAGCTCCTTGATGCGCTTGGAAGGATGATGGAGCAGGCGGGAGCGTCGAGTGGCGTCAATCTCCGCGATAGAGAGCTCGCCCCGCTGGAGACGCTGCAGGAAATCGTGCGCCCAGGGCTCACGGCTGAGCCATTCATCCAGCAAGGTGATCCGATTTTCCGGGGTCAGCGAGGGCCAGGCCTGGGCGAACTGGGTGGTGATGTCCGCCTTGGGAAAGCGGGCCAGGGCGGCGATGACCTCGCGGAGGGTTGCGGCCTCGGTGGTGGTGGCGTGCAGCCACTGGGTCAGCAGGGCCACGGCCTCCGCCTCCTTCCCGGGAGCCAGGCCCCAGAGGGAGGCGGCGGCCAGGCGATCGGCGGGAGCGGCCGACTCGTCTCGAGCCAAGGCCTCGGCTTGTTCCCAGAGCGTGGCAAAACGGCCCAAGCCTTCCGTCAATGCATCCGCAGCGGCCTCTCGCAGAGCGCCCAATCCGGTCGATTTGCCCTGCAAGAGACGGAGAAAGGACTCGGCCTGTCGCATCTGTGCGGGGAGGTAGCGCCCGTCCACCGCTTCCAGAACCCCCTGCAGCATGGCGGCGAGCGCGTCGCGCTCGCCGAGGCCGAGAAGGAGACTCCAAAGCGGCTCGTTCCAAATCTCTCCGTCCTCTCCCAGGGACGACACCGCTTCGGCCAGGCGAGTGGCGTGCGGGACGGCCGAGCTGAGGATCGCTGCTTCCAGCCAGGAGTCCTTTCCAGCCGCCGGCATTAGGGAGGCAAGGATTTCCCCGGCTTCCGGAGCCTGCCAGGCGCCCAAAGTAAAGGCCAGCTGCAGGCGCAGCTTGGGATCCTCGGTGTCGCGGAGCGCAGCGACCGCAGCGAGCAAAGCCGGCGTCGCCTCCTCTCGCTCAGCCAAGCGCAAGGCGTGTTCCTGAACGCCCGGATGCGAATCCTGCAGACCCAGGAGAAGATCCTCCTTCTGCATGACCCCCAATCCGTCGAGGGTCGCCAGCGCATGGAGCCGGGCGAGTGGGTTGGCGGACTCGCGCTGGAGGGCACGCAGGGCCCCGACCGTGGCCTCGTCACCCGCCCCCTGCCAAAACAAGAGACGCTGCCCCTGATCGCGAACCCAGCCATTGGGACTGTCGAGAGCCGCCACCAGCGCGGGGCCCTTCCACTGATCGAGGCGCGGAAGGCGACGCGCCTCCGCCTTCTCAGGGACGATGCGATAGATCCGCCCGCGGTCCTCTCCGAGCCGGTAGTAGGGGAGCAACTCGTCTCGCCCCTCCTGGGGAAGCCAGTGAGGATGCTCGATCATGTAGCGGTACATGTCCGCCACCCAAAGGGCCCCATCGGGACCCGTCCGCACCATGACAGGACGGCACCAGGGATCCTCGCTGGCAAAGAAGTCGTGATGGTCGCCCCCAGGAAAGCGCTCGGCGCGAAAGGTAACGCCCTCGTCCACGAGGCGATGGCTCTGTACGAGGTTTCCTGCGGGCTCGCAGACGAAGGCCTGGACTGCCTCCGGATCCGAAAAAAGCCATTGATCGCGATAGATCATGCCGGCACAGGCCGCGGTGAAGTGCCCCGCCTGGTGAAAGCTGTGGTAGCGCTTCATCGGCGGACTCACCGGATAGACCTTGGGGTTCGCGGGGCGCAGCAAGTCGTGTCTCGGCGACGGAGCGGCGAAGTGCGGATTGCGGCGCAGGTAGTGGTCGTGCAGCACATAGTGCCACAGGGGCCAGGAGTTCTGCGAGCCGAACCAGTGCCCCCAGTCGTCCCGGTTGCGGCCAAATTGGGTCGGACCGCTCTGGGGATCAATCTCCCCGGTATCGGGACGAAAACGAAAATCCCGAGCGCCGATCGCCAGGGTCTGGCCATTGCGCAGGGAGGTCAGTTCCGCCTCTTTTCCATAGCCCGCGGTGTGGGCCCCGATGGCACAGTAAACCCAGTTGTCCAAACCCCAGCGCAGGCCGTTGACGCGGAGCTGCTGATTCCCCTCGTGAAAGCCGCGGATGAGGACCTCGCGATGCTCGGCTTTGCCATCGCCATCGCGATCGGCGAGAAAGAGAATTTCCGGGGCGGCCGTCACCAGCACGCCCTCGCGCCAGCAGAGCACCCCCGTGGGGAAATTCAGCCCCTCGGCCACGAGCACCGCCTGATCGTAACGACCGTCTCCATCGCTGTCCTCCAGGCGACGCAGCCGGCCCCCGGGCGCGCCCTGGCCGTCGATGCCCTCTGGATAATCCGCCATCTCGATCACCCAGAGTCGTCCCTGGGCGTCCCAGTCAAAAGCGACCGGATCAAAAAGGAGCGGTTCCGCGGCAGCCAATTCCACGCGAAAGCCCTCCGGCAGGTGGATGCGGGAGAGGGAGTCCTCCGCCTCCACTGGCGGCGGCACCTGGAGGGCGGCCGACGGCGCGGAGTCCGCGGGCGGCGACTGCGCGCGGGCGGACCCCACGGGGGCCACCAGCCCCACGGCGGTCAGGCCCAGGCACGTGAGAAGAGGAAGACCGCCGTGGAAAGAGGGGCGCATGGCAATAGGGGGGCAAGGGGATGTCAGGGATAGGCTCGGTAATCAATCTCGAGAAAGTCGGAGACCTGAGGGATCCACCACTCCTCGACGAAGCTCTGGTGGAGGGGATGCTGATTGTAAGCCTCGTAGCCAGCCTCATCTTCGAACTCCATCGAAAAACCGAAGTGATAGTGGTTCTTCTGGCTGACCTGACGGAGGCGTTCAAAGCGGCGCACGCTGGGAATCTGGGTCAACACCAAGGCGGCCTCGAGAAAGGCCTGCTCTTCCGCGGAACCGGGCGGATGCTTGAGGGAGAAAACAACAGTATGACGGATCATGCCGGGGTAGAAAAACCTCTCACGCCGCGGATGCAAACTGGCGGAAACGCGGCGAGCCGTGCAACCTGGGCCGGCTCCACGTGAAGGTGTCGCGGGGACGTCCCGAGCAATGTCTTTGTTAGGCTCCCTGCTCCAGGTCGACGCCGAGGTTGTCGATGAGGCGCGTCTTTCCAAAAAAGGCGGCCACCAACAGGCGCAAGGCCTTCCCGGCCAATTCGGTCACGGGTTCCAAGGTGGACGCCTCCACAATCTCAAAGTAGTCGAGTCGGGCCAGGTCGGCCTCGGCCAGCAGGCAGAGAAAACGCTCTCGCGCCGCTTCCGCCGTGCTGAGCCGACCCTCGGCGATTTCATTGACCACGAGGCTGAGGGAGCGATGGAGCACGGGGGCCTGAGCCCGCTGCTCCGGGCTCAGATAGACGTTGCGGGAACTGAGGGCCAGCCCATCCGCCTCGCGCACTGTAGGACCAGCAATGATGCGGATGGGAAAATCGAGGTCGCGCACGAGTCGCCGGATCACCGCGAGTTGCTGGTAGTCCTTCTCCCCGAAGATCGCCGCCGTCGGCTGCACCAGGTTGAAGAGCTTGGCCACGACGGTGCAGACGCCGTCGAAATGGCCCGGTCGGCTCGCCCCGCAGAGTCGGGCAGAAAGTCGGGACTCGGTCACGGAAATGCTGCGATCGCCCTCGTAGAGATCACTGGCCTCGGGAACAAAGACCGCGTCGACCCCGTGCTCCCGACACAGGGCGAGGTCCGCCTCGAGAGGGCGAGGATAGGCCTCGAAGTCCTCGTTCGGGCCGAACTGGATGGGATTGACGAAGATCGAGGCCACGACTTCCCCCTGACAAGACTCCGCCTCCTCGCGGGCGCGATCCAGGAGACTGGTGTGCCCGCGATGCAGGGCCCCCATCGTTGGGACGAGGACGCGGGGGATGGCGACTCGGCGGGAGAGCCAAGCCCGGAGGCTTTTCCGGTCGGTGAGGACGTCCATGGGTCGGAGGAGAAAACGCGGAGATGGCGGGCGACAGAAGCGCTCTCGGGACAACGCCGCAAGGGAAAAGCTCACCACAGCACCGGAGGCTCGGCGCCGCTGGCACCCTTCTTCAGGGGGGCCGCTCCGACCTCCTTGCGCCAGGAATCGAGGAGTTCGGAGAGCTCCTTGACGAGATCCTCCTCGAGCTGCTCGAGATTGTTGTGCTCTTGCGGATCGGTGGGCAGCTCGTAGAGCTCGTATGCCCCATCCTCGAGATCCTGAATCAGCTTGTGCCCCCCTAGACGCACCGCGCTGGCAGGGAAACCGCCCTGGTTCGAGTAATGGGGGTAATGGAAAAAGATCGGCCCGCGGTCGAACTTGGCGAAGGGGTTGCGCAAGAGCGGCACGAGACTGACCCCATCGAGGTGTTGTTCGGGGCGGGCGGGCAGGCCCACCATCTCCAGGAGGGTGGGATAAAAATCCGTCGACGTGGCCGGAACGTCACAGGCCGTTCCCGCCGCCGTGACGCCGGGCCAGCGGATGGCCAGGGGAACGCGCAGACCGCCCTCGTAGATCCATCCCTTGCCGGCGCGGTAGGGCAGGTTCGACGTGGGATGGCCCTCGTCCGTGGAAAGCCCCCCGTTGTCGGAGGTGAAGACGACCACGGTACTGTCCCGCAGATTGAGCTCGTCCAGTTTTGAGAGGACCCGGCCGACGGCATTGTCAAAGCTCTCGATCATGGCGGCGTAGACGGCGTGATCCTGACGCACCCGCACCTTGCGCGGCTCCTCCGTATCCGGCCAGACCTGGCGCTCCCGCCCGATGTCAAAGCTGCCTTCTTCATCGGTCAGGCCGAGTTCCTCGGCCTTCTTGCGATACTTGTCGATCAGGGCCTGGGGCGCCTGCATGGGCGTGTGGACGGCGTAGAAGGAAAGGTGCAGGAAAAAGGGATCGCCGGACTTGGCCGTTTCCTCAATGAAGGCCATCGACTCCTCGGCGAGGCGCGAGGTCAGATATTCCCCCTCGGGTCCCGGAGACAGGTTTTCCACGTTTTTATAGGGGGAGAAATGGCTGCGGGGATGCCCGTTGGCCCCCCCTCCCCGATTGAGGTCAAAGCCTTGGTTCGTGGGCAAGGCCGCCCCACCCCCGAGATGCCACTTGCCCACGTGCGCGGTGCGGTAGCCGCCTTCCTTGAAGGCCTCCGCCAAGGTGAATTCCTCGGCCGGCAGCTCCTCGACGAAGTCGGCGGGCTCGAATTTTCCGGCCCGGCGCCCACTGAAATAGTTCGTCGTATCGAGACGGGCGGGATGCTTGCCCGTGAGGATGCTCACTCGTGTCGGGGAACACACCGGCGAGGCGGCATAGAAATCCGTGAAGATCATCCCGCTGCTGGCGAGCAGATCGAGATTCGGGGTCTCGTAAAAGCTCTCCGGATGATTGAAGCCCACGTCCCGAAAGCCGAGATCGTCGGCGAGAATGAAAAGCACGTTGAGCTTGTTCGGCTCTTGCTGCGCGTTCAGCGGAATCCCGGGGAGAATCGAGGAGAAGAGAGCGACGAGCAGGCAGGGGCGGAACTTCATGGCTGGTCAGAGGATACGCGTGGCGGACCGGCGCCGCAACCGGCCGGCGTCCGCCGGGATGCCGTGACCAGAGGTCCCCAGGCCACGACATCCCGCTCGGGGAAATGGGCCGCGGTCAGTTGTTCACGGCGTTGTCGACGGCGTCGCTGATCTTGCGACCGGCATCGTCCAGGGCTTCGCCGACCTTTTCCGCGGGGCCCTTCGGATCCACGGCGTCCTCCACCGCTTTGACCGCTTCGTCGAGTTTCTCACCCACTTCCTCGGCGGGGCCTTTCTTCTCGCAGGCGACCGCGAGGAAGAGCACCGGGGCACAGAGGAGGGGGAACAGGGAGGAGATTTTCATGGTGATTTGGGTTGGTTGTGAATGAGGAGCCTGCCTGGTGACAGGCTGTCCTCGTCACCCATTGGACGGTTTTTTGGAAGCCGAGGCAAGCACAGTCTGCTGGCCCTTTCGGGAGGGATCCCCTCCCCGACCGCGCGCGGGACTCACTTCTCTCCGCAGAGAGTGCGGACATGACTCTCCACCGCCCGCGACAAGCCGTCGAGATGGTAGCCCCCTTCGAGCACGGAAACGACCCGCCCCTCGGCATGGGTGTCGGCAAGCTCGAGAAGCCATTGAGTCAGCGCGGCGAAATCCTCATCCTGAAGCGTGAAGTGCCCCAGGGGATCGCCCTGGCGACTGTCGAATCCCGCTGAGATCAAGATCAACTGCGGACGATAGTCACGCATGCGCTTGGCAAAGGGCCCCCGAAAGGCGGCTTCAATTTCCTCCCTGCCCGAACCGGCCGGCAGGGGTACGTTCAGGGTACTTCCCTCCCCCGCTCCGGCCCCCGTCTCGTCCTTCGCCCCGGTCCCGGGATACCAGGGATGTTGGTGCGTAGAAAAGAAGAAGGCCCGGCCGTCTTCATAGAAGATGTCCTGGGTGCCGTTGCCGTGATGAACGTCCCAGTCGACGATGGCGATCCGTTCCAAACCGTATTCCTGCATCGCATAGCGCGCCGCGATGGCGACGTTGTTGAAGACGCAAAAGCCCATCCCGCGCTTCGTGGTCGCGTGATGTCCGGGCGGGCGCACCGCGCAGAAGGCGTTGCGATAGCGGCCCTCCAGCACCCCTTGGACGGCATTGAGCACACCGCCGACGGCGGCTCGGGCCACCTGCAGGGTATGGGGACCAAAGAGCGTGTCGCCCGTGCTCAACTGTCCGCTGCCCCCATCGAGCTCGGCGAGCACCGTCCTCAGGTAGGGAGCACGGTGGGCCAGCAGGATCTCCTCGTCAGTGGCCTCGCGCCCTGACACCCTCCCACAGGTCCTCGCCAGTCCACTGGATTCGAGGCGATCGAGAACCGCGTTGATCCGAGCGGGAGATTCGGGATGCCGCTCGCCGGGGTCGTGATCGGCAAAGTGGCGATCGAGGAGCAGGGCGGTTTGCATGGCGGGCTGAATTCACGCAAGGGGCGGCTCGGGATCGGCGGATCGTCCGGACCTCGTCCGCCGTCCCGAGGGAAAGAGGGCCGAACCCACCATGCCGGCCCCGCCGACAATGAAGAGGCAGGGGAACCAGATGGAGTAGAGACCCGCCTTAGAATCCTTTTTCAACACGGCTTCCTCCGGCGCCTCCGCATTGACATAACAAGTCCGCTCGGCTCCCACCGGATAACGCGCCTGAATGGCCTCGATCTTGCGCCGTTCCCCGGATTCGACGGGCAGTCGCCGGATGCGTTCTCCCACGTAGGAGTTCCCTTCCCATTCGTAGCGATAGCTCACTCGGGCCACGTATTTGGGGAGACCGCGTTGGTTGGCATCCGTGCCGTCGATCTCGGAGGCCACGATGTGGCAAGGGACCTCGACCCAGGAATTCATCCGGGCCGCCCGCTCATAGGACCCCCAGAGATAAGTCGCGCCCCCCCAGCCCGCCGCGATCAGAAAGAGCCCCATGAAGCCTTTCCACAAGCGCCCCCCGAGATCAGGGGAAGTGGTGGCGGAAGAGGCGGGAGTTGGGTCGTTTTTCACTTCGCGCAGGGGTTGATCGTGGTTAGCTTAGCGCATGAGCGAATTATCCCAACAAATTACCGAGGACATGAAAACGGCGATGCGCGAGAAGAATGCGCTCGCCCTCGGAACCATCCGCATGCTCAAGTCGGCCATCAAGAATGCCGCCATTGAGAAAGGCGGCGCCGATGCGGAACTGACGGATCCCGAAGTGGTCGCCGTGGTGCGGCGCGAAGTGAAAAAGCGCCAGGACTCCATCGAACAATACCGCTCCGCCGGACGGGCCGAGCTGGCCGCACAGGAAGAGGCAGAGATCGCTGTGCTCCAAGCCTACCTTCCCGCGCCCCTCAGCGAGGAGGAGTTGGCCGCCATCATTGACGGCGCCATCGCCGAAGTCGGCGCCACATCGCGCAAGGAAATGGGCGCCGTGATGAAGCGCGTCCAGGAGCTCACCGAAGGACGCGCCGACGGAAAGACCCTCTCCCAAGCCGTCATGGCGAAGCTGGCCTGAGCCGCATGGGGGTTTCCGCCATTCTCGTCGCTGCCGGCCGCAGCCGCCGCATGGGCTTTGACAAGCTCGCGGCGGACCTCGCCGGGGAAAGCGTGCTGGTGCGATCCATGCAGGCCCTCGACGCCTGTCCCGAAGTCCAGGAAATGCGGGTCGCGACCACGCCCGAGAAACTCGCGATCGTGAGGGAAGCGGCGCAGCGTTTGGGCCTGGGCACCTTCGTCGAAGCCATTCCCGGAGGGGCGGAGCGCCACCTCTCCGTCCACGCTGCTCTGGAACGGGTCCACTCCGGCTGTGAACTGGTCGCCGTTCACGACGCCGCCCGCCCCCTCGTGAGCCCCGCCGCCATCTCGCGCTGTGTCGCCGTCGCCCAGCGCCACGGGGCCGCCGCCCTGGCCCACCGCGTCGCCGACACCCTGAAACGGGGCAACGCCGAGAACGAAGTCTGCGAAGCCGTGTCCCGCGACGATCTCTGGGCCATGGAAACCCCGCAGATCTTTGCCACGGCGCTCCTCCGCGAAGCCTATGCCGCCCTCCTCGCCCGGGGAGAGACGGCCACCGACGAAGTCTCCGCCGTCGCGGCGATCGGCCATCCCGTCAAGCTGGTCGAGAACCTCGAGCCCAACCCGAAGATCACCGTCGCCGGCGATTTGCCCCTGGCTCTGGCGCTCTGGCAGGGGCGCGGCCTGGCGACCTGAGGCAAACGGAAGTGGAGGGATCGCGCACCGCCACTCCGGCCCTCGCGCAATCCCGCCCGCTCCGGGTTTGCCTGCGGATCCCGAATTCCGCATCATGGGTCCGCTTTGATGTCCGACCCCTTGCCCAGCCCCTTGAATATGCACCGCTTCGTCTACCGTCTCACCCTCGTCCTCGCCGCCCTCCTGGCCAGCCCTTCCCTGACGGCCTCACAGCTGCACATCGGCGCAGCCACCGTGGACATCACCCCGGACCAAGCGGTGGCCCTCGCGGGACAGTTTCACACGCGCATCTCGAAGGAGAATGCCACCCGCATCCATGCCGTGGGCATTGCCCTGGAAAGCCGCGACGGAGACCAATCCCTCGATCACTTCGTCTCCCTCTCCGTCGACCTCGTCGCCGTGCGCGCGGGGATTCTCGACGATCTCCGAGAGCGGCTCGCTGGCAAGCTGGAAGGGCTCGACCTGAACAAGGTCTTCATCAGCGCCACGCACACGCACACCGCCCCGGTCACCAACCTCGCCCACAGCTACGTCCTGCCGGAGTCGGGCATCATGACCCCGCCGGAATACCGCGAGTTTCTCCTCGACCGGTTGGCCGAGGTCGTCACGGAATGCTGGCAGAAGCGCCAGCCAGGAAAATTCGGATTTGGTCAGGGTCAAGCCGTCATCGCCCAGAATCGACGCGCCGTCTATGCCGATGGCAGCGCCGCGATGTATGGCAAGACCAACGTGGAGAACTTCCGCTTCATTGAAGGGCAGGAAAACCACAACCTCGACGTGCTCTTCTTCTGGGACCTCGAGGACCGGCTCATCGCCACGGCGGTCAACGTTCCCTGCCCTGCCCAGGAAGTCGAGGGCCTCAGCGTGGTCCACGCCGACTTCTGGGATCCGGTCCGCCAACAGTTGCGCGCCCGCCACGGGGAGAACCTGCACGTGCTTGCCTGGACAGGCGCCGCTGGCGACGTCGTCCCCCGTCCCATGTTTGACAAGAAGGCCGATGAGCGGATGCGTCGCTTGCGCGGCCTCACCCGCTTGGAGGAGATGGCCCGTCGCATCGTGCAGGGCTGGGAAGAGGCCTACGCCGCGGCCAAGCTCGAGCCGATCGCGGATCCCGTGCTGGTCCATCAGGTCGAGCCACTCGAGCTGCCCCTGCGGGCGGTGACCGAGGCGGAGTTGGCGGCCGCCAAGGCGGAAATGGCCAAGCTGGAGGGCAACGCCGCGCAACAAGCGCGCTACAACTGGTGCAAGCGCGTCGTGGACAAGCACGAGGCCATGAGCCAAGGCAAGGCCGAACCCTATCGCATGGAGCTGCACGCCCTGCGCCTCGGCGATGTGGCCATTGCCACCAATCCCTTCGAGCTGTTCACCGCCTACGGGGCCCAGATGAAGGCCCGCAGCCCCGCCGTGCAGAGCTTCATCATCCAACTGGCCGGACCCGGCACCTACCTGCCCACGGAACTGGCCGTGCAGGGCGGCGGCTACAGTGCGGTGATCCAGAGCAGCAATGTCGGCCCCGAAGGCGGTCAGGTTCTCGTCAACGCCACCGTTTCCGCCTGGGAAAAGCTCTGGCCGGACGAGACCTCCGGAGAAAAGTGAGTGTCTCGGGACTTTCGGGAAGGCGGCTTCCGGTTAGAGTGGGGGGAAACCCATGAACCGAGACGAAGCCATCTCCAAGATCGAGGACGCCTGCAAGGTCATCGCCATCGAGATGATGAAAATCACCCCGGCGGCGCGGCAGCTGGGTGACGAGGAAGCCACGGCGGATGTCGTCAAGGCCGCCTACCAGCTCACCGTGGAATTGGAAGCCATCAAAAAGCGGCTCATCCGCCTGAAGGGCCGGGACGATTCCGCCCTGCTGTGATACTGGAACCACGCGGATCAATCCGCCTCGTCCCCGGGCCTCGGACGGGTTCCCAATTCCCCGTCGACTTCGTCCGCCAATTCCGTCACCTGGGCGGTGGTGGGAGATTCCTCCTGCCAGACCTCCTCCAGATCCGCGTTGAGATGGGCTTCCAAGTCGTCGTCCTTGTCGACTCCCGTTTCGTCTGTGGGCTCGGTCATGTCCCTCCTTTGTAGACATCCCTGCCAGACATGGCAAGCCCGGGCTGCCTTTGCTGCAGGCTCACTCGCCGCGACTGTCCTGCAACTCGAGCGCCGCGATCCCCGCCATGATGCGGTTGGCGATGGCCTGATAACGATCTTTCGTGGAGAGGCTGGCGTCGTTGAGCAAATCCCCGAAGTCGATGGGCTCGCCGACCACCAAAGTGGCGGGGTGCCGCTTGATCCGCTTGCTTCCCCTCGGCAGGGCCTTCTCGGGTCCGAAAAGGCGCACGGGCAGCACCGGCACCTGGGCCTTGCTGACGATCATGCCCACCCCGGGTTCTCCCTCGCTCTTCAGCTTGCCGTCGTAGGTTCGCTCGCCCTCGGGGAAGATGAGCACTTTCTCGCCCTTCTGGAGCAGACTGATGACCTGCTTCAGGGAGGAGAGCTCGGGCTTCTCCTGATTGACGGGAATGGCGTTGACGCGGAGCAGGATGTAGCGCGCCACGGGATGATCGAAGAGCGTCTTTCGCGCAAAATAGTGCAAGGGCTCCCGGAAGGCCGCCCCCACGAAGGGAGGGTCGAGAAAGCTGACGTGATTCGAGGCAATGAGCAAGCCTGCAGGCAGGTTCTCCAAGCGTTCCGGATGCTGGACACGGTAAGAGCAGACCACCTTGGCAAAGAGGCGGGAGAGACGATGACCAATCCAATACCAGGCATTCATAGTGTGCGCCGTGAAGGGGAGCGACTTCCTCACCAAGGCCTGAGCGATCTCAAGACCGAGTCCATCTCGGGGGGGAAATTCACGTTTTCAGCCCTTCGCATGACCCGCGATCCATCGCGGAGACCCGCGCCCTTGTCAACGCTTTCGGAGGCGCTCCACGATCTCGCGATAGGCCACGACGGCATGGCATTGTTTCGGATCGCGACGGTGCCGCGTCAGGACCTCGTCGACGATCGCTTGAGCCGATGGCGGTGCCTTCGCCCCCGCCGAAGCCTTCCAGGTCTGCACGCAGGTTTCCAGGAGGGAGCGCGGCGCGATGCTGCGACGGAGCAGCCGAATGAAGCCCGATCCGATCTCCTGCCCCGCCACGGCTCCCTCGTGGACCAGTCCGCGCTCTGCCTCCTCGCTGCCGCTCACCAGGGGAGAGGCGCTGCGCCAGGCCCACAGCCCGATGAGGACGATCAGGCCGTAGAAAATCCCGTGGGCTCGATAGCGCCGAATCAAGCTCATCGCCCCTCCCGTGACGCGCGAGCCGTGGATGGTCTCGTCGAAAACGATCTTCGTCTTGTCTCCGAGCAGCCACAGGAGAAAATCCGTCTCGGCACCGAAATGCAGACTCTCGTTGGTGGCAAAGTAGGCATCCGTGGCGATCACCACCGTGCCTTTTCCGTAGGAACGCTCCAGCACGACCGGGGCGCCCTCGACGTGCACCGCCACCCGCCAGTCCGGAGACTGGGGATCGAGTCGATAGGGGGATCGCCACAGGGGTGTTGCCGGAACGCTCCCCAGCGAGGTCAAGGCCTCCCCGGCTTCCGTCACCCAGCCCTCTTCGGGACGCTGCTCATAGGAGGGGCTGGTCACCCCCACCTCGAAACGTTCGTCGAACACCGGTCCCAGAGCCTCGCGCATCTGCTGTTCTAATTCGGCCTCCTTTTCGGAATCCGTCTTCTCCGAGTCAGGGCCCTTGTCTGGGCTCGGCTCGCGCGATTCCCGAAGTTTGCGACGTCGCTCCAACCAGCCCTCCTCCTTTTCGCTTTGCTCCGGCTGATAGACCTCGGGGACCAGCCCGGGATTGATGGCCAAGACGAGACGAGCCCCTTCGGCAACCGCCTCCATCAGGGGGGAGTCATCCGACAGGCGAAAGTCGCTGAACTGACCAAAGGGGTAACCGAGCAGGAGCAAGGTCGTGTCGCCATCCAGTCCACGAATCGAACCCAGCTTCGTCAGGTTCCTCGAGACCAGGCGGTCCTCCAGGCGGTCCAAGGATTCGTAGAGGGCACTGCAGCCCAGCGGATCGCTGCGAAAACTGGCGTAGTGCGGATAGACGCCGCCATCCACGAAGCGCTTCTCCAATACGGCGTAAAACCCTGACAGCAGTACCACCGTCAGGGCGGTCAGGGAGACCCACGCGACAATTTTGGTCCGTCGATTCATGACCTGTCCTTCGGCCCCCCTACCGTTTGGGGCGACACCTTGGCGGATTCCGCGGCGATGCGGCCATGATTTTTCAGGTAAGCGTCCACGGCCCCCTGCCCCAGGGAATGCAGGCCGTACCACACCCGCTCAAAGAGCAGCGTGTTCTCGTCGAAGGCGCGGTGCAGCTCTTGGAAAGTTCGCGCGCGCAGTCCCAGCTCGCGGCGATAATCGCGATTCGACTTGAAGCGGGCGATCTTCAGCAAGCCCCGTTCGCCGAGGTGGGCGAGGGTCGCGAGAAAGAGCGCCCGGATGGCCAAGCGCTCCTCGCCCTTCTCGATTTGCTCGCGGGCCAGCCGCATCCACTCGTCCTCGTGGAGCTGGGAGGCGATGATCTCCTCGCTGTTGAGATCGACGACTCCGCCCGCCTTTTCCTCCACCGCGGCAAGGGTATCGCGTCCCCGATAGCGACGATAGAGCAGAATGGCGAGCCAGATGGCCGCTCCTAACACAACCACCACCAGGACCAGGGAGATCATCGAACCGAGGGTGTCCAGCTGGGGATCGGGTCGATTCGACTTCCCTCCCGAATGGGTCTTCCTGTGGAAGCGTCGCATCAATTCATCCACCCAGTCTCCCGCCGTCTTGACCAGGCGACGCACGCTGGAGGCGACCTCGGTTAGGCGTCGGGCAATCCAGCTTTCTTCGCCCTCGTCCCCGAAGGGCTTCGTGGCCCGGGGCAGCTTCCATTGATATTTCTTCTGGGCGAGCGTCTCGGTGAGCTCCTGGCGAAAGCGTTCCTCGGCCGTCGACGTCGTTCCCTCCTGGGCGCCGCCGGGGGTAGGCAGGGACAGGACCGAAGCAAAAAGAACGAGTCCCGCCACCCGTCCGACGATGCCCCGTTCGCGCCGGGCCTCTTCCTCGCGCCGAAGGCGGCAGCTCGCCAGGCGACTGAGCAGGTCCGCCCCCGTGGAACGGGACGAGGCATAGAAGCAGCGCAGGACGTAGGCGGCGTTGACCAAAGGATCCACCACCATCAGGGTCAGCAAAACGGTGCTGAGGAGGAAGGTGGTGTTCGCCGTGGCCGCCAGCGGGCTGACCGTGAAGGGACTTTCCACCCCAAAGAGAGACTTGGCGAAACCCGGCACCAGCACACAGATGCCCACGAGATTTACCCAGGTGCAAAAGCCAGCGAGCAGAAAAATGAGCAGCAAGCTGTGGTTCTGCGCCCATTGCTCGTGGGAATAGCGGATGGATCGGCCCACGAGCGTTCGCCAGGGACGCTCCCCCAGGTCCTGGGTCAGGGCGAGCGCGTTGAGGTTTTGCAGACTTGCCACGATCCATCCCAGAGGGACGGCGAAGAACAAGCCCAGAGCCAATAGCGGCACGCGGAAGGCCTGGGCAAACCACAAGGCCCCCAGGGCGCGAAATCGTTCTCGACTTGCCAGGGCCTGGCGGTGACCGGGGTTGAGTCGGTCCCAGAGGCGCGCGCAAAAGGCGGCCTGACAGTAGCGCTTCCAGAACCAGAGCAGGCTCAGCCAGAGCGCGGCAAAGGCCGCATCGCGGTCGGCCAAGCTGCTCCGGCTCATGTCGGCGACGAAATAGAGCAAGCCCAGCGCCCAGGGGATGGCCCCTAAATAATAGAGGCAATAACTCTCGACCCCTGCGGAGCGCGCCAGGAAGAAGGCCTCCTCAAGGATCTGGACCGCCCCCGCCTCGCGCCTGCGCCGCTTCACCCTGCGATGTGCCTTGCTGCTCATTCCTGGAGAGTTCGTCCGCCTCCCTTATTCCCAGAGGGTGCCGTCGTGAAATTCGTCAGGCAGCTTCGCGAGGAAACTAGCCAGGGAATAAAGCAGCGCCCAGACGATCCCCAGCGCCAGCAAACTGTGCAGAAACGCCGCCAGGGGGTATCGCCTCCTCCGGCGCCCCCGAATCTTTTCGGCCGAGAGCGTGCCGAGGCAGGACGCACAAATCCACTTGCCCCCATGCTCGGTGATGCACTCGACACAGAAAAAGCGACGACAGGAGGGACAGCGGGCGGTCGCGGGCCGTCCCGGATGAAGCCAGCACACGGTCTTCGCCAGGGTCTCGCTCATGAGGATTCGGGGGAGTCCGCCTCACCGCCGGAATCGGCTCGGGAAAGGATTCGGGCCAGGCGGGTGTGCCGGATCCACTTCCGGGCCAAGACCAGTCCCCAGCCTCCGGCGAAAGCATAACCCAGGAAGAAGCTCAAGAAGAGCAAGGTCAGCGGCATCCCTCCTTCGGCGGTGATGGCGGTGAAGCATTCCAGGGGCCCGGTCAGGCCGACCGTGTAGGCAGGTTCCTTGGTGGCCACGACCAGATAGTAGACAATCCCCACGCTGCAGGTGAGGAAGTGCAGTGCCAGGATCACCCAGAGCATACCCCGTATCGGCTGGGGTGTCGGATTTCGCACCACCGCCACCAGGGACAGCGAGATCAAGAGGCTGCCGGCGACGACACCGAGGAAGACCAGGCCCGTGATCAGCAGGCTTTCCATAGATAAGCCCGCCAGGGCGGTCAGGCCAAAGAGGACAAAAAAGGCAAAGCCTCCGGTCACCACCACGGGCACCTGGTAGTAGCGCTCGCCTCTTGGCACGACAGCCGGAGAGCCTCCCGACGGGGATTGCATGGCGGCCTGCTGGGCCCGGGTCTTCTCTTCGATCTGCCGGATCGTTTCTAGGCTGCGGTGATAGCGTCTCAGGGGCAGCAGGCGCTCGCGACTGTGGCGCGTCTGGATGACACAAGTGCAAGTCGGGCCCAGGATGAGGTGTCTCGCCAGCAAAAGCAGGGAACCAAGGGCACCGAGACCGGCCAGAATGAGACCGGACAAGGCCATCGGCCCAATGGTCTCGTCAAACTGATAGATCAGCGCCGCGCTCCCGAGGCAGAAGAGCAGCGCGATGAGGTAGAGCGCCCCCAGGGCCAGACGCGAAGTCTTGGCCAGGCTGATCGCCTCGATCTCGCTGAAGCGAAAGCGGCGGTATTCCTCGGTGAAAGGCACGAGAAAACCCCGCCCTTTGGCGTAGACGAGGTGGGTCTTCCCCAGCCAGAGGCTGGAAAGCCGGAGGCGGCTTTTCGCGAGGCAATGGTATTCTTCGTGGAACGCTTTCACACCGGCCCCAGTGAACACCCGACCGAAGGGGGTGGTCAAGCCCGACGCCGCTATTGCAGACCGCGGATGAACGCCCCTCGGCTCCGGGAAATCAGCGGATTTGGATTGGCGAGGCACAGGCGGTACGGTAGTAATGAGAGGGTCGAGAGTCTCTCGATCCGGAATCCCTCTTCTGATCCAACCATGACTGCTTCCCTGCGCTCTCTCCTGCTCTTGTCATTTCTCCTGCCCTCAGCCCTTTCGGCGGCGGTGGTGGGAAAGGCCATCGAATACCCCGTCGGCGATGTTATCTGCGAGGGCTGGCACGCCTATGACGACGCCGTGAAGGGCAAACGCCCCTCCATCCTCATCGTCCATCAGTGGACCGGCCTCTCGGACTACGAGAAGATGCGGGCCGAGCAGCTCGCCGCCCTCGGCTACAATGTCTTCGCCCTCGACATCTACGGAAAAGGCATCCGCCCCCAACCGCCGGAGTCCGGCAAAGAAGCGGGCAAGTACAAGGAAAACCGGGCCCTTTTCCGGAAGCGCCTCGAGGCGGGGCTCCAAGTCCTCCGCGGCCTGCCCCAGACCGACTACGACAAGATCGCGGCGATCGGCTACTGCTTTGGCGGCACCGGAGTCCTCGAGTTGGCCCGCTCCGGCGCCGACATCGAAGGGGTGGTGAGCTTTCACGGCGGACTGGGCACGCCGACTCCGGAGGATGCCAAGAAGATCGACTGCGACGTCCTCGTGCTCCACGGCGCCGACGATCCCTACGTGCCCCCGGCAGAGGTCGAGGCCTTTCACCGCGAAATGAAGGCCGCCGACGTCGACTACAAGTTCGTCGCCTATCCCGGGGCGGTCCATTCCTTCACCCAGAAGGCTGCGGGAGACGATCCCTCCAAGGGAGCCGCCTACAACGCGGAGGCCGACGCCAAGTCTTGGCAGGAGATGCTGGCCTTCTTTGCCGACATTTTTGATTGATCGGACTGGCGCCGCGCCGCCCTCCGCCCCGTGCTCCGCGCCGGCATGACTGTTCCCGCCTGGTCCGAAACCATCCGTCGGCTTTACCTTTCCGACGCCTCCAACCAGTTCATTCTTCACGGGAACGTGCAGGACCGCCTCCTCATCCCCGGGGAGGACGGGGGGACCATGGGCAACCTCACCGACTTCCTGAGCCGTTCGCAGCTGCGCCGCTTTGACCTCGTTCTCGGTTACGAACTCGGGGCAGGCCTCCGGGTCCTCGCCGGGGAGGAAACCTACCGCCGCCTCGCCCCCTCGGAGCCGCCCCCGATGGATCCGGCCGGGGCGATCGGCTGGCTCGATCACTTTCTCCGCGTCTGCGTGAACCTCCGCTCCCTCGCCCCCAGCTCACCCGGCAGCTCGGGTGTCGCCGGACGGAACCACCACATCGCCATCATCATCGGATCCGCGGAACTCCTCTTCCCCCCCGTGCCGCGGACCCGCGACTACGCCTTGAACTCGATGGCGGCGGTGGTGCGGTCCTGGTCCCACGAGAGCCATTTCCTCGAGCAGAACCTCGCCGTCTTTCTCCTAACCGAACAGCTCAACGACCTCAATCGCCTCCTCTCGCAGAATCCCCGCGCGGCCCTCGTCGAGATCCCCCTCCCGCGCGAGCCGGATCTCGTCGGGGTCTTCCGCCATTTCGAAACACGCTTTCCCCAGGCTCTGGAGCACTTCGCCGGCCGGCCCGAATATCCCGCGGCGCGACTCGCCGGGGCGACAGTCGGTTCCATCGAGTCCCTTCTGAAGCAGCGCGAATATGAAAAGGCCCCCCTGCGGGAAAGCGACCTCGCTGAATTGAAGAAGTCTCTCGTGGAAAAGGACGCCCAGGGGCTCATCGAGTTTCTCGAGCCCTCCCGCACCCTCGACGACCTCCACGGCAGCGAGGCGGTCAAGAACTGGATGCGGCAGGACCTCGCCCTCTGGAAGGCGGGAGACCTCGAGGCCATGCCCATGGGTTATCTCCTCTGCGGCCCGGTGGGAACCGGAAAGACCTACTTCGTCGAATGCCTCGCTGGCGAGGCCGGGATTCCCGTGGTGAAAATGAAGAACTTCCGGGACCGCTGGGTCGGCAGCACCGAGGGAAACCTCGAGAAAATCTTCGGCCTGCTCCACGCCCTGGGGAGCTGCATCGTCTTCATTGATGAGGCCGACCAGGCCCTCGGCAGCCGCGGGGGCGGCGAGGGGGATTCCGGCGTCTCGGGTCGCGTCTATTCGATGATGGCCAAGGAGATGAGCGAGCGCTCCAACCGGGGACGCATTCTCTGGATTCTCGCCTCGAGCCGGCCCGACCTCATCGAGGTCGACCTGAAGCGTCCTGGACGCGTCGATGTGAAATTCCCCCTCTTCCCCGCGCTCGACGCCGCCGAGGGTTACGCCCTCATCCGCGCCCTGGCGAAAAAGCACCGTCTCGAGCTCCCCAAGGAATGCCCGCCCGACCTGCTCGCCCTGATTCCCGAATACGTCACCCCAGGCGCCGCGGAGTCCATTGCCATCAAGGTCTACCGGGAGGTGCGCACCGCCGGAGCCGAGGGCGGCGATGCCCTGGACGCCCTGCGCGACTGCCTCGACGAATACCAGAACCCCATCCCGGAGGAGACCATGCGCTTCCAAATCGGGTTGGCAGTGCGGGAGGCCAGCGATCTCGCCTTTGTGCCGGAGACCTTTCGCTCCTTTCGCTAAGGACGATCTGCCGCCCTGGAGCGGAAGGAATTTGCGCGCGAATGCGCCGCTTTCGTGAGCGGTCGCGGCGTGTTGGAATGGGACACGAACCCTATGACGACACGCCGTAAATTTCTCCAGGGGGGCACTGCCGCCTCCATTCTTGCCGCCGCTCCCGCCATCGTGCGCGGACAGAATTTGAATTCCCGTCTCCAGATCGCCTCAATCGGTTCCGACGGAAAGGGGCTCAGCGACATCAAGGCGATGTCGACCCACGACAAGCAGAAATACGTCGCCTTCTGCGATGTGGATCTCAACCGCACCCTCGGGGCCAAGCAGCTCAGCCCCGACACGCCCGTTTATCAGGATTTCCGAGCCATGTTCGCCGAGATGGGCGACCAGATCGACGCCGTCACCGTCTCCACCCCCGACCACATGCACGCCTACTGCTCCATCACCGCGATGAAGCTGGGCAAGCACGTCTACTGCCAAAAGCCCCTGACCCACAATGTCTGGGAAGCCCGCGAGGTCGCCAAGATGGCCAAAAAGACGGGCGTCATCACCCGCATGGGCAATCAGATCCATTCGCACAAATTCTACCGCACGGCCGTCCAGCTGGTGCAGTCCGGCCGCATCGGCAAGGTCATTCAGGTGCATTCCTGGGTGCCCACGCCCGGCCACTGCCGCAGCGGACACATCAGCCGTCCCAAGGGAACAGTCCCCGTGCCGGATTCGCTCGACTGGGACAAGTGGATCGGGGTCGCTCCGATGCGTCCCTACTTTGGCGACCGCTGCTACGCTCCCTGGGGTTGGCGCGATTGGCAGGATTTCGGCCTCGGTGCCGTGGGCGACTTCGGCTGCCACATCCTCGACCCCGTCTTTACCGCCCTGAAGCTGACGGGCCCCTCGGACGACTACCTGGCCGACCATTCCGGCATGAACGACGAGGTCTGGCCCGCGCAGACGACTTACAGCTTCACCGTTCCCGGCACGGAATACACGGCCGCGGATCGCCTCAAGATCACCTGGTACAACGGTGGCCTGCAGCCTTCGATCAAGGATTCGCACCTGCCGGAGCGCGAAGCCCTCCCCCCCAGCGGCTCCATGCTCATCGGGGAAACCGGCACCCTGATCATTCCCCACGTCGCCGAGCCGCGCCTCTACTTTGACGGCCAGGGGATGAGCACCGATTACGAGATGGCCGACGACCGCGACCACTACCACGGCTGGATCGACGGCTGTCTCTCGGGAGATCAGCCCTCGGACGACTTCCACTACGGAGCCATGCTCACCGAGGTCATTCTCCTGGGTACCGTCGCCCTGCGTTTCCGCGGGGAAAAGCTCAAGTGGGATGCCGAGAACATGCGCTTCTCCAACAAGGAGGAAGCCAACCGCTGGCTCACCCGCGAGTATCGCGAGGGCTGGGATCTCAAGGCGCTCCTCGCCTGATCCCGGAAGACCTTCCCACCTTACAAACCCCCAAGGGCCGTCCCTTGGGGGTTTTTTTCTTGCCTGCCGGCTTCGCCGCAGCCGCGCTGTCAGCAAACGGCCGCCCACAGGACGGAACGCCAGAGGGCCCCACGCGTCACCTTGAGGCGCTGCCTGATCGCCTCTTCCGCTCCCGCCGCCTCCAGGACATCGAGAGTTTTGTCGGCCAGGAGATGCGGCAGGCGCGTGGCAAAGCGCAGCCGGGGATCGCGCACACGACGCCCGTAGGACTCCGACGCCTCGAGCAGGCCCCGGGCCTGGGCCAGCCAATGCTCACAGACCGGGATCAAACTCGGCAGGCTCGGCATCCCCTCCCCCGACCATCCGGCGGCGCGCAGTTCGTCGGCGGGCAGGTAACAACGCCCTCGGGGCAGGTCCTCGTGGAGGTCCCGCAGGATGTTGACCAATTGGAGGGCCTGTCCCATCTGGCGCCCCCAATGCAGCATGGCTTCCGCCTCGTCGGCATCGGCGAAACGTTCGCCCAGCACCTCGTAGGCGATCTTCGTCCAAAACTCGCCGACAGAACCCGCCACTTGATAGGTGTATCGCCACAGCGCCTCGGCCCGGTCGCAGGCCACCGGTCCCTCGACAAAGGCCTGCACATCCCAGCGCTGTCCCGCGAGGATGTGGGCAAGCACTTCTGCGACGAGGCCACGCAGGCTGGGCTCCAGAGCGCGGTAGGAAGCGAGGATCTCCTCCCCGCAACGCAGCAGATGTCGCTCGCCGGGATGGTCCAGGGCCCCCGCGAGCACCGGATCCGCGAGGGAGCCTCCCGCCCCCTCCACGGCACGCTGCAGATCCCAGAGTGCGGCAGAGCGGGTCTCCCGTGGCAAGCCCGGGGCATCGGCGAGGGTGTCTCCGTAGCGGGCCAGGAGGTAGGCCAAGGAGACGGGAGGCCGCATCGGACCCGGGAGGAATCGAAGGCTCAGGTAGAAGGAGCGGGAAACGGAGCGGAGAAGATCATCCTGCATGACGGGCCTGGGAAGCGGTGGGTGATTATCGGGGAGGCCATCTAGGAACGCCGAGACGCCTTCCGAGCCGCCCTAGACTACTTCCCCGCAAGGCGGTCCGCCGCCGCCCGCAGGATGTGCTCGGTCGTCTCCCAGCTGATGCAGGGATCGGTGACCGACTGGCCCCAGGTCATCGCGGAGCGGTCCGGAAGAATCGCTTGGTTGCCCTCGACGAGATTGCTTTCAAGCATGGCGCCGACGATGCGCGCATTGCCCGCGACGCGTTGCCCCACGATTTCCTCGAAGACGCCGGGCATCTTGCGGAAATCCTTGGAGCAGTTCGCATGGCTCGCGTCGATGACCAGGGCCGGATTGACCCCGCCGGCCGCGAGCGCCTCCAGAGCGGCGGCCACGGAAGCGGCATCGTGATTCGGTCCATTGTCCCCGCCGCGCAGCACCGTGTGGCAGTTTTCATTGCCCCGGGTGCTCACCATCGAGGCCACGCCCTCGGGGCTGATGCCAAAGAAGGTTTGGGGCGCCTGCGCCGCCTTGAGGGCGTTTACCACGGCCGTCATCCCCCCGAAGGTCGTGTTCTTGAAACCCACCGGCATGGACAGGCCCGAGGCCATCTGGCGGTGGGTCTGCGACTCCACCGTGCGCGCGCCGATGGCCGCCCAGGAAACGAGGTCGGCGATGTATTGCGGGGTGATGGGATCGAGGAATTCGGTCGCCGCCGGCAGGCCCAGGCTGACGATCTCGCCCAGCACCTGCCGGGCGATGCGCAGCCCTTCGGAAAGATTCGCCGTGCCATCGAGGTCAGGGTCCATGATCAGCCCCTTCCACCCCACCGAAGTGCGCGGCTTTTCAAAATAAACCCGCATCACAATTTCGAGGGACGCTCCCAGTTCCTCGCGCAGGGCGGCGAGCTTTTCCGCGTAGGCAACGCCTTGAGCGGGATCGTGGATCGAACAGGGCCCGACGATGACGAGGAAACGATCGGAACGGCCGTGCAGAATGTCCTCGATGCGGCGGCGCGCCGCGCTCACCGTGACCGCCTGCGCTTCGCTGCGAGGCTGCTCGTGCATGAGCAGAGCTGGCGCGGGAAGCGGGACGTTGAAAAGGACGTTAAGATCGGAAACTAAATCGGACATGGTAGGTGGCGGCCCACGCCGCCGAAGGGTGAAGGGAACAATGAAGGCCAGGAACGAGGGGAACGCAAAAGGGGAAAAAGGGAAATGGGCAGGCGGTCCTCGCTGGCCCTCTGGCGCCGCCCGGGCCACCACCGCGTCCCCCCTGAAACCAAGAGGCCAACGGAAATTCAACGAGCTTCCTTCCGATCACAGCAGACGACAGGACACCTCGTCGCCGGGAGCCAGGCGCTGACCGGGCTCGAGCCGCACCAGACAATTCGCCTGACTGAGCCCGTGGATGGCGTGCGATTCCTGGGTGCCGGAGAGGCGGACGCGCCCCTCCACGATCTTGCCGCGCAGGTAATGAGGACGGTCTCCGGCATTTCCCATCGGCTCGTCGACGCGGGCGGTGACCAGGCCTACCCCGTTGCCATCGGGATTCACCGGCAGGCCGAGCAGGCGTCGGATCACCGGCTCGACAAAGAGCGTGAAGGTGACGTAGGCCGACACCGGATTGCCAGGCAAGCCAAAGACGAGGGTACCGTCGGGATGGTAGCCAAAGAGGAAGGGCTTGCCGGGCTTCACCCGCACCCTCCAGAATTCCGTGATGACTCCGAGCTCGTTCAAGACTTCCTTGACGTAGTCCCTCGCGCCCACGGAGACGCCCCCGGCGACGACCACGAGATCGGCCGAGGCCAGGGCCCGGGACAGGGTCCCGCGAATCTCGCCCGGGTCGTCCAGGGCGTGCTCGGCCGCGGCCACGCCTCCGGCGCGGGCCACCGCCGCCTGGAGCATGGGCGAGTTGCTGTTGTAGATCTCCCCGCGGAGCAAGGGGGCCCCGGGATCGACGAGCTCGTCCCCCGTGGTCACGATTTGCACCAGGGGCTTGGCGTGCACCGGCACCTCTGGAATTCCCTGGGAGGCGAGCAGGCCAAGGCGTGTGGGTGTCAGGATGTCACCGCGCTCCAATAGACGCTCCCCGGCGCGAAGATCCCCGCCCCGTCGCCGGATATTCTCGCCCTCGACGACGCCCTCCCGGATGAGGATGCTGTCGCCCTCGCGCTCGACGTCCTCCTGCATGACCACCGCATCGGCCCCCTCCGGAATGACCGCCCCGGTGAAAATGCCGATGGCCTGTCCCGGCTCGAGAACCAATCCGAGATCGCCTCCGGCGGGCTGGGCCAGCTTCGCCACCCGCAGACGGGCCCCGGCCACGGCCTCGGCGGCGCGCACGGCATAGCCGTCCATGGCGGAGTTGTCGAAAAGGGGCAAGTCCACGGCCCCCACCATTTCCTGGGCAAGGACCTGACCGTGGGCCAACTCCAGAGGAACCCAGATCACGGAACCCGGCTGGGCCCTTTCCAAGATGCGACGCCGTGCTTCCGCTTCCTCCAACATGCCGGGATGAAAGAGGCGACGATGCAGGGTGTCAAATCGCGAATGGGACGGTTTTAAGGGGCGTCGGGAGGACCCTCTCGGGTGCCCCCTGGCCGCTCATTCCTTGGCCTCCACGGGGATGGCGCGCACCGCCGGCTTTTTCTTGAAGAGGTTTCGGAAGAAAAAGACCCGCTTCTCCGCCGAATTGAAATCCTGACTCTCGAACACGTCGAGATTGCTGTCGGTGTTCTCCGCAAATTCGCTGGCGGGCAGGGCGATGCGGGTGCGGTCCTGCATGTCCCTGTCCACGACCGTTTGGTCGAACTCGTCGCGAATCACTTTGGGCTGGATGAAGATGAGGAGCTCCTGGCGGTTCAGTTGGTCCTTGGTGGAACCGAAGACGCGTCCCAGCAGCGGCAGGTCGAAGAAGAGGGGCACGCCCGATTCGGCCTTGTTGTCGTTTTCGCTGATGAGCCCCCCCAGCAGGACGGTGCCGCCATCGGGAACCATCACCGTGGTGCCCAGGGTCTGGGTGCCGATCGTGGGAATGGCGTCGCCTCCGATGATGGTGCTGCCCACAATGTCGTCGTTGGTCTGCTGGATCTGCAGGGTGATCTGGCCGTCGGCGTTGATCAGGGGAAGAACGGCGACGCGCAGCACGACGTTTTCGTAGTCAATGCTCGCCGTGACCGTCTGGTTGGTGTTGTTGATGCCCCCCGTGTCCAGCGAGGACAAGGTGCTCCGCGGCACGGCGATGCGCTGCCCCGTCTCGATGACCGCCTGTCGATTGTTGACCGTGTAGATGGTGGGCCGCTGCAGCACCTTGAAGCGGTTGGTGCTTTCCAAGGCCGAGACGTGGGCATCGAGGTAGCGATTGATCTGGCCATAGAAGGCCAAGCCGTGGGTCGAGGTAGCGAGATTGGCAGGATTCACCAGACTGGCGACGTCGAAGAGCTTGGAGCTCGGGATGGAGGTCACGGTGCCGCCTCCGTTGAAACGGCTGCCATTGATATGCCGCGAGGCATCCGCGGGGCGCTCCAGGCTGCGCAGCAGGTTTAGGGCGAGCTCGTAGTCGTCGCCGAGGGTGAGCTGGGCGATGATGGCCGAGATCTGGATCTGCACGGGACGCACGTCCATGGTGTCGAGGAGCTCGCTGATGCGGCGCAGGTCCTCGGGCGGTCCCGAGGCAATCAGCATGTTCTGCACGTTGTCCGCCACCAACAGGGTCTTGTCGATGACGACGGACTGCGGTGCCGCCGCCTGGTCCGAACCGGCGTTGCCGAGGTCGCCGGAATTGCCGGAGCGGCGCCCCGAGGAACCCAATCCCGAGGGGTCGCGATTCAGGTCGCTGCCCATGTTGGGATTGTTGCCCAACCCGGTCTGGTTCTGGGTGTCGCCGCCAGAAATTTCCCCGCTGTTCTTGGCCTCGCGACCGCGCAGGATCACGTGGGAGGCGATCTTCAGGAAGTCAGAGACATTGATGTAGCGCAGCTGCCGGCGCATGAAGGTCGCGGTCTCCACGGGGGCATCGAGGTGATTCACGAGACTCTCGATGTAGTCCATGTCCTGGGGAGTCGCCACCACCAGAATGCGATTGGCCCGGGGAATGGCCCGAATGCGGGGCTTGGGGGCGCTGGGCTTGGCATAGGCGGAACTCCCGCTCATCTGCGAGGGAATCAAGGCATTGGAGGGATCGTTGACGGCGAGCTCGGCGCCACCCCGTCCCGGGGACCGCGGTGGCGGCGGTGCCCCTCCCCCGGCGCTTGCCGGGGCCGCGTCCTTTTCCAGTCCTAACACGTCAATCAAGGCCTCCACCACGTCCTCCGCGTCGGCCCGCTCCAGCTGGAAGGTCCGGTCGACGGTGCGGATCTGGCTGACATCGACGTGGTCGCGGATCTCGAGGAGACGACGGATCACGGAGGTGTTCTCGGTGATGACCACCGCCGAGGCGCTCTTCAGGGGAGTGATCTTGCCGTAGGGGTGCAGGACGACCACGTTGGCAAAGAGTTCGGCGGCATCCTCCGGGGCAAGGTGCGAAAGCGGCATGATGTAGGTCACCACCTGGTCCGACTCCGGCAGCTGGATGGGATTGGTGTAAACGGGTATCCCCTCGCTGCTGGGTTTCTTCTCGGTGTTGTAGGCGATGATCTTCATCTCGTTGGGCTTCTCCGTCGGGAGGATGGCGTAGCCGTTGAGAAGAAAGCTTTTCTCGATGAATTCCGCGGCCTCGGCGTAGGTCATCTTGCCCGAGGTCTGGATGATGAGGTTCTTGTCCTGCACCGTGGTGTCGCGGATGACGCGCTTTCCGGTGAGCCGCTCGTATTCCAGCAGGATCGTGGGAATGGGCGTGTTGGGAAACTGCACGTCGGTCATGGGCTCCCCGTCCGCGTTCGTCGTCGCGGCCTCCACCGCACTGGCGGGAGTCTGGGGCGTGGTGGGGGCGTTCGCCGGATCTTGGGCCCGCAAGGTCAGCCCCCCGAATAGGAGGCCCAGAAGGAGAAGAAAACGGGCGCTTGTTAGGACGTTCATGGGAAATCGGCAGTTCAGATCAGTTGCTCGCAGGCAAGGGAATGCGACGGCGACGGGGTTCGGAGTCCATTTTGTCGAGCACCTGCATGGGACTCTGGGATTCGGCCTTGGGACTGTCCGGTGGGGGCGGGGGCGCTCCGTTGGCGGCGGCTCCGGCAGCAGGATCGGGCTGTCCCCCGCCCGCATTGCCCTGGACACCTGGGGGGGCGAGGCCTCCGGCCCGCGGGTTGCGGAGATCTCGGGCCTCACGACCCTCGGACTTTTGAGGAGCCGCGGCCACGGGTTGGGCAATGGCCTGCGTCAGGGAGGCCACGACGAAACCGATCTCGCCGGTTTCCTTGCCATCGGTGATGGTCACCTTGGTGTGCTCGGGATTGTGCGAGGGATGGGCCGAGACGATGGTGTAGGGATGCCCCTGGCTCGGCTCCTTGGTGATGACAAGCGGCTGGTTTGCCTTGGTGTCCCGGACGTAGGCGATGGCACCGCGGGCATCGTCCTGCACCAATCCCTCCAGGACGAGGGTTTGGGCAAAGCTGCTCTGAATGGCCTGCACCACCGGAGGAGTGACTTCGCGATTGAAGGGGGAGTTCTCCCAGATCTCCGTGTAGCGCGAGACCGGGAAGGCCGTCGGCAAGACCACCTCCTCGGCAGCAAAGCTGCCGAGCGCGCCGCAAAGCATCAGGGCATGGAGGCAGAACTTCATGCTTCAGGAGGGGCGGGAGGCGCGTACCAGCGCAGCAGTTCGAAAGTGGCGATGATCTTTTCGGGCGCTTCCTTGTCCGGCACCACCTTGAGGTTGCGGATCACGCGGAAGGCCTCGGGACGGTTCAAATCGTAGAGCCAGCGGAAGACATCCTTGAGATCCCCTGCCGCGGTCAGGGCCACCCCGGCCTGGACGTAGTCGGGTGTCGTCAGGGTGGGAAGCATCGTCTGTTTCGAGGTGGAGACACCGTCCACCCCCTTGGCGAGGGCCTCCTGGTAGATACCTTGCTCGACCTCTTCAGCCGTGGTGAAGGCCGGCTGGTTCTGGCTCAGCCAGGCGGAACGGATCTCCCAAACCTCCCTTTCCTCGAACAGCGTCTCGATGCGCACCCATTCATTCTCCAGTTCGGCCCTTTCGGCCAGGAGCAGGTCCCGCCGGTCGAGGTAGTAATCCGAACCAATGACGATGGCCCCGAGGAAGAACATTCCCAGAAGGATGAAGAGAAGTCTTTTTTCGCTGGCCTTCATCCTCTCAAAAACGGTAGGTGCCGGTGGCAAAGACTTCCGTCACATCCCCCTTGGCCCGCGGCGGGGGAATGACCCATACGTAATCGGCGAGCGACTCGTCCTTCTCGAAGGCCCCCTTGATTTGGATGGCATTGGCCATGGTCGCCCCCTCGGCCCGCACCTCGATGACCTTGTCGTCGCGCACCTCGAAGGAAGTCAGGCGCAAGCCCTTCTCGGGCAGGAGGGAGGAGACGAGGTGAAAGAGCTCCACCGGGGACCGGCGCGGATCAATCGCGGGGCTAAGGGTCTGCCAGCGGGCCTGGGCCAGCTCGATTTTGTCCGCGTCCTCGCGGTTCGCCTCGATGCGGGCGAGCAGGCGCTCGTTGGAGGTCTCGAGGTGCCAAAGGTGAACGGCAGCGGCGGCGGCGAGGACCACGAGGATCATACCGAGCGCCACGCCGACGAGAAGGGCGCGCCGTCGCCGGACGCGCCCCAGGCGAGCCCGGGTGACCTCGTGGGGCTCGAAATGCCAGGGCGGGGCGCTCTCCGGTGCCGGAGCGGGACGCGGTTCGAAAACCACGTTCAAGCCCGTCTCTTCCTGCAAGGAGCGATGCAGCTCGACCTCGTAGGGTGCCCAGACCACCAGGCGATCGACCTCGTCGATCAGGCCCTTGGCCGAGAGCTCCAAGAGCGTGAGCTGAATCTCGCCCGCCAGGAGCGGGCGCGTCTCTTCGCCCCCGAGAGTCTGGACATGGATCCAGCGTTGGCCGCGGGAATAGCCCGCCACCCATTGGTTCCCTTCCTTCCACAACACCGCCGCATGGGCCGGGGCGGGAAAGAGGGCGTAGTGAGGGTAGAAGCCGACAAAGTCAGAGGGCGGCGTGGATCCGGCAAATTCCTCCAGCGCCCAGGGCGTGGTCAGCGACTGGATCAGGGTGCGAGTGCCATTCAGCTCCACCGGCTTCCAGTCAGACACCTTGCCCGGTCCCTGGGGACGCTGGATGCCGAGCTTGCTGATCTCGGCCTCGACGACCTCCTCGATCACGCTGGGTTCCTTGCTGCTGACCCACTGCGGAATGGAGACGAGATCATGGGTCGCAATGGCGTAGAGCGACTTGCCCGGAGGGCGCGACGCTCCTCCCTCCTCGGCGGATTGGCGCACGCCATTGCCCAGGTGGTACCAGTAGCGGCCTGTCTCGTCGACGAGATAGGCCCATTCTGCATGGTTTCGTGTCATTCGATCCGCCTCGTGGCTAAGCTCACGATCGTGCCGCGGTCGCCAGTGTATTGAACGGTCACCGACCTTTCAACCGATATTGCCCCCACCCGCCCTACCGCAAGGATGCGACGGGAAGAATCCTCCACGGTGACGCGTGAGGAGATGGTTTCTACGTATCCCGAGGGCACGGACAAGAGCTGCAGCGCGGATTCGACATTCTCGAAACGCAGGTCGTCGAGCGTGCCCGGTATCCCGTCGAGCCCGCTTCGCATGTTCACAAACTTGTAGGCCACCTCGATCGAACAACTGCAGGCCGCGGCAATCAGGTTGGCCGGGGCCTCGTTGAGGTCGAGCGGTCCCTCGCTCAGCAAGGTAAAGGACTCCTGCCAGCGCGGATTGGCGGCCACCACCTGGTCGAAATCCTTCACCAAAAGCACCTCGCTCAGGGAGCGGAAAGGCCGGTTGAAGGGATGATTGAGGCGACCGAGGGAATAATAGTAGCTCCGCTCGGCGCCGACCATGGTGGGCTCGTCGTCGTCGTCGACCCAGTCGATGAGACAATCCACCACGTCGGCGGCCACGTCCCGGGCCAGTCCCCATTGCTGGAAGAGGTCCTCCAGCACGATCCGATCCGTTTCGGCATTCTCCAGCAGCTCGTTCAGGTTCAGACGATCCCCCTCGCTGCTGATCCTCACGGTGAAGGATTCCTCGTTGCCGAAGGACTGGGACAGGAGGGGATCCCCTTTCTTCACCTTGGGGTGGGAGGCGATGGCCACCCCGCGATCCGCGAGCAGTTCCGCCCGGAAAAGGGAGGCGGCGTTGGCCTCAGACTCCAGCTCCAGGAAGAGGAACTGAGTCGCCGAAAAGACCGCAAGACTGAGAATCGACACAATCCACAGGATCGCCACCAGGGCGGATCCCCGGGTGCGCGGGCTCCTTCCCGTCAAGATTCTCTCCGAGCCTCTCATCGTCGCGTGCCATTCAAATGCCAGTAAACGCTCCGCAGGGGCGGCGAACTGGCATCGATCTGGAAGGTCATCTCCAGCAGATTGGTCTTCAGGTTTCCATCCAAGGTCTGCTTCCATTCGCGGGTCAGCGGATCGTAAAAGCGCCAACTCAACTGTCGCATTCTCGGCAACAGTTCGACGTAGGGCGCGCTGTGCTGCACAAAGTCGCTCTTCTGGGCCTCCTCGAAGCTCAGGTCATCCATGTAGTAGACCCGGGAGCGAAGATGACCACCCGGCTGGATCTCGGCGGCAATCACCACCCGCCGGATCTCGTCCTGCGAATTGACCCCGAAGTCGAAGGCCTCGGGCGCATCGACGAGGGCGAGGTAGGTATCGAATCTCCCCCCGCCCCGATCGAAATAGTAAAATTCCAAACTCGAATTCGAGTTCATGCTCTCGAAGGCATTTCGACAGACCTCGACCCAGCGCATCCGCTGGGCCGCCTCGTTCTGCACTTCGGAGACTTCGGTCATCAATTCCGAAGTGGCGCCCACCAGGGAAAAGGCCGAGGTCACCAGCAGAACGAAAACCGCCACCGAGAGCATCATCTCCAGCAGGGTGAAGGCGCCCCCGCGGGAAGGGCTCACCCCCTTCCCTGGCGACCACCATCGCGCCGCGCGATCTCTAGCATTGCACTTCACGCCGGGTCAAAGGAGGTTGGGGTTGGCATAGGTCGAAGCAGAATCCAGGGTCTCGACGCGACCGCCGGCCCCCTCGCGCAGGGCCGCCACGGACACTTGATAGAGATCCTGGAGACTTTCCCCTTCTTCATTGCGCAAGTCGATCCGGGACACCGCGATGCGGAAATAAACCCCGCGCTCATCCGGATTCGTCTCCCGCGTCTCCTCGCGAATCGCCGGATCGCGACACACTTCCAGCACCACCGCGCGCAATTGCTCCCGCAACTCCGCCTCGTCGATGGACTCGCCCACGCTCAGGCTGATCAGGTTCAGGGCGCCTGCCAAACTCACCGCCGCCATGGCAAACAGGGCCAAAGCCATGAGCAACTCCATGAGGGTGAAGCCCTCGACCCGCCGGGTCTGTCGCATGGGGAAGTGCATCTGAAGGGCCCGCACTCTACGACGCTTCCGGGGCCGCGGCAAGGCTGGCGGGAACCGGGTCCCCCAGGCACTGTCCCACACCGGCAATATTGGCCACCGGGGACCGGAAAGAGGGACAAGAAAAACCCCCCGTCGGTGCTACCGAGGGGGGGGCGCCAGGAAAAGGTCTGAGGGGAGGCGAATCAGGGCTTGTGGTCGCCGTGGCAGGCCTTGCAGTTTTGAGCCGTCTTGAGGCGACCGATGGCGGCCTCGCTGGTGTCCCCACCGGCGACGACATCGAGGGCGGCGATCAGCTCGTTCACCTTTTTCTCATAGGCATCCTGTTCGCCCTTGGGCGCCTTGGTTCCGTGCAGTTGCTTCACCAGCGCGGCCAGCTCCTTGGTTTCCTCGGGAGTGGATTCCCCGCCGACCAACTTGGCGATGGGGCTGGTTTTTCCCTTGAAGCCGTCCTTCATGACCTTCTCGATGATCTCGTGATCGTCAGCAAAGGCCGTGGCGGCGATGAGAGTGGCAAACGCTATGGAAAAAATGGCTTTGGTCATGGCGCGAGTTTTGTAGGAGAGGGCCCCTCGATTGGCAAGAGAAAATCAAAAAAAAGCAGGGGGGCGTCAGGGACCCTGACCGGACACGATTTTGGACCCTGGCTCCCGTCCCGACTGGGGAGCGGCACCTTTTTCGTTGCGTGAATTTTCGCCCCCACCCTAGATTGCGGGTCGCCCCCACTATGAACGTCCACCATCTCGAACTGTTCTACCACGTGGCCACTCACGGTGGCATCACCGAAGCGGTTCGGAAAATGCCCTATGGCATCCAGCAGCCCGCGGTGAGTGGCCAAATGCTGCAGCTCGAGACCCATCTCGGGGTCAAACTTTTCCAGCGGCGTCCCTTCGTCCTGACCCCGGCGGGGCAGGAACTCTTCGACTTCGTCCGGCCCTTCTTCTCGCGACTCGCGCAGGTCGAGTCCAGCCTGCGCGGCGAGGCCCAGGCGCACCTTCGCCTCGCCGCGATGACCACTGCTCTCAGCCACCATCTCCCCGAGGTGCTGAACAGCCTCCGTCAGGATATTCCCGCGCTCCGACTCACCCTGAAGACCCTGCCCCACTCGGCCTTGGAACCGGCGCTGCGCAGTCAGGAAATCGATATCGCGCTGACCGTGCCTTGCGGCCGGATGGATCCCGACCTCCTCACGGAGCCCCTGCTGGAGCTCCCCTTGGTCCTCCTCGCCCCTCTCGAGAGCCCCCATGATTCCTTTGAGGCCCTCGTGGAAGCCAACGCCTCCCGCTCCATTTCCCATCCGCTCATCACTTTGGCGAAAAGCGAGGCCGTCTCGCAGCTCTTCCAACAAGGGCTGGAAGCGAGCGAGCTGCGCTGGTCGCCCTCCCTGGAAGTATCGGAACTGGGCCTGGTCCAGAATTACGCCGCCAAGGGCTTCGGCTACGGCCTGACCGTGGACTTCCCCGGGGCGGGCTGGCCGGAAGGCCTGAAAGTGCTCCCCCTGCCTCAGGCCTTTCCCCATCTCAGCCTCGTGGCCCTTTACCTGGAGGCCCGCAAGCCCATCGTGCGGCGCTTTCTCGAACTCGTTCGCGCCTACGCCCGTCGCCTCTCGGAAAACCGACAGGACACTGAAGCGAAGCCCCGCCCCCAGCGGCGCCGCCGGAAGGGGATGGACAGCTGAGGTAGGGACGTCGACAGTCCTTCCCGACGACATGCCACTGCAAGCCCTCCTTTTCGATTTCGACGGACTCATCCTCGACACCGAGCATCCCGTCTACGAAGCCTGGCGCGAGGACTACCTCGCCCACGGCCAGGACCTCCCCCTGGAAACCTACGCGGCCTGCGTCGGCAGCGACTTCCAGCGCTTTGATCCGAAAGCCCACCTCGAGTCGCTCGTGGGCCGCCCCATCGACTGGCCAGAGCGGGACCGCTGGCGGGAGCGCCTCGCTCTCGAGCGAGTTCACCGTCTCCCTCCCCTTCCGGGCGTCCTGGACCTGCTCGAAGCCGCGGCCGCCGCGGGCCTGCCCTGTGCGGTGGCCTCGAGCTCGCCGCGCCACTGGGTCGAGGGCCATCTCGAACGCCTCGGCCTGCTGCACCGCTTTGCCCTGACGCGCTGCCTCGACGATGTCCCCTCCCCCAAGCCGGCGCCCGACCTCTTTCTCGCGGCCGCACGCGCCCTGGGCGTGGCCCCGGAGCGGGCGGTGGTCCTGGAGGACTCGCGCAACGGCCTGCTCGCCGCCCAGGCAGCCGGCAGCCCCTGTGTCATCGTACCCAACCGGGTCACGGCTCACCTCGACTTCCATGGGGCCAGCGCCGTGGTCACGAGCCTTGAGGAGCTCGACCTCGCCAGATTGCGGCAACTCGCCGCGGAAAGGATGGCGGCCCCATGAGCGAAAGACCAGGGCCCAGATTTCACCTGGCCTTCCGGTCGGGGATGCCCCCTCTCGCAAAGCGCCGCAAGCTGGCTACAGTGAAAGGAGATGAACTGCGATTCCGCTGACTTGCTCGAACGTTTTGGCCCTGATCCCTTGAACCTCTTGAGAGAAAATCTCGCCGAGGTCCGGGAACGGATCGCCTCGGTCTGCGCTCGCGCCGGTCGTCCCGTAGACTCCGTCCGCCTGCTCCCCATCTCCAAGACCGTGCCGGAACCCATTCTCCGCCTGCTCTGCTCCCTCGGGATCCGGGAACTGGGGGAAAACAAGGTTCAGGAGGCCCGCGCCAAGGCCGAGGCCATGGCCGACCTTGCCGTCCGTTGGTGCGTGGTGGGACACTTGCAAAGCAACAAGGCCAAATACGTGGCCCGCTTTGCCGATGAATTCCAGGCCCTCGACAGCCTCTCCCTCGCCCAGGCCCTCCAGGAGCGTCTCGAGCTCGAGGGTCGCGAGCTTGATGTCCTCGTCCAGGTCAACACCTCGGGCGAAGCCTCCAAGTTTGGCCTGGCGCCGGAGGCGGTGGAGGCCTTCCTCCACGAGCTGCCGCGCTTCCCGAAGCTGCGCCCCCGCGGCTTCATGACCCTGGCACTCTTCTCCTCCGACGCCGACCAGGTGCGCCCCTGTTTCGAACGGCTCCGCGCACTGCGCGACCGTTTCGACGGCCAGACCCCGGCGGGCGCCTTGCCGGAATTGTCCATGGGCATGTCCGGAGACTACGAGATGGCCATCGCCGAGGGCGCCACCATCGTCCGGGTGGGACAGGGGATCTTCGGCCGGCGCCCGGGCTCGGACACCCACTACTGGCCCGGTCTGATCCCCGAGCCCCCCCAACAGGGGACCTCCTGACAAAACATCAAATCGCCCTGCCCTGCCCGAGCAGGGCCTCGAATTGGACGGCCTCATCGGGGGTGGGCAAAAGCATCTCCCGGAACTGGTCCCATTCGGGCATGCGCTCCGAGGGCGGCCAGAACACGCCCGCCCGGATGGATTCGATCACCCCGCGGGCGCAGCAGCTCGCGGATTCCAGTAGACTCTCGTCGAGATCTTCCCAGAGATCGAGGCGCACCTCCTCGACCGTGCGGCCGAGGGTGACGTAGCCGGCGGTCACCGGCTCACCCGGAAAGCGTGCCCTCAGGGCCAGGGCATAGAGGGGCACTTGAAGGTCGATCCAGCGATACGACTTGCCCTTCGCGTCCTGCCAAATCATCCACTCCTTCAGGGAGCGCTCCCCGCTGGATCGCCCCAACCCGGCGAGGTGATAACGATCCACGGTTTTGATCTTCCCAGATTCCATCGGGGAATGGGTCTTGAAATCGACGATCCGCCATCCCTGCTCGGGATGGCGCTCGATCCGGTCGACGCGTCCCTTCACGGTCAGGCCGGAGATCTCGAAGGGCCAGTTGTCCCCGCCGAGCTCGGACTCCACCTCGAAGATTTCCCAGCCCTCCTCGCGTTGCTCGGCCTCGATCCGGGCCCAATGCGTGAGTCGCCGCAAGGCCGCCTCGCGCTGGATCAACAGGGGTGTGTTCAGCCTCGCGCCAAAGCGCTGCTGCAACCAGTCATCGACCCCCTGGGCAAAGACCGCGGCAATGCGGTCCGCTTCGGTGCAGCCCCGCATCGATTCGTCGTAGGCGTAACTCTCGAGTGCGGCGTGGATGAGCTGACCGAACTCCATGGGGCTGAGTTCCGTCTTTCCGATCTCGACCTTCTCCATGCCCAGACCGTGCGTCAGGTAAAAGCGGAAGGGACAGGTCAGGTAACTCTTGAAGGCCGTCACGCCGATCCGCTGAAACAAGCGGTGTTCGGCCGGCAGTGGTGCGGGCTCGAGACGCCAAGCCACGGTGCGCGCCGGGGCGCTCTCCGTCGCCCCCTCGGCATCGTGCCCTCGGAAGAGGCGCAGGGTCCGCTCGGCCAGCTCGCTGTCGCGGCATTGGAAGAGCAGTCGCGAGGGCCGCAGGGGACTGCCCGCGGCATCCATCCGGCCAAACAGCAAATCCAGCCGGCCATGGCGACGGCGCGTCTCCACCAAAAGCGTCAGCAAAAAGGCATCCCTGGCAAAACGGGCGGCATTGTCAGGGAGTCCCAGCAGGGTCCTCGCGGCATCGGGCAGGAAGGCGTGTCCCACGAGCGACTCCGGCACGAAGGCATCGTTCATGCCGGCAATGATGAGGTGGGGAGCATCCTCCCAGAGCAGCTCGAGCCAACCCTGCAGGTCGAGAGCCAGGGGCTCGCGCTCGGAATGGAGTCGTCGCTCGCCCAGCCCCGCAAGCAGCAGCCGCAGCCCCTCCTCGGCACTCGGCTGGCTCGGGAAAGCCCCCCCGACGGCCTCGAGATCGCTTTCCAGGGCAGAGAGCGCCTCGGAAGTCTCGAGAAGCACCGCGGTGGTCGGATCGTAAGACCCATAGTTCCGCTTCCCGAAGACCGCACTGAGGAAATCCCGCAAGGGCTCGGCAAATCCGTCCTGGCGCAGCCGCTCCAGCAGGGCCTGGGCGCCCTCCAGCGTGGCCGCCAAGAGGGGAAAGGCTTGGGAATGACGACGCAGCACCGCCGCCGCCTGCTCGAGGTCCGCCGGAAAGTGATCCATGGCGAAGCGGTCGGCCTCCTGCAGGAGCTGACTGCTGCGAAACGGTTCTTCCGACCTTGCCGGCAACAGACTCTCCGCCACTCCTGGACAGCGGAGCAGTTGGCAAAAGGACGCAAAGCGCTCCGTGGCCACGAGATCGTGCAGGAGCTGCAACAAGTGGACGATCCCTTCGCGCGCCAGCGATCGCCCCGCCGGGTTGTAGCTGCTCATCCCCGCCAGGGTGAGTCGCTGCTCCAGGGTGGCGGCGAGTTCGGTGTCGGGCAGGCCCACTGCCGCACAGGCGGCAGGGTCCTCGTAAGGGGAAAGCAACTCCAAGCAACGCTCCGCCTGGGCCGAGGGGTTCAGGCAGGGATGCAAGCGGCGCTCTGCGTCGACGAAGGCGATCTCGCGCTCAAGCCAGGACGAGGGCAGAGGGCGACCGTAGACATCAAAGGCGGAGGCCTCCTCCGCCGGCGCCGGCACGAGCAAGTCGACGGGCACACTCTCCGCGTAATGAGCCAGTGCGCGTCCCGCCAGGGGGCGCAGATCGGGCACCGTGGCCACCACGAGGCGCTTCACCCCCTCGGGCAACCGACCCTGCGCCACCACCTGCAGGGCGGCCTCTCCCGGATCCGCGAAACCGAATTCTCGGCGCAGTCGTTCGGCGGCCGCCTCGAGTTTGGCCAGCTCGCGCCAGCGCGCCGTTTCGATCCCGGCCTCCTCAAAGCGCGGCGCGGCCGTGGCGAAGAGGAGCCCTGCTTCCAACAGCAGCTCGCGCACCGCCAGCAGTTCGCGGGCCTGCGCCAAGGCCCAGGCCAGGTCCCGCTCCACCGGATCGATCGGAAAGATCTGGCGATACTCGTCCAGGGATAGGCGCAGCAGCAGGGCCGTCCAGATGAGCTGCTCGATCTGCTCGCTGGCCACCGGCTGCCCCGTCAGGGATTCACCCAGACGAGCTGGGGAGACGAGCTGTTGCGGCGTCACCACCCGCGGAGGCAACACCGCCGCGGCCTGACGGGCGGCATGCCGCGCCAAGCCCTCGCGCAGGCGACGTCCCGCCTGCCGCGTCGGCACCACCACGAGATGGTCGGAGAGGTCGAGCAGGCCCTCCCCCTTCCACGATTGCGCGAGAAAAGCCACGGTGCTTTCGAGCACCGGTCGGTCCCAGCCGAGGAAGTGGCGGACAATGTCAGGCATGGCGGCAGAATCGTGCACGGCCCAAGCCATCCGGTCCACTGTTTTTGACAGGACCTTGGCTCCCCTCCCCAGCCGAGAGCCTCAGCTGACGAGAAAGCGCCCCAAAAGCTGGGCCAGCACTTCCGTGCCCCAGTGGAAACCGGCGATGGGGATGCGCTCGTCGTCGCCGTGGAAAAGGGCGGCGAAGTCGAGGTTCTCGGGCAGCTGCAGGGGGTAGAAGCCGTAGCACTGCGCCCCCAGCCGGGCCCAATTGCGGCTGTCCGTGAAGCCGGGAATGATCGAGGGCACGACCTGTGCGGCGGGATCGGCGTTCGCCAGGCTGCGCACGATCTCGTGGTACAGCGGAGTCTCGGTGGAGAAGGACACCGCGGGGGATTCCTGCAGGACGCTCAGTTCATAGCCCTCGCGCAGGACGGGACGCAGCACGGTTTCGAGTTCGCGGAGCAGGTCGGCGCTGCTCTGGCCGGGAGCAAGGCGCCCATCGATGTCGACGGAGCACTGCCCCGGCAGCACGTTGATGCTCGCCCCTGCGCCGAGCCGAGTGGGCGTGGCGGTGTTGCGCAGAATGGCCTCCACCGAGGCGCGGCGCGAGGGCTCGCGGATGAGTACCGGCAGGAGCGTCGGCCCGAGTTGGGGATGGTTCAGCAGGCCCGCGACCTTCTCCGCCAGAAAGCCCTCGGGCCGGGCAAAGCCCGCCAGGTAGCGGCGCGATTCCTCGGAGGGGTGCCAGGGCAGGCGGGCGCGGGCGATCGCGTCGATGCCCCGGGCGAGTCGCGAAACGGCGTTGTCCCGCGAGGGCAGGGAGCTGTGACCCGGATTCCCCCGGACCACCAGGCGCAGCCAGGCCACGCCCTTTTCCGCGACCTGCACCGGATAAAAACGGCGGCCGCGGCGGTGCACGGTGAAGCCCCCCACTTCGTTGATGACGTATTCGGGTTGCCGCAGCAGCTCGGGACGCTCCTCGACGAGCCAGCGCGAGCCGAGGCGGGTGCCCGCCTCCTCATCTGACACAGCCACCAAGATCAGGTCGCGCTCGATGGGCCACTGGGACCGGCGCAATTTCGCCAGCACGGCGAAGGCCATGGCGGCGAAGCCCTTCATGTCGATGGCCCCACGCCCCCAGAGGTATTGGCCGTCGTCGTGCCCGGACCAGGGCGAATGCGTCCAGCGATCGGGATCCGCGGGCACGCAGTCGAGATGACAGCTCAAGACCAGGGGCCGCCCACGACGACGCGAGGGATCCGCGGCGAAGGTGGCGACGAGATTGGGCCGCTCGGGATGGGCCCCGACGACTTCGGTGGGCAGGCCCAGGCCACGGCAGCGCCGGGCCAGCAGGTCAATGGCCGCGGCCTCACCCCCGGGAGGATTGGAGGTGTCGATGCGGATGAGCGCCTGCAGGAGACCCAGGGCCTCCTCCCGTTCTGCCGCTGAGAAGCTGAGGGTGCCCATGCGCGCCAAGGGTCCCGGCGATCAGCGGCGCGGACCGGTGTCCTTCGGACCGCCCAAGTTTTCACGGGTGAAGAGCTTGGCCGGAAAGTTGCCGATGCTCACGTTGCTGAATTGGAGAGTGATGGTCGTGCCCGAATCCGTCACCACCATCTTGGAGAGAAAGGGGCGGCCATTGACCTGATTCTTGTACTCCATGGTGGAGGAGCGGACCAGGTTCCCGGACTTCGCGTAGAACTCCGCCTTCTTCCCGAGTTGCTCCTTCTTGGTGACCCAGTAGAGGATCTTCGCGTAGGTGTCGCCAAGGGAGTTTGCCTCGAGCGTGTATAGGGTGGCGGGTTCGCCGTTGACCTCGCTGTCCTCCTGCCCGGTCAGCTTGTAGCCGTCGACGTAGCTGGTCGAGGCGATGTCGCCGATGGCGGCGTCGCCGGAGAGCCTCTGGCGCTTCGAAACCGAAACGGGACGACTCAGGCCGGGCTTCCAGAACCACATGTTTCCCGAGGCCTCGGCGAGGTAGCGGCGTCCCGTGGCATCCTCCGGTTCGAGGACCTCGGCGAAGATTTTCCCTCCCTGCGAGATGGCCGAAAACTTGGCGCTCTTGTTTCCTGACACGCTCACCGTCCAGCTGACGCCTTGATTGCCGGTCAGGATGCCGCGGGCCTGTTCGGCGGCCAGCAATGCAGCATCCTGTGCCGAGACGGAGACCAGGGCACCGAGGGTCAGCGCCAGGAGAGCAAGGGGGAGGAATTTCACATTCATGGGTCGGCTCCCAAGTTACACAGTTCGCGAAGCCTCGCCAACCCTCCATTGCAGACCCAGCGTCCCGAAACTACGGGATCAGGGATTTGAACTGGAGCCTCACTCGACCTATTTCCATTCTGTTATGCCTGCGAATTCCTGGATCCGTCCGCTCTTTCCCCTGCTCACTGCCCTCGCCTTGCTCGGGGCCGTCGCCCACCTCGCCCAGTCGGAGGAGAAAGGGCAAAAACCCGGGGCCGAGCCCAAGCCCATCCTCGCCGGATTCGCCGAAAAAGACATCACCCCCGCCATCGGCATGGAGCGTCCCGGCGGTTACGTCAAGGCCTTCTCCCGTTCCTTCCACGATCCCTGCAAGGTGAGGGTGGCCCTCTTCGACGACGGCGAAAAAGCGGTCGTCCTCATCGGCGTGGACGCGCTCACCGTTTCCCGTGACCTCGTGCAGCGCGCCCGCCAGGGCATCGAGGAGGCCACGGGCATTCCCGGCAGCCACGTTCTCATCGGTGCCAGCCACACCCATTCCGCTGGCCCCACCGGCCTGGTCCAACCCGGGGAGTACGACTTCGCCGACCCCTTCATCCAGGACCTCGCCTACCAACAAACCTCCAACGCCGATCCGGGCTACCTCCAGATCGTCGAACGCGCCCTCGTCGAAGGGGTGCGCCTGGCCCACCAGCGCCGCGCCCCGGCCAAGCTGGGCTTCGGTCGCGGACACGAGGACACGGTTTCCTTCAATCGCCGTCTCCGCATGAAGAACGGCCAGACCTGGAGCCATCCCGGAGCGGGCAATCCCGACATCCTCGACTACGCCGGGCCCATCGACCCCGAAGTCGGCGTGCTGGCCGTGTGGGATCAAAACGACGAGCTCATGGGCACCCTCGTGAACTTCGCCTGCCATTGCACCACCAGCCCCACGGGCGGAGGCATTTCCGCCAGTTGGGTCTACCACATGGAACAAGTCATCCAAGGCGGCCTGGACAGCCGGGCTCCGGTCGTCTTCCTGCAGGGCGCCTGCGGCGACATCACCCAGGTGGACAATCTCGCCAAGACCAAGCCACTGCAGGGCACAGAGATGTCCCGTCTCGTCGGCGGGCGCGTCGGGGCCGAGGCCCTCAAGGTGATCTTCGGCATGGCCAAGACCGAACGCGTGCGCCTCGACGTGAAGAGCCGGGTTTGGCCCATTGCCCGTCGCGTCCCCTCCGCAGAGAAAGTCGCCCAGGCCAGGGAGATCGTTGACGGCAAGGTCGAGGCCGATGCCACCACCAAGATCTTCGCCAAAGAGACGGTCATGCTCGACGCCCTCGTCCGCCACCAACCCGAGGTGGAAATCGAGGTCCAGGCCATCCAGGTGGGCCCCGCCGTCTTTGTCAGCAACCCCGCCGAATACTTCGTCGAGAACGGCCTGCGCATCAAAAGGGAAAGCCCCTTCCCCTTCACCTGGCCCGTGGAGCTGGCCAACGGCTGCGCCGGCTACGTGCCCACCGAGGAAGCCTTCTCGGATTCCGGAGGCGGCTATGAAACCCGCCTGACCACTTACAGCAATCTGGAGATCACCGCGGGCACGCAGATGGCCGATGCGGGCATCGCCCTGGCCAAGGAGCTGCAGCCCGATGCCGCCCCCGAACATCCGCCCTTGCCGCCCTTCTCCGCCCCCTGGAGCTACGGCAACCTCGGTCCGGAGAAGGACTGAGCCTCGCCCCGCCGACCCGGGACGCACATTTCCCCTTGGCGATCCCGGGGTACCGGCGGACCTTAGGCTTTCGTTTTGAGCGTCCCTGCCTCCGATTCGTCCCCTGCCGAGCCCGTCGTTCTGGATGACGATGGGGACGATCTCGCCGACTTCCTCGAGATCCTGAGGGGACTCGTGCGCGAGCCCTCCGTCGTCGGGGCCGAGGAATCCTTCTTCCGCGTGCTGCGCCGCGAGTTGGAGGAGCTGGACATCGTCGTGGAGCAGCACCTCGGGGTGCTCGTGGCCAAGGGCTCCGATCCGAACAGCCTCCTCCTCAGCGCCCACATCGACCGGCACGGGCTGATCTGCACCGGTCCAAACGAGTTCCAGTACGCGGCCTTCATCGCCGCCAACCAAGCCGACCTCCGCGGCGATTCCCTCTCCGAACAGCTCCTCGCCTCCATCTCGGGGCGCTTCACTGGGCAGCGCGTCCAGGCGCACCTGCCCTACACCGGCACCTATCTCGGCCAGGGGGTCATCTCCTCGAGCCGCCTCTGCGAAAACCGCCGCAACCTCCTCTTCGAGATCGAGGGGCTCGACTACCTCCTGCCCGGTACCCCGGTGTCCTTTCTCGACCGGCTCCGCTGCAACGGCACCCACCTTTCCGCCCAACTCGACAACGTGCTCAGTGCGGCCCTCATCCTCCATCTCTATCGTCAGGGCTTCGCCGGCACCGCGCTCTTCACCGCCCAGGAGGAGGCCGGAAAAAGCTGGCGCTACGCCCTCTCCTGGCTCCTGCGCGAGGACAGGGCGAGCGGGCGCCTCCTCGTCCTCGACACCAGCCCCTATCCCAACCTGGAGGCCGCCTCCGCCCAGGATCTCGTGCTGAGGGAAAAGGACGCCTCCGCCACCTTTGATCTCGACTTCACTCACGAAATCGAGCAGCGCTGTCTCGAACTGGGCATCCCATACTCTTTCAAGGACCGTTGGGTCGAAGAGGAAAACCGGCATCGCGAACGCCCCCTCTCCCTGGGACGCACCGAACTGGGCCGACTCGTGGCCGCCTCGCAGGGGCGCTTCAACGGCACCACCCTGCAGATCCCGACCTCGGACTACCACACGCTTGACGAGACGGCCTCGCTTGCTTCGGTGCGCTCGGCCCTGCGCCTCCTCTCCAGCCTGGCCTGACCTCTCATGTCCATCCACGCCGAACACCGGGAACGAGTTGCCTTTTACGACACGGACTGCGGGGGCGTCGTTTCGAACGTCGCCTACCTCCGCTACGTCGAGCAGGCCCGCATGGCCCTCTTTGCGGGCCTGGGGCTGGAACCCTCCGCCATGATGAGCACGAGCCTCTTTCCCGTGGTCGTCCGCAGCGAGATCGACTACCGCGCCCCCGCCCGCCTCGGGGATGAAATGCGGGTCAACGCCACGCTGGTCGAGGTCGGCAAGGTCCGCGCCACCTGCGAATTCCAGCTGCAGGCCACGGCTCCGGGGGAAGCGCCCCGTCTCGTGGCCCAGGCCCGGCAGATCATCGCCCTCGTGCAATTGCCCGAGTCGCGTCCCCAGCGACTTCCCGAGGCCTGGCGGCAGCTGCTCGAGCCCGGCTCCTGAGAGCGGAGTCTTTCAATCGTAGACTAACAAGTCCACACAATAGTGGTGCGCCTGGCGATCGACTCACTCGAAGACGATCTCTCCGAGGGCCTCGGCCTCGTCCCCAGAGCCGCCTTGGAGCGACGTCGACCAGCTGGCCCGGTCGACGCGTCCCCGTGACAACTGCAGGGTGCGGCCGAAGTTCACAGACCAGCTCACCCCGGGCATGGGGGGCTCCGTTCCCAGCGTCGCGAAGGGGATGCGGAAGAGGCAAAGCCAGCGCCCCCTCTCGTTATCGACCCGCACGCTGCTCGTCCACTCCCCCTTCCAGGTGGGATCATAGCGGCCGTAACGGGGATCCATGACCTCCTCGATGGCCCCGCGCAGGGCCTCGTAACGCCAGGCGGGATGAGGTCCTTGGGCAAAACGATAGTGCAATGCCGACGACGCCTCCGGCCTCAAATAGAGCTCCACGGATTCTTGCTCCTGGGGGTTCATTTCGGCCTTGCCCTTCGGCTCGGGAAAGGATCGCGCCTCGCCCAACTCCAGCTCAAACCGCACATAGAGGGCCTCCGCATCGCAGAGCACCTGCACGCGCGACTCGCGCGGCAGGTCGTGGAGGGGCGGTAGGGGGCTCATCCCCTGCGAGGGAACGGTCTTCCAAGTGGGAGCCTCCAGGTCGATCGGGCCCTCAACGCGAGCGACCCGGAGGCGCTTCGGTCCGGTGGGCGGGGTTTGCCGCATGCGCTGCAGGTCCCAGTTGTAGCAGCTTCTGGCAAAGGGTTCCTGGTAACCGTCGTAGGCGAGGCGAAGGTGCTCGAGGCTGTGACCAGGAAAGGGAAAAAAGCGCCGCCCCCATGTTGCCTTTTCCTCAGGATCGAAGAGGCGCTCCAGATAGAGATTGCGGGCTTCGATGGCATCGAGGAGCCGGTCCCGCGCCGCCGGGTCCGGAGCGATCTGCCAAGCTTGGTGGAGGTGGGCCACCCCGACGAGGTGCTTCAGATAGTCAAACTCGCGGCGAACCAGGGCGAGCCGCTCCCGGACCTTCGCGGGCGGCGCCAGGGACTCGGCCCGTTGCAGATGAGCCTCAAGGCGGGACAGCACCGCTGGCGGATAGAGGAAGGTGAGCAGGGCAAAGGGATCGTTGACGCTTTTGCGAGGGCGGGCGTCGCTGGGATAGAGCCGATGGGTCCAGCCCTGGGACCGCGTCCCGAAGTAGTCGGAATAGGGGGCCACGGCCTGATAAAGCTCGTCGTAAAAAGCGCGCATGTGAAAGCGCACATTGCCCTGGGGAAAGGCCCCCTCGCAGAACTCGTCCACCAGCGCCCGAGCCGTCAATCCCTCGGGATCGTCGAACATCCGGCCCATGGTGTAATACACCGGCCCCTCCAGCCCGAAGAGTTGTCCCGGGCCATCGCGCAGCAGGGCCGTGATGCCCGCTGCGGCGAGGCGCTTCACCTGCCGCTCCACGAACCCCGGCGTGCGCATGGGGGTGTAGCGCGTCCCCAAATTGGGGCACCAGTTGTAGACATAGCCGGTGAAGCCGCGCGGCACCTCGTAATTCGCCCAGGAGGCGAGATCCTCCTCGTTGCTACCCGTCAGCATGATGCCGGTGTTGGCCGGGAAGGCGGTGAAACCCTTCGGTGGCATCGCCGTGAGGATGTAGCTCATGATCGTGACCTCCCGCCCCGGATGGCTGCGATGGAGGCGCTCCGCCACCTCGCGGTGAAAGAGCCAGATTTTCTCCCCCCAATCCTCTCCAGTGTCGTAAAGGTCGGCACAGGACTCGCATTGACAGGCCTGAAAGCCGTCGGGCTGCCCCAGGTCCACGCTTTCAAAACCCCGCTCGAAATGATCCGCGAGATCCTGGTAAATGCGCTCGCGCACCTCGGGGTGAGATAGGCAGTATTGCGCGTTGCCGCTCTGCTTTGGATCGAGCCGCTTCCCCTGGACCAGGGCAAAGTATTCGGGATGGCTCTCATACAGCTCGGCGGGCACCGCCCGCTCCCAGGTGTGGCTGCCGAACTGACGGTCCACCCGGGGGAAGCGATGATGCGCCAGATCGTAGAAGCTCCCCCCCTCGGGATGTGCCGTGTTCAGTCGCAAGAGAGGTTCGCGCCGCCGGTCGAGATCCGCGGGCACCACCACGCGCTCCTGAGGCAGGAACTCGAGGCTGGGCGAGTTCAGCAGGTCGATCCCCTCCGCCTGGCGCAGCGGCTCATAGCCCCGCAAGTCGGGGTAGAGAAAGCGCACCCCGAGAAACTCGCGAGCGAAGTCCACCACGGCCTTGGCCGTGCCGACGCGCTCCCAATTGGGGCGCCGCGGATTCGCCGTGGGGGCCTGCGGGGGATGATCGCGCCCCGCAAGAATGAGATCCGCCCCGACGACGTATTGCCGATAGCTCCAGTCGCTCAGCTGGGAAGTCTCGAGGCCCTGGGCCCGGGCAAAATTCGTGTTGCCCAGCCAAATCGCGGGACGCGACGGATCGCGCTGCGACTCCCTCACAACCGGAACCTCGGCTCCGTTGGCGGCCAGGGCCACCTGCAGGAGACGCGCCGTCTGGGCCAAGTCGCGGTCCAGGCCCGGCGAGGGCGCCTCATCCGGCAGGACAATCTGGTAGGCGCTCTGGCCGCCCTCGAGCAGCACGAGATCCCGGCCCTGCAGGGGAAGACCCGGCCCCAGCAGCGACAGCCAGGACAGGAGGGGCAGCGCGAAACGGAAGGAAGACATCGGCATGGAAGTGGAATTCAAATTCGGAAAGGAGAACGGCTCCTGGGGCACAGTCAAAAGGGATCGGAACAGAACCGCGGCCCCCGCTGTGAGGGGGCCTCCCTTCAGGGCATATCCCCAGCCCCGACCATCGTGACGCCCCTCCCCTGTCCACAATTACGCCCCCCAAAGAGCTCGCCAGGGCTGGGGCAAATTCGTAGACTCCCCGCATGAGCCCAGAAGCAACCGCAACCCCCAGCACCACCATTTCCACTTCCCGGCGTCAGTTCCTGCGTCAAGGCACCGTCCTCGGCGCCACGGCCCTCCTTTCCAATGCCGCCGTCGTCCGCGCCGCCACCAACAAGAACAGCCGCCTGCGCATCTTCCAGATCGGCACCGGCAACATCGGCGGCATGCAGCGCAAGGGCCTCGAGGGACATCCCATGGTCGAGTTCGCTGGCTTCTGCGACGTTGACGAAACCACCTTCAAGGCGGTCGAGAAAAGCCATCCCGGCGCCTGGCATATCACCGACTACCGCGAGGCCTTCGCCAACCGGGTCGACCAGTTCGACGCCGTCATCGTCGACACTCCCGACTTCCACCACTGCCCCATGATGGTGACCGCCCTCAAGCACGGCAAGCACGTCTACGGGCAGAAGCCCCTTGTGCAGCAACTGGACGAGCTCCGCATCATCCGCGAGGCCCTCGCCGCACGACCCGGCCTCTACACCCAGATGGGCAACCAGCGCGCCTGTACCACCGGACGCATGCAGGCCGTCGAATTGCTCAAAACCAACCGCCTGGGCCGTCCCGTCGAGGCCCACATCTGGACCGGCGGCATGAGCCGCGGCACTTACTTCGTCGATCCCTGGAGCCCCCTCACCCCGGCCACTCCCGTGCCGGAAACCCTCCACTGGGATCTCTGGAACGGCCCCCTCACGGAAAGCCTGCCCCACAGCGAGGACCTCCATCCGCGCCGCTGGCGGTCCTTTTGGCCAACCGGGGGCGGCATGCTCGCCGACTGGGGCTGCCACCTCATCGACGTGCTCTACTTTGCCTACGACCTCCCCGCCCCGGAGACCGTCCAGACCAACACCATGAAGCCAGCCGACATCTGTCATTCCGGCTACAACCACTCCATCCTCACCTACCCCGGCGGAGACAAATTCGCGCGAGAGAAATTCGTCGTCCACTACACCGACAGCAACATCCGGCCCTCCTTCGCGGCTCTGGGACTGCCCGTCTCCAAGATCACCGGCACCTGTACCTTGGTGCTCTGTGAGGAGGGCGCCCTGCTCCTCGAGCCAGGAGGCCAGTTCGAGATCTACCGCAAGGGCAAGCTCGTCGAGAACGAGCCCCTCCCCGAGGTCGAGCCGCGCAACCACTGGAAGGACTGGGCCGACTGCTGTCTCGGCACCGAAAAGCCCCTCTGGACGCCCTTCGACATCGGCAGCCGCATCACCGAGCCCTGCCTGCTCGCCACCAAGGCGACCCGCTTCCCCAACCAGGAGCTCCACTGGGACGCCGCCAACTACCGCTTCCACAACCACGAGGAAGCCAACGCCACGGTCCTCTCCCGTCAATATCGCGAAGGCTTCGCCCCGCCCAGTCTGGGCTGAGCGGGACTCGGGTCCCGCCGACGGCACGCTTCTCCTCCCCCCCTTCCCATCCGTGGAAAGGGGGGGAGAGAATCCTGTGTCAGGCAACAGGCCACGTTTTCCTTTCTGCCTCGTGGCGGCCCCTTGGTCCCCGCGTCTCTACGGCGGCTGAGATCGACCTGCATCGCCTAAGGAGAATCACTGGCTAGACGCCATAGGAGAAAGGCCAGTGATTGCGGCCTCTTCGTCTCTCTACCCGATATTACGGAGGATGAAACGCGGGCTTTTACGCAGGATCGGCAACTGCCGTCGCTATAAACCATTCTAACGGGATAACAAAAAACGCCCCGAATCCCGAGGACTAATGGCGCTGTCAACACTTATGAGGAAAACGCAGGTATAAGGGGAAACGCCGAGAATCCCCGAAGGAGTGGGCGACACCAATTACCACTGGTGAATATCTCGAATTTCGTTAGAAATGGGAATCCACATGAATATGCCCCCTTGCACCGCACTCGCTGTCTTGTTCATCACGCTCCTGATCTCCGGGACCTGGGCGGGCGATACATTGCTCCAGGTGTCAACCATCGATGCGCTGATGAAGGGGATATACGACGGCAAGGTCAGCTTCGGGGAACTGAAGAAGCGCGGCGATTTCGGGATTGGCACACTCGACAACCTGGACGGCGAGATGCTGGCCCTCGACGGGAAGTTCTATCAGGTTAATTCCGAGGGAACCGTAAAGCTGATCCCCGACGAGGTGGAGACACCCTTCGCAGCCGTGGTGTTCTTCGAAGCGGAGGAGCGCAGGCAATTGGAGACGACGCCCTCACTAGCCACCTTGCAGGAGAAGCTGGATGCCGAGCTGGTCTCGACGAATCTCTTCCACGCGGTGAAAATCACCGGGACTTTTGCCTCTTTGAACCTGCGGAGCGTGACGAGGCAGCAGCCGCCCTTCCGGACCCTCCCGGAGGTGGCGAAGGAACAATCGCTCTTTCATCTGAAGGAAGTGAAAGGAACCTTGGTGGGCTTCCGCTGCCCGGAATATGTGAAGGGACTGAATGTTCCGGGCTATCACTTCCATTTCCTCAGCGAAGACGGCACGCAGGGCGGCCACGTGCTGGACTGCGCCCTGACATCGGGTGTAGCGGAGATCGACACCCTGGAGAATTTCACGATGTTCCTCCCGCGCGAGGCGGCCTTCATGAAGGCGGATTTTTCCGAACACGATGCCAAGGGGCTTGAGGCGGTGGAGCAGGTCCGCAAGGAGCCAGCGCCCCCGGGCGGGGCGAAGTGAGCCGGGCGCGTGCGCCCCCCTCCCGTCGGTCTGAGGAGAATTCCCTTCCGTTGAGGTAAAGTAACACCGACACGACACCCCTCCGGCAGGGGTGTCGGTTTGAGACATCACTTTCGCGACGAAGCCCTCAATGATTCCGGCCTGCTCCACGAGCACGTGGGGTCCATGAGGCTCAGCGTGCCTGGAACCGCCATCAAACCTCTCATTTCAAGCAGAGAGAAGAAGCCTCCTTGCCGCCTCTCGTCCTCGAGCCTGCCTCAGGCTTGTGGGTAGCGTCGGCGCTTGAGCCAACGGCGCAGGCGATTCAAAGCCATGGCAAATCCCGTCCAGACCAACACCCCACCGGCCAGGGACACCACCGCAGCGATGAACTTTCCCCAGAAGCCAAAGGCCTCACCGGTGTGAAGGAAGCGCAGCCAGGAGCGGACCTGCCGTCCCGGGCTCTGATCCTGGAAGCGGGAGGCCGTGAGAACTTCGCCGGTGTAGGGATTGAGCGAAATCTGCGCCGAGGCGAACAACGGCCATCCGCCGGACTCCTTGACCGCGATGCTGACGGCAGCGGCTCCGGTCTCCCGAGGCCCCCGCTTGCCTTCGCCCCCTCCACGAGAGGCCTCGGCTCCGGCCTGGCCCCTCCCCGGCCCGGGTCTGCGCAATGGGGCTGCAGGGTTGTCGATGGAAAGCGTGATCTGCTGCCAACGCGGAACGGCCTGCTGGGCGTGCTGCAGCAAGGCGCTGTAAGCCAGCTTCTCAACCCCCGGCGGCGGCTCCACGAGGGGTCGATCCCCGGCCGGTCCCCCCGGACCACCACGGCCCTGCGGCGGTTCTTCTCCTGCCAGCTGATAGACGAGGTTACTGGCCCAGGGGTAGGAGATCACCACGCCACTCACGATGATGACCAGCATCACTGGTGCCGTCCAAAGGCCCAGGACATTGTGCCAGTTCCAGTCGCGGGCTTTGCCCTTCGCGCCTTTGACAAACCAGAGAATCGGCCGCAAGGCACGCTTCGACCATTGGCGGGGCACCCAGAGATAGAGCCCCGTGAGGAGCAGCACCAGAAAGGCCAGATTGCTCGCGCCGGTGATCGCCTTGCCGATCGGACGACTGTCGCCCTCGGTGCCAAGCCAGCGGTGCCAGGCCGTCATGACCTGCATGAAGCGCCTCATACCAGCAGCGCCCGGCTCGCGAAGCTCTCCACTGTAGGGATCGACATAGAGCGCTTCCTGACGCCCGGCACGGGCGATCACCACGGTTCCCGGATCCTTGTCAAAAACCAGGGCGGTGATTTCGGTCTCCGGACTCTCCTGGGCGATCCGCGCCAGCAGGGCTTCCACCTCCATCGCGGGGCCTGCGGAAGGATCGGCCTGCCTCGCGTCGCGGGCGGCCCAGGCGATGAGTTCCTTTTCGAAGGCAATCGCCGTGCCGGTAACACACATGATGCCGACCACAAGGCCGGTCACGACACCGGCAATCAGGTGAATCCAAAATAGCAGCTTACGAAATCTCATCAGGAGGCTTGGGGAGGAAGGGCCGCAGAAAGCTGTGCCTTACGTAAGGGAGCTTCATGCAATCGCAAGCCCCTCCCCCGGGATTTTGTCCCCCAGTGGCGGCGGCTTGCGAAAATTTTCTGCCAGAAGGGACTTCAGGACCATCGAGCCCATTTCGACGCCACCCCGAGAGGTCCCCATCCCTACGGTTTCCATCGTCACCGCCCCCCTTCGAGAATCGACCGCCTAGATAGGCAATCAGCAGACTTAGGGACTGCCCACCGCACATCCAATCGGACTTTTGGAACAACGCGATCCAAAAAGAGAATGAGATCTATCGAGCAGGTACCGCTTGAATCCACCCAATGAGCAAACGCGTTGTGGTGGTGACAGGTGGCGCCACGGGCATCGGAGCGGAAATCGTCCGCCGGACCGCCCGTGAAGATTGGGCAATCTGCTTCAATTACCGGCACAGCCACAAAGAAGCGGAAGACCTGAAAGAGGAACTCCTCGCCAGCGGTCGCGACGTCCTCCCTGTGGAAGCAGACGTGAGCTTAGAAGCCGAAGTGACACGACTTTTCAATGCCGTGGACCAAAGATGGGGACGGCTGGACGCACTGGTCAACAATGCCGGCTTGCTCGAGCCGCAATGCCGGGTGGAGTCGGTGACGGACGATCGGCTGCAGCGGCTCTTTTCCACCAATGTGATCGGTGCGTTCCTATGCAGCAGGGAGGCGATTCGGAGGATGTCTTCCAAGCGGGGCGGAAGCGGAGGCTCGATCGTAAACGTCTCTTCCGCTGCTTCCCGCTGGGGGGCAGCGGGAGAGTATGTCGATTATGCGGCAAGCAAGGGCGCCATGGATACGATGACCATCGGTCTGGCGGCCGAAGTCGCCTCGGAGGGCATCAGGGTCAACGCCGTGCGCCCGGCCTTCATCCACACCCGCATCCACGCGCTTGGCGGAGAACCGGGCCGGATCGAGCGACTGACTCCCTCCATCCCCATGGGACGGGGAGGAACCCCAGAAGAAGTCGCTGCCGCCATCACCTGGCTCCTTTCGGACGACGCTTCATACGTCACCGGGGCACTGATCGACATGGCCGGCGGCAAGGCCTGAGGCCCCCCCCTCACCGTTTCTCGAACAGACAGCTCATAAACATCGACAACATTCCAGAGGAGTTTCTCTTCCTCTCCCCAGAGTAGGGGTTGGGTCATCCGCAATCCTTCCTCCCAATCAGCGGTAAGGCTCAAGGACAAGGGTCCAGAGGCCAGCGGCCCTCCCTTCACCCCTCCACTGCATCTCCTGACTCGCCAGTCAGGATCCCTGCGAACTGCGAAATTTTTCGACACCGGGCTTGGGATTTCCTTACGAGGCCATGAAAAACACTTCTCTCCCTCGCAGACTCTTCGGTTTTGTAGCCGCCAGCCCCTCCGAATCGCTCGTCCTGCAGCGACTCGGTCGGATCCGCCTCCGCGGTCGCGGCGCCGCGGCCTGGATTCTCCCCGGACTGGACCGCGCCTTCCTCATTCCGACCACGGTGCAAAGCGCCGACTTCCTCGCCGACCAAGTCACCCTGGAGAATCAGGGGGTCGAGATCGACGGATTCGCCCTGTGGCACATCAGCGATCCGGCCAAGGCCATCGAGGTGGTCGATTTTACCTCTCCCGAGGCGGCACTCGCCGACATGGGAGAAAGACTTCGGGCCTTGATCGAAGCGGGGATTCGTCGCGAGGTGGCCAACCTCACCCTGGAGCAGGTCCTGAGACAACGCGCGGCAATGACTCACCTTCTCGGAGATGAGCTCGCCGGTCTAGCGGAACGTTGGGGCATCACCGTGGCGGCCGTCGAAATCCGTCGGGTTCGCATCCTCTCGAAACAGCTTTTCGAAAACATGCAGGCGGAGTTTCGCAACGCCCAGCGGCTCGCCAGCGCCCGCAGTGCCTTGGAGACGGACGAGGCCATTGCCCGGGCCCAAGCGGCCGACCGCGAATCCGCGGCCCAGCGGGAACTCGCCTTCCGACTCGCCGAAATCGAGCGCGAAGAGCAGGCCCGGCGCGAGGAGATCGCCAGGGAAGTCCGACTCAACGAGGCCCGGGAAAGGGCCCGTCGGGATCGCGAAATCGCCAGTCTTGACACGGAGCTGCAGCTCGTGCAGGCCCGCGAGGAAAGAAGTGCCGCTGCCCGAGCCGCCAAGGAAAGCCTGATTGAAATCGAGGAGTCCCTCGAGGTCCGTCGGCAGCAAAGTGAGCGTCTTCGCGTGAAACACCAAGAGCAGATCGCCGCGATTAAAAACGTCGCGAAGCGCCGGGACATTGAAACAGAGAACCTCAAGGATCGCGGACGGCTCCTCATCGAGGCTCTCCCGGAAGCCCTCTCTAATCTAACGGTCGGGACGCTCAACCTGGGAGACCCCATCCTCGCGACCGGGGTCCAAGCTCTACTGCAGTCGCTCCTCAGGGAAAGCCAGGAGGAGAAGAAACACTAACGGAACAACTTGATGCCGCCAGGACCTTATGCTCACAAATCCCATGCAAGAGGGATTTTCTTCCAATTTTGCGAGTTCTCGAAGGATTCCGCAGTGTGTTTGACATGATTTGTCATGCATGGAAGCCTCAGTCAGCAGATTCCCACATTGCTGGTGGAGGTTCTGGCTTGAGATCTAAGAGCAGACCGTTTCTAGGTCGAATGAACAATTGATGATTCCGAGCCGACTTCCGAGAAGAATCTCGCACAGTAG
>CAZKGI010000009.1:64276-74899 GCA_964552315.1 uncultured Akkermansia sp. | reverse complement strand
CGCCCCCGGGACCGCGTCCGGAGGCTGGCCCGAGCTCCACGCCGCGCACCCGGGCCATCGTCGAAGCCACCGCCGTCCGCCTGGAACCCGAGCTGAGCAAGCAGGGTCTGAAATGCGGAGACCCCGTGGTCCTGCGCCTCTTCAAGGAGGAGCAAGAACTCGAGGTGTGGATGAAACCCGCTTCCGAACCCCTCTACCTCCTCTTCAAGGTGCATCGCATCGCCGCCTCGGCGGGACGCCCCGGCCCCAAACTGCGCGAGGGCGACGGGCAGGCTCCCGAGGGCTTCTACGAGGTGACCGCCGGGCAGTTGCGTCCCCACACCAAACACCACCTCGGTCTCGACCTCGGTTACCCCAATGCCCGAGATCGCCAGCTCGGCCGCAGCGGGGAGGGCATGATGATCCACGCGGGGGACTCCGCCGCAGGGGCTTACGCCCTCTCCCCCGAGGGCATGGAGGAGATCTACACCCTCGCGGACGCCGCCCTGCGGGCGGGTCATCGCAAGGTTCCGGTGCACCTCTTTCCCTTCCGCCTCACCGACAAGCGCATGGACCAAGTCGTGGAGGGACAAGGGCGCTGGATGGAAGAATGGATCCAGCTGAAGGAGGGCTACGATTTCTTCGAGAATGTGCGGCGCCCGCCCGTTCTGGGCTGCGAGGGCGGCCATTATGTGTTCCAGCTGGAGGAGAGCGAAATTTGAAATCGTATGCTTTTTTTTCTTCCCGTTAGGCACGCTTTCCTCTAGCCTTCCCGCCTTGAGACGTCACCTCAGTCGACTTGGCTCCGCCTCCCGGAGCGAGGGGGCCTGCGTCGCGTCTCCCCTTTTCAACGTAACCCTCCTCTCGCGTTTTGTACTCCAACGAATCCTATATCCTGGAATTGCTGCAGGAAGCCCTGCTGGTCACTCCCGCGGCGCTCGAGGACGTTCGCCACAAGAAGAAGTCCCAGGAATCGACCCTTGAGGCGCTGCTCTCTTTGAACCACATCACCGACGAGGCCATCGCGCAGACTCTCGCCGAGAACGCGGGGATGGAGTACGTCGACCTGAAAAAGCTCGACCTCGACCCCTCGATCGGCGCCGCCGTCCCGGCGGACACGGCCGTGCGCTTCCAGGTGGTCCCCATCGTCGACAACGGCGGCACGCTCGTCATCGCCGTGGCCGACCCCCTCGACTTCGACGCCCTTGACTCCCTGCGTCACATCCTCTCGAACGAACCGGAGTTCGTGGTGGCCTCCGTCAGCGCCATCAAGCAGCGCCTCCTCGACTTTTACGCCTCCCAGCTCGATTCCGACCAGATCGCCAAGCTCGACGCCAACGCCATCGCCGTCTCGGAAGCCGATGCAGCGGAAGGCGGCGACGCCCCGGTCATCAAGATCGTCTACCAAATCCTGCAGGAGGCCTACCAGAACCGGGCCTCGGACATTCACATCGAACCCACGGAGAAGGAGATGCGGGTGCGCTACCGCATCGATGGCGCGCTCCACAAGGTGCAAAGCCACCCGCTCAGCCTGCTTCCCTCCATCGTCAGCCGGATCAAGATCATGACCGGCACCATGGCGATCTCGGAAAAACGCCTGCCCCAGGACGGCCGGATCCAAGCCAAGTTCGGCGGCGGCGACCTCGACCTGCGGGTCTCGACCATCCCCACCAGCACCGGGCACGAGAGCGTGGTCATGCGGATTCTCGACAAGAGCTCGCTCTCCATCGGCCTTCCGCAGCTCGGCTTCTTCAGCGACGACCAGGCCAACTTCGAGGAGCTGCTGCGCCTGCCCGACGGGATCCTCCTCGTGACCGGCCCGACGGGGTCCGGCAAGACCACGACGCTCTACGCCTGTCTCAATTCGATCAACAAGCCCGACCGCAAGATCATCACGGTGGAAGATCCCGTGGAATACTTGCTCTCCGGCATCAACCAGGTGCAGGTCAAGGAATCCATCGGCATGACTTTCGCCGCGGCCCTGCGCGCCATCCTGCGTCAGGCGCCGAACATCATCATGATCGGGGAAATTCGGGACCTCGAAACGGCCTCGATCGCCATCAACGCCTCCCTCACCGGTCACTTGGTCTTCTCGACCCTGCACACCAACGACGCCCCCTCGGCCGTGGCGCGTCTCGCCGACATCGGGGTGAAGAAGTTCCTCATCGCTTCCGCGGTGCGCGCGGTGATGGCACAACGTCTCGTCCGCGGCATCTGCAAGGATTGCGGCGAACCCGCCGAAATGACCCTGAAGGAGATCCGCTCGCTCCGCCTCACCGAGGAGCAGATCGCCAAGGCGGAAATCCGCAAGGGAGCGGGCTGTCGCACCTGCCGCATGACCGGCTACAAGGGGCGTCTCGGCTGCTTCGAGATCTTCAACATCAACGAGGAGGTCCGCCTCCTCATCAACGGCGACGAGTCCACCAGCACGCTGCGACGGCGCGCCCGAGAACTCGGCATGCGGACGCTGCGCGAGGACGGTGTGCGCAAGGTGCTCGCCGGCAAGACCACCGCGTCTGAAGTCATCCGCGTGACGATGGCCGACAGCGATTGATCGCTGCGGCTGAGAACCCTCTTCCTTCGATTTTTTTCTTTTCACATGACGGTTGAAAGCGTTATCGACCTCCTGATTTCCAGAGGACTCATCGATGAATCCCAGCGCGAGGATTACATCGCCGCGGCCTACGGCAGCGAACACGACATCACCTATGCCGTAGAGGAGCTGGGCCTGCTGCAGCGCGAACAGCTTTTCCACCTCGTCGCCCAGGACATTGGCGGCGACTACTACGACCTCACCGGATTCGAGCCCGCGCCCCAGGTCTTGCGGGCGGTGCCCGCGGGCACGGCCAAGCTCTACCAGTGCTTCCCCATCCAGTTTCTGGAGAACGGCCTCCAGGTGGCGATCGCCAACCCCCTCGATCCCCAGAACCTCGAGGAACTGGCCTTCTCGCTGAACACGTCCATCGTCCCTGCAGTCGCTCCTCCAGAGCAGATCTCAGCCCTGATCGACCAGTTCTACTACGGCGGCGGGAAGAGCGCCGACGGCGCCCCCTCGGGCGGAGGAGAAAGCGATGCCCTTGCCCAGATCCGCGCCGAGGTGGCCGCCCTGGCCAACGAGGATGTCGAGGACGAATCCAACTCGGCCCCCATCATCCGCTACGTCGACCTCGTGCTCTACCAGGCCATCAAGGAGAAGGCCTCCGACATCCACTTCGAGCCCTTCGAGGACGACTTCAAGATCCGTTACCGCGTCGACGGAGCCCTCTACGAAATGGCGCCTCCGCCTCAGCACCTCAAGCAGGCGATCATTTCGCGGATCAAGGTGATGTCCTCCCTGAACATCGCCGAAACCCGCCTTCCCCAGGACGGGCGCATCACCAAGGAGATCAACGGCGTCGGCATCGACATGCGCGTTTCCACCCTCCCCACCGTGTTCGGGGAGAGCGTCGTGCTCCGGGTGCTCGACCGCTCCAACGTGAATCTCAACCTCGAGATGTTGAACCTCCCCACGGAGGTCCACGACTACATCGTCGACACCATCGAGAAGCCCAACGGCATCTTCATCTGTACCGGACCCACGGGGGCGGGCAAGACGACCACGCTCTACGCCTGTCTTCGCAAGATCAACACCGACGACGCCAAGCTCCTCACGGCCGAGGATCCCGTCGAATACGACATCGACGGCATCATGCAGGTGCCCATCAACGAAGCCATCGGCCTGACCTTCGGCCGCGTGCTCCGCGCCTTCCTTCGTCAGGACCCCGACCGCATCCTCGTGGGAGAGATGCGCGACCTGGAAACGGCCCAGATCGCCATTCAGGCCTCCCTGACCGGGCACTTGGTGCTCTCGACCCTGCACACCAACGACGCCCCCGGGGCGGTGACCCGTCTCATCGACATGGGCTGCGAACCCTTCCTGGTCGCCGCCACGCTTGAAGGGGTGCTGGGACAACGTCTCCTGCGCCGCATCTGCTCGAACTGCCGGGTGTCCTACAAGCCCTCCCAGGCCGTGCTGGCCCAGCTCGGCGTTTCCGCCTCCGACATCGGCGAACAGCAGTTCTACACTGGCCAGGGATGCGACGCCTGCAACGACACCGGTTATCGCGGACGTCAGGGCCTCTTCGAGCTGCTCGACATGTCGAACCCCATCCGGGACCTCATTGCCCAACGCGCCGCCACCGTCGTGTTGAAACAGAAGGCCCAGGAGCTCGGGATGCGGACCCTGCGCGAAGATGGCATCCGCAACATCTTCGAGGGCATCACCACCATTGAGGAAGTGCTGAAATACACTTGAGCGCGCCGCGCGGGCGGGCTCGCCCCCCGCGCGGGAGGGAAGCAAAACTTACCAACCAAAGACAGAAACCAGCGAATATGGCAAACTTCGAATACATCGCCTTGGATGCGAAGGGCACGGAAACGACGGGCACGATCAAGGCGAACGACGAGGCAGATGCGATCAGCCAGCTCCGCAAGAGCGGCCTCTACCCCACCCAGGTGGTGCCCGCCGGCAAGGGCGGCGTCTCCAGCGCCGCGAAAAAGCGCGCCAAGAAATCCCAGTCCGGCAATCGCAAGTCCGGCGTGGGCGGCAAGGTCAAGAGCAAGGTCCTCATGATCTTCACCCGGCAGCTCGCCACCCTGGTCGATGCCGGTCTGCCGCTCCTGCGCGGCCTTTCCGTGCTCGGCAAGCAGGAGAAAAACCGAGTCATGGCGGGAACCATCAACCACCTCGCCGACGCCGTCGCGGGGGGCTCGACTTTCTCCGAAAGCTTGGGGCAGCATCCCAAGATCTTCGACAAGCTCTACATCAACATGGTCAAGGCCGGGGAGCTCGGCGGGGTGCTCGAACTGGTCCTCATCCGTCTCGCGGAATACCAGGAAAAGGCCCAAAAGCTGAAGAACCGCATCGTAGCGGCGATGGTCTATCCCGTCATCGTCATCGTCATCGCCGTGGCCATCGTCATCTTCCTCCTGGCGGTGATCGTGCCCCGCTTTGAAAAGATCTTCGCCGAAATGCTGGGCGGGAAGCAACTCCCCCAGATCACCCAGGTCGTCATCAACATGAGCCGCTGGGTGCAGGAGCAATGGCTCGTCGTCCTCATCATCGGCGCGGTGCTCTACGCGGGCTGGAAGGCCTTCGCCGCGACGAAGAAGGGCCGGGTCGTCATCGACCGGATGAAGCTGAAGCTGCCCGTGTTCGGCCCGGTGCAGCTCAAGAGCGGGATCGCCCGCTTCACCCGGACCCTGGGAACCCTCGTCACCAGCGGGGTGCCCATCCTCCAGGCGCTCAACATCACCCGGGACACCGCCGGCAACGTGATTCTGGCGAACGCCATCGACAAGGTTCACGAAGCGGTCCGCGAGGGCGAATCCGTCGTCGCCCCCCTGGAAGCCAGCCGGATCTTTCCGCCCATGGTGATCTCCATGGTCGACGTCGGCGAGGAAACCGGTCAGCTGCCTGACATGCTTCTCAAGATCGCCGACGTCTACGACGACGAAGTGGACAGCGCCGTCGACGCCATGACCTCGATGATCGAGCCCATCATGATCGTCTTCCTGGCGCTCATCGTCGGGACCATCGTCATCGCCCTTTTCATGCCGATGATCTCCATCATCCAAGGCATGAACGAACAAAGCTGATCCCTCGGAAGCTCACGCGGGCGGGGCGGAGCCACTCCAAACCGCCCGCGGGTCCTCGCGGGGCGCATTCCTCCCACCCTGTATTGACCCGCCCCCTCCCTGCTTGCTACAATTCGCTCATGAAACTCTCCTCCCCTCAAGGGCATCCTCGCGGCTTCAGCATGATCGAGCTGATGGTCGTCGTCGGGGTCATCGTCATTCTCGCCGGCATCCTCATCGGCTCCCTTCCCGGGATCCAGGCGCGCGTCAATCGCAACAAGGTCGAGGCTTTTCTGGCCGAGCTGGAAAACGGTCTCTCCAAATACCAAATCGACCACGGCAACTACCCCATCAATGAGCCCTCCGGCGACCGCGACGCCTCGGGCATCGAGGGTTCCAAGGTCCTCTACAAGAACCTCTCCGGAGATTACAACCTCGATGGCAAGGTGGACTTCGAGCAAAACGAGAAGGTCTACGTGCCCAAGCTGGACTACGAGTCCAACAAGGAATCCAAGGAAGCCCGCTCCTTGATCATCAACGGGGATTTCATGGTGATCGATTCCTACGGGGATCCGGTTCGTTACCTCGCGCAACCGCCCAACCTGCAGGGGCGTCCCCGCACCACGCGCAATCCCACCTACGACCTCTGGTCCATCGCCGGTGCCGATCCGAAGAATCCGGACAGCGAGGCCAGCTACATCTGGGCCGGCAAGTGAGTCTGCCTAGTCCGGCGCGGCCTCGCGGCGCCGGAATTGATTCTGCCCGGGCTGGTAGTGATAGCCCAGCTCCGCGAGGCGTCGCTCGAGCGCTTCCCGATCGATGTCTTGCGTCGCGCAAAGATCGTCGAGGTCCTCGAATCGATTGCGCAGGGCCGTGTTGACGAGGCCTGGAAGCAGGTCGGGGTGGATGGTGGCAAAACGGCGCAGGTTCATCAGGCGTGTCGGAGCAGTAGGGCGCCCTGGTCGAATCCGGGGATGAGGACGTCACTGACGACCACGGCGGGGTCTCCGGCAGCGACGTATCCCTTTTCCCGCAGGGCATCCAGCGCCAGGCGTACGCTCTCTTCCGGATTGTCCGGGATGGGCTCCCAGTGAAAGGGAACCACGGAGCGAGCCAGCGTCAAGGCCCGCACCACCCGGCGATCCGGGGAAAAGGCGAAGATGTCCGCCCGGTCCGGGCGCAGGCTGGAGGCGTGGGCGGCCAGCAGCCCTCCCGCCGTGAAGATGACCAGGCTGGAGCGCTCCAGGGAATTGGCCAGAACCACGGCCGAGCGCACCATGAACTCCTTCTCCGTGCTCAACTCGAGATCGCGGTGGTAGCCGGCGCCGGGCTCGCGCTCGAGCCGCCGCGCAATGCGGTCCAGAGTCGCGACACAGCGTACGGGATGCCGCCCCACCGAAGTCTCGCCGCTCAACATCAGGGCGTCGGCCTGCTCGAAGACGGCATTGGCGACATCGGTCACCTCCGCACGGGTGGGCATGGGGTTGTCGATCATGGACTCCAGCAGGTGCGTCGCGACGATGATGCGGCGTCCCGCCCGGGCGCATTCCTTGGCGATGGTGCGCTGCACAATGGGGAGCTCCTCGAGGTGGACCTCGATGCCCAAGTCGCCGCGGGCCACCATCACGGCATCGGCGGCAGCCACGATCTCCGGGAGGTGCCGCATGGCTTCCTGGTCCTCGATCTTGGCGACCACGGCTGCCGCCGAGCCCAGACCCTGGAGCCTTTCCCGCAGCAGGCTGATATGCGCCGCGTCGCGCACGAAGCTGATGGCCACGAAATCCGCATCGAGTTCGGCCGCCAGGCGGAGATCCTGTTCGTCCTTCTCTGTCAGGGCAGGCAGGCTCACCCGAACTCCCGGCAGGTTGATGTGCCGACGCGAGCCCATCACCCCCTCGGTGAGGACCTCGCAGAGCACGCGCCCCTCCTCGGTCTGCCGGACGAGGAAATGGATCTCGCCATTGTCCACCAGCAGGGTGTCCCCCTCGGTGAGGTCGCGGTGGAGTCCCTCGTAATTGGTGGTTACGGAATGGGCGGTCCCGGGAGCCAGGTCTGCATTGCGGAATTCCACCAGGTCGCCGCGCCGCAGGGGCAGAGGCTCTGCCAGATCCCCCGTGCGGATGGAAGGGCCCTGCAGGTCCACGAGAAGGGCAGCCTCGATCCCCAGCGCCTGCGCCTCCTCCCGAACGCGGGGGACCATTTCCCGCACCCACGGATGCGAGGCATGGCTCATATTGAGCCGAAAGACATTCGCCCCCGCCTCCAGCAGGGAGCGCACCGCGTCGGGAGTCTCCGTCGCCGGACCCAGCGTGCACAGGATCTTGGTCTTTCTGCGGGAGATCGAGGCCTGGATCATGGTGAGCTACCTGTCTTACCGGTAGCACACTTCAGGCCATTGGACAGGAAGGGATTCCCCCCTCGCCCTCGCGCCGCCAGGCCGCTGAGGGCTAGGTCAGGGGCGAAAACGAAACTTGGTGCGTCACCTCGTTCTGCAGGTTCCGCGTCGTCAGGGTCAGGCTCGTCCCATCGGCGCGGCCTTCGATCCAGCGGGCCCGTTCCGGCTGCGGCCCCCCGCCAATCTTCTGGGCGTAGGGGAAGGCGGGACTGGCTTCGAGGTAGGCCTCCTGGTGGGTGTGTCCCGAAATGATCAGCTGCGCCTGCCATTCTACCAGGGTTTCGTGCCAGAGATCGCGGCTCGAACGAGCGTAGTGATCGAAGTCGCCATTGGCGTAGTCCAGGGTTTCAGGCTCCTTGTCGAGCCGCAGGGGGATGTGGCAGAAGACGATACGATAGGGCGCGTCGCGCAGGCCGGGACGTCGCAGCACCCGCTTCAACCAGGCCGCCTGCCGCTCGCGCAGCTTTTGGAAGGAAACCCGGCCCGCGAAGCTGGGGTGGTCATCCGGCTTGTCCTCCCCGGTGTGGAGGCAAACCACGGCCACCGGGCCAGTGCGGAAGGCGTAGTAGGGACGCTGTCCCGGGGTGGAGATGATCTCCGGCACGAGGAAGCCGTATTTGCCCCGGACGTCGTGGTTGCCCATGGTGTGCAGCACGGGCCGCCCGTGGGAATGGTCTGTCCCGCCGGGATGCAGGAGCGTGGGGATGAGCAAGTCTTCGCTCTTCCAGTCGTTGCAGGTGTCGCCGTTCCAGAGCAGGAAATCCGCCGGGGGCGTGAGCCGGTGCAATTCTTGGATCGTCTCGTTCCTCTGGTGGGTGTCGTTCCAGACGACAAAGCGGGTGGATTCTCCGCGAGGATCGAACGTGCGGAAGGGTTTCCATTCGCTCTCAAAGCGTTCGGCCTCGCCGTCGATGGCTTCGGTGACCGCCCGGATTTGATACTCGCAACCGGGAAGCAGATCGCGTAGGGGCACCTTGAGGACCCGGGCCGATTGGGGAAAGAATCCGGCCTCGGAGGTGTGCGCCTGTCCGCTCAGGCCATCGTCGCGCTTCCACTCGACCCATCCTCGCGCCAGTCGACTGACCGCCCAGACGACCTCGGCCCCGTCCGGGCGGGGAGCCATGACCACGGGAGGACTCAGGGTGAGCGGGGCCGCGCTCGCCTCGCTGGCGGCGGGAGCGTTTTCCTGGGCGCGGACGGACTCTCCCCCGGCCAGGCAGGCCAGGGCGGGCGCGGCATGGATGAAATGGCGACGATTCATGGCGGATCCGCGCAGGCTAAGCGGGGCCTCGCCCTGGCGTCCAGTCCCCAAGCCGGCGCCATCACGCCGGACGCCCTCACTGGAGTCACCTCAGTCCGCCGAGGTGAGACTCCACTTGGGCAGATCGATGCGCTCCCCGCCCCTCAGGGCACTCTCGTGGGCGAGGATGCCGCAGAGCGTGATGTTGGCCGACTGCACGGCATTGGGGTAGCCCTCGCCCTCGCCCCGCAGCAGTTGGACGAACTGATGGACGAGATGCGGATGCGACCCACCGTGGCCAGCCCCCTGGGTGAAGCTGAGGTGCTCTTCCCCGCCCTCGCCGCCGTAGACCCCGCCCTGGGTGAAGGGCGCGATCTCCTTGGGCAGGAGATGGCCGTAGTCGGGACAGACGACGCGCTCGGGAATCTCCGGCTCGGGACGCTTGGCCGTGTGAACCACGAGGGGTTCGTGCTCGACCAGAGGCCATTCCACCGACTTCCGGGAACCATAGACCTCGAAGCTCTCCCGGTACTGCCGCGCCACGTCAAAGAGCGAGCGATAGACTTGGGCGCTGAGGTCGCTGTTGTGGAAACGGATGTGGGTGGTCTCCACCGCGAAGGGGGAATTGTAGCAGGCGTGCATCTCCTCCCGGATGGTGCCGCTCGGGAAACAGCTGACATAGGCGGCCTCGTTGCGGGCCAGACCCAGCACGGGACCGACACAGTGCGTGGCGTAGTGCATCGGGGGCAATCCGGGCCAGTAGCCCGGCCAGCCGTCCATGTCCTGCTGGTGACTGGCCTTGAGGAACTGGAGCTTGCCCAGCTCGCCCTTGTCGTGAAGCTCCTTCATGTAAAGGAATTCCCGGGCATAGACGACCGTTTCCATCATCATGTAGTGGAGCCCGGTTTCGCGACAGAGCTCGACGATGGCCCGGCAATCCTCGACCGTGGTGGCCATGGGCACCGTGCAGGCCACGTGCTTGCCGGCGCGCAGCGCTGCCAGGGTGTGGGCGGCGTGGTCGGGGATGGGGGTGTTGATGTGCACCGCGTCGATCTCGGGATCGGCGAGGAGCTCGGCGTAATCCGTGTAGCGCTTGGACACGCCGAACTTGTCGCCCAGTTCCTGGAGGGACTCGGGACGGCGCTGGCAGATGGCGACCAGCTCGGCATTGGGGTGGCGCTGGTAGATGGGGATGAACTCGGCGCCGAAGCCAAGTCCGACGATGGCGACGCGGGGTTTCGCGAGGGGGGCAGTGGCCATGGGAAAGGAAGGAATAGTCTCGGTCGAGGCAAGCTGCCCGCCCCCCGCCGCCGCCTCTTGAAGGCGATGGACGAAGTTTGTGCGGTTTCGGCCATGCGCCGGGGCGCGCTAAACTCCCCCAGGCGGAGAAAGC
>CAZKGI010000009.1:47446-64176 GCA_964552315.1 uncultured Akkermansia sp. | reverse complement strand
TGTGCGGTTTCGGCCATGCGCCGGGGCGCGCTAAACTCCCCCAGGCGGAGAAAGCACCGGGTCGACCGAAACTCCCCCAGGCGGAGAAAGCCAGTGGCAAGAGCGCTCATCCTGTGCTACGTAATGGGACATTACCTTCGTCGGCTGAGCTAACCTCTCGCCTCCGGCATCGTTCCCACCATGGATTTGATCACCAAAGGCGGACCCCTGATGTGGCTGCTCCTCGGCTGCTCCGTAATCGCCATCGCCATTTTCCTCGAGCGGCTCTTCCATTTCCATCGCGCCCGCATCGACGTCGGCGACCTCCTCTTCGGGCTGCGCAACCTGATCAAGAACAAGGCCTATGCCGAGGCGCTCTCCGAATGTGCGGCCACGCCCGGACCGGCCGCCCGGGTCATCCACTCAGCCATCCGTCGCTATTCCGCGCCGCGCAGCGAACTGAAGGAGATCGTTCAGGAGAGCGGCCAGTTGGAAGTGCCCAAACTGGAGAAGCATCTCGCCGTGCTCCTGACCGTGGCCTACATCGCCCCCCTCATCGGCCTCCTCGGCACGGTGCTCGGACTCGTCGACACCTTCGTCCGCATCAATGCCGTGGGCGGCTTTGCCACGGTCGCGGAAATCTCCCAGGGGGTCTACGAAGCCCTCATCACCTCGGCTGCCGGCCTGATGGTGGCCATCCCCTCCTTTGTGTTCTATTCCCACCTGCGCGCCTACGCCAAGAGCCTGATGCACGACATGGAATGTGCCGGCATCGAGATCGTCAACACGATCTGCGACCTGCGCAGCCAGCCCTCCGACATCATCGCCATCCGTCCGGACCACAGCGGAGAGGAGTCGACAGGGGAAGCCGCTGGGGCCTGAAGCCACCCTCCATCGAGCGAGCGCCGTGAAACTGGAATCCACCCTCTCCTCCCGGGCTGGCGGGATGCTCTACACGGCCCCCCTGATGGACGTGGTGCTGCTGCTCATCATCTTCTTTCTCTTCGGCTCCAACCTCGTCCTGAAATCCGGAGTGGAGGTCAAGCTGCCCTCCTCCTCCTCCCTGCTGCCCGCCGCGGAAGACGCCCACATCCTCACCCTGGTGCCCAATCGCACCGGGGAATTCTACTTCAACGACGAAAGGGTGGACCTCGACACCCTGGCGGCCCGCCTCGGGGAGGCCCGCAAGCGCTCCACCCAGGTCGTCGTCCTGGGAGACGAGGCCGTTTCCTACGGCACCGTCATGGACGTCGCGCGAGTCATCCTGGCCGCCGGTTTTGAACTCTCCTTCGCCACCAAGATGGAGGCGGAGTGAGACCGCTCTGAGAGCATGGGTTTGTTCGATCGCATTGTGGACGAGGAGGAGGAGCGGGGACGGGTCTTCACCTGGGCCCGGGACAAGCGCGTCTGGATGCACCTTCTCGCCTTCCTGCTCTTCTCTGTCATCATTCACGGATCGGGCTTCTACCTCTTCAAGGTGGTTTACCCTTCTCCGGTGCGCGTCGAGGCGGAACCGGACGGGATCACCGTCATGGAGCCCAGCGATCCCGTGACCCGCTCCACCTTGCAGCGGCTGTCCGACCGCACCATCTACCTGATGGCGCCCTCGGCCCGCTCTGAATTGCGCGTGCGGCAGGAGACCCATCCAGTCCATTTCACCCCCGCCTTTCGTCGAGCGGACCTCAAGCTGGCTCCCCCTCCAGCCCTGCTGCCGGGCCCCGGGAAGGTGGAACCCCTGCCGCCCTCGGCCCACGACGAGACGCCCCGGACGGAAGAGCGCGTCCCGGTGAAGCTCGACCCCGCCCTGGCCAAGCGATCCCTCGCCCCCTGGTCGGTCCTGCACGACTACCTCGCCCTCGCCGAGGCCGTGCCCTCGGTGCGTTGCTCCATCGAGGTCGCGCCGGGCGGCGAGGTGCGCGTCCTCTCCCTCGACGCCGCCCTGGCCGAGGGCGAAAAGCGGGAACTGGTTGCGGTGATCGAATCGACCCTGCGCTTTCTCCCGGCGGCCGAGACCGCCCAGGGCTGGATCGAACTCGGGGAGGGTTGACCGCCATTTCCCTGGATGCCACCTTGGGCACCGCCCTCCCTTCACGCCCCTAGCTCCCCCATTTTCGCCACCCCGTCCCCTCTCGGCATGTTCCCTGTCACGCTCGATGGTTTGATCGCGGTTTATCTCGTGGGGATCCTCTGCGCCCTCTTCTTCGCCTGGTTCGCCGCCGAAATCTTCCGCCGAGGGCGCGAAAACCGGCGCCGCAAACATTTCGTCATCTGCGGCATCTGCGACCACGTCTTCGAGGACACCTCCGCGAGCGATCTCGCGGAATGCCCCCGCTGCGGCGCCATGAATGAACGCGGCCGAGTCATTGAAATCTGAGCCCCAGCTCCCCTGAAATCCCCGTAGCAGCGGGAAATCAGGCCGGGCGGACGCGGGAGAAATCGCCTTGCAATGAAAGGGAAGCACGCGAGTTTAGCCGTCACCTTCGTCAATACGTAGCGCTAATGGAACGTCGTGTCGTCATTACCGGAATGGGAGTTGTCTCGCCGATCGGAAACGATCTCGAGACCTTCTGGAAGCATTTGATTTCCGGAAAAAGCGGCGTTTCCCGCATTTCGAACCCCGAACTGGCTGACTACGACTGCAAGATCGCCGGCCAGGTGCGCGACTTCGACCCCTCCCCCTATTTCAAGAATCCCAAGGATGCCCGCCGTGCTGATCCCTTTGCCCAGCTCGGGATGGCGGCCTCGGTGATGGCCATTCGCGACGCCGGCATCGACCTCGACCAGGTGGATCGCGACCGCTTCGGCTGCATGGTCGGCAGCGGCATCGGCGGCCTCATCACTCTAGAGGCCCAGCACCGCAACCTCCTGCAGAAATCCCCCTCTCGGGTCTCGCCTTTCACCATCCCCATGATGATCGCGAACATCTCCAGCGGGATGGTCTCGATGGACTTCGACCTGCGCGGGCCCAACATGTGTATCGTCACCGCCTGCGCCACCTCCAACCACAACATTGGAGAGGCCTGGCGGATGATCAAATTCGGCGACGCCGACGCCTTTGTCGCGGGCGGCTCCGAATCGACCATCTGCCCCATGGGGCTGGCGGGTTTCGGCAACATGAAGGCCCTCTCCATGCGCAACGACGAGCCCGAGCGCGCCTCGCGTCCCTTTGACGTGGACCGCGATGGTTTCGTCATGGGCGAAGGAGCCGGGGTGGTCGTCATTGAGGAACTCGAGCATGCCAAGCGCCGCGGCGCGCGGATCTACGCCGAACTGACGGGCTACGGCGTTTCCGCCGACGCCTATCACCTCACCTCGCCCCATCCCGAGGGCGACGGCGCCCGCCGCTGCATGGAGATGGCCCTGCGCCATGCCAAGCTCAATCCCGAGGAGGTCGACTACGTCAATGCCCACGGCACCTCCACCGGCCTCGGCGACGTCTGCGAAACCAAGGCCATCAAGGCCGTCTTCGGGGACTACGCCAAGTCCGGCCTGCTGGTCAGCTCCACCAAGTCCATGACCGGTCACCTTCTTGGAGCCGCCGGCGGCGTCGAGCTGGCCGCCTGCGTCAAGGCCATCACGGAAGGGATCGTGCCCCCCACGATCAACCTCGACCAGCCGGACCCCCAGTGCGACCTCGACTACGTCCCGCACACGGCGCGCGAAGTCCCCGTCCGCCGCGCCCTGACCAACTCCTTCGGCTTCGGTGGCCACAACGCCTCCCTCCTCGTCGAGCGCTTCGACGGTTGAGCCCTCTTCCCTTCTGCCAGCCTCATGCCTGTAGACGGAAAAACCACGGTCGGCCTCGTTTCCCTTGGCTGCGCCAAGAACCTGATCGATTCGGAAATCATGATCGGCCACCTCCAGGAGGCCGGCATGGTCATGACGCCCGAGCCGGACCTCGCCGACGTGCTCATCATCAACACCTGCTCCTTCATCGACCAAGCGAAGAAGGAGAGCGTCGACGCCATCCTCGGGGCCGTGGATGACCGCGAACAGGCCCGGCCGCGCCAGAAAATCATCGTGGCCGGCTGCCTCGCCCAGCGCTTTTCCAAGGAACTGCCCGGTCTGATGCCCGAGGTGGATGCCTTCATCGGGCTCGACCAGATCACCGCCGTGGCCCCAGTGATCCAGGAGCTCGTCGCCAAGGACCAACAGACCCAGGAAAACCTGGTCACGGCCTCGCCGAAGTACATTCCCGACTACGACACGCCCCGCTTCCGGCTGACGCCGAAGCACAGCGCCTACATCAAGATCGCCGAGGGCTGCAATCACCCCTGTTCCTTCTGCATCATCCCGAAGATCCGCGGACGACACCGCTCCCGCACCCTGGAGTCCGTCGTGAAGGAGGCCGAGCAGCTCGTCCGCGCGGGCGTCAAGGAGATCAACCTGATCTCCCAGGACACCACCTACTTTGGCATGGACCGCTGGGAGGGCCAGCGTCCCAACCCCCGCAGCCCCGTCGACTCCAGCCGGGGCGACTCCCTCGCCAGCCTCCTGCGCGCCCTCGACCAGATCGAGGGCGAGTTCTGGATACGTCTGCTCTACACCCACCCGGCCCACTGGAGTGACGAGCTCATCGACACCATCGCCCGCTCCCGGAAGGTGGCGCGCTACGTCGACATGCCCCTGCAGCACATTTCCGACCGCATGCTCGGGGCGATGAAGCGCGAGACCGACGGCGCCTACATCCGCGACCTCGTCCAGCGGATGCGCACGGGGATTCCCGGCCTGGCCCTGAGGACGACCTTCATTGTCGGCTTCCCCGGCGAAACCGAGGAAGACTTCGCCGAGTTGCTGGAGTTCCTCGAGACGACTCGCTTTGAACGCGCCAGCGTCTTCAACTACTCTCGCGAGGAAGGCACCCGGGCCGCCAAGCTCGAGGGCCAGATCCACCACATGACCCGGAAGCGACGCTGGAACGAGGCCATGCGCCGCCTCGAGCGGCTCGCCCAGGAGCACAACCGCCAGCAGGTCGGCAAGACCTACAAGGTCCTCGTCGACGCGCCCGGTCAGGCCCGCTCCGAAATGGACGCGCCCGAGGTCGACGGCACCGTGTTCGTGCCCGATCACCTCCCGGTGGGAGAATTCGCCGAGGTCACCGTGCGCGATTGGCGCGGCTACGACCTGGTCGCCGAGTGAAGGCTCCGCCGCGAAGCCCGATGCCGGGCGCCCTTTAAAGATGCTCGTCGAACCAGTCGGCGAAGCGGAAGAGGTCGAAGACCATCGTCACCCAACCGTGGCCCTTGCCGGGGCGGACCAGCAAATTGACCTTGGCCCCGGCCTTGGCCGCCGCCTCGCAAAACCATTCGGACTGTTCCAAGGGCACCAGAGTGTCGGCATCGCCGTGGGCAATGAGCACCGGCGCCTGGTCAGCCCGGACGTGATAAACGGGCGAGAGCTCGCGGGCGAGGGGGGCCCAGGTCTCGAGGGTTTTGCCCTCCTCGCCAAAGGCCTCGCGAAAGCTTTTCGGGGGCCCGCCATCGCCCGCATTCTCCGTGGAGGTGCCGAGATCGACCAGGTTGGTCACCGGAAAGAAGACCGCCGCCGCCTGCACGGCGCTGCTTTCCCGATCCACCGGATCCGCCGCCCTTGGATCGCCGTCTCCGCCTCGCGTCACCAACATCAGGGATAGGTGGCCGCCGGAACTGCCCCCGGTGACGCCGAGGCGCTGGGGATCCACCCCGTACTCCGCCGCCCGGTGGCGGATCTGGCGCACCGCCCGATTCAGGTCGGACACGATTTCCTGCACGGAAGCCTCCGGCTGGGAGAGATGCGACACGACAAAGACCGTCAGGCCTCGGCGCAGGAAAGGCGCCGTCAACCAGGCGTCAAAGGAGGCCGGGCGCGACTTCCATCGCCCACTCACTAGTACCAGCACGCCCGCCCCCTGGGGTTGGCGGGGGCGGATCACGTCAAAGCTCAGCTCCTGCCCGGCCCGCTCCCCGTAGACAATTCGCGGGAGATGCTCGCAGGAGGGATGAAAATAGACCCAGATTCCGCCGACAAGCAGGGCCACCACGGCGATGAAAATGGCGAGGCCGATGAGCAGCCGCAAAAAAAGGCGACGGCAGCCTCGGGACGAGGAGGAAGGGACGGGAGCAATCACGGCGTGGCGGGGGCGGGGGCGGGGGGAATCTGGCCTAACAATTCAGCCAAATTGAAGCGCGTGTAGCGCGTGTGGCTGGCGACATTCTCCGAATCCGCATTGGCCACCCAGAAATCCAGGCTGTCGGGGGCGAAGAGGACGGATTGAATGTTCGAAGTCATGCAGACGGGCCGGGTCATGAGCTCGCGGGCGGATTCCGCATCGAAGCGGCCGAAGCCAGCCTTTACCCGTCGCACCAGCTCCGTGTAGCGGTCCCCCGCCGAGAGAATCACGGCATCCTCGACGGCCTCCGGCAGCTGGGGATGGCTCTCCCCCGACCAGATCGTCTCAAAGATCTCGGGCGTGGCCTTGATTCCGACGGCCCGTCCCGACTTGGCGTCGGAAATCACGTAGTAATACTCGCAGGTGCGGGGACTGCTGCGCATCCAGGCGACGGCCTCGTCAATGGTGTCGCAATGCTCCATGACCTCGCGCACCAGCTGGGCCATGGGCTTGCCATCCCAATGCCCCTCGCCGCGCCCCCCCATCTCCCCGATGGCGAGCTGCTTTTCGTTCATGGCCGTGACCGAACCAATGAAGCCGGCATAGGTCACGTTGACCCAGGCGTGGCCCTTGGAGGGGCGATAGACGACCACCACCGCATTGTCCTCGAGACCGGCTCCGCGGATGTAGTCGAGGATGCGTCCGTGATACAGGCGCCCGTCGCGGGTGGCGCTGCCGTGAAGGGCGAATCCGGAGCAATGGAAAAGCTCGGGGAAAAAGTTAGCCAGTCGCGCTTCGCGGGGATGCAGGCCCGCGGCCGCCCCCAGGGCGTCCATCTCACGGAGGTGGGGCTCCGAGACGAAGGGCTGCACCCGGCTCTGGGCCTCCTCGATCTCGCCGAAGAACCAGCGTCCTTTCGGGAAGGAACTCCCCACCCCCACGCCGTAGAGGATGCGGTCCACCACCTCCCGCACTTCCGCGCGCAGCAGTTCACCCTGCTGGCGCCCCATCTCCTCGGGCTCGCCCTCGAGAAAGAGCACCCGCACCCCGTCGTGCCGCTCCAACCGTCCCAGGCCACTGGTGGCCACCAGCTCGCGCTGCCCCGTCGCCGGAGGAAGCGGAGGCGTCTTCGCCCCAAGGCGAGAGCGCAAGACCTCCCCGCAGCGCAGCAGGTGGGACAAGGCCACCCGCTCGGCGCTGGCCTCGACCTCGGACGAGGGCGCCCAAGCCGGGTCTCCGGAGGTGGCGGGGCGCAGGGCGAAACGATCGACCTGCAGCCGCAGGGCGGCCTTGGCCAGCGGAACGCGGAACTCAACACTCTGTTCGGGCCCGGCTCGCCACTCCAAGGAGGAGGCCGGCAGGTCGAGGAAACGGCGTCCCAGGCGACTCGGGGACAGGCGCGTCCAGCCCGGCTCCCCACTGGCGTCCGTCACCGGCCCCACTTCGAGGAGCAAGGGCAGGAACCGGCACTGCCACGAGCTCAGGGGGACCGTGAAATCCGGGAGTTTCGCCGGCAGAACGGAGTCGGGATCGCCGGCAAAACGCGGCACCGAGTCCTCGCCGATCACCGCAAAGGATTTCTCGGGGAGGTGGATCCAGAGGCGATTCCCCTCGCGACCGGCGAGGAGAGAGCCCTCGTCGTGACGGGCCTCGAGGCGGAGCTTGTCGGGTGTCTGCCAGCGCAGCGCGGCGGAGCGCCCCTCCAGGGCCTTCGGCAGCCCTTCCCCCCCGATCAGGCTCACATGGAGCTCCATCACCTCCCCCCTCTCGAGGCGGGAAAGCCAATCGCCCAGCTGCGCGGCCAGGGTGCGGGATTCCGGGGAGCTCAGGGAAAAATAGCCAATCCCCAAGGCGAGCCCCAGTGCCCCTAAGAGGAACAATAGGCGAGAGAGTCTCGACAGGGCATGGGGAGAGGAAGACATGCGCTAGATGAAACGAAGCCCGCGTGGGGAAGTCAATCCACATTTGGCCTGTCCCCTGGCGATCCATGCAGGAACCCAGGAATCGCCGCGGGCTCCATTTTTCTCTTTCCTTCGCCCGTTATCTGCCTACAGGTAGCGGCTTCCCTTTTTCTCTCAGCTTAACGAGCCATGTCGACTGAACGCTCCCTCATCCTCCTCAAACCCGACTGTGTCACCAAGGCCCACTGTGGCGAAGTGATTGGACGCTTTGAGAAGGCTGGCTTCCGCATCCGCGGCGCCAAGATGATGTCCCTCTCCAACGAACTCCTCGCCGAGCACTACGGCCACGTGGCGGACAAGCCCTTCTTCCCCAGCATCGTCGAGTTCATGCAATCTTCCCCCGTGATCGCCCTCGTGCTCGAAGGGGAGGACGTCGTCGCCAAAGTGCGCGGCATGCTCGGCCCCACCAATTCCAAGGAAGCCGCTCCCGGCACCATCCGCGGTGATTTCGGGGAGGACATGATGATCAACGTCTGCCATGCCTCGGATTCTCCGGAAAACGGGGAAATCGAGGTGAAGCGCTTCTTCCGCGACGAAGAGATCTTCGCTTACTGAGGCGCGGAGTCCGCTCCCGGCGCCTTTCCCCCGGGCTCTGGCATCGCAGAGCCCGCGCCCTCCCTTGCTCCCTGAGGCGGCCCCGCGGCTTCAGTAGCTGCGGCGCATGTGGCTGGGGAGGATGTTCAGCTCCTCGCGGTATTTGGCGACGGTGCGCCGGGCGATCTTGATGCCCCGCTTTTCCAGCTCTTCGACGAGTCGCTGGTCACTGAGCGGCTTTTTCGGGTCCTCCGCCGCGATCATCTCGGCGATGGTCTGCTTGACGCTGGTGTTGCTGAGCGCTTCCCCGTCCTCGGTTTCATAGCCGGTGGTGAAGAAATACTTCATCTCGAAGACGCCATGGGGCGTCGCCATGTATTTTCCCGAGACGGCCCGGCTCACCGTGGTCTCGTGCACGCCCACGGCATCGGCGATCTGCGCCATGTTCATGGGCTTCAGGCGCGAGGGGCCGTGCACGAGGAAGGGCTCCTGTCGAGCGACGATCTCGGAGGCGATGGCCTGTATGGTCTGCTGCCGCTGCTGGATGCTCTTGATGAGAAATTTCCCGGCCCGGATCTTCTCGCGGATGTAGGCTCGCGCCTCGCGCCCGTCTCCCGAGGCCATCAGGTCCTTGTAGGCGTTGCTGATGCGCAGTCGCGGCACCTGCTCGTTGTTCATCGTGGCGATCCACTCCCCGCCGACGCATTCCACGGTCACATCGGGGGTGACGTAAAAATTGGACCCTTCGCCAAAGCGGCTTCCCGGGCGGGGATCGAGCGTGGCGATGAACTCCGCCGCCTTGGTGATCTGCTCGGGAGTCACCCCGAGCCGTTTCGCGATCTGGGGATAGCGCTTCCTCGCCAAGTCGTCGAGGTGGCGGTCCACGACGCGATACTCCAAGCTGTGTTGCTTGCCGAGCCGCTCCAGCTGGATCAGCAGACAATCCCGCAGGTCCACGGCGCCAATCCCCACGGGATCAAAGCTCTGCACGAGAGCCTTGGCCTCCTCCAGCTCGCTCATGGGGATGCCGAGGTCAAAACACAAGTCCTCCAAGGAGACCTGCAGAAGGCCGCTTTCGCCAATGTTGCCGATTAGAATCGTGGCGATCTCCCGAATGCGGGGGGAGACATCCGCAAAGCCCAGCTGGTTCAGGAGGTGTTCCTGCAGGGTGACTGGCTCGACGATGGAATCCATCGCGAATTGGTGACGCTCGTCGGCGTCATCCCGCTTGGGAGAGGAGAGACGCGACTGGGCCATGTACTCGCGCCATTCCTCATCGAGCTGGGAAAGCTCGGCAAACTCGCGATCAAAGTCGTCCTCTTCCGCCCCGGACGCCTCCTCCAGGGAAATGTCGGTGGACTCCTCCTCGAGGGTAGGATTCTGAATCAGCTCTTGCTGAACGAGTTGCCTCAATTCCAAGGTGGGCGACTGCAGCAGCTGAAGGCTTTGCTGCATCTGGGGTGCGATCGTCTGCTGTTGCAGCAACGACTGGGTCTGATCGAACCGCTGTTGGGGCATCTTCGGGGGTATCCACCAAGGGATTCTGGGATGTTAGCATGGCTCGAGCCAATCCCTAATACAATCTCCCACTTTTCGATCCAAGCCGCTCGGGTGAGCGCCCTCCACTTGAGGGGACGAAAGGGCAATGTTTCCGCATTCCTAACAATTAAAACATTTGTTTATTATGGGATTTATAATATCTTCCCACGATCCCATTGTTGGGAGCCTGGGCTCATGGGACACCGTCTAGCCATCTACCTGCTCGCCATACTCCCCTGTTTTCTAGGGGCGCAGGAACCTCGCGTCCGTGCGGTTCCGGTGGGTCAGCGCCCTTCTGACTACTGGGTCCAGCTCGAGGACATTCCCAGCCCGCCCCCCTTGACGGAACCAAAGGAGTCTCGCGTGAACCCCACCAAGATTCCGGCCTGGCAGACCCGCTACACCCTTGGCCCTGGCGACACCCTCAATTTCTCCGTCTACGATCGCCCCGATCTAGCCCGGGAGAACGTGCAAATTGCCCCGGACGGAACGGTCAGCTATCTCCAGGCCGTGGCAGTGCGCGCCCAAGGACTGACCCTGGATCAACTGCGTGGTCGCCTCGAGGAGGAACTCTCGAAATACCAGAAAAACGTCAAGGTCATCGTCACGCCTTCCGCCGTGGCGAGCAAGGAGTTCTCCATCATCGGCCGCGTCAAGAAGCCGGGGCGTTACACCCTCGACCGCCCCACCTCCGTGCTGGAGGCCATCGCCCTCGCCGAGGGGATCCAAGTCGGGACGGTCAACAGCTCCGCCTTTGAACTCGCCGATTTTGAGCGCTCCTTCGTGGCGCGCAAGGGACGCAAACTGAGCGTCGACCTCGCCCGCCTATACTACGAGGGGGACTTTGGGCAGAACGCCTTCCTCGAGCCCGACGACTACATCTACGTGGCCTCGAGCCTGGAGAACGAAATCTACATCCTCGGCGAGGTTCGCGAACCCGGACGCCGCAAGATGCCCCTGAAGCTGACCCTGACCCGCGCCATCGCCGAAGCCGGGGGCTTCACCGACGCCGCCTACCAGATGAAGGTCCTGCTCATCCGCGGCAGCATCCACCAGCCAGTCACCGAGGTCATCAACGCCAAGGACATCCTGCAGGGCCGCCTGGCCGACATCCCGCTGGAAAACCGCGACATCATCTTTGTGAACAAGCGCCCCTTCGAACTCGCCGAGCGGGTGCTCGACACCGCCATCATCACCTTCATGCAGACGGTGACCGCAGAGGCGATGAACCAGAACTACAACCCCATTCTGCTCCGCCCATGAGGCCCGGCCGGCTCCTCCTCCTCTCGCTGGCTCTGGGGATGTCGACCTTGCTCCCCTCCTGTATCCATTGGCGGCCCGCCGACCGCGAATTCCGCACCGCCGCCGAATTCGCGGCCAGCGAGGGCGGGGAGGGTGAGACCGCCGGCCTCACCGCCGAGGAAGCGCTGCAGCGCCTGCCCAAGGAACCGAAGTTCGAACGGGTCAAGCTGAACCGCTCCCTCGACCGCTCGCTGCTCCAGTCCCCCGCCGGTCCCTACCGCGTCGGCCCCGGCGACGAACTCGACATCGAGGTGGCCGAAATGCGCGACACCCGCGCCCGCACCAAGGTGATGCCGGACGGCATGCTCTACTACGACGTCGCCCCGGGCATTGACGTGAAAGGAAAGACCATCACCGAAATTTCCGCCCTGCTCTCCAAGGCCCTCGAAAACGACTACGTCCAGCCTGTCGTCACCGTGAACGTCGCCAAGGCCGACAGCCAGCGCTTCTGGATGCTCGGTCAGGTCCAGCGTCCCGGGGCCTACCCCATCGCCAAACCGACCACCCTCATCTCCGCCCTTTCCGCCGGAGGCGGCCTGCTCCACAACAACGACACTGGCGAAGTCGCCAATCCGGAGGCCGCCGATCTGGAGCGCGCCATCCTCATCCGCAACGGCAATCTCATCCCCGTAGACTTCGAGCGCCTCATCCGCCAAGGCGACATGTCGCAGAACGTCTACGTGCAGGGAGGAGATTACATTTTCGTCCCTTCCCTGACGCCGCGTTCCTTCTACGTGCTCGGCCACGTCGTCAAACCGGGCCCGGTGTATTTCGAGCGCGGTGCCACCCTCGTCTCCGCGGTGGCGGCGGCGGGTGGTCCCCAGCCCGATGCCATCGTGACCAAGGCGCTCATTCTCCGCGGCGGCACCCTGCGTCCCCAGGTCGCCGTGGTCAACCTGCGCGCCATCATGAGAGGGCAGGAGCCCGACCTGAAGCTGGAAGGCGGGGACATCGTCTGGGTGCCGCGCAGCCCTTGGACCAAGCTCGACAAGTACGTCGAGGCGGTTCTCGTCACCGCCGCCCAGGCCGTCGCCGTGCAGGAAGGTCTCGGCGTTCTCGGCAGCACCGGGGGGGCCGGCGTCACCATCACCGCTGGAGGCAATTGAGCCGGGCTGGCCTCGCCCCAAACCCTGCCTTTTTCGAGGAAGCCGGTTGATTCGACGGGCGGACCCTGTTGATTGCGCCTCGCGCATGCTGCTCCGCTCGCTCAACCTGAATCATTTCCGCTGCTTCCAGTCCTTGCGACTGGCACCCGCGCCGGAGATCACTCTCTTGCACGGCGACAACGCCCAGGGAAAGACCTCCATCCTCGAGGCAGTCTGCGTGCTGCTGCGTTTGCAAAGCCCGCGATCCAGCAGCCTGGCCGACTGCGTGCGCTTCTCCGAGACGGCCTTCGCCGTCGGCGGCCTGCTCGAGGGCGAGGCCCCCACGGAGCTGCGCCTGCAGTATCGCGAGTCGGGACGCCGCCTTCTCGTCGATGGAGAAGCTCAGAAAAGCGGGGCGGACTACCTGCGGCACAGCGCCCTCGTCGTGTGGATGGCCAACGACGACCTCGCCTTGATCCGCGGCGGCGGGGAGGGGCGGCGGCGCTTCCTCGACTTCATGGCCTCCCAGCTTTTTCCCGGCTATCGCGAAGCCCTCAAGGCCTACGACAAGGCCCTGCGCTCGCGCAACTTCCTGCTCAAGCGGGACAGCGTCCCCAAGTGGTCCCAAATCGACGCCTACTCGCGCTTGTTGCACGACTACGGCCAAGTCCTCACCAGCTGTCGTCGCGTCCTCGTGGAACGCCTGCGGCCGCACGCCGCGGAGGCCCAGACCCGCATCGGCGGCCCCGGGGAAACGCTGAGCCTCGCCTATGAGAGCGCCAGCGGCGAAAACGACGATTTGCTAGCCCAGCTGGAAGCCCTTCGCGCCGAGGAAGGGCGGCGAAGGCAAACCCTCGCCGGTCCGCATCGCGACGACCTTCAACTCCGCCTCAACGACAGGCCGGCGGCCAAGTTCGCCAGCGAAGGGCAGCAGCGCACGCTGGTGCTCGCCCTGAAACTTGGCCAAACCAAGCTCTTTCTCGAAACCCGGCAGGAGGCCCCCATCCTCCTGATTGACGACGTCTTTGGCGAACTCGATCCCGGCCGCCGCAATGCGCTGATGGCCAACTGGCCCGAGGCCTCACAGAAGCTCATCACCACCACCCATCTGGATTGGCTGGACGAGCGATTTGCGGAGGCGACAAGGATGAAAGTGTCCGGGGCGAGCGTGCTGCCGGAATGATTCGGGAGGCGCCGACCTGGGCCCCACCTGCCGAGCTTTCTTCGCCGGAAGCGCTCCGGCGACTGGGGAAATCGGAGACGCGCGCCCGATCCCAACTCGGCGCTTCGGTCGCCGCCTCCCGGAAGGAGAGGCGACGACCGAGCCAGGAGAGGTCAAACCTCACTTGGCGTAGCTGACCGGGGCGGCGGGAGCCGTCGGGTAGGCCTGCTGCTTCTTGGACTTGCAAGCACCAAGGCTGAGGGACACGATCGCCAGGGCGATGGAGAGGCTGAGGAGTTTCATTTTGGGTTCTGGTTTGGTTTTTGGAGTTGGATGTAAAAAAGCGGAAGGGGCCGTATCCGATCCATTCCGCCTAAAAGTCATACGCCCCTGCGACAGGGACAGGGAGAAAGCCCCGGAATCCATAGATCCAACCGAGCCTTCCGACTGTCCAGCGAGTCAGCAATGACTATTCCCATAACGAACCAGGGCCGACTCTCTTAGGAAATTTTAAAATTTTTTATCCCAAAGAATCAAAGGCACCCAGAGGGTCGTCTAAAGTGAGACCCGGTCGATTCCTTCACGCCGGTGCAGGCAGGCCGGGAAGGCCCCCTTCGCTCTCCTTTTCTTTTTCTACGGGACGCTTTTTCGCCGCTTCCGGGGGGAGATCCGGCGGCTTGGGAGAGGACGGAGGATTCTGGATCTCGCCATACTCCATGATCTCATGGATGTGTTTGGCGTCGAGGGTCTCATATTCGAGCAGTCCCTTGGCAATGGCGTCGAGCTTGTCGCGGTTGGCCTTGATCAGTTCCGTGGCCCTCTGGTAGGCGCTGTCGATGAGCCGCTTAACCTCCGCATCGATCTGCTGGGCGGTGGCTTCGCTGTAATTGCGCGGCGATCCCATATCCCGCCCGAGGAAGACGTGCTCCTGGTGGGCGCCGTACTCCACCATGCCGAGCGTTTCGCTCATCCCCCATTCGCAGACCATCTTGCGCGCGATGGCCGTGGCCTGCTTGATGTCCCCACTAGCACCGCTGGCAACGTCGCCAAAGACGACTTCCTCGGCCACGCGACCGCCCATAATGACAACCAACTGGTCGAGCAGCTCACTCTTGCGCTGGGTGTACTTGTCTTGCTCCGGCAGCCACATGGTCGAGCCCAAAGAAGGACCGCGCGGAATGATGGTGACCTTGTGGAGCGGGTCCGTGTTCTCGAGCAGGACGAGCAGAATGGCGTGGCCCGCCTCGTGATAGGCGGTCTTTTCCTTGTCCTTCTCCGACAGGGCCAGGCTGCGGCGCTCCTTGCCCCAGCGGACCTTGTCGCGAGCCTCCTCAAGTTCCGCCAGGGTGATGGCCTTCAGCCCCTTGCGGGCCGCGAGAAGGGCGGCCTCGTTGATCACGTTGGCCAGCTCGGCCCCAGAATAGCCGGGCGTGCCGCGGGCGATCACTCCCAGGTCCACGCCCTCGGCCAGCTTCACCTTCTTGGCGTGGACGCGCAGGATTTCTTCGCGCCCATTGACGTCGGGCAGGTCCACCGTGATCTCCCGGTCGAAACGGCCGGGGCGCAGCAGGGCGGGATCCAGCACGTCGGGACGGTTCGTCGCGGCGATGATGATGACGCCCTCCTGGGTGTCAAAACCGTCCATCTCCACCAGCAAGGCATTGAGGGTCTGTTCCCGCTCGTCGTGTCCGCCGCCCAGGCCGTGGCCCCGGTGTCGTCCCACCGCGTCGATCTCGTCGATGAAAATCAGGCAGGGCGCATTCTTCTTGCCCTGTTCAAACATGTCCCGAACGCGTGAGGCCCCCACGCCGACAAACATCTCCACAAAGTCCGATCCGCTGATGGAGAAGAAGGGACGATCGGCCTCACCCGCGATGGCTCGCGCCAACAAGGTCTTTCCAGTGCCTGGAGGGCCCACCATCAGGACCCCCTTGGGAATGCGTCCGCCCAGGCTCTGGAATTTCTTGGGATCGCGGAGGTATTCGACGATTTCCCAGACCTCCTCCTTGGCTTCCTCGACCCCGGCCACGTCCTTGAAGGTGACCCGGTTCTTGTCCATGGACATAAGCTTGGCCTTGCTCTTGCCAAAGCTCATGGCGCCCTTCCCGGCTGCTCGGATCTGGTGCCGGAAAAGGAAGTAGAGCAGGACCAGGAGGAAGAAGATCGGCAGGTAGAAGGAAAACATCATCATCCCGAAGCCCTCAGAATCCGTCGGCAGGTCGGCGATCTGCAGATTGTGCGCCGCCAGCAGGATCTTCAGGTCCTCCCCGATAAAATCGAGGATCACGGGAACGGTGAACTCGCGGTATCTCGCCCCCTGATTGTCCTCGGGCTTTTCCACCTCATACCAGCCCGAGACGTATTGCTTGGCGCTCCCATCCTTCTGCACAAGCCGAAGCAGCTTCGGGGGGGTCTCTGCATCGTTGACGTAGATGCGCCCCGCCTCGACCAGCTCCTGAAACTCGGCATAGGTGAGGTTTCTCGACGTCCCCGAAGCGCTCTTTTGCCAGATGGCCAAGGCAAAAAGGCCCATGGCCACCGACAGGAGGATCAGCCCTTTCCAGTTGAAGCCGTTCTCACCACCGCCTTGGCGTCGGCCATTTTGATTCGATTCGTCGTCTTCTTGCATAAGGGCTGGGAGGGGAAATGGCGCACGGCACCAGCTCGAAGCTACCACAAGGGCTGCCCGGGCGCAAACAAGGGAATCCACCCGGGTTCCCGCCCCCCATCCGTCCGGACAGCCCCATCCACCAAGCCCTGAAGAGCCCGGCCAAAGGCTTCGAATCTTCTAAACTGCGATGTTTTTTGCGATCACCATAACAAACCCCTGAAACTAGAAGCCTTATTCTACCGAGCTTCCGGCCATTTCTAACAAAAAAGTGCTTGACCAAACCCGAAAATTCTTCGCATTCTAGCGGCTATGGATTCGGCGCTCTTGGTTCGTTCCCCAGGGCGCCGTCTCCTTCCTCCTTGCAGGGAATTTCCCGTTCCCCTCAGGGATTCGTTCCAACACAACCCAACCGCAAAAAAATGAAACTCCACACAATGGTGGCCGCGCTCAGTCTCGGCCTAATCGCTCC
>CAZKGI010000009.1:0-47346 GCA_964552315.1 uncultured Akkermansia sp. | reverse complement strand
AAAAAATGAAACTCCACACAATGGTGGCCGCGCTCAGTCTCGGCCTAATCGCTCCTCTAGGGGCTCAGACTAGTGAACCCATCAGTTTCTCAGCAGGCACCTTCGACGACGATACTCTATGGACATCTACTGGCAGCTCCAGCGTCGCCGACGGCGTCGGCAAAATTGGTCCGTTTCTCCTCATTGGCAACGGGACACTGAAGACTGCCAGCGGCCACAACTTCCAGGCCAATTCGCTCTACGAGATCTCCCTGGACATCACCCATGATCCGGGCCTGCTCTCTCTAAATCCCCAACTTCGGGTGCGGGTCCTCGATGGCAACGACAGTGAGATCGCCGTCTACAGTGAAGAATCCCTGCTGAGCCTGCTCGGTCTCGATCTCCTCACCAGCATCGATGGCCTCCTTACGGACCTGAACCTCCTGGACGGCCTCGTCACCGACGACTTCCTCTTGGTCGGCAACTTGCGCGACCTCCTCGCCTCGTTGCTCGACGGGGACGGTGACTTGCTGAACCCTTCGCTGTTCCAGGAGATCCAGGAGCTAATCGACTCCTTGGTCGGTCAGGATCCCAGCGTGCTGTCCAAGGTAACGGATCTGCTCGAAGCGGCCCTTGGGAATAACATTCTCGACCCGGGCAGCGGCCTGCCCCTCGACCTGGACGAACTCCTCAATGGCGGCGATCCGCTTGCCATTATTTCCGACATTCTGGACCTGGATCCCGTGGGTGATCTAGACCTCCTCAACCCCGTGTTGGCTCTGCTCTATTTTGTGGCGGATGATGAGAGGGGACCGGTCGAAGAACTCGTCGACGTGCTCTACGTCCTCCTCGGCGGTGAACCCACCGAGCTCGACCTCCTTTCCGGACTGTTGGAGACGCTCTTCCAAGAGCAGGATCTGCTCAGTGGAGTGCTCAACATTCTCAATCTGGAGCTGATCCAGGGCGACCTTCTCGGCAACCTGACCCAACTGGAGATTCTCAGCCTCCTCGGCCTGCGGGATGGCAGCGAAAGTGGAGCACAAAATGTAAAACTCCTCTTCTCCACCGGCGCGACTCCGCCCGGCGGCCCCCTCAAGATCGAACTGCTCGGTAGTAGCACGCTCGATCTCTTGAGTGGCCCATTCACCTTCGACAACATCACCATCACACGCTACAACCTGGTGGCGCCCATCATCATCAATCCTCCCGGCCCCCCCGTCCCGCCCACCAAGGCGGTGACCATCCGCCCGACCATCCAGCCCGACCGACCGCGCGTCATTCGCCGCATCAAGACTCCACGCGTCGTCATCCGCGGCAAGGCAATTGCCTATGGAGATGGAAATGCCATCCAAAAGGTCTTTTCCAAAGTGAAGGGCAAGGGCACCACGCGGGCCGATCGCAAGTTTAAGAAAGTTCGGGGGACGACCCGCTGGACGGCTCGCGTCCGTGTCCCGGTAAGCCCGCGGACTCGCGTCATCTTCTACGCGCTCGACAAGCGGGGTCTCAAGTCCCGGCAGCAGCACGTCCGGGTGATGCGCCAGCCCTAAGACCTACCATAGCCCCATCTATAGAAAGGCATCCGGTGAACGCCGGATGCCTTTTCTTTTGCCCCGACCTCGCGGTGCGGCTCCTTCCGCCCATCCTTGGGAATCCCTGGGCGGATTCAATGACTGAGGACAACGGCTTCACGGACTCCCTGCCCACCGGCTTTGGCTTAGAGTTAATTGCGCTCACTCAGTAGTAAGTCTTACTCAATTCGAAGCCAGTATTAATATATCTTATAATGATTCTATTTGCCTATTTTTTTATTCTGTAATAAGTTTGTCTCATAATGAGACCCAGTCTTTCTCCTGAGGTGGAACGTCGCTACGACGATGTCGCGGATGAGGCAATGTTGGCCGGGATGGCCGTCGGGGATGTCGAGGCGTTCCGGCAATTTCACCAGCGCTACGCCGGTCTTCTCTACGCCGCGATCCAGCGCATCCTGATCGACCCCAACGACACGGAAGAGGTCCTCCAGGAGGTGCTCAACTCCCTGTGGAGCAAGGCCCATCAATACCACTCCAGTCGGGGGCGGCCCATCACCTGGCTGACTTCGCTGGCGCGCCACCGGGCCATTGATCGACTGCGTGTCCGCCAGCGGCAAAGCCGTCTCAAGCAAGCCTACACCGAGGCCACTCGCTGGGGCGAGGGCAGCCCCCTCCTGAGTAGCCACGCCACCGGCTCGGAGGTCGCCAGCCGCCGCGACACTTGCCGCATCGTCCGCCACGCCGTGCAGGGGCTCTCGGCCATCCAGCGCGAAGCCATCGAAAAGGTCTATTTTGAAGGGCTCACCCAACAGGAGACCGCCGAGCAACTCGGAGAGCCCCTCGGCACGGTCAAGGCGCGGATCCGCCGGGGCCTGGAGAAGCTGCGCGAGAGCATCGCGGAATAAGCGAAGCCAGGGCCTGCCTCCGTCCTTGGGCCGAGTGAGCCGCTCTTCCCCCCCGCCGTTCCCTGACAGCGAGGGGATCCCAGGAGCCGGCGAGGACAGGAGGCTCTCCGAGGGAGAGGCCGCCAGGCCGAGCTCTGCCAGGGCCCATGTCTACGAGCAAGGAGTCCTCACAGAGCCCTACTCACGGGCGCCCGATGAGGCCTCGATATCGGATGGGGCGACCGGGCGGGCTTGAGGAGCCCTCCCCTTCCTTGGCCGCCTGAGGAGCGACGATCACTTGGCTGCCGCCGCGGCATCCAGGGCCGCCCGGACCTCGGCCTCGATCTCCGCGTAGAGCGTTTCGTCCGCCTTGAGCGCGTCCTTGGCGGCGTCGCGCCCCTGGGCGACCTGCGTGCCTTTGAAGCTGATCCAGGAGCCGCGCTTCTGGAGGATCTCGTGTTCGATCGCCAGGTCGAGGAGCGAGCCCACCGCGGAGATGCCCTCGTTGAACATGATGTCGAACTCGGCCTCGCCGTAGGGAGGCGCCACCTTGTTCTTCACCACTTTGAGCTTCGTGCGGTTGCCGATCACACTGCCGTCCGAGCTCTTGATGCTGCCGATGCGGCGGATGTCGCAACGAACCGAGCTGTAGAACTTGAGGGCGCGACCGCCGGGCTGCGTCTCGGGATTGCCGAACATGACGCCGACTTTTTCCCGGATTTGGTTGGTGAAGATCACCACCGTGCGGGCCTTGGAAATGATCGCGGTGAGCTTGCGAAGCGCGGCACTCATGAGGCGGGCCTGCGCCCCCACCGTGGCATCGCCGATCTCGCCATCCAGCTCCTGCTTGGTGACCAGGGCCGCCACGGAGTCGAGCACAATGACATCGAGGGCATTGGAGCGAACCAAGGTTTCAACGATGCGCAGCGCTTCTTCCCCCGAACTGGGCTGGGAGAGAAGCAGGTTGTCGAGGTCGACGCCAAGGCGTCGGGCGTACTGGGGATCGAGGGCATGCTCGACGTCGACGAAGGCCGCCAGCCCGCCCTCTTTCTGCGCTTGGGCAATGACCGTCAGCGTGAGGGTGGTCTTCCCGGAGGATTCCGGCCCGTAAACTTCGATGATCCGCCCCCGGGGAAAGCCGCCCGCGCCAAGCGCGCGGTCGATCAGCAGGTTGCCGGTGGGGATGACCTCGACCTCGGCTCGATTGTCCCCTCCGAGGCGCATGATGGCGGACTCCCCAAAGTCCTTCTGAATCTGGGAGATCGCCAGATCGAGGTTCTTCTGGCGGGCTTCAGCGATGCGGCTGGTCTCCTTGTCGTTGCTTTTCGGGGCGGCCATAGGGGATGCGTTTGAGGTTGACGGGGTGGATCGTGACTCGGCCCTCTTGGTGCTCTTGGCACTCGCCGTATCCGGGCTGGAGGGAGCGGCTTCTTCGTTTGCCGTCGCGAGCTGCGCGCCTTCTTCGGCACCGTTAGGAGATAGCAGTTGGACCATGGGATGACAAATGTTGTTTCAGGGGCTAGAATAATCCCTAAACTGTTCATCCGTCCAGTATAAAAATGAACAGGGTTCATTTTCTCTCTGCGCGCCCGGATTTGCTTTCAGCCAGAGTCTGTTGGAAGATGCGGCTTTCGTCACGACCATGCGCATACTATCTGGCATCCAGCCCAGCGGACGTCTCCACATCGGGAACTACTTTGGGATGATGGAGCCCTCTATCCGTCTCCAGCACGAGGGGGAAGCCTTTTATTTCATCGCCGATTACCACGCCCTGACCTCCACCCACGACGCCGCCGTGCTGAGGGACAATGTCCGCAACCTGGCCATCGACTTCCTCGCCTGCGGCCTCGACCCGGAGAAGGCCACCTTTTGGCGGCAGTCGGACGTGCCCGAAGTGACGGAACTCGCCTGGATCTTGAGCTGCGTCACGCCAATGGGCCTGCTGGAACGCTGCGTGTCCTACAAGGACAAGATCGCCCAGGGTTTCTCCCCCTCGCACGGGCTCTTCGCCTATCCCGTGCTCCAGGCCGCCGATATCCTGATCTTTGACGCCAATGTCGTCCCCGTGGGCAAGGACCAAAAGCAGCACCTCGAGGTGACCCGGGACATCGCCCAGAAGTTCAACGATCGCTACGGCGAGGGCCTGCTGACCATCCCCGAGCCCCGCATTCGCGAGGAAACCGCCACGGTGCCGGGACTCGATGGGCGCAAGATGAGCAAGAGTTACGGCAATGCCGTCGACCTCTTCGAGCCCACGGAGAAGGGGCTGCGCACCAAGATCAACCGCATCGTCACCGATTCCACCCCCGTGGAGGCCCCCAAGGATCCGGAGAACAGCTACATCGTGCAGCTCTACCGTCTCTTTGCCTCCCCCGAGGAGGTCGCCGAGATGGAGGCCTCCTTCCGGGCCGGCGGGAAGGGGTACGGCCATTACAAGCAGCAGCTCTTCGAGCGGATTCGCGACTACTTTGCGCCGATGCGGGAACGGCGCGAAGCCCTGCAGCAAGATGCCGCCTATGTCGACGGCGTGCTTGAGTCCGGCGCGGCCCGGGCCCGGGCCGAAGCCCGCAAAGTGCTTGCCCGGGTGCGCGAGGCGGTGGGAATGTGAAGAGAGTCCCTCTCCCGCCCCACCACGCCCCTAGGGACAGAAATACTCCGAGGCCTCCACTGGAGGCCGACGCCCCGGAGCGGGTCCCGCGGCGGCCCCTTCGGTCGAAGTCCTTTCCTGGCGCTCCCCTGCCGAACTCGTCGCCGCTGCGGGGGGTTCCTGCGGCGGTGGAAACGCCTGCTCCGGACTCAGGAGCGTCAGCTGACCGGGATGCGAAAGCTTGATCTGTGGCTTGCCCTGATAAAGGGTCAGCACCCCCTCGACGGCGAGTCGCTTGCCCTCGTAGCAGTCGACGGGTTCTCCCTCGGGAAACTGACCCAAGTCGCTCTTGAAAGTGACGAGGCTGAACTCCGCCCCCTTGAAGTGCAGAAACTGGGTGCCGGAGGGCGATTTTTTCGAGCCTTCCACCTGCCCGTGGACCACGACCCGCTGCCCCTCCTTGGCGCGGAGCGCCTCCGTTTCCGAGGCCGCCAGGTAGAGCTTGGCGGACTGCGCCAACAGGGAGGCCCCCTGCAGGGCCAGCGTAATGGCGAGAAGTAGCACCGCTTTCATGGGGCTCGCAAATCTCCGAAGGGGGCACGGCCGAGGGCACGCGAAACGACGCCTTCCCCCTCTTTTTTATCACGCCAGCGGCGTGGAAGAAACGGCAATCTCACGCATTTCCGAACGGGGAGGGATTCGGGCGAAGAGGAAGGCAATGACGAGGAAGGCACAGGCCCCATAGCCGGCTCCGAGGAGCAGGTTGGCGGAGAGTCCCCAATGACTGGCCATGAAGCCAGCGCTGAGGCTTCCGAAGACGCGGGCACTGCCGGCCACGCACATGGTGAAGACCCCCTGGATGGAATTGCGGAACTCATCCCCGGCGAGGCGGTTGAGAAACATCACCGGGCTGACGTAGAGGGCGAGCACCTCGAAGCCGTGGCCCAACTGGACGAGCACCGCGACCAGGGGGAGCGGAAAGAAGGACAGCAAGCTCATCCGCGCGACCATGCAGCCAAGCCCCAGAAGCAGGATGCCCTTGAGGCGAAGGTGGCGCTGCAGCCAGGGCATCAGCAGGGTGCAGCCCACTTCGACGAGAACGCCAAACTGGATCACCAGGGCAATGTAGGGCTTGGGAATGCCCACGACCTCGTCGAGGTAGTTGCCGATGAAGGCATAGTAGGTGGCGGCCCCAAAGTAGGCAAAAAATAGCCCCAGGATCAACCAGCGCGCCTTTTCGTTGAAGAGCGTCTTCCAAGCTTCCCCCGAAGGCAGCTGACGGGCGATCCGGCTGGCGACGCGCGGCACCGGCGCCAGGCGGAAGCTGTTGATCAGGCTAAGCAGGCAAAAAAGCACCGCGCAAGGCAGGATCAGGCGCACCTCGGCCCCCTTGAGGAGGGGATAGTAGACGATCAGGCTGGGCAGGATGTAGCCCATCGTGCCCCAGATCCGCACCGTGGGGTATTCCACCGCGGGGATTTCCTCGCGACGCTGCCCTTCCGCGAGCGAGAAAAAGTAACCGTCCAGCAGGGGCAGCATGGCCACGGAGGAAAGGCCGTGAAAGAAGAAGAGCACCAGGGTGGCCAGAACCCCGTGACTAAAAAACATCGTCGTGAGCACGATGGCGCTGGAGGTGGAGGCAATGGCCAAGAGGCGACGGGCATCGAGATTCCGGTCCGCCAGGAGGGTGAGCAGCGCCGGAGAGCAGAGGGTGGGCACCCCCATCAAGGCCATGGCCAGACCGATCTGAAAAAAATCGAAGCCCCCCTGGGCTCTCAGAAAGACGGTGAGCAGGGGGGCCACGCTGCCGAGTGCGGCGTAGCTCAGGAAGAACTGACGGCGCAGGGCAGTCATGAAAGAATCGAGCACACGGTCCGCTGCGGCGGCCTTTCCGACAAGTGAAGATTCCCCTCGGGGGCGGATTTCGGGTGCACGAAAAAGCCCGCTCCGGCATCGCCGGAACGGGCTTGGAATCGGATGGTCTCCGCGAGAAAGCCGAATCAGTCGGGAAGGAGCACGTTGTCCTTCTTGGTGTCGAGCCAGCCACCGCTGGCCTTGCCGCCTTCTTCCATTTGGCGCTCGTCAAAGATGTTTTCCACTTGGCGGTCGCGGCTGCGGATGGTGGCACCCGGAGAGGCCGACGTGAGGGTTTCTTCCTGCACGTGTCCGCCGCAGTAGCCCACGACGGCCTTCTTGGCCTTCAGCCAGGGGTGGTATTCCCCGTATTCTCCGGGCCCGTCCATGAGGCCATCGGCCACCAGGGGCGAACGGCTGAAGCTGGTGTCGGTCTGACCCGACACGTAGCAGTAGACGTTTTCCTGGGGCTCAAGTTCTCCGTCTTCACGAGGGGGTTGAAGCTTGTCGGGGTGACGCGTGGCCATCCAGAAGATGGACTCCGTGTCGATGTAGTCCGGAATGAGGACATTGAAGGCGTCGGTCGAGTTGCTGAAGGACGAATCCTCCGCACCGCCAGAGCGATCCGCATCGGGATCAAACGAGGGATAGAGCCCCTCCCAGTCCGCCGCAAAGTTGCGGCAGCCCAGCAGGATCTGTTTGACGTTGTTAACGTCGCGGGTGCGCTTGGCGCGGTCTTGGATGCCGGTGTATGCGGGCATGGCGGCGCTCGCGAGAATGCCGATGATCGCAATCACGACCAGCAGCTCGATGAGGGTGAATGCACCCTGCTTTTGGCTGTTCACTTTCATGGTGTGGTTTTTGCTATGTTTGATTTATGATGTGCCCGAAGGCCTATTACTGCTGGAGATGACTTCGTAAATACCATCTCCGAGACGAGGATGACATTTTCCGCGATCGCGGACAAGAAAAATCCGGACCTTTCTCCCATTTCCTGCCAATTCTATGATCCCCGCCATTCCCCTAGAGGACTTTTTTGAGGACATCATCGCCAAGGCAATGCGGGGCCGCCGCATCTCCGAGGCCGAGCTCGCCGCCCGAACCGGGGTCGCTCCCGACGTCCTGTCCCGCCTCTGTCGGGGGGAATTCTGCGACGAAAGCGCCCTCGCCAAGGTCGCCACGGCGCTCTCGCTTTCTCCTCGCGCCCTCGCCATGTCGGCCTCGCGGGTCTGGAGTCCCCGCCCCGTCACCCTCGAAGGCCTCGAGATGTTCAACCTGCCCTATCGGGACATGAGGGTGAACGCCTTCCTCGTCTGGGATCCCGCCACGAAGGCGGCGGCCTATTTCGACACCGCCACGGATGCCGCCCCCCTGGTGGCGAAGGCCCGGGCTCTCGACGTGAAGGTCGAGGCCCTCTTTCTGACGCACACCCACAACGACCACGTCGCCGCCCTCGAGGCCCTGCGCTCGACCTTCCCGGAGGCCAAGGCTTATTCCAACCAGGAGGAGCCCTGGCCCGGCACGGAGACCTTTGCCGAAGGGGCCGAATTCACCATCGGCTCCCTGCGGGTGGGAACCCGCACCACCAGCGGGCACTCGCCGGGCGGCACCAGCTATGTCGTGGAGGGTCTCGCCCGCCCCCTCGCCCTCGTGGGGGACGCGCTCTTTGCCGGATCAATGGGGGGCGGCCTCGTTTCCTTCGAGGACGCGTGGCGCAACAATCGCGAGAAGATCCTGACCCTCTCCGATGAAACGATTCTCTGTCCGGGACACGGCCCCCTCACCAGCGTCGGCGAGGAAAAGAGAAACAACCCCTTCTTCGCCTCCGAATTCGCATGATCGACCCGTCCCCCGAGCTCGTCCTGGCCTCCGGCTCGCCGCGACGTCGCGATCTCCTCACCGAGGCAGGATACCGCTTCCGTGTCGTCCATCCCGACATTGAGGAGAACGAAGACACCCGCCTGCCCATCCGCCAACTGACGGCGGAAAACGCCCGAGCCAAGGCGGCGGCCGTGGCGGCGCAATTTCCCGAGGCCGTGGTCATCGCCGCGGACACCCTCGTCCTGCTGGGAGATCGCGTCCTGAGCAAGCCCCAAGATCGCGAGGAAGCCTCACGCATGCTCGCCGCCTTGAACGGCCGCTCCCACGAGGTCTTCACCGCCGTGGCCATCCAATGTGCCCGTCGCGAGGAAAGGGTGGAGTTCACCGTGACCACCTCGGTCCACTTCAAGTCCCTGAGCGAGGCGGAAATGCAGGAATACCACGCACGCATCAATCCCATGGACAAGGCCGGGGCCTACGCGGCCCAGGAACACGGCGAACTGGTGATCGAGCGCATCGAGGGATCGATGAGCAATGTCATCGGCCTGCCCATGGAGGAAGTGAGGTCCGCCTTGCAGGAACACTTCGACATCAGTCCCGAGGGGGTCCTTCGATAAAGAGCGTTCCCGCGCGGCGACGCACGCGATGCCCTCCCGGCAGGCTGGCCTGCGCCGGTCGGGCCGTGGCCATGAGCACTTCGGCGCAGCGCTGCACTTCCACCCACCCGCAGTCCGGCACGCCCCGCTCGCGCAACCAGGCGAGCAGCAGCCGATGTCGCTGGGCCTCTGGCAGGCCGCGCAGGGCGGCGACGTCGAGCCCTCCGGACTCGCCCCGGCGGGGCAGCTCGCCCAGCCGCTCGCCCACCCAAGCCTCGTCCAGCGCCGCCAGGGACGCCGCCCGCAGGATCGCCCCCCTCACCTCCCGACCGAAGACGGACTCGATTTCGGGCAGGAGGCGATGGCGAACGCGGTTGCGCAAGGCGAAGGGCAACTGGTTGCTCGCGTCCTCCCGCCAACTCAGGCCGCGCCTCTCGGCGTAGGCGACAATCGCCTCGCGCGAGACTTCCAGGAGGGGCCGCAGCAGGGTCAGTTCCACGCCCTCGACCCGGCGCGACGACTCCGACGCCATCCCGGCCAGCCCCCGCGAACCCGCTCCGCGGAAAAAGCGCATCAACACGGTTTCGACCTGGTCGTCGGCATGGTGGGCCAGAAAGATCCGTCGCCGCCCCGATTCCCGCGCCACCCCTGCGAAGGCGCGGTAACGCAGTTCGCGGGCCGCCGTCTCCACGGAGCAGCGAGCCTCGGCGGCGTATTGCGCCACGTCGACGGATCGGATCTCGCAGGGCGAGCCCAGGCGCGCCGCCTCCGCCCGGACGAAGTCCGCATCCGCCCGGGACTGCTCGCCGCGCAACCCGTGATCCACGTGCACGACGAGGAGATCGGCATAGCCAGCCTCGCGCAGGGCCTGCCACAACACCATGGAGTCCATCCCGCCCGAAACGGCGACGAGAGAGGGCAGTGCGGCGTCCGTCCTCGCGGAGAGCGCCGCAGTCACCGCCTCGGCCGACTTGGGATCGATTCGCTTGATGCGCCCACTCAAGCTTCCCGCCGGGGCGAGTCAAGCCCGGCCACACTCTTCACCATTCAAATTGGCTCAAGCCGTCCAGGAGCCCTCGGTAGGCCAGGGCCACGCGCAGAACCTGGCTGACCACAAAGGCGAGGGCCCCCCAGTAGACGATCTGCGGGACCCACTTGCCGAGGTCCTCAATCGCCTCGGCGGCGGCGTCCGCGTAGTGACGGGCCCAGTTGGCGAGTTCGCGATCGAGTTGACCCGACTCCTCTGCCGCGGCCAGGCCTCGGGCGAAATCATCCGGAAAGGCCCCTGGCTCGGCAAAGAGAACCGTGGCGAGGGCTTCCCCCGAGGCCAGGATGCCCGCACCGCGCTTCCCGGCCGCCAGGATTTGGCCGCTGCCGGAAGCCAGCGCCGCCCGCGAGAGGGCCTCGCTCATGGGGCGGCCCGAGAGGAGAAAGATTTCAAAGACTTGGGTGAAACGCTCCAGCGCCACGGCACGGCGCGCCTTGCCCACAAAGGGAATCCTTCCCAACAGCGCATCCACCGGAGCGGATTTCCGGCCGAGGCGGTGCAGCCCCCCGCCGACGGCGGCTGCGAGGAGGAGCCCCACCCAAAGCCCCAGGAGCACCCATCCGCAGGTCGCCAGTGCCGGGCCGAATCCCTCGGCAACGGACTCCCCATCGAGGCGGAATCGGCGAAGGGCCGTCACCGTTAGACTGCCCACGGGAATGGCGAGATGCAAAAGGACGAGGGGATAGACCAGCCCCTTGAGCATGCGCCGCCTCACCTCGTGCCAGCGCCGAAAGGAAAGGGAAAGATGGGCAAAGCCCTTTTCCAGCTGGCCCGCCATTTCGGAGGCCATGACCACCTCCCGCTCCAGAGGACTGACGGAGGCGGAGGCCGTGCCCAACGCCTCGCCGATGCTTCGCCCCTGGCGCAGGCCCTCGCGCAGCCCGCGGTAGAGCCGCCGCTCCGCGGAGGGCAAACGGGGATGGCTCAGCAGCGAATCGCAGGCCTTTTCCAGGCCCATGCCGGAACGGGCGTATTTCTCGAGATTCGCGTAGACCTGGGCCTTGGACTTGGCGGAAAGTCGCGGCATGGGCCTAGCTTGCCATTGGCAGGGGCCCTTGAAAACGGGAATCGACCGTCAGCGCTGTCTCAACCACACGCGCACCGCATTCGTCAGGGATTCGGCATGCGCCTCCCGGAAGGCTTCGTGCCGGGCCCCCGACACGTGGAGCCAGGTCTTGTCGCGGGAGGGCAAACGCCGATAGAGCGCTTCCGCGTGCAGGGGGGGGCAAACCGGATCTTCCGCGCCCTGAACGAGGAGAAAGGACAAGTTCGGATCGATGCGCTCCACTCCGGAAAAGAGCGACTTCTCGGATTGGAGGAGATCCACGGCGAAGCGGAGGGTGATGCGATGATGCCCTCCCGCGCGCTTCCGCTCCGATTCGGCGAAGGGGGCAAACCCGGTGTGGAAGCAGTCCTTCACCCGCACCCCGGTGCTCAAGGTGAGATTCGGGAAATGACGAGCCAATTGTCTCGCCACAGCGATCTTGAAAGCCGGCTGGCCGTGTGAGGGACAGAGCAGAGGGGAGTTCAACCAAACCCAGCGAAGCCGCTGCAAGGGCCCTTCCAAGGCGCCTTCCTGAAAGAGTCGGGACAGGATGAGGAAGGCCCCCGTGGAATGGGCAAAGATGCCCTCGGGAGCCAGTCCCCGGCTCTCCAGGATCTCGTCGATGAGGAGGCGCGCCTCCGCCGTGGTGGGCATCTCGCCGCGGCGCCCCTCGGAACCCCCATTGCCCGGCCAGTCAAAGCCCACCGGACGGTAACCGGCGCCATGGATGAGGCCAGCCGCCCAGTCATGACGCCCCGAATGATCTCCCAGCCCGTGCAGGAGGAGGACCGGGCCGCGATCTCCGCCCTCCTCCCCCCACTCGCGGAAAAGGATCGTTTTGCCGAGCTGAGTCGAACGAATCTGTCGAGTTTGGGAGCGGAGGTCCTTCACCCCGCCAAGCTCGCCGAAGGCGCCAAAGATTCCAGTTGCGGATCGCCCCCCCGCAGTTTATTTTCGCGGCCCTTCTCAGGGAGGGTACATTGCGCGGTTAGCTCAGGGGTAGAGCATCACCTTGACACGGTGGGGGTCACTGGTTCAAATCCAGTATCGCGCACTCCCCTCTCCCATCTGGCGAAATGCGGCCCTTTCGCTCCTTCCCAATCGACACTGGGATTCTGGGATAAGGGAGTCCCTATTTGTCCTTCCTAGGAAGCGACCTCCACGATGGGCATGCGCTCATTGCCCAAGCGGGCGTATTCCTCCGCCGTGGCCGGTCGGGTCATGACCTTGAGCAGGCGGTACTCGGCGCCCGTCTTGCTGACTTTCGGGGGGAGGAGAAAGCCCCTCAAGCTGGAGCCCTCCGGCAGGGTCTCGAAGGACTGCCCGCCGTCGCGCTCATTGGATTCCCCGAATCCCGAGACGTCGGGAATGAGGCAGGGCTCCGCCCCTTCGCGGCTCCAGTAGGCGCGGCTCTCGCGACGGGCCGAGCCGGCAAAGACGCCTTCGGCGCTGCGTCCGTCCTCCTCGAGCCGAACGCGCAGGATGCCCTGGGGGCGGATCTGCTGACCGGATTGGATCACGACATTGCACATGTCTCCATCGTAGGGATTGCCGGGCGGGGGTCAATCCTGGCCGCGGGGATTCACAAGCTCGCCCTGGCCCCTCCTCGCCTCCGGCGACGCTTTTCGCATTTTCGTGCTCCACCGGGAAAGATGCGTGCTAGAATCTCGCTTCCTCCTGGCCAGACCCTCCTCCTTTTCTGGCTCCCAGCGCCAATGTCCACCCCCTATCAGTCTCCGGTCTGCCTCGCCGTCCTCAATCCGAAGGGCCGCGACCCTCATCTCGACTATGCGGCGGGCCCTTCGAATTACGATCCCCAAGTCCACGCCCCGGTCAATTTTCACGCCTATGCGGCGGCCACCTTTGGAACCTTCAGCGACTGCGCGAACCGCCTCCTTGAGGAGCGCGATCGCTACGATGCCGTCCTGGTGCTCATCCGGCGACGGGTCTGGATCAGCCTGGAGGCCGTGCGGCTGCTCAAGGCGGCCGGCATGCGCGTCATCGTGGCCTGGAAGGAATGCGGCCACATTCAGGTTTCCCGGCAGCTGAACTCCTCGCGCGCGGTGGAGGCCTACACGGAAATCCTCTCCCTCGCCGACGGCATCCTCTCCCCCACCCTGGCCTGGCCGCCCCGCCTCGGCCCCATTCCCCACGAGGCCTTTTGGCGCAAACTGAAATTCATCCCCACGCCCTACCCTGTCGACTACCCGGCCTGGGATTTTTCCAGCCCCATCGAGAAACGCAGCGGCATTCTCATCGGCACGCGCGAATTCAAAACCGAATCGCGCAACCACGTTCAGGCCATCGCCCGCGCCGCCGACCTCGCTCATGAGTATGGCATCCCCCGGGTCACGGTGATCAACTCCGACAAGCGGAAAGGGAGCCGCATTCTCAGGGCTATCGCCAAAACTTTCCCCCGAGGCTGCCTGAACATCATCGAGAAGACGCTGCCCTACCCCGATTACATGCGGCTGCTCTCCTCGCACCGCTTCATCTATCAGATGGACCGGAACACAGTCCCCGGCCAGGTCGCCGGCGATTGTCTGCTGGCCCGCACGATCTGCTGCGGCGGCAACTCAACCATCGAGAAGATGGCCTTCCCCGAGTTCAGTGACGACGGCACCATCCGCATGAAAAACGTCTTCGAGCGGATCGAACGGATTCTACACGACGACGAGGAGTACCTTTCCGCCATCGACAAATCCCAGCGCATCGCGGCCAAGACCCTCAGTTTTGAGGCGGTGGCCCGCCAATTCGGCGCCTGGGACCTCGTCACCGGCAAGGACTGAATCCCGGCCTCAGTTCCGCCCTTATTTCGCCCGGGTCACCTCCGGAGCCAGGGACACCTCCGACCCCGCCACGACGCATTTCCAGGTGCGTTGGGTGCCGTCGGTGTAACGCTCGCGATAAGTGATGACCTTCACCTTGTAAGGCACCTTCCGGCCGCAGGGCAGGCAATGATAGCGTTGTTCCCACTCCGTGCGGATCGGCCAGGTCCAGAGCTTGAGCACGTTTTTGGCCGGCTTGTAATCCTCGACGCATTCGCAGTGATCAAAGCGCCCGGCCTGTCCCGAAACGGGAAAAAGGAGCAAGACGAGCAGGGCGGAAAGGAAGAGAAGGAGCGGACGATTGGGCTTCATGACATCGACAGGCTCGGGGAGCGATGGGCGGCGGTTTCCGAAATCGGCTGCATCGTAGAGGAATCGACAAAAGCCCGCAACCCTGAAAGCAAGATGCGGTCCGCTCTCGGCGGGCCTTCCCTGGCCCCCCTTACTTTTGATACAGTTTGTCCTGGGGATCTCCGGCCGCCATGAGGTAGGCCATCAGGTCGCGGAGCTCTGCACCGCTGAGGGCATCGATCAGGCCGGGAGGCATTTGGGAAACGGCAACGGCTTCGATTTTCGCCACCGCCGCGCGCTCCACCTGGGTGGGCGCGGATTTGGCGTCGGGAGGATAGATTTCGAGTTTATCGCCGCGATCCACGACCAGGCCCGTGTGCACCGCCCCGTCCTGGGTCGTCACCGCCGAGGAACCATATTGGTCACTGATGACCTTGCTGGGCTCAATGATGGACTCGAGCACGTAGGCCAGGTCGAATTTGTTGCGGATGCTGGTGATGTCAGGACCGATGTCGCCGCCATAGCCCGCCAGGCGGTGACAGGCAGCACAGCCGATCGCGTGAAAGAGGCTGCGCCCATTTTCATAATTGGCCTTTTTCAACTCGTCCGACCGGACCTGGGGCAGGGCCTCGGCCACCGTCCACCGCCGCCCGGGGCCCTTGGGCGGATGAATGGGGAAATCCGGAACGGCCTGATAACTGACCCCGGTGAGATCCTCCAGGGCCTTCAGGTGATCGTTGGGCGCTAGGGCGAGCGCCTCGTCACGGGTGTTGCTGAGGAAGCCGGCATAGCTGGCACCCCCGGGATGTTGCGCGGCAGCATTGAGGAAGGTGAAGTAGCGGCGGCGCTGCTCCAAGGTCCACCCGGTCTTGAGATTGCGGAGGGCAAAGGCGTAGGCCAGGCCCCGAATCGGCGGGAAATCGTCGAGCATCGCCTGGATGGTGCGCCCGTAGCCGGGATTCCTCACGATCAACTCGGCCCAATCGGGAATTTCGCGAGCATCGCCCTCCTCGATCAAGGCCAGGGCCTTGTCGATGACCCCGGGGGCCTCCAGGGCCACCAAGAGATTCACCAACTCGACGTTGACGTCGGCCGAGGGGGAGGGCAGCAAGGGATCGAGCTTGGCCACGATGACGGGGCGCGCCTGCTCCGTGGGTTTCCCGAAGCGAATCAGGTTGAGTTGCCAGGCCCGCAGCCATCCTAGCAACTGGCTCTCGTCGAGGGCGGCGGGATCGATTCCGAGCAGGGCCGAGGTCAGGGGCAGGCGGTGCGTTTCGGGATCCCCCTGGCGGGCGAGCGCCACCGCCCCGGTGATGCGGGTTTGCAGGTCCTCGGCGCTGAGGACTTGGTCCGCCCATTGGGCCACGGGCTGGGATTCCAGAGCCAGGCGGGCGGCATGGCGCAGGAAACGGTCGGCACTGCCGAGGTGAGGCAGGGCCTGGGCCACCGCCGCCGCATCCTCCTTGCCATGGAAGCGCTCCAGCTCGCGGCGCAGGGCCCGCATGGCCACAAAGTCCGCCGACTCGGCCGGGGGCGCTTCCTCCTGAAGCGGCCCGGTGTAGCGGACTCGATAAAGGGCCGACTGGGTGTTGCGCCCGCCGATGAGGAAATAAAGCGCGCCGTCATTTCCCACCACGGCATCGGTGAGCGGCAGTGGCGTCCCATAGAGGAAGGGCTCGGCGTGGCCCACGTAACTGGAGCCCTTGGCTTCCAGATGGATGGCGTAGATGGTGCCAAAGGTCCAATCGAGGGCGAAGATGGCCTCCTGATAGCGACGAGGGAATCGGGCGCCCTGTCCGGAGACCAGGCCCGTGGGGGAACCCGGGCCGATATCGACGACGGCAGGCAGGCTGTCCTCGTAATAGGCCGGCCAGCGCCCCGAGCCGCTGCGCCAACCAAAATCCCCCCCACTGACGACGTGGCAGATCCGCGTGGGCACGTACCAGGGCATGCCCATGTCCCATTCCATGTCCGAATCGAAGGTGAAGAGATCGCCATGCCGATTCAGGGCAAAATCGTAGTGGTTGCGGAAGCCGATGGCGTAGAGCTCGTGCTTCTGGCTCCGGGGATCGTAGCGCGAGGTCCAGCCCCCCGGGGCGAGCCGTCCCCGGGCGTGGCCCCGAGCGTCCCACATGCGCGGCAGGAGCAAGTCCTCGGCCCAGGTCGTCACGCGCGCTCCGGCCAATAGCTCCGCGGCAGGCGGGTCGGTGAAGTTCCCCGCGGCGAAGTAAAGGGCCCCGCCTTCTTCCGTCGGGACAATCCCGTGGGTGCCGTGCTCGCCCCCACCCTTGACGCTGGGCAGGGCCACGGCCGAATCCAGCAAGCCATCGCCATCCGCATCCCGGAGCCGGTGCAGGGCTCCGCCGCTCTGGTTGAACCAAAGAGTGTCCTCGAACCACACCAGGCCCTGGGCCCCAGAGAGAGCCACGGGGATCTTCTCCACCTGGACGCCCCCTTTCTCGGGGAAGGCGATGCGGTAGAGCCCCTTGTCCCCCTGGTCCGAGGCGTAGAGGCGCCCGCTGGGATCCTGGGCCAGCGATACCCAGGAACCCTGGGACTCCTTGGGAACCGTGTAGAGCAATTCCACCTGGAATCCCTCAGGCAGGGTGATTTCGGAGGGATCCAGCGGCGCGGCCGAAGCGCGGTTCCCCCCCGGCCCTTGCAGCCCGGCGATCCCCCAGGGCTTGACCCCAAAGGGGCCGAGTTCCTTGAGCGGGGCTGTCCACGCCGCATCGTCGAAATCCACCGATCTCCAGCCCTCGACCTCGGCGAGGGCGAGTTTCCAATCCTTCCCGCTCAGGACCTGATGCTTGGCCCCGTCGGCGCCTTCGTACTCGAGCTTGAGGTGAAAGGCGGCGATGCCCCCCCGATTGCGCGCCTTTGCCGCGATGAGGTTTTTCCCCGGGCGAAGCCACTGGGCCGCCTCGCCGCTCAAGATCGGTGCGCCCCAGTCGGGCGCGCCCCCCACGGCAAGGCCGTTGATCCAGAGCTCGAGCTCGTTGTCGCAAGTGGCATAGAGCCGGGCCGACTTGACCTCTCCGGGGATGTCGAAGGACTTGCGCAGAAAGATCCACTCGTCGTCCAAGACATCGGCACGCCAAATCCAGTTGGCCTTGGGCTCCTCGGACACCCAGGCGAAGCGCCCTCCCACCGAGCGCTCCGATGGGGGACGCGCGGCCGGAGCCTTGGCGGCCAGGGCCTCCTCCAGGGTGGTCCGGGCCTCTTGCCCGGCGAGGCGGCGCAGGCGGATCTCCTTGAACTCCACCCGCATCGGGGGGCCCGCGTGGAGCTGCAAGCCAAGGACTCCATCGCGCCGCGCCTCGGGATGGCGGTCGGTCACATCGACCGTGGTTATCCCGTTGACTTGATGCACGAGGCGATCCCCCACGGCCACGACGCGCAGGGTGTTCCATTCCCAGTCGATCCATTCGGTCTCGTCCCCAACTTTTCCGACCACTTGGACCTCTTGGTCAGGCCCGATCACCACGCGCTGGCCGCGCTGGGCGATGATGCCGCGCTTTCCCATTTTTTCCCCATAGAGCATTCCGAAATACTCCGCCTTGGGATGCAAGTCCGCTTGGTAGCCTGCGAGGACGTGTCCCGTCTCATCGACAATCTCACTGCGATATTGCAGGCCCGAATTGTTCCCCCTGAAGCGGACTTGGCAGGTGATCTCGAAATCCGCCAGCTTGCCGCCCTGCCAAATGAGAAAGGTGTTCCCCGCCGTGGGCTTGTCCGCCGTTGTTTCGCCCACGATGACCCCGTCCTGAACCGACCAGAATTGAGGCAAGCCGGACCAACCGGCGAGATCGCGGCCATTGAAAAGCGACTCTGGTTCGGCACTTTGCAGGGAAACGGCACCAAGCAGGAGGGCGACGAGAAGCGAAAGTTTGCGATGCATCGGGGCTGTTGTGCCCCATTTCCGAGGCGGCGTCCACTCCGCAACCTCGTCCCCCGGAGACGCCTAGCTCCCCATCAGCTCCGCCCGAAAGACAAAGAAAACCGCCCCCAGCAGGCAGAGGCCGGCCCAGAGATAGTCTAGCCGCAGCGGTTCCTTCAGGTAAAAGACCGCAAAGGGGACAAAGACGGTCAGGGTGATCACCTCCTGCAGCACCTTGAGCTGTCCCACGTTCATGACCTGATGACCGATGCGGTTCGCCGGAACCTGCAGGAGATACTCGCAGAGGGCGATGCCCCAGCTGAAGAGGGCCGCGTAAATCCAGGGCTTGTGCGCCATCTCCTTGAGATGGGCGTACCAGGCGAAGGTCATGAAGAGATTGCTCAGACCAAGCAGGGCGAGGAAGGTGAGAAAAGGATTCATGCAAAGGGAGAATCGCGGAATGAATCGCCGGTCGGGGGCTCCAACGCAAATCCGTTCTCGACACCTCTCGGAGGGGTTGCCACCATCCGCGCGATGAGAATGCTCGCCTTGCTCAGCCTCGTCGCCGCCCTTGGCAGCGGAGCCCACGCCCACGCCCAAACCGCCTCCGCGCCCCTCTCCCTGTCGCCGGCCGTGAAAGCGCAGGCCCTCGGAATCCTGCGGGAAGCCCTGCGCCTCGAGGATCCGGAACAGTTCTGGGTCGCCATGCACGCCGCCGAAGGACTCACTCTGGGCGGCCACGGAGAGGAGGTCGTCGCGGTGCTGGAGCCACGAATAAACCAGGTGAAGGATGCCCGTCACCGCTGCGGAATCGCCCGCGAACTGGTCCGCGCCGGAAAGAAGGAGGCTCTCGCCATGCTCGTCGAGGTGCTGAGGGACGAAGACGCCTACGGCCACACCCACGCCGCCGAAAGCCTGTTCAAAGTGGAGGAGCTGGGAGACGAGGCCACCATGCGTCTCCGCTTTCAACAAGGCGAGGACATCAAGTTGCGGCTCATGGCCGCGGGCGCCCTGGCGAGGAAAGGAGATGAAAAGGCCCTCGCCTTCATCCGACAATGTCGCGACGGGGCGGATCCGGACGGCCTGTTGATCTCGGCCTGGCTCCTCGGGGTCCTGGGCGATGCCAGGGACATCGAACCCCTGCGCCGCCGTCTCACCGAGGCCCCCACGCCCATGATTCGCGCCTACATCGAACACGCCCTCGCCTGCCTCGGAGACCTGGATGGCCTGATCCGGCTGATCCGCAATCTCGAGGACCCGGACGACTCCATCCGCACCTATGCCGCCAATTTTGCGGGCGAGGCAAAAGCCTTCTCGACGCAGGCGATCCTGGAAGCGATGCTTCAGGATCCCGCTACCGACGCGCGCGTCCGGGCCGCCCAGTCCCTGCTCCAACTTTCCAGAACCGCTCCATGAGATCCAGCAAAACGCTGCAACGCCTCCGCGAAGGGGGACTCGTCCGTTGCGCCAACCTCGGGAACCCGATTCCCGTCTACATCGCCCATGCCGCCCGGGCGGGATTCGACTGCATTTGGTTGGACATGGAGCACCGCTCCATGGAACTGCGCGAGCTTCAGGTTCTGATGGCCCATTTCCGACTCTACGACATCGATTGCATCCTGCGTCCGGCCACTCTTGAGAAGACCGGTCTCTACCGCTATCTCGAGGACGGGGCCACCGGATTGATGATTCCCCATGTCTCCACGGCGGAAAAGGCGCGACAGCTCGTTCAGGCCGTCAAGTTCCCTCCCCTCGGCGATCGCGGCCTCGACAATGCCGGCTTCGATTCCGATTATCGCATCAATCCTGACAGTCTCGCCTTCACCCAGTGGGCCAATCGCGAGACCCTGCTGGTGGTGCAGATCGAGACGCCGGAAGCGGTGGAGAACGTCGAGGAAATCGCCGCGGTGCCCGGTGTGGACATGCTCTTCGTCGGACCGGGAGACCTCGGGCTCCGCTACCAACTCGAAGGCGACACGAATGGCGCCAAGCTCGAGGCCGCCTACGAACGCGTCGCCGCCGCCTGCAAGGCCCACGGCGTCGCCTGGGGCACTCCGGCAGGCTCTCCCGAGGACATGCGGAAACGACGGGAACAAGGCGCCCAGCTGATCTGCAATTGCGGGGATTTCACCATCCTCAGGGACGGGCTCCTGGCCGCCGCAGAAGCCTTCGATCAAATCGAAGGCTGATCCCGATCGGCCTCGCGGGGCGGGGCGCCCCGCGAAAACGTCCTCGCTTCACGAGACAAAGCATGGCAGGGTTTGCCTTGCTGTGAGCTTTCTCTTCCCGCTCTATCTACTGGGCGCGGCCGCCATCGCGGTTCCGATTCTCCTGCATTTGCGGAGACGCCCTCCGAAGGAGCGGGTGGAGTTCGGTTCTCTCATGTTTCTCGAGAAGACGCCGGAACGCCTCGTCCGTCGTTCGCGTCTGGAACAGATTCTCCTGCTCGCCCTGCGCTGCCTGGCCCTGATTCTCTTGGCCCTGGCCTTCGGCCGTCCCTATCTCCAATCCTCCCTGCTGCCCGAGGCGGAGGAACCGGGACAGCGCGTTCTCCTGCTGGTGGATCGCAGCGCGTCGATGCAACGCGAGGGCTTGCGCGCCGCCGCGATAGACGCCGCACGCGAGGCCGCGGCGCAATACGATGAAGAGGTCGAACTATCCCTCGCCCTTTTCGACGAAAGCCTGCACCTCCTGGCCGAGGCCCCGACCTGGTCCGGGCTCTCTCCCCGAGCCCGCGCCGCCGAGGTCGCTCGTTTGCTGGAATTGCCCGAATCCGCCCCGGGCTGGCGCGGCACCGATCTCGGCCAGGCCCTGCATCAGGCCGCCAACCACCTGCTCTCGGGCGAGGAGTCCCGCGCCATCGTCCAGCGCGAAATCGTGCTGGTCAGCGATTTCCAAAGCGGTGCCAGGCGCGAGCGGCTCCAGGCCAATCCCTGGCCCGAGGAGGTGCAGGTCCGCTGTCTGCCTCTGGCGCCCGAGGAAACGGGCAACCTCTCCATTGCCCTGGCCTCCACCCCGCTCCGGGCCCGCATCGAGGATCCCGAAGTGTATCGCGTCCGTCTCTCCAATTCGGCCACCTCCAGCAGCGCCAAGGCCACCCTCTCGTGGAAGGGTCATCCTGACAGTGCCATCAATATTCTCCTCGCTCCCGGGCAGAGCCGCATTTTCCTCTCCGCGCCCCGACCGGAAGGAGCCGAACGCGGCACCGTGGTGATCGAGGGAGACCAGCACCCTTTCGACAACGAAATTCACGTCGCCCCCACCCAAGCCCGTCCCCTGCGCTTGCGCTTTCTCGGCCAGGCCGAGGATGCCGACCGCGCCGGCACGCCCCTGTTCTATCTGCAGCGCGCCCTCCACCCCACCCCGGCGCTCCAGCCCATCGTGAGCATCCGCGCTCCGGAGGACCGGCCCGATCTTCAGGATTGCGACGTGGTTGTCGCCGCCGACCAGTGGTCCGTGCCCTTGGGGCAAGCCCTGCACCAATTTGCGGCCTCGGGAGGGCTGGTTATCGCCCTTCCTTCCGGGGATACCTCCAGCGAGGCCTACGCCGCCCTCACCGGACTAAAAACGTGGAAGCTGTCGCAAGCCAACGTCCGGGACTTCGCCATGCTGGCGGACCTCGACTTCACCCATCCCGTGCTCGAACCCTTCGCCCGCGCCCAGATCCGCGACTTCACCAAGATCCGCTACTGGAAGCACCTTCAACTGGACTTCGCGGACAGCACGCCCTCGGACGAGATCCGCATCCTCGCCACTTTTGATGGAAAGGCCCCGGCCTTGATCGATCAACGCGTCGGAAGCGGGGCGGTATTCAGCTTCCTGGGCGGGTGGCGACCAGAGGAAAGCCAGTTCGCCCTCTCCTCGAAATTCGTGCCCTTCCTTTACTCCCTCTTTGAGCAGGCCGGACACAGTCTCCGTGCCGCGCCAACCCTCACTGTCGGGGAGACCCACTATGGCGCTCCCGGCTTTTACGAAGAGCCGCAGGCCGATGGGACCACCCGTCTGGTCGCGGTCAACCTCGACCCCGCCGAGGGCTTGACCGATGCCTTCGACGTGGCGGCGGAATTCTCCGCCCTCGGCATCCCGCTCCTCAGCGAGACCTCCCTGATCTCCACAGAGCCGGCCCCCGCCCCGCAGTGGCGAATCGAATCCGAACAAAAGGAGGCCAAGCAGAAGCTTTGGAAATGGCTCGTCCTGGGGGCCCTGCTTTTTCTTCTCGCCGAAACCTGGCTGGCGGGCCGCCGCTCCCAACGCGCTCCCGCCGATCCGGTTCTCCGCGCTCCCGCCTGATGCCCCCTTGCCTGACTCAAATCTCCCGGAACTTTGCCGGCCCCTCCCTTGCTGAAATGAATCGCTGAAACGCCATCGCCCCCTTCGCCTTCCCTTGCGGCTGGCAATCGTAACCCTTCGTCCCACCCATGATCCAAAAGCTTCTTGATTCCTGTCTCGGCCCCGTCGTCGCAGCGGAGCAGCAGCTGCGTCAGCGCCGCCTGGCGATGGCCTTGTTCGGGGTGGGCGCCGGGGGAACCGGACTGCTGGGCTTGCTGGCTCTACTGACGGGATGGTGGTCCTGGCCCGCCCTGCTTGGCTGGTTCGGTTTTCTTGTGGTGTCAGGACTAACGGGTCGTTGGATCATTCACCGGCGCCGCCCGGACCTGCGCGAGATTGCCCGACGCATCGAGGAAGGTCACCCCGACCTTCGTGCCGCCCTGCTCACGGCCATGGATCAGAAGGCCGGGCCGGGCGGGGAGCTCGGCTTCCTGCAGCGACGACTGCTGGGAGAAATCTCCGAACACGGCCTGAAAAACCGCTGGGTTCGCCAGGTGGCTGAACGGCGACTCCGCCTGGCGGCCTGGGGCCAGTGCCTCGCCCTGCTCCTTTTTGGTGCCTCCCTCTGGTTCCTCCTCGGGCAGAGGCCGCTGACCCGCGACCAAGGGGATCCCGGGCACCTCGCTGGGGAGGCCGAAGCAGAGAATCCGCCCGGGGAGTTCCAGCTGAACATCATCCCCGGCCACGTGAGCTTGGAAAAGGGATCCAAGCTGATCGTAGAGGCCAACTTTCAGGGCCGCGCCCCGGCGTCCGTCACCTTGTTGCACCGACATGCCGGAGGAGAGTCTCGCTTGCCCATGCAGTTGGGTCTCGAGGACCATCAGTTCTCGACCCTCATCCCCAAGGTGGACAGCGATGGCAGCTACCAGGTCCTCTACGAAGAAGTGAGCTCGGAGCCCTATTCCATCACCATTTTTGAATATCCCGAACTGCTCCAGGCGGATGTCTCGGTCACTCCTCCGGCCTACCTGGGGGAGGAGAAAAAAACCCTGCTCGACATCCGCAAGCTCACCGTGATGGAGGGCTCCAGCGTGGAATGGCGGCTGCGGGTGAACAAGCCTGTGGCGGCGGCGGAACTCTTTACCGAGAACGGCGACATTCTTCCCCTCAGTCCCGATCCCGCCGACTCGACCCTGCTCGTGGCCTCCCATGTCCCCGAGCAGTCGCAACGCTACCGGGTCCACCTCATCGATGAAGCCGACCGGTCCAACCAACGCCCCCCCTGGCTGACCCTCAACGTCCATGAAAACACCCCTCCCAAATTGAAGCTTCTCTTCCCCGGTCGCGACTTCGAAGTCTCCGCCCTGCAGGAACTCCCCTTGGAAGCTGAGGTCTGGGACGACATCGAGATTCTGCGCGCGGGACTGAGCTACACCTTTCGGGGCGAGGAGAAAGAAACCGTCCTCGCCCCCGACGCTTTGCCCGGGGGAACCAAGCACCTCCTTTCGACCCTCATCGACATCGAATCCCTCGGAGCCAGGGAACGCGAGTTTTTGACCTACCACTTCTGGGCCGAGGACCGGGACAAGGATGGCCAGATCCGCCGCAGCTCCAGTGACCAGTTTTTTGCCGAAGTGAGGCTCTTCGAGGACGTCCTGAGAGAAGGAGCGTCGGGCGGCGGCATGCCCGGCAGCCAGCCCAGTGGAGAAGTGGGCGAATTGATCCGCGTCCAAAAGGACATCCTCAATGCCGCCTGGAACTTGATGCGTGCGCTCCGCGGCGGCAAGGCCTTCGAGGCTCTCGTTGCGGACGTCGGCGTCCTTCGGGAATCTCAGCAATATCTGGTCAGCAAAGTCGAGGAAGCGCTCGGCAACGTCGAGGATGCGGAAATCCGGACCGCCCTGGAGCAGGCCCGGGAACACATGCTCCGCGCGGCCGACACCTTTGGCGAAGCTGCGGCCCAACGGGAAGAAGAGCGGCTCCGAACTGGCAGCGAGAGCGCCAAGGAAGCCTACGCCGAATTGCTCAAGGCCCGCGCCCGCGAAACGGAGATCACCCGCTCGAGGGAGCCCTCATCCAGCGGCCAACAATCCGAGGAACGCCAAAGGAACCTGAACCTTGAGCTCGAGCAGAAGGAGCTGAAATACGAAGAACAATCCGCCGCCTCCAATCCCGCGCAGGCCGCCGAAAAGCAGGAGAACCTGGCCGTTCTGAACCGCCTCAAGGACCTCGCCCGGCGCCAGGAGGCCATTGCCGAGAAGATCAAGGAACTGGAGAACCAGCTGCGCCAGGCCGACGACTCTGAGCGGGCCGAAATCGAGCGCCAGCTCAAGCGGCTTCAGGAAGAACAACGCGAGCTGCTGCGCGACATGGACGAGCTCGCCGAGCGGATGGATTCGGATTCCAATCGAGCCGACATGGCCGAGGAGCGCGAGCAACTGGCCGAAACCCGAGAGAGCGTTCGGGATACGGCCGAGCAACTGGCCTCGGGCCAGCTCGCCGACGCCGCCAACTCCGCGACCCGGGCCAGCGAGCAGCTCGAGGAGATGAAGGAGGAATTCAGGCAGAAAACCTCCCGTCAATTCGCCCGCGAAATGAGCGATCTCCGCCAGACTGCCCGGGAACTCTCCGACCGCCAGGAAACCATCGGCAAACAGTTGAAGGCCCTGGCAGAAACCCCCACAGAGGATTCCCCTTCCCCGGAAAGCCAACGCCAGCGAAATGAATTGCTCCGCCAAGTCAGCGAGCAAAGCCGGCAGCTCTCTGAGCTTCTCGAGACGATGCGCCATCTGAGCGAGCAGGCGGAGCCGAGCGAGCCACTTCTCTCCAACGCCCTTTACGAAGCCGTGCGGCAGGCCGCCACGGGACAAGTGGAGGAATCCCTCCAGGAGACGGGCGAACTGGCCTATTATCAACGCCCCGGCCAGGCCATTGCCGCAGAGGCGGCCGCGGCCCGCGGCATCGAGGAGTTGAAGCGCCGCGTGGAAAAGGCGGCCGAGAGCATCCTCGGAAACGAATCCGATGCCCTACGGCTCGCCCGCAGCGAACTGGACCAGCTGATTGAGGAAGCCCGCCGCGAGGCCGAGCGTCTCGCCGCCGCAGAAAAGGCGGAAGGCGGCCAGCAACCCGGAGCGCCGTCCGAAACGACCGGCCAGGAGGCCGCGCTCGCCCAGAATGACAAGGCCGGCAACCCGGCCGGGCCCTCCCCTCCGGAGGGAGAAACCAACCCCGACGGGCAAAGCCCGACCTCAGATAGCCAAGCCAAGGGGGCGGGCCCAAACCCGGACGCCAAAGATCCGGCGGACGCCGGGGCGCCGGGTCAGACGCCGGGTGAAAAAGCCCTTGCCCAAGAGGGCGGAACCACGCCCGGAGACGGGGCGAAGCCGTCCGGCGAAGGTCAAAATCCGGGACAAGGCATGGCCCCCTTAGATTCCCTTGCCCAGGAAGAAAATCGTCCCGGAACGCCGGGCGAGGGCCGGGCAGGAGCACAGGGCCCCTCCCCCTCGGAAGAGGGTCGCGGGACGGGCGAAGCCGGGCGAGATCCCCAGGCCTCCCCGGGCTCCGGGCAAAGGGGGAGCGTCTCTCTCGGAGGGGAGGAACGCAAGGGGGGACCCGTCGGCCCCGGCGGAATCGGGGGGCCCTTGTTTTTTGAGGACCCTACGGAGCAGCGTCGCCCCGGCCCCATCACCGGAGAGGATTACGAACAGTGGGCGGATCGGCTCGGCAATGTCGAGGAAATGCTGCCGCAGGAGTCCCTGCGCAGCGATCTGGCCCGCATCCGCGACGACGCCCGCGCTATGCGCATCGATTTCCGCCGCAACGATTTGCCCCCCGGGGCGGCCACCATTCAGCAGCGCATCACCCACCCTCTGGTGGAACTGCGCCAGAGGGTGGCCGAGGAGCTCGCCAAGCAAAACCGCGAGAACCCCGTGGCGCCCATCGACCGCGACCCCGTTCCCAGCGAGTTCCGCGACTTGGTGCGGCGCTATTACGAGGAGCTGGGCACCGGGAACTGAAGTCTGGCCGGCCCCGGCGCGGATCGAAGGCCGAGAACCCACCGACTCCGCGGCCCCTCCTCATCAAGCGGCGTCGCGGGCGCCCCCTAGGCCGCCCGCCACTTCCGGAGCACGAGCATGGAATTGTGCCCGCCGAAGGCAAAGGCTGCGGATAGGGCGATCTCGACTTCGGCCTGACGCGCCTGATGGGGCACGAAGTCGAGGTCGCATTCGGGATCGGGATTATCCAAGTTGATGGTGGGCGGAATCCGCCCCTCCAGCATGGCCCGCACGCACCAGATGGCCTCCACGGCCCCGGCGGCTCCGAGCAAGTGGCCGGTGACCGACTTGGTGGAGGAAATGGGGATCTGATAGGCGGCCTCGCCCAGGGCGCGCTTCAGGGCCCGAACCTCGGAGATGTCCCCGATGCTGGTCGAAGTGGCGTGGGCATTGATGTAGGAAAGCTGCTCGGGCGAGACGCCAGCCTTGCCCAGGGCCAGGCTGATGGCGCGAGCGGCCTGGGCCGCCTCGCGATCGGGATCGGTGAGGTGCACCGCATCGGAGGTCGCGGCGCAGGCCAGGATTTCGGCGAGCGGCTCGGCCCCGCGCTCCAGAGCGGAGTCCAGCGATTCCAGCACGAGGATGCCCGCGCCCTCGCTCAGCACGAAGCCGTCGCGGTCGCGGTCGAAGGGCCGCGAGGCGCGCTCGGGCTCCTCGTTTCGCCGGGAGAGGGCCCGGAGCTGGCTGAAGCCGACCAGGCCCAGGTGAGTGACGGCCGCCTCGGCCCCGCCAGTGATCATGGCCCGGGCATCGCCGCGCTGGATGGCGTAATAGGCCTGGGCGATGGCGTCGTTGCCCGTCGAGCAGGCCGCTGCCACGCCGAAGGTGAGCCCGTGGGCGCCCGTCTGGATGCTGACCTGTACCGAGGCCGAGTCCGCGGTGATCATGGGAATCATGAGCGGGTTGAGACGGCCCGCCCCCCGATTGTCCATGACGTGCTGGTTGTCGGTGTAGGTCTGTACGCCGCCCGCCCCGGAGCCAATGATGACCCCGATGTCCCCGCTGTTACTCTCGTCGATGACCAGGTTCGCGTGGCGCAGGGCCTCCCGCGCGGCCGCCACGGCAAACTGGGCAAAGCGGTCCGCGCGGCGGGCTTCTTTCGGCTCCATCGCCGTGGTGGGATCAAAGCCCTTCACTTCTCCGGCGATGCGCACCGGCAGGTGATCCACCGGAACCAGGGTCACCGGTCCGATGCCCGAACGACCTTCCGCCACCGCCCGCCAAGAGCTCTCCACATCCAGCCCCACCGGGGTAACAGCACCCAAACCGGTGATGACCACGCGATGCCAGGGCTGGGAGCGAGAGGTCGAGGTCACGAAAGCGGCTAAACGGAATCAAGGGTTCGCGGTTGCGCGGACATGAAACGCCGCCCCGAAACGGATTGCGAGAAAAAAGCTCGCCAAGGCTGCTCTTTTTGAAGCGGGCCTAGGCGATCAACTCTCGGAAAACTGCAGCTGGTAAAGTTGCCGGTATTCGGGACAACGCTCCAGGAGCACCTCGTGGGACGCCTTGTCGAGAACCCGGCCCTCGCTCATGACCACGATCTCGTCCGCATCGAGAACCGTGGAAAGTCGGTGGGCGATGGCGACGACCGTCTTGCCCTGGGAAAGTTCGGCGAGGGCAGACTGGATCGCCTTCTCGGACTCGGAATCCAGGGCCGAGGTGGCCTCGTCGAGGAAGAGAATGGGCGCATCGCGGAGGATGGCCCGGGCAATGGAAAGCCGTTGCTGCTGGCCTCCGGAGAGGGTGCATCCCTTGTCCCCGAGGATGGTGTCGTAGCCCTGTGGCTGTGCCAGGATGAAATCGTGGGCATGGGCGAGCCGGGCGGCGCGCTCGATCTCCGCATCGCTGGCATCAAGTCGGCCGTAGCGGAGATTGTTCCGAATGCTGTCGTGGAAGAGGAAGGTCTCCTGGCTGACGAGGCCGATCTGGCCCCGCAGGGACTCCTGAGTGAGGTCGCGGATGTCGATCCCGTCCACGAGGATGGCTCCCTCGTCGACTTCGTAGAAGCGCATCACCAGGGAGAGCAGCGTCGACTTGCCCGAGCCGCTGCGACCGACGAGGGCGTACTTTTTGCCCGGTTCGAAGCGGAGGGAAACCCCGTCCAGGGCCGGGATGTCCTCGCCATAGGAAAAGCGCACGTCGCGCAGCTCGATCTCGCCCCGACAGTTTTCCAAGGTCCGGGCGGTGGGACGGTCGCTGACTTCGGGCACGGCATCGATGTAGCCAAAAATCTTCGCCGCGGCTACGTGGCATTTCTGCAACTGCACCTGCATGCGGCTGAGCATCTTGGCGTGCGGATAAATGCTCATCAGGCCGAGGTTGATCGTCAGGAAGGTCTCGGGCTTGATTTGGGTGTACCAGGCATAGACCATCCCAATGGAAATGCCCAGGGCGCCGACGATCTCGACCATGGGGCTGGAGATCTCCATGGCCTTGCGCCAGCGCATGATGAACTTGTTGATGCGGTAGCTGCCCTGGTTGAATCGCTCGCACTGATAGGCCTCGCGAGCATTGGCCTTGACCAGGCGGATGCCGGAAAAGCTCTCGTGCAGGGTGACCATGAGCCCTTCGGACTCCTGCTCTTCGCGCCCGCCCGCCTTGCGCACCTTGCGGCTGATGAGGGCCACGGGGACAATGCAGAGGGGAAAGACGAAGAGGGCGCCGAAGGTGTAGAGAGGATCCATCATCACGACCATGAAGATGATGGAGACGATGGCCGCGGGATGCTGGATCAGCCCGCTGAGGAGCTGGCTCCCGGCGTCGGCCGTCGTCCGGGTCTGGTTGGCGACGGTCTGGATCAGCTCGCCCTGCTTCACGGTGTTGTAGAAGGAAAGCGACTGGCGCATCAGGTTCGTGAAGGACTCTTCGCGGAGGCGATGGAGGACCTTCAGGTTGATCCAAATCATGCAGTACTGGTGCAGGAAATAGAAGAGTCCCCGGATGAGCAGGAGCACCGGGATGCTCAGGCAGACCACCAGCACGAAAATCCATTCCTTGTCTGGAGGTAGCTGGGGCGCGGGGAATTCGATCTGGGCCAGGGCGGGGAATTGCAGGTCCTCGAAGGGCCGATAGACCCGTTGAATTTCCTCTCCCTGCGAGGCGGGCAGGACGATGGTGAAGACCGACTTCAGCACGAGGAGGAGGAAGCCGTTGAAGACCCCGGCGAGCAGGCCAAAGAAAATGCCCCAAATCAGCCGAACCTTGAGCGGCCGGATGTACCCCAGGAGTCGGCGGAAGACGGCGCGGCGGCTCTCGGCGATCTCATCGGGAGAGGCCGTGGCGAGATCGAGCGCCCGCGGCGCGGGAGGGGACGGTTGGGGGGACTGGGACATCGGCATTCCCCGACAGCACTCTGGCGGGGAGGCATCGGTAAGGGACAATCGCCGCTCGCGCAAGGGCAGCGAAGGAGTACGACCTCCGCGTTTTTCCTCACGATTTCCCCCCTCGACACCTCCCGTCCCCCGGTTTAAAAACAGCCATGACCGAACCCCACTCCTCCGTTCCGCCTCTTGTCGGAATCATCATGGGCAGCGCCTCGGACTGGCCTACCATGGCCAAGGCCGCCGAGGTGCTCCGCGATTTCGGCGTCGCGCACGAAACGCGGGTGGTCAGCGCCCACCGCACGCCCGAGCTGCTTTACTCCTATGCCCAATCGGCCCGATCCCGGGGTCTCAAGCTCATCATTGCCGGAGCCGGGGGGGCGGCCCATCTCCCGGGCATGGTCTCGGCCCTGACCACGCTACCGGTCCTCGCCGTGCCCGTGAAATCCCGAGCCCTCTCGGGCGTCGACTCGCTCCTCTCCATTGTGCAAATGCCCGCGGGCATTCCCACCGCCACTTTCGCCATCGGCGAGGCCGGAGCCACCAACGCCGGCCTCTTTGCCGTCGCCACCCTGGCCACGAACGACGCGGACCTCGCCGACAAGCTCGCGGCCTACCGCGAATCGCTCCGCGCCAAGGTGGAGGCCGCTGAACTCCCCCCGCTCGATCCCGCCGAATGAGCTCCGCCTCCCCCTCTCCTCTCCTACCGGGATCGACTCTCGGCGTCCTCGGGGGCGGCCAGCTGGGGCGCATGCTGGCCCTCGCCGCTCGCCGCATGGGCTACCGAATCGTTTCCTGGGTCGGCGGGCCCGACAGCGGTCCGGCCGGTGTCGCCGACTGGGTCATCGAGGATCCCTTCGATTCCGCCAGCGGTCTCGAAACCTTTCTCCGCCTGGCTCAGGCCGCCACGGTGGAATTCGAAAACATCCCCGCAGATCTCCTCAACACCGTCGCCGAGCAAATTCCGCTGATGCCCGGAGCCCAGGCGGTCTCCATCTGCCAGCACCGCGAGCGCGAAAAGCGCTTCCTCGAGGAATCCGGCTTCCCATGCGCTCGCTTCGCCGTGATCGAGAGCGAGGAACAGCTCCGGACGGCCCTCGCCGAGCTGCCCGCAGGGGGCGGCATTCTCAAGACGGCGGAATTTGGCTACGATGGCAAGGGGCAGCGCTCCGTCAGTGCCGCGACGGATCCGGCGGCTCTCTGGGCGGACTTCGCCGCCACACGCTCCGTCCTTGAGGAACGCGTCGACCTCGCCGCCGAGCTTTCCGTCCTCGTGGTCCGCGACGCCTCGGGCCGGTCCCTGGCCTACGACCCGGCCGAAAACTTTCATCGAGACCACATCCTCGATCTCTCCATCGTCCCGGCCCGGCTCGATCCCGCTCTCCTCCGAGAGGCCCGGGAGATCGCCCTCGGAGTGGCCGAGGCGCTCAATTACCGCGGTCTCCTCGCCGTCGAGCTCTTCCTCTCCGGGGACGGGCGGCTTTTCGTCAACGAAATGGCCCCACGTCCTCACAATTCGGGTCACCACAGCATCGATGCCTGCGAGACCTCGCAGTTTGAGCAGCAGCTCCGCGTCCTCTGCGGCCTCCCCCTTGGCTCCACCCGGCTCCACAGCCCCACTGTCATGCTCAACCTGCTCGGGGACGTCTGGGAAGCGGCCGGAGGTCGTCCCGACTGGCCCGCGGTGCTGGCCTTGCCGGGGGCTCATTTGCATCTCTACGGCAAGCACGAGGCCCGTCGTGGGCGAAAGATGGGGCACATCACCTTCACCGCCCCCACCCTGGAAGAGGCCCTGGCGCGCCAATCTCAGGCTCGCGCCCTGCTCGCCATCCCGCCCTGGGAAGGCTGAGCCTGGCAGGCAAGGCCCAGAACGCCAGCCCCCCTTGGACGGCGCCATCCTGCGGCGGGAGCCCGCAATTGTCGGTTTTCCCCCGGGGGCTTTCCGTGCTTAGTTAGCCGGGTACCGGGATTGCCGGATGATCATGGACGGCCCCAGAATGGCTCGAACGACGCTTCCGCTGATCGCGCTGGCTTGTCTGGCCACGTGCCCCTCGCTCCTTGCCCAGCAGGACGCGCCTTCCCTTCCCGTGGCCGCTCCCCTGCCCCCGGGAGAGGCCCAGGAATTTGCCCCTGGCCCTCCCGAGGAGTCGATGCCGGCCGCCGTCCCGACGCCCTTGCCCGCGACCCCCGTCCTCCCAGCCCCGGGGGATCTCGTGGCCACACCGCCCCCGATGGCCGCCCCGGGAGTCACCCTGCCCAGCGGAACCACGGTCAGCCCCACCCAACAGGGGGCCCGCATCATCGAGGTCGAATTGCCGGAACGGGTTCCCGTCTATCCCGAAGACCCCGACAGTGCCTGGTGGGAGATCAATCCCCATTTCGCCTTCGACCGCGCCCAGCGGGAACAGAAGCCCCTGATGTTGCTCTTCACGGGAACCTGGAACGCCCAGGCCATGGCCCTCTCCCAGGAAGTGTTCTCCACGAAGAGCTTCAACGAATACGTGAAGGAGAACCTGGTCATCTGCTACCTCAGCTATCCTCGCAACATCACCGACGCCCCCGACGCCTTGCGGCGCATCAAGGAAAAGTTCAAGGTTCGGGGTTACCCCAACGTCCTCCTCTTTCACCCCAACGGCGAGGTGTTCCGAGGGATCCGCGGCTACCGCACCGGCCGTCCCGTCGATTACTTCAACCAGCTGGTCGCCGCTTGCCAACCCGTCTTGGATTCCATCCAGACTCACAAGGCCACCCTGGTGGCCAGCGGCTTCCGGGATTGGTCGAACTACCTCGGAAAGATGATCTTTGCCAAGTTCGTGGAGCGGGACGCCACCCAGGTCGTGCTGGTTGATGCCTCCGGCCAGCGCTGGACAGTGCCCATCAATGATCTCGCCCCGGACGACCAAAGATTGGTGGAGTCTTTCCCTGCGGTGGCTAAAGTCTCGACCGAGTGAACCCCACGGACCGATTCGATCCCATGGCCCGATTTTTCCTCCATCTCCTCGTTGTCATCCTTGTCGGTGCGTTCTCGGGAAGCCTCTACTTCTCCCTCCTCGCGGATGAGGGGCGCTACGGCCTCCTCGATTTGCTGCGCCGACGTCCTCCCGGCGCCAACAAAGAGGTCGACACCCCTCCGCTGGGCCAGGGCAATCCCCCCTTGCTGCGGGCGGAACCCCTCAACCTGAACAGCCTCGACGTCCTGCAGGAGGTGAACCGCGCGGTCTCCGACCTGACCGACGCCGTGGTCCCCTCCGTGGTGAGCATCGACACCACCACTCGCGTCAACGTCACCCGGGTGGTCCCCACCGACCCCTTCGGCCTCTTTGGGTACCGGCAAAACGAGAGCTATGCCGCGCCCGGTCTCGGTTCGGGGGTCATTGTCACGGAGCAGGGCCACATCGTCACCAACCATCACGTCGTGGCCGGAGTCGACGCCATCCGGGTCACCCTGCACGACGGCAGCCAGTTCGACGCCGAATGGGTCGGGAGCGAACCCAATGTCGACATCGCCGTGCTTCAGCTCAAGGCACCCGAAGGCGGCAGCCTGCCCGCGCTGCGTCCCCTTGCCTTCGGCGATTCCGATACCGTCCGGGTCGGGGAAATGGTCCTTGCCGTGGGCAACCCCTTCGGGCTCAGCGAAACGGTCACACAGGGCATCATCAGCGCGAAACAGCGCGAACTCAGCGATGGCTCCAACGAATATTTCCAGACCGATGCCGTCATCAACCCGGGCAATTCCGGGGGTCCCCTCGTCAATGTGCGCGGGGAAATCATCGGCATCAACGTCGCCATTTTCACCGGCCAACAGGACGTGCGCGTCTGGCAGGGCATCGGGCTGGCCATCCCCTCGAACGAAGCCCGGGAGGTCTTTGAAGCCATCGTGCACGGACGCCCCCTCATTCGGGGGTACATCGGCATCGAGGTCGTCAATCTGACCCGTCAGCACGCCATTGCCTTCGGCCTGTCGAGCACCCAGGGAGCCCTGATCATCGATGTCACCAAGGGCTCGCCGGCGGAAGAAGCCGGACTCAAAGCCGGGGACATCGTGATGCGCTTCGACGGCAAGAGCGTGCGCAACGCCGAGGAAACCCTGTCGCGGATCCAGGCCAAGAAAGCCGGAGAAAAAGCTCAAATCGCCATCCTGCGCAAGGGGCAGTCGCTCACCGCGGAGGTCACCGTCAGCGCCAAGTCGGAAACCAATACCCTGAAGCTGCGCTCTGACATTGCCGCCAGCGGGCAGGCCATCGCCGAGGCGCTGGGCATTGCGGTCGCCAACCTCGACGTGCCCCAGCGGGAAGCCCTGGGCCTGCCGGAATCCGTTCCGGCCATCGTCATCACGGAGGTCAAGCCCGAAAGCCAGGCCTCGCGGCGCTTCCAGCCGGGCGACCTCATCCACCGGATCAATCAGGATCCCGTCACCGACGTCGCCACCTTCTACGATCTCCTGGGATCCATCCCCCAAAACAAGACCTCGGTGATGGTCTTGAGCCGCGACGGGCGGGTCATCCGTGCCTTCCTCAATCCCTGAGTCTTGCGCCGCCCACCCGCCATGAAGCGGCTCGATCCCAAGGCGCTCCGGGAGCGCGCGGACGAGCAAATGGCGGCCGCCTTGGCGACGCCGGGTGTCTCTCCTTTTTGCTCCTCCGCCCTCTGGCAACTGGCGGCACTGGAGCATCTCCATCCCGAAGCCGATCCCTCGGCCGTGCTCATCGCCGAGCGCGAGGGCGCCTGGGTCCTCCTGAGCGAGCGCGGGGCCTCCGGCGTCCTCCTGCCCCTGGAGGCCGCTTGGGCCTTTGGATCTCCTCTCGTCGGACCACCTGAGGCCGCCACCGATCTCCTGCTGGATCTCGCCCATGCCGAACGGGCTCGACGGGGACGTCCCCTGGCCATATTCCTCAGCGGCCTCTCTCCCCAGGGTGCCCTCTTCGGCGCCGTGCAAGCGCTTGAAAACTATGGACGGGGACTGCGCCCCTATCCAGGCACGGAAGTGATGCTCATCGATCTTTCGGAGGGCGTGGACGCCTGGCTCTCGCGGCGCTCCCGCAAATTCCGGCGCAGCCTGCGCGCCGCCGAAACGAGGGCGCCGGAAATTGAACTGGAGGATGCCTCCCGGGATGATCCGGAACGCTCTTTTGCCCGGCTCCTCGCGGTCCAGGTTCAGACCTACAAGTGGCGGGAACACACGGACATCTTCCAGATGCGGGAATACGCCGACTTTTACCGAACCCTGCTTTTCGAGCTGCACGCTCGCGGCGCCCTACGCCTTCTCTTCGCGCGGCGGGATGGAGAGGACCTGGCCCACATCTTCGGGGCCGCCTTCGGGTCGACCTACCGGGGACTCCAGATGAGCTATCGGGAGGATTGCCGACAGCTGGGTCTGGGCAACCGGCTCCAGATCGAAAACCTGCGGCGCAGCGAGGCTGAAGGGATCTGCGAATACGATCTCGGCATGCATTCCCCCTACAAGGAACGCTGGGCGGATCAGCGGGAGGATCGTCCCTCCTGGCTCTGGATGCTGTGACCGACCCAGGTCCATCCGTGTGGCCCGTAGCGATCCCGGCAGTCCTGCCGAAGGGCCTCGCCGTCCCCGGACTCGTCCAACACAGCCAGGACGGTCGATCCGGAGCCCGAGAGCAAGGCCGCGCGCACGCCGGGGCGCTGTCGAAGCCAGGATTTCATCTCCCCCAGGACCGGATACTTCTCAAAGACGGGGCGCTCGAGATCGTTGACCATCGCCCCCCAGGGGAGCGCCTGCGCCGCGTAGGCGAAGTCGGGATACTCCTGGGATGTGGTGTAGTGACGATAGGCCCAGGCCGCGGAGATATCGAAGGCGGGTTTGTAGAGAAAGAGGCGCAACGAAGGTGGCTGCTCACCATCCGGCACCGGGGTGACAATCTCGCCGCGCCCGCCACAATCGCAGGCGCGCCCGTAAACGAAAAAGGGCACGTCCGAACCCACCGTCGCGCCGACGGCCGCCAATTCGTCCTCCCGCAGTCCCAGTCCCTTGAGCTGGTTGATGGCCGTCAGGACCGCGGCCGCATCACTGCTGCCGCCCCCCAGACCGGCCCCGTGGGGAATGTGCTTCTCGAGATCGATGGCAAAACCAAAGCGCCGCCCCGTGTGCTGTTCCAGAGCCCGCACGGCTTTGATCACCAAATTGCCCTCGTCGGTGGGAAGGCTAGGGTCTGAACACTGGAGGGTCAGCTCGCCCTCCGGCCGAGGGCGCAGCCGAATCCGGTCGGCGAGCTCTAACAAGACCATACGGGTCTCGATCTCGTGAAAGCCGTCCGCACGCTTGCCGAGAATCCGCAGCCAAAGATTGGTTTTGGCGGGTGCCGAGATCTCATGGACCTCGTCCGCAGCCGGGAGGAAATCGCTCATGTCAGGGGCCAACCGATAAAGGCGAAGTGACGGCCCGTCCTGCCCTTTTCCACCCGATAGCTGTAATAGCGGGTCAGGTCTCGGCTCGTGCAGGTGCCACAATCGTGCACCTGGGCGGCGGGCACACCGGCCGCCACACAGTCGGCCACGATCTGCGCCGCAAAATCGACCTCGTAGGCCGGGGGCCGAATGCAGGGTGCCAGCTGCACGACGAGGCTGGCGGGTTCGCTCCCGTAGGTTTCCTGCATCTTCGCGATGGTGGCCGCGGCAATGCCGAGCTCGCTCCCCTTCTTTCCGGAGTGGGCAAGGCCACAAACCCGGCGCACGGGGTCGACGATATAAACCGCCCCGCAATCGGCCACCCAGATGCCTAGGAACTGCCCCAAGGTGCCGGTGACCAGGGCGTCCGTCTCTGGAAAGTGGACCCGGGCAGGACGGAGCCCGGCGACCACGCCCACTTGGGCGGCGTGCACCTGCTCGCCGGTGGCCAAATGATTGCGACTGACCCCCTGGCCGGCGAGAAGCTCGCCGTGAACGGGCTCGAGTCGGGCGAGCGCCTCGCGGCGATCGCAATCCACCGGTATGTCCGGGTGGCGCAGGAGGAAGCCGTGGACCAGACCCGGGATCGCCGTCAGGGCGGAAAAGGTTTCAATGAGGGGCGAACTAGACATCTCCTTGGACGAGAACGCGCTTCCCGATTGGAGTCAAGCACCGCCCGGATCACAACATTTCCACTTTCAGTCGGCTTTTCGCCACCCGACCGCTTTTCCGGTCGATGGCCACAACCTCGTGCTCGCCGGGTTCCAGCACCAGCCAGCATTCCCCGTCGCGTTGTTCGACGGTCAGGCTCTCACTGGACCATTCGATTTCCTCCTCCCCACTGCCGGCGACGCGCAAGGGAAACCGGGCGCCCCTGTCCGGGAGATCCGGGTCGATGAAGGCCACGGTACCCTCCAGGGGACTGACGATGCGGAACGGCGGAGGAGCCTTCGTGGCCGCGACCGGCTTCAGAAAGGTGCTGTCGCGAAGGGGATTCGACTCTGCCCGCCACCAGTTGGCGTAGGTCAGGGGCAGACACACCCGACCCGAGGCGTCGTAGTCCTCCGCCCCCGCCGGCTCGGGAAGACGCCCACCGACAAACCATTCCCGACGCAAGCGATCCTCGGGCAAATGGAGACTCTCTGGAGGGCGCTTGCCGTTGAGTCGATCCACCACCACCTCGACGGCCCCGGGGGGCGTTTCATACCAGCTCGGTTCGCGGTCGCGATGGAGGCGGAGCATCACCTGGTGGAAAATCGGCGCCGCCCCCATCGCGCCGGAAACGCGCTTGAGAGGGCGAGTGTCGAAACGGCCCACCCAGACCCCCACGGTGAAGTCAGGGGTATAGCCGAGGGTCCAACTGTCGCGGAAGTCGGTGGAGGTGCCCGTCTTCGCCGCCGCGCGAAAGGGCAGGTTGAGGGGGGATTGCAATCCGAAGGAGAGCGCCCGGGCCCGGGGGTCGGAAAGAATGTCGGCAATGAGCCAGGCGGATTCGGCATCAAAAACCCTCCGCGAGGTGGGTTCGTCAGGATCGGCAAGGAAGCGGTAGGGTTGCCATAGACCCAGCCGGGCTAGCGTGGCGTAGCCGTTGGCCAGCTCGAGGAGACGGACCTCGGCATTCCCCAGGGTCAGTCCCAGGCCGTACTCAATCGCTTCCGGATCGAGGCTGGAGAAGCCGAGATCCCGCACCAGGCAATCGTGGAGACGCGAGGGGCCGCCCAACTCGTCGAGCAGCTTGACCGCCGGAACATTGAGCGAGTTTCCGAGGGCGTAACGGACGGAAACCGGCCCGTGAAAACGACGGTCATAGTTGACCGGCTGATAGGCGCCCGTGGGGGTGATGTATTCGATGGGCGTGTCCGCCAGCACGCTGGCCGCCGTGAATCCTTCCTGCAAGCCGAGCAGATAGGTGAAGGGCTTCAGGGTGGAACCTGCCGAGCGGGGACGCCAGGCTCCGTTGATCTGACCGGCCGCCGACCCGAAGAAAGAACGGGATCCGCTGAGGGCGAGGATCTCCCCGCGATGGTTGTCGAGGACGACGACGGCGGCCTGGAGGTCGTTGACTTCCCCGGCCTGGTGCGCCAGGCGGGCCAGTTCCGCCGCGACGATGCTTTCCACCGATTGCTGCAGGGCCAGGTCCAGAGTGGTTTTGAGCTGGTCCTGGGAACGCTTGGCGATCTGCACCGCCTCCTCCTCCCGGGCCAGAAGCAATTCCAGGAAGTGCGGCGCGTGGAAGGTCCGGTCGTGTCCGGCCAGCAGGCGGAGCTCCTCCTGCATGGCCGCCGCAAACTCGACCTCGCCAATGAATCCCTCTTCCTTCATGCGATGGAGAATCCATCGTTGGCGCTCCCGCGCCCCCTCGAGATTCTGCCAGGGATTCAAGCGACTGGGCTTGTTGGGCAGCCCCGCCAGCAGCGCGCATTCGGCCAGGGAAAGATCCGAGAGCGGCTTCCCAAAGTAGCCCCGCGCCGCCGCCCGGGTGCCGGTGAACTGGTTCCCGTAAGGCAGGCGATTTAGGTAAGCCGCGAGAATGCTCTCTTTGTTCAGACTCATCTCCAGGCGCCGGGCCGTGAACGCCTCAATCAGCTTGGTGCGAAAATCCCGCCGGCGGGGCGGAGAACAGAGCTTCACCGTCTGCTGGGTGATCGTCGAGGCTCCCGAGACAAAGCGACGGTGCATCAGGGCATCGCGCAAGGCCCGCGCCACCCCGATGAAGTCCACGCCCCCGTGGGAGAAGAAGCGGGAATCTTCCGCCGCCAGGGTCGCCCAAACCAGCTTCTCGGGAAACTCGGCGAAGGTGGCCGGCTCGTCGGCGCGCAGCTCCCCATCGAGGAGCCGACGGACGGGGCGCCCTTCCCGATCGAGAAGCATCAGTCCCGCCGGAGGCGCCTCCAGGCTCTCCGGCAGGGGGACCAAGCGCGGCAGCCCATGCCAAAGCACGAGGTAGGCGAGCGCGCCCGCACCGGCTAGGGCCATGAAGAGGCGTCGCCCCTTTCTCCCTCGCTTTTGCATCGCCAACAGATCTCCCTTGGTTCCACACTCAGCCCTGGACCAAGCCACCCACTCAACGAGCGGCCACCTCTCCGGGATCGAGCGGACGCGCCTCCGCCGTGAGGCGCTGGCTGCCACTCAAGCCAAAGCGCTGCGGTTCATACATCGCCTCGATCTTCGCGGGAGGAGCGGTGACTTCGCCAGGAGCCACCACGCGAGCGAGGTAGCGCAGGCTGTAGTCGCCGGCTCCAGACACGTAGTTCGAGAAGAAGAGGACCCGGTCCTTGCGGATCTCTCGATGATTCGTCCAGAAGGTCCGGCTGGCTCCCCTCGCCTGGAGGCGCTGCGTCTCGCTGGTCTTGAACTCGGGATTGACCGCTTCCATGATGGAGGGGAGGGCATCGTCAATGGCGAGGTAGGTTTCGCGCTCGTTGGGCACATTGAGGTCGAGCGTCACGAGGATGAGGTCCCCGACACGGAGGTTCTCTGCAGGCACAATGCGCCCATCCAGCTCCACCTTTTCGTAACGACGCGAGATGGCGAATCCCCGGTTCTCCGGCTCGAGGGGAGCCAGGGCCGGACGGGAGGCAATGGAGAGGATCCCATAGATCGTTCCCTGGCCTTGGGGGCGAATGGAGAGCTTCCGCTGGTCCGACCGACCCGCAAACTCAAAGCTCACCTCCCCACTGCCGGGCTCCGCAGGCAGGGAAACGCTCTGACTCTTCCCGTCGAAGGAGAGGGTCACTTCGTTCGACGAGAGCTTGGCAGCCGCGGCATCCGCATAGGCGGCGAGGGCAATGAGAGGCCAGGCATTGGAGTAGGTGGAACCCCAACCATGGCGTTCCATGCGAAGCTTGAGGAGATCATCGACCAGGGAGTCGATCTTCTTGCTGGAAGGATCGTGCCGGATCTCGGCCAGCAGGCGCGTCGCGGCGATATAGGGCTGGCGGTACCAGGAGACCTCGGCCACCGGCACCTTGGGATCCGCCTTCAGGAGGGTCGCGATGCGCTGGGCCTGGCCCTCGCCGCTTTCCACCATGGCCAGGGCGAGCAGGGAACGCGCCTCGGAGCTCAGCAGGCGCTGCTTCTCATACAAGACCTCGAGGTAGGCGCTTTCGTTCAGCCCGGCCAGGGAGAGGGCATAGGCCGCCAGGCAGCGCTGCGAGAGCTCGTAGGAATCCTGGAGCTCCGCCGCCCCGCGCAGCTGCTGGGAGAGGTAGTCCCAGAGGGACTGCACCGGCACTTCGGGCAGGGCGATCCCCTGCGCCTGGGCCAGGGCCACGGCCACCCCGGCGTAGGCACTGCCCCAGAGGACCGACTCATTCTGGCCCGGCCAATAGGCGAGACCGCCGTCGTCAGTCTGCATGGAGAAGATGCGCTCCATCCCCTTGGCGATGGTGGCCGCCACGACCTCCTCGGATTTCTTGAGCTCGGGCAAGACCTTGCGCAGATGCTGCGTGGTCAGCCAGGGAATCAGGGAAGAGGTGGTCTGTTCGACGCAGCCGTAGGGGTACTGCAGCAAGTACTCCAAGCCGTCGACGGCCTCGATCAGTCGCGAATTCGACAAGCTCAGCTTCACGGTGCCCGTGCCTTCCAACAGACTGGGATCCACCTTGGCGAGGGCATCGGAGAGCTCTGCCCCATCGCGCAGGACCACACTGTGCGTTTCGCGCAGGAGCGGCAGGGGGTAGCCGACTGCCAGGGTCGATTCCATGGCGTCGCGCAGCGACTCGTTGGAGAGGGAACGAACCTGCCAGTTCCACTTGGCCTCGCCGGTGGCGGTCATCGCAATGGGGAGGGAGACCGTTTCCGTCGCTCCGGCCGGCAGATGGAGGCGGGCCGTGCGGCTGCCCTCGGCGGGGACCGCGGAGAGATTCGTGGGCACGACCTCGCCGATGCGGCTCAGGAAGACGGCGTGCTCGTCCAGGGTGACGGAGAGCTCGACCTCCTGAGCGGCCCCGCTGTTGTTGTGTAGCACCGCCGCCACGTCGATCTGGTCTCCCAAGTTGGTGAAGCCGGGCAGGGCCGGCTCGATGATGAGCGGCTTGTTGATGACGACCTCTGCCTCCCCGGAGCCGAAGCGATCGCCCTCGGCGACGATGGCCATCACGCGGAATGTGGTGAGATTGTCAGGGGCCACCGCCTTGGCCCGCACGATGCCGTTGGCATCGGTCACCAACGCGGCCTCCCAGAGGGCGAGGGCCTTGAAGTCCTTGCGGATCCGGTCGGGATCCACGCCGAATCCTCCGCCGCCACCGATGACGTAGCCCTTGTTCCCAAAATCGCGCTCGAGCGGGTTTTCAGGAAGCAGGTCGCTGAGACTCTGCCCCGTCCAGACCGCCAGGGGGAAAGGCGCATGGAAGGTCCCCATCGGATCCGGTGTTTGGTAATCGGTCAGGGTGAGAACCCCCTCGTCGACGGCATACAGGGTCACCTCCGCCCCCGGGACCGGCTGGCCATCCTGGTCGAGAATGGTGGCGGTGAATTCGATCTCCTCTCCGGGCTGGTAATACTCAGCCTCGCCCGCGGAGACCGTGGTCACCAAGGACTTCGCCGGGTCCTCCACCTCGAGCTGGCAATAGCCCAGGCGATAGTCGGCCGCGGGATGGACGTGGGGGCTGTCGGCCGACCCGCGAACAATCAGCAGGGAGGCGAAGAGGTTCGGCGCCGCGCCCTCGAGCACGGGCACCTCGATGACGGTCTCATAGGCATCGATCTTCAGGGAACGGGTCTCGCGCACCCCGCCCCGCTCGACGGTGAAGAGGGCCTGTCCGAAGACCGGGGATCGGGCCAGCAGCCTGGCCGTCTCCCCGATGCGATAGCTGTCCTTGTCAGGAACGAGGTCGATGCGAATCACGTCATACCACGACCAAGCCGGCTCCTCGGCCCCGATCACAGTGAAGGGAATGGTGGTGAGCACGTTCCGCCCCTGGCCATCCTTGGCGGTCAGGGTGAGGCGATAGTCCCCCGCCTCGGCAAACTTCAGCACCTGCGGCATGGCCCGGGGCAATCCGGTTTCGGGATCCAAGCTTGTCTTCACGGTGAGCCGCTCGTCGGAAATGGTGCGCAGGCGCAAGTCGTTGCGGTGGGTCGGCCGACCGTTGGCCCCCATGACCTTGACTGTGGTCCACTCCTCTTTCTCCACCAGCAGCGAGGCCTCGACGGGCTCGGTGTGGACATCCCCACCGGCGCTGACCGCCGCCAGGGCGAAGGTCGCCTCGTCCCCGGCCCGATGCACCCCCTCGGGTTTGCGGATACCGAGATAGAAGTCAGAACTGTGCACGATGAAGCGCTTCGATCCCGAGAGGGTCTGCTGGTTGGCGTCGGTCACGCTGGCCGTCAGGTGCACGCGCCGGGGACCGGGGTGGGTGCTCTGCTCGGGCAGGGAGAAGGAGACGGTGGCCTCCCCCTTCGAGCTCAGGGCGGCGCTGCCCTCCAGGCTGAAGACCTCCTCTTCGCGCGTGCGGTTGCCAAACTGGAATTCGTCGAAGCCACGGGGACGGGGGAAGTCGCTGGAGACGTAGAGCATCCAATTCAGCTCGGCCTTGGAGAGGGGCTTGCCCATGAAATAGCGAGCCCGGATGGGAATCTCCAGGCCTTTCCCACCGCTGTAGCTGTCCTCCGACGCGACGGTGACTTCGAAGGTGTTGACCCGGTAGTCCTCCACCAGGAAGGCGTGATGGGCGATGAGGCGCCAGTCGGAGTCCCCCCCATCGGCCTCGGCTCCCCTGGGGTTGAAGTCGATTTCGATGGAATGCCAGCCCATCCCTTCCCCAGGCAGGGTAAAGGAGTCGTCAAAACTGCCCTTCGGGCTGAAGCGGATCTCGCGCTCGGAGAGGAGCCGATGGCGGGCATCAAAGAGGCGAAGCTGGGCCAATCCCTCACCGGGTCCGGTCAATCGGTCGGCATCGATGAAGCGGGAGATGGCCTTCAGCTTCACTTCGTCCCCGGGGCGGTAGACGTCGCGATCGGTGAAAATGAGGGTGCGTCGCTCCCCGGGAATCGCCTTGTCCCAGCGCTGGTCGATCCCAAAGCTCCACAGGCCGACATTGCTGAGATCTTCGTAGAAATTGAGGACGTGCCGATCCTCCCCGAGGCTGGCGTCGAGGAAGTAGCGTTCGTGATCGCCTTGGTAGAGGCCCGCGTCGATGAGGGCCACTCCGTCATCGCCTGTGCGCACCTCGCCGAGGACTTCGCCCTCTTCATTCCGCAATTGCACCCGCAGGCCGGCGAGGGGCTGGGCGGATTTCAGGGAAAAACCGTAGATCGTCGTTCCCTCCGTTCCCTGCTTCCAGACCAAACCGATGTCGGTGAGCTGCACCAGGGCCTGCGCCCCCACGGCGAGATCCTCACGCGTGGCGGACTTGCCTTCACTGCAGAGATAATAGGCACCCGTGACAGCTCCCTGCGTGATCTCGTCCCAGAGGTAGGTCACGGTCTCGGACTGATCGACTTCCACCGTGCTATCGCGGAACTGATCGTAGATGGTCTTCCCGGGAATGGCCTCAAAGGCCAAATTCTGCTTCTCGCCCCAACCTTGGTATTTCTCCTGATATTCCCGGAGGGCGTGGATGAGATCCTTGTCGTCGAGCTTTTTCACCCGGGTCCGCACGCCGGTCAGGTTGCCGGTCCGCACCTCAAAATGACGATGACCGGCGGCATTTTGGGTCGTGGAAAAAGCCGGGTAGCTGATGAATCCCGGATTGGGGGAAAAAGAGACGCGTTCCACGTAGACCTGTTCCAGTTGGGTTTCATCATTGGCGAGGAGCCCGTCGCGCACCTTGACCTCGTAGTTGATTCCGTATTCGAAGATCCCCCTCAAGACGATGCCGCCCGAACGGGATTCGACCTCCAAGGCTTTCGGAGCCGGAGACACGGTCACGAAGTCGCGAAGCTTGGCCCCGTCGAAATCGGGAGAGAGGCCGCCCTTGTTGTGGCGGATCTCGACGACGGGCTCGCTGTCGTATTCCTTCATGGCCACGACATCGTGGATCTGGAAGGCTTCGAGCTCACCCAAGTAATCGAGCCGGCTCTCGACGAGCTCGTGTCCGCCGTCGGCGGAGGAGAGCCCCGCCAGGGCATTGAGGAACCAGGTGCCCCCCAAGGGCAGTGGGGAGGAAGGACGAATCAGGACAAAGCTCTCCAGAGCGTCCTCCTCGGGCGGGGTGGAGAGGAATTCGCCGACCTGCTCCCGCGTCGGGCGCACCGCGGTGATGGAAGCAAAGCGCTCATTTGTTTGGTCATAGAACCGCACCCCGCCTTCCACCGCGTCGGGATCCACCGGAGCGTTAAAGCGCAGCAGTACCGGGGAGCTGGGCTTGAGCGGATCCGACCAATTAAAATTGTAGGGATAGCGACTCAAGGTGAGAGCCGACTTGCCGCCGGCACTGGACTCCTGGGCCATCCATGCAGGCAAGAAGGAGGCGAGCAGCAATTGCAGGGCGAGGAAGAATCGCAGCGTTTTCATGGCAAGTTGGGCGGAGGACAGCGGTGGGACAAGACGATGAATGAAAAAAGCGCGTGGAGGACGAACCATTGATACGGTCCATTCAGCAATAGTCTTTCCGAGCCATTTTTTGGAATCCGTAGCGCAAGGGCTCGATTTTAATGGGAAGCGAGGCGCAAGGGGAGTCAAATCCGCAGGATCCTCCCGATTCTTTGCACGCCCGCTCTTCCCCGAGGGCTTGGCCCTCGGCACGCTCTGCTCTGGAGGACCGACGCTAGCCCCCCCTTGCCCCCCTTCCCTTAAAAGGGCAGCGGCGTGTTGGGCGCCACCGCATCCTTCGGCCAGGGGTTCTGGTCGTTGAAGACCAGCATGTCCTTCATCTCCTCGATCTGGGCGAAGGTCTCGTTGATCTGGTCCTCCTTGGCCCAGACGCGCAAACTGTCCAATCCGAGATGGCGGATGAAGAAGGGATACGCGGCCAGTCGCTTGCTCGGACCGTAATCATGGCCCTCCAGGGCGAAGTGGGCATTGACCACGCGGTCGGCCGCTCCGTAGAGACTGTAGATGTGCTGGATGTAGGGAAACTCGACCTCCGGAGTGAACTTGGTGTAGTCCGATCCGTTGGAAATCACCAACTGGGGCCGAGGCGCCGCCATGGCCGCGATTTCCGCATTGTTCGTTTTGTGATAGGGCCCCCAATGCACCGGCATGCCGCTTTCACAGGGACATCCCCCGAAGAAGTGGGCCGATACCTGGCAGCTCGGGGCCGCCGCCGCCACCCGTTCATCCAGGGCGGCGGTCATGAAGGTTTGCGTGGCTCCGCCGGAGTTTCCGGTCATGCCGATGCGCTTCGGATCCACGTCCTCCAAGGACTCCACAAAGTCGAGGGCCCGAAGGCTGTTCCAAATGGTCATGCGCAGGATTTCCGGCACCTTGGCATGGTCCCAACCCGCCTCCTTGGAATCGCCGTAGCCGACCATGTCGTAGTGGAACACGACGGCCCCCATGCGGGCCAGCACCGCACAGCGGGTCTGGCGGGAGGGAAGAAAACGGCCACCATGCCCGTGCGCGGACACGACGCCGGCGAAGGGCCCCTTCAGGCCCAGGGGACGGTAGAGGGTTCCCGTGATGTAGAAGCCCGGCCAGCTGCGGATGTAGACGCTTTCCGCACTATAGCCCTCGTATTCCCGGCGGTTCGAATAGACCGGGTCCAGGGGCGGCTTTTCCGGCATTTCGGAGAGGCGGGCGCCCTCAAGCATCCCCCGCCGGATCTCCGCCTTGCGCTTTTCCCAACTGGCCAGATCCGGCGTGGCCGCCTTGAAGGCCTCCAACTCGGCGAGGGCCTCCTCCGGAGTCTGCGCGTGCCCCATCCTCAGCTTCCAGCCCTTTTCCAGCTCCTTCACTTGGGCGGAGGCCCCTTGGATCCCCCAGAGCCCCCCCAGCAAACCCAGGCCGGAAGTAGCCACAAACTGACGGCGATTGCAGCAGGAGGCACGGGGGCCGAGGAAAGGGGATGCGGTGTTCATGGTCTGGTTTGGGTAAAGGCGACGCTCGACGCTACTGAGCGGACAGGGTCGGCGTTGACCGGAAGCCTAGGAGCTTCGCTCCTGGACCGCAAGCCTGCCGCCCTCCCGCATGTCCGCAGGCCCTCACTGGCCTTTCTCCACTTGGATGGGACGACGAGCCAAGACCTTGTCGCTCTGCCCGCTCATGTAGCGTACTTCCGCCTCGCCGGCTTCTTCTGGCAACTCGATCATCAGGGGCGAGCCATCACGGGTGTATTTGTATTGGGCGTACTTCCCATCCTCAAAATGCTTGGGCACGATGGTGATGTAGTCGCCCTCGTTGTTCGGGCCCGTCCATTCCACCGCCACGGGGGAAGAGGCCACGGCGGATCCAGGCGCCGCCAGCGTGACCTGGACGGCCTCCAGCTTGAGCGCTCGACGCGTCAGGACCTTGCCGTCCTGACCGGTGAGGTAACGGATCTCGGCCTCGCCCTCCTCATCCGGACTGATCACCTTCAGGGGCGAGCCGTCACGGGTGTATTTGTATTGGGCGTACTTCCCATCCTCAAAATGCTTGGGCACGATGGTGATGTAGTCGCCTTCGTTGTTCGGGCCCGTCCATTCGATGCTCACCGTGGCTCCCGCCACCACGGATTCGGGCGCCTTCAGCGTGGCGTCTGCCGCCTCCACCTTGAGCGCCCGGCGCGCCAGGACCTTGTTGTCCTGGGCGGTCATGTAGCGGATCTCGGCCTCGCCCTCCGTTTCCGGAGCCAGCACCTTCAACGGTGAGCCGTCGCGGGTGTATTTGTATCTCGCATACTTCCCGTCCTCGAACTGACTGGGCACGATGGTGATAAAATCACCCTGGTTGTTGGGACCGGTCCACTCCACGCTCACGGTGGCCCCCGCGACCACCACTTCGGGAGCCGAAAGGGTGGCGGCCGCCGCCTCCACCTTGAGCGCCCGGCGCGCCAGGACCTTGTTGTCCTGGGCGGTCA
>CAZKGI010000008.1:20207-84298 GCA_964552315.1 uncultured Akkermansia sp. | reverse complement strand
TGCTGATCGTTACGAGGCCTTTCGCCACTGGGTCTGGTCCCAGGCGCAACCCTTGGTGCGCTCCAGACCTGGCCGGCCAGGGATGGACGAGCTGGAGTTGCAGGCTCGCTGGTTTGGCGGCGAGTTCGGCCGGGCCTTCACCGGCACCGAGGGGGAAGTCATCGAAATGGTGCAGTTCGGTCATTGGAATCGCGGGGCCGGCCCCGATTTCACCGAAGTCGCCGTGCGCATCGACGGGCGCCTGCACGGAGGGGCCCTCGAAATCGACCCCGATGTCCGGGACTGGGAGGCCCACGGGCATGGCGAGAACCCGGCCTACAACCGGGTGGTCCTCCACGTCTTCACCGATCAACCGGCGGCGACGCGCGTCTTCACTCAGACCGAGTCTTTCCGCCGGGTGCCCCAAGTGCTTCTGCCGCAATTTTGCGAGCTTCAGGGCCCTCCCGATTTTCTTCCCGAAGCCTTTCCGGGCCGCTGCCTGGCGCCCCTGGCCCGCCTGGCCAGCGAGGAGATCGACAGCCTGCTGAAAGCCGCCGCCCAGTACCGCCTGCGCGCCAAAGGGATTCGGCTGCGGGTCATGGGCGAGGCCAGGTCCCCCGATCAGGCCCTCTTCCAAGCACTGGCCGAAGGACTCGGCTTTCGCCACAACAAGACCAACATGGCCGTGCTGGCCCAACGCTGCCCCTTCGATGAACTCCGCGCGCTCGCCCCGCTCCCCCGCGAAGCCCGCCTGCTCGGGGCCGCGGGTTTTCTCTCCCCTGAAGCCCCCTCCGGACCCGGGAAGAGGGCGGAGGCCTATGCGCAACGCCTCTGGGCCTGCTGGGAACCGATGCAAAATCGCTTTGCCCCCCATCCGAGACGGGCGCTGCGCTGGCGAAAGGACGGTATGCGCCCCCTCAACCACCCCCAGCGGCGCATCGCCGCCCTGGGGGCCCTCATCGACCTCTGGCCGGCGCTGCAAAAAGGATGGGAAGAACCCGTGAATAAGCTCGCCAAAACGGTGAATAAGTCCCTCAATAAGCTCGACCATCCCTACTGGACGCGCCATTGCACCTTGGCGTCGCCTCCCCTGCCTAAGCCCTACCGGCTCATCGGCACGGAGCGCCTCCGCGACCTCCTGGGAAACGTCCTTTTTCCCGGGGCCATCGGGCTGAATCCGGCGCTCTGGGAGGAATATCTCCGCCTGGGCGGCGCGGGCTCCAACCAAAAACTCAAGCGGGTCACCCTGCGCCTTTTTGGTCCGGACCGCGCGCGAAGGGAGTTATTCACACGTTATTACCATCAACAGCAGGGCCTCCTCCAAATCTACGAAGATTTCTGTCTCGTCGACGCCTCGGAATGCCGGGGCTGCCCCTTCCCGGAACAGCTCTCGCAATGGCGGGCGCCCTCCTCCGGGATCGTCCTCACCATTCCCCCCTCGCTGCCGAGGGGGGAATGCTTCAGGCGGACGCTTGCGCAAGCGCCCCCCGGCTTGTAAGTCGACGCTTTCTAGAACGTCTCTATCCAAGATTTTCTCCCTCGATCCGAAGTCATGTCCGTCGCCTCCCTTGACCCCGAAGTGATTCTTCATCCCGAACGAAGAGTCTTTCCCGAATTCAGCCTGGAACGCCTGCTCGGCACCGTCTTCGCCCCCACGGAAGGCTGCCGGATTGGGCTGCTCATCGATCTGGAGGATCTGTCGTTGATGAAGGACTACGCCTTCCTCAACGCCCCGGGACATGAGATCCAGAAGAAGGCCCACGAGGTATTCTACCTGGGCCTGCAGAAGGGCGGACTCGAAGCCCTCGGCATGACGGGGGGCGAGCTCTATGCCTACCCTCTGACCGGGGGTTCCAATCTCGACCTCGAGGACTTGTGCGTCGACGCCGCCGGGCGCCAGCTCAGCCTCGATGGCGACATCTATCCGCATTACGACATTCTCCTCTGCCTCTCCACCTATTCGGCCACCGCCCCCCTGACCGCAAAGTGCAAGCAGTTCGGCTTCCGCGGTGCCACCATGCACGGCCTCAACGACATCATCCTCTCTTCCGGTCTCGCGGTCGATTACCGCGAAGTCAGCGCGGACGCCGAACGCATGCGCCTGGCCATGACCGGGGCCGATTCCATTGAGATCGACTTCGAGCTCGAGGACGGCAGGCTCCTCACGGCCAAACTCGAGCTCGACGGCCAGGAGGCGCAGAAGTCGCACGGTCTTTGTCAGGGGCTCACCCCGGACGTGGCCAACCTGCCCGCGGGCGAGGTCTACTTCGTCCCCGTGGACGCCAACGGCCAGTTTCCCATGAAGTATGCCGATGGCACCCTCGGCATCCTCGAAGTGAAGGACCGATGCATCATCCGCTCCAGCCTCATCGCCGGCAACCAGAGCACCATTGACGCCCACAATGCCCGCCTCGCCGACGATCCCATGACCGGGACCCTGGGCGAGCTCGGCTTCGGCACCCAGGTCCTGCCGGTCTCCGGCGCCGACATTCAGGACGAGAAGGTCCTCGGCACCTGTCACCTCGCGACCGGACGGGACGACCACCTCGGTGGCGACATCGTCCCGGACATGTTCAAGCGCCACGAGAACTCGACGCACGACGACATCCTCTTCGCCCCTCACAAAACACCCAACTTCAACATCCGTCAGGTGCGGATGAAACGTGGCCGCCAGGAGGAAGTGATCATCGAAAATTTTCGTCCCTCCCCCTACATCCTCGAGGCCCTGAGATCCTGACGCCTCCCCGACGGCTTCCCATTGCCGGGGGTCAGATCCGGGGAGGTCGTTCCCCGGACGCGGGGCAGGCGCCCCCTCCCTGCCCGCCAGCGGGGCTTTTCTTGCCGGGGCGGCGAGGAGGAACCGCGCGCCTGCAGCGACGCTCTTGCTTCTGGGCGAGCTGGGCGCCTCTGAACCTGCCCTGCGGAGCGCGGGAGCCAAAATCCCCTCCCGTGCCTCCTTGCCATCCACTCCAGAAAATGCCATCCTCGCGCCATGCGCCCTCTGAGCCGCGCCTTCCTCCTCCCCCTCCTATGCATCGGCGGCCTCTTCCCTCTGGAGGGGCAGGCCCAACCCAACATCCTCTGGCTCTCCGCCGAGGACATGGGCCCGCTGCTGGGCTGCTATGGGGATCCCCACGCCCACACGCCCGAACTCGACGCCCTCGCCGCCGAGGGGCTGCGATATAGCCGGGCCTTCTCCACCGCCGGTGTCTGCGCGCCGAGTCGATCCACCATCATCACGGGGATGTATGCGAATTCCATCGGCACCCATCACATGCGCGGCGAGGCCACCCTGCCCGGCTGGCTGAAGCCCTTTCCCCTCTACCTGCGGGAGGCCGGCTACTACTGCACGAACAACAGCAAGACGGACTACCAATTTTCCAAGCCTTCCCCCGCAGAGATCTGGGATGACAGCTCCGCGAAGGCCCACTGGCGGAATCGCCCGCCCGGAAAACCCTTCTTCGCCGTCTTCAACTTCACCGGCACCCACGAAAGCGCCATCGCGGACGAAGCCAAGTATCGCGAGATCACCCAGGGCCTCCCCGACGCCCAGCGTCAGGATCCGGCCGCGCTCACCACCTTGCCCCCCTACTACCCCGATCGTCCCGAGGTGAGGGAGGAATGGAAGCGCCACTACGAGCTCATCAGCGCCATGGACGCCTGGGTCGGCCGAATCCTGAAGGAATTGAAGGAGTCGGGCGAATGGGAGAACACCCTAGTGATGTTCTGGTCCGACCACGGGGTGGGCCTGCCGCGGGCGAAGCGCTGGCTCTATGACTCCGGCACCCGGATTCCCTTGATCGTCCGCTATCCGGAATCCCTCCGTCAGGCCTTCGCCCTGGGCGCGCCCGGCGCAGTCGAGGACCGCCTCGTCAGCACCGTGGACTTCGCTCCCACCCTGCTCTCGATCGCCGGGGTCCCGGTTCCGGAACATTTTCAAGGCCAGTCCTTCCTGGAGGAAACGCGGAGATCCCTGGCCTTTGCCGCTCGCGACCGCATGGACGAGCGCCACGATCTCATTCGCAGCGTCCGCGACGCCCGATATCGCTACATCCGCAACTTCGAGCCCCTCAAGCCCTACGCCCAGTTCCTGAATTCAGAGAAGAGCGCTACCACAGAGGCCATCCGCGCGGCCCAGAAGGAGGGACCGCTCACCGGACCGGCCGCTTGGTTCGCCGCGCCCCGCAAACCGACCGAGGAGCTTTACGACCTCCAGGAAGATCCCCACGAGACCCGCAACCTTGCCGCGGATCCCGCCCAGGCCGAAGTCCTGAAGCGACTCCGCGACGCCCTCACCGCCTGGCAGGTGGAGATCGGCGACCTCGGCCTGGTCCCGGAATCGGAAATCGCCCGGCGGGAACCCGGTGCCGGCTCCGCCTTTGCCATCCTGCGCAGTCACAACCTCGCAGAGCAGGTCAAGGAACTCCTGGCCGCCGTGCCCCTCGCTTCCGCCGGAGCGGGCGGCATGGAAAAGATGCTATCCGCCCTTGGGCACAAGGAAGCGGCGGTGCGCTACTGGGCCGCGCGCGGCCTGGGGAACTATCCCGCGGAGTCGAAGGAGCTCGCCGGCAGTGCCGCCGCGCTCAGCGACGCCTTGGAAGACAAGTCCCCCGCGGTGGCCATCGCTGCCGCCCGGGCTCTCTGTCTGCTGGGACTGACCTCGAAAGGCTTTGCCGCCCTCGAGGCCCAGCTGAACAGCGAGAACCCCTGGGCCCGCCTCGAGGCCGCCCTCGTTCTCGACGAGCTGGAAGAAGAGGCCCGCCCCCTTCTTCCGGCCATGAAAGCGGGTTTGGCGGCCACCCAGCCCAACAAATACATCACCCGCGTCCTCAACAAGGCGGTCAACGATCTGGAGGGCACCGCCAACACGGTTCCCTGAGCCGATCGCCATGGCCAAGATCCCTTCCTTTGACGCTGCCCTTTTGGCGGGAGGGCACTCTCGGCGACTCGGACGGGACAAAGCCTTTCTGGAGTGGCGCGGCGGCCCGCTCTACGCCGTCCAATTGCGCAAGCTGTTCACCCTGGCGCCGGAGCGCCTCTGGCTGTCCGCCCGTCCGGAACAGCCCTTTCCCGACATCCTCGAAGGGGTCACCCGCATCGGGGACGATCCCGTGGGCGCGGGCCCCCTCGGCGGTCTCCGCGCCGTCTTGTCGGCCAGTCAGGCCGATCGCGTCCTTGTCCTGGCGGTGGACCTCCCGAAAATGGAGGCGAGCTACTTGGCGGCGCTCTTGCAGCAGGAGGGAGGAGCGGTCCCCCGCCAGGACCGCAGCTGGGAACCCCTCGCCGCCGTCTATCCCCGGGTCGCCATGCTCGAGCAAATCGAGGCGGCACTCGCCTCGGGAAACTGGCGCCTCCAGGACCTCCTCGACGGAGCCGCCAGCCGCGGCCTCATCCGCGCCGTGCCGGTTTCTCCCAGCGAGGCGGAGCTCTTTGCCAACCTCAACAGCGCCCAAGACCTCGCCGCTCTGGAAACGAATCCCCGCGACGAGGCCCTCATCCTGGAACGCCATCGCCTCGGCGAAGCCCCGCAATCCGTCACCGATCTCGTGGCCGCCGAGGAGCCCCTCGAAATCCGCGTCGATGGACACAGCGTCGCCGTGACCATGCGCACCCCGGGGCACGACGAGGAATTGGCCGCCGGGTTTCTGCTCTCCGAGGGCCTCATCACCTCCGCCGCGGACATTCTCGAGTTTGTCCTCTGTCCCGAACTCGACCCCAGCGGCCTCGGCAATGTCATCGACCTGCGGCTGCGCCAGCCCGTCGACCTCCGCCACCTGAGCCGCCACGTCTTCACCAGCTCGAGCTGTGGGATCTGCGGGAAGGCGACGATCGGGGAAGTCTTTCGCCAATTCCCCCCTCTGCCCCGACGACCGGCCCCCTATTCCCCGAAAGCCCTGCTCCAGCTCCCCGAGAAACTCCGCGCGGCCCAGGAAACCTTCGCCCGCACCGGAGGCCTCCACGCCTCCGCCCTCTTCGACACCGCCGGGCACCTGCGATTCCTGCGGGAGGATGTGGGCCGACACAACGCCCTGGACAAGGTCGTCGGCCACGCCCTCTTGCAGCAGGAGGCTCTCGAGGACAGCCTGCTTCTCGTCAGCGGGCGAGTCTCTTTTGAGCTGATGCAAAAGGCCCTTGCCGCACGGATCCCCTACGTGGTCGCCCTCTCCGCCCCCAGCAGCCTCGCCGTGAGCCTGGCTCGGGAGAGCGGCCAGCTGCTCGTCGGCTTTCTGCGCGACCAGGGCTTCAACATCTACGCCGGCTCGCTGCAGGAGTGACTCTTTTGGCTCCCTTTCCGTCCCCTTGCGGGAGAGCTAGGCCAATGGAGAAAGTTCCAAAGAATCCACTTGCGAAACGCAAATTTTCCATTTATCGATTCCCCCCTTCGCGCCGGACACCGCTCCGGCTTTGAGGAACGTCGCTCGGGTGGCGGAATTGGTAGACGCGCAAGACTAAGGATCTTGTGGGGAGACCTGTGGGGGTTCGAGTCCCCCCTCGAGCACTTCTTCTTCCTCGCTTTCTCGCATAGGCGCCGGCATTCCTGTCCTTGAGCACCCCTCCGAAAGATTCTCCCACAGCGATCCTGCTCATCTCCTGTCCAGACCGAGCCGGCATTGTCGCTGCCCTTTCGGCCTTCCTCTTTGAGAATCAGGGCAACATTGTCGACATTGACCAGCACGTCGACGTGGAGGAGAAGGTCTTCTTCATGCGGGTCGAATGGGCGCTCGACGGCTTCGCCCTGGCGCGGCAGGAGATCATCCCCGCGCTGACCCCGCTGCTGGAGCGCTTCGAGATGCGCTGGTCGCTCCACTTTTCCGACATCGTCCCGCGCGTCGCCATCTTCGTCACCAAGGAGAACCACTGTCTCTACGACCTCCTCTCGCGCCACGAAAGCGGGGAGCTGCGCATGGACATCCCCCTGATCGTGAGCAATCGCGAGGACCTCAGGGCCACCGCCGGCCGCTTCGACATTCCCTTTCACCACCTCCCCGTCACCGCCGAGAACAAGGCGGAGCAAGAGCAGCGCGAGATCGAGCTCCTGCGCGAGGCCCAGGTGGACCTCGTCGTGCTGGCTCGCTACATGCAGATCCTCAGCCCGAAGATGACCGCGGCCTTCCCCGACCGCATCATCAACATCCACCATTCCTTCCTGCCCGCCTTCCCCGGGGCCAGACCCTATCATTCCGCCCACAAGCGCGGGGTCAAGCTCGTCGGGGCCACCAGTCACTACGTCACCGAGGACCTCGACGAGGGCCCCATCATCGTCCAGGGCGTCACCCCCGTCTCCCACAGTGACTCCGTGCAGGATTTCATCCGCAAGGGGCGGGCCCTGGAGCAGACCGTGCTGAGCCGCGCCGTCTGGCTCCACCTCAATCACCGCACCCTCGTTCACGCCAACCGGACCATCGTGTTCGGTTAAGCCCCTTCCCCCTGGCCCCGCCCATGGCAGCTCGTTTCCAAACCCTTCCAGGATTTCGGGATTTCTATCCGGAGGACTGCGCGACGCGCAACCACGTCTTCGACACCTGGCGCCGCGTGGCCCGTCGCTACGGCTTCGTCGAGTACGAGGGCCCTCTCCTGGAACCGACCGAACTCTACCGGCGCAAGAGCGGCGAGGAAATCGTCAACCAGCTCTTCTGCTTCACCGACAAGGGAGGGCGCGAGGTCTCCATGAGACCCGAACTGACGCCGACCCTGGCCCGCATGGCCGCGGCCCGGCAGCGCGACTTCCGCAAACCCTTGCGCTGGTTTTCCATCGGGCAGTTTTTTCGCTACGAAAAGCACCAGAAAGGCCGCGGACGGGAGTTCTACCAGTTCAACTGCGACATCCTCGGGGAGGATTCCGTGCTCGCCGACGCCGAATTGATGGCCCTGGCCATCGACCTGATGCGCGAATTTGGCTTCGATTCCAAGGACTTCCGCCTCCGAGTCAGCGACCGCACGGCCTGGACCGACTTTGCTGCCTCCCAGGGCCTCGATGAAGCGGGCATCGCCACCTTTCTGCAGGTCGTCGACAAGATGGAGCGAAGCCCCGAGGCCAAGGTGATCGAGCAGCTCGGCGCCCTCGGCATCGAGCTCCAGGCGGTGCGTGATTTCATTGCCTCGGGCGCTGAAGCCTCCCCCGCCATTCGCCGCCTCCTCGCCGACCTCCGGGCCCGCGGCTTGGGGGAATACGTGGAAGTGGATCTCGGCATCGTCCGCGGGCTGGCCTACTACACCGGCCCCGTCTTTGAAATCTTCGACATCGGCAAGGGCATGCGCGCCGTCGCCGGCGGCGGTCGCTACGATCAGCTCGTCGGCCTCATCGGCGGCGTCGACATGGCAGCCTGCGGCTTTGCCATGGGCGACATGGTCATCGCCGACCTGATCCGCGAAACCGAAGTCCCAGCCAGTCGCCTAGCCGAAGCCCAACGGGAAAGCGCCCGCGTCGACGCCCACCTCGTCCTCGCGGATCCCGCCCGGGAAGCCGAGGCCGCCGCGCTGGCCCAAAATTTGCGCCGTGCCGGCTTCCGCGTCCTCACTCCCCTGGCGCCGACCAAGGTCGGCAAACAGTTCCAGATGGCCGAACAATCCGGCGCCCGCTACGCCATTGTCATCGGCTCGGAATATCCCGACCTGACCCTGCGCGACCTGGCGGCCCGGAACGAGCGCAGCGTCCCGCTCGAGAAGCTCTTCGAGGCCCTGGCCTGAGCCCGTCAGCTCCTTGAGAAATCGGGGCTGGGGACTTTTCGGTTTCGATCGGTCCGCAATCTGCTAAGTTGGGCCTGTCCACCGGTTCCCACCGGGGGATGCGTCTGCGCCATGAACAAGTCGACCGCCATCATATTCTTCGGGATCCTCGCTCTCGGGTTGGCGACTTCTCTCATCATTCTGCGCTCGGGTCGGGAACCCCAAACGGAAGCGGTGGCTCCCCATGGAAGCTCGCCGTCCCAGACCGAGGCCTCTCCAAGCACCCCGACGGAGAAATCCGATACGGCCCCGTCGGCCGAGGCCACCACGCCTCCATCGCCTCCGGCCCCCGTCGCCCCGGCGGAAGCCAAGCCCGCGGCGGTTCCGGCAGAGCCCGTGGTCGCTCCCTATCAGTCGCCTGAGGCGGCCATCGCCGCGCTCGCCGATCGCATCGCCGCACGGGACTTCGATGGCTTTGCCAAGCTGGCCGGTCCTTCCGCCCTGGCGGAGCCCATGCGCGGCGAGCTCAAAGCCCTCGTCGAAAACCCCGAGCTGATGCTCGATCCGAACCAGCCCCAGGCCGAGATCTCCAAGTCCGCGGGCGGGCGCCGCTACGCCTTGAACTTCGTCCCCGTCGGGAAAGAGGGCGCCAAGAAACAGCTCTATGCCGATGTGAAGGAGGCGGAAGGCAAAATCCAGATCGAGAAGATCAGTCTCCCCCTGGACACTCCGGCAATCGCGGAGGGGAAAAGCACGCCTCCGGGCGGCGGCGACGCCCTCTCCGTGGCCCACCGCTTTTCCAAGGCCGTGATGGAGCGCGACTACCCCACGGCACGAGAACTGGCAGACAGCGCCACGGTGACCGATGAACGAGTCGCGGCCCTCATGATTGCCATCGAGGAGGGCAAGTTCAGCCTGCGTCCCGAGCGCCCCTTCGTCGTGACCCTCGACCGCGAGGACATGGCCTGGGTGCTTGCCCGGGTGCAATCGGCGCAGAGCACCTCCGAATTTGCCATCGAGCTGGGCAAGGTGGGAGAATCCTGGAAGGTGAACGGCCTCACCTTTTCGAAAGTGCTCTCGGCCCTCTCCGAGGGGGCCGGTGGCGGCCGGGTCGCCTACAGCCCGATTGTGGAGGATCCCGCCGGGGGCGACTCCCTCGTGCTCTACTTCGAGTTCGACGAGGCCGCGCTGACCTCGCGCACCAAGCGTCAGTTGGCCATTGTCGCCGACATCCTCAAGCAGGGGGAGGAACGGGTCATCCGGATCAACGGGCACACCGACTCCCTCGGCAGCGACGACTACAACATCCAGCTCAGCGATCGCCGGGCCGATTCGATTCGGCGCGAGCTCATTGCCTTGGGCGTGAAACCCCAGCAGATCGTCACCGAGGCCTTTGGCGCCTCTAAGCCGCGCAAGCCCAACTTCCTGCCCGACGGCTCCGACAACCCCCGGGGACGCTCGGAAAACCGCCGGGCCGAAGTGCTTCTGGATTTCTGACACGGTCCAGGTCCATGGCGCATGTGTGGTTGCCGCCACGCATGCATCTCTTCAGTTCCACCTTGACCTGAGGAAGCGACTTCGTAAGTTGCCGCGCCCGTCGCCGGGCATCCTCCGCTTCCATGAACATCCACGAATATCAGGCCAAGGAACTTTTCGAAAAATTTGGTGTCCCCACCCCCAAGGGACGCGTCGCGGAGACCGCGGAGCAAGCCAAGGCCGCCGCCGCCGAAATTGGCACCAATATCGTCGTGAAGGCGCAGGTCCATGCGGGCGGACGCGGCAAGGGCACCTTCAAGAACGGTTTCCAGGGCGGGGTCCACGTCGTCCAAACCGCCGACGAAGCCGCTGATGTCGCCGCCAAGATGCTGGGCCAGGTGCTCGTGACGCACCAAACCGGAGAAGCCGGCAAGCTCGTCAGCAAGGTGATGGTCGCCGACGCCGTCGACATTCAGAAGGAGTACTACCTCGCCATTCTCATGGACCGCGAGCACCGCGCCCCCGTCGTCGTGGCCAGCACGGAAGGCGGCGTGAACATCGAGGAAGTCGCCGCGGAAACGCCCGAGAAAATTTTCCACCAAGTCATCCATCCGCTGCTCGGCTTGCAGCCCTACGAAATCCGCAAGCTCTCCGCCAAGCTTGGCTTCGGCGGCGACCAGGCTAAGCAGTTCGGCAAATTGCTCTCTGCGCTCTACCGCCTCTTCATCGAGTGCGACTGTTCCATGGTGGAGATCAACCCACTCGTGGTCACCCCCGACGGACGGGTCCTCGCCCTCGACGCGAAGTTCGACTTCGACGACAACGCCCTTTACCGCCATCCCGATATTGCGGCCCTGCACGATCCCAGCGAGGAAGATCCCCGCGAAGTGGAGGCGGCCAAGTACCACCTCAACTACATCGGTCTCGACGGCAACATCGCCTGCCTCGTCAACGGCGCCGGCCTGGCCATGGCGACGATGGACATCATCAAGCACTGCGGCGGCGAGCCGGCCAACTTCCTTGACGTGGGTGGTGGCGCTTCGCAGGAGCAGGTCACCAACGCCTTCAAGATCATCCTTGGGGACCCCAACGTGAAGGCCATTCTCGTGAACATCTTCGGCGGCATCATGGACTGCGACGTCATCGCGCAGGGCATCGTCGCCGCCTGCAAGGAGGTCGACCTGAACATTCCCCTGGTCGTCCGACTGGAGGGGAACAACGTCGAAGCCGGCAAGCGCACCCTGGCGGAATCCGGCGTGTCCCTCGTCTCTGCTGACACCCTGGCCGATGCCGCCGCCAAGGCGGTCGCCGCCATCGCCGCCTGAACCCTGCACCCTCCCCTCAACCCTTTCTCCTCTCATGGCCATCCTTGTTGACGAAAACACGAAGATCCTCGTCCAGGGGATCACCGGCTCCTTTGGCGGTCGCCACGCCCAGCTCAGTCTCGACTACGGCACCCAAGTCGTCGCCGGGGTCACTCCCGGCAAGGGAGGGCAACTCTTCGCCGATCGCGTGCCGATTTTCGACACGGTTTCGGAAGCCGTGCAGGTGACGGGCGCCACGGTCTCGGTCATCTTTGTGCCGCCGCCGTTCGCGGGCGACGCCATCCTCGAAGCGGTCGACGCCGGCTGTGACCTCGTCGTGGCCATCACCGAGGGGATTCCCGTGATGGACATGATGCGCGTCCGCGCTGCCATGGAAGGCTCCAAGACGCGTCTCATCGGCCCCAACTGCCCCGGCATCGTCACCCCCGGGCGCGGCGAGGGTTCCCAGGGCGGCTGTCGCATCGGCATTGCCCCGGGCTACATTCACAAGCGCGGCAAGGTCGGCGTGGTCTCGCGCAGCGGCACGCTCACCTACGAGGCGGTGTGGCAGCTCACCCAGCTCGGCCTCGGCCAGAGCACCAGCGTGGGCATCGGCGGTGACCCCATCAACGGCACCACCCACCTCGACGTCCTGAAGATGTTCAACGAGGATCCAGAAACCGAAGCCATCATCATGATCGGCGAAATCGGCGGATCGAACGAGGAAATTGCCGCGGCCTGGGCCAAGGAACATTGCAAGAAGCCGATCGCGGCCTTCATCGCCGGCGCCACGGCGCCTCCAGGACGCCGCATGGGCCACGCCGGGGCCATCGTCTCGGGCGGCAAAGGCACCGCCGAAGCCAAAATTGAAGCCCTTCGCGATGCCGGTATCGAGGTGGCCAAAACCCCGTCGGACATGGGCCAGGCACTGGTCCGCGCGATGGGCTGAATCGGAAGGAACGCATGATCGCTCGGGACGCCGCTCCCAGAGCATTGAATATTACAACTACAGTAGCTTATGTCGGAGAAACCGGAATATTCGAAGGGACTGGAGGGGGTCATCGCTAACGAGTCCTGCCTCAGTGACGTACAAGGGCAGGCTGGGATCCTTCGCTATCTCGGTTACAACATTCAGGATCTGGTGGAACAGTGCACCTTCGAGGAGGTCATGTTCCTCCTGCACCGACGCAAGCTGCCGACCCAGGCGGAACTGGACAGCTTCACGGCCAACCTCCGTTCCCACCGCCACCTCCCCCAGGGGGTCATCGACTTCCTCCGCACGGCGCCGAAGGAAGCGGCTCCCATGGACGTGCTGCGCACCGGTGTCAGCATGCTGGGACTCTACGACCGCCGCGGCAACGACCAGGATCGCAGCCTCAACGAGGAACGCGCCATGGCCATCTGCGCAACCATGCCCATGATGGTGGCCCATTTCCACCGCGCCCGCCAGGGCCTGGATCTGATGCCAGTGCGCGACGACCTCAGCGAAGCCGCCTACTTCCTCTACCTCATCAACGGGGAAGAGCCCGGCGCCGAGGCGGTCCGCACCCTCGACGCGGCCTACATCCTCCATGCCGACCACGGCATGAACGCCTCGACCTTCAGCGCCCGCGTCACCGTGGCCACGCTCTCTGACCTTTACTCGGCCATCACTTCGGCCATCGGCACCCTGAAGGGCCCCCTCCACGGTGGGGCCAACGAGGGCGTCATTCACATGCTGCAGGAAATCGGCAGCCTCGACCGCGTCGATGCCTACATTGAGGACGCCCTTGCCAACAAGCGCAAGATCATGGGCATCGGGCACCGCGTTTACCGCACGCTCGACCCACGTGCGCCCTTCCTGCGCAAGATGGCGGTGCAACTGACCAAGGAACTCGGCGAAACCAAGTGGATCGACATGTCCGAGCGGATCGCCCAGCTCATGAAGGAGCGGAGGAACCTCAACGCCAACGTCGATTTCTACTCGGCCACGGTCTACTACTCCCTCGGGATTCCCACCGACCTCTTCACGCCGATTTTTGCCATATCCCGCGCCGCCGGGTGGACGGCCCAAGTCCTCGAGCAGCTCGACGACAACCGCCTCTACCGTCCCCTCACCCTCTACACGGGCCCGACGGAGGACCAACCCATCATCCCCATCGGCGATCGCGGCTGATCGGGGAGCGCCGCGAATTTACCGAAAAGTGCGGGCCGTTTCGACTTCCCGCACTTTTTCTCTACCGGCCACGACGGGCGTCGGAACTCAGCACTCGGCGTGCGGGCCGAATTTCTCGCGGTATACCGCCGGAGGCAGGTCAAACACCGACTCGAAATCGGCAGCACATTCGCCCACTTTGTTCCATCCCAGGGCTTGGGCGATCTGACGCAATTCCTGGCGCGTCGTCAGGAGGAGGTAGGCGGCGTGGAAGACCCGACGTCGCAAGGCGTAGGCCTCGATGCTCAGGCCGGTCAGCTCACCGAAGGCCTGCTCAATCGACCGTTTCGCATAGCCCGAGCGGGGCATCCTCGCAATGGCGTCCCTCTCGCCCCGGAGGATGCAGCGTTCCACCCAGTCCAGGGCATGGAGGGCCTCGGGCATGAGCTCGATCTCGGGCACTCCTCGCCAAAAGCGACGGTATTCATCCGCGAGAAGCATCATCAATTTCAAAACGGAGACCCGCGTGACCGGTTCGTATTGCCGCTCCTTCCTCAGAAGTTCGCGGAGATAGGATAGTTCCTCGCGAATGCGTTCACTGCCCTTGCCGCTGGTGGCAAAGATGTGGAGCCGCTCCTCCCGCGGATAATGAAACCAGGACTGGTCGAAGAACAAGCCAAGCAGATCCGGGGAGCGAATGATGATCTCGTACTCCCGAGTGAGCCATTCCGGCAAATAACGCACCCGGGTCAGCACCACCTCCTCCGGCTTCAGGATGGTGTGGGAATGCCCGGGATTGACCATCAACGCCGCCCCTGACCGCAAGGCCTGCACGCCCGCCTCCGTCTCATGGAGGCAGCGCCCCTCCTCGACGTAGAAAACTTCCGGAAAATTGGTCGCGGGAAACTGGTACTCGTCGACGAGCTGGAAACGCGTTACCCGCACAGGCCATCGACCCGAGTTCTCGATGCGGTTCTCGGCGATCTCCGGTTTTTTGAACAATCGGGCCATGCCGAATCGATCCTAGCAATGTCACCGACGAAAACGGCGGGGGCGGATCGTCGCGCCGCCCGCGCAGGGAGGAACACTGGTCGCCCAGGGCGACGGGGGAGTCAAGCGAGGGCCAGGAAAGCCCCTTCGAGCCCCCCCTCCTCTCCCGAGGGCTCACCCCCGCGCCTGGGCCCCGAGCGCGGCAAAGGGAACCTCATGGGGGAGCACCCTTTCCTGGGCCGCCACGGCGCAGACCACCCCCGCGGCCTCTCCCATGGCCACGGAATTCCCGGTGACCCGATAACTGCTGTGGGCGAGGAACCCGCCGCTGATGCAGCGCCCCGCCAGCACCAGGCCGTCCACGTCCTTGGCCATGAGGGCGCGCAAGGGGATGTCGTAATGCTGCGACTTGTAGGGCTGGCTTTCAATGGCCTTGGTCTTTCTGGGATCCGTGGAATGGACATCAATCCCGAAGGTGACGCGACAAATGCCGTCCTCGAAGCGGGCTCCGTCGCGCAGATCCTCGTCCCTAACGGTGTAGCGCCCGTGAATGCGACGCGCCTCGCGGGTCCCAATCTGCTCCGCCGTGGCGATGATCTCGACGCCTTTCCAAGGGCCGCCCTTTTTCCGCAGGGCCTGAACCATGGCGTGGTTCTCGCGGCGCGCCTCCAGGGTGGCTTGGGTGACCTCGTCGGCATTGATGGCCGAGACATTGTACTGGTGATTGGCCATCATCGCATAGAGCCCGTCGCGAATCTCGAAAATGGAGGGACCTCCGTAGCTGGGATCGATGCCGGCAGAACGAAGCTCGGCGAGGAAGTTTTCCTTGCCCCGCCCCAGTCCGCGTTCCTCGGCAACGTGATTCACAAAGGGCGCGATCTCATCGGTGCTGACGCCGTGAAGGAGTGCCAGCAAGCTCATCGGCTGAGTTACCCCGTCGCTCGGCCGTCCAAAATCGAAACCACATCCCGCCTGGGCGGCGAGATCTCCGTCGCCGGTGGCGTCGACGAAGGCCTTTGCCCGCCACACTTCCCGGCCTGATTTGGATTCGGTTAGGACCGCGGAAAGGCGATGCTGCGCATCGGTCACCGCTCCCACCACCCTCGTGAAGAGGCGGATTTTGACCCCGGCTTCCAGCAACATTTCCTCGAGCAGCAGCTTCATGGGCTCGGGATGGTAAACCCAGGCCGATTTCATGCGACGCCCGTTGTTCTGGGCCTCGAGTCGCCGGAGCACTTCGGCCATGATGCCGGGTTTGTTGATCCCGTCGAGAATCCAGGAGAGCAGGCCCGCCGTCCAAACGCCGCCGATGCAGCCGTGGACTTCCAAAAGGGTGGTGCGCGCCCCCCGGCGCGCTGCCGCCAAGGCGGCGGCAAAGCCCGCCGGACCCGCGCCACAGACGAGCACATCACAGTCCGACACCACCGGAATTTGGCGTGCGGCCTCGGCGAACCAGTCGCCCTGCAGCTCCCCGCTCGTGCGGACGTGCCTGCGCTCACTCCTACCGAAGGTCCCCGTCTCAGTGGGGCTGGCATTTGCCCGGGGCGGCTGGGGGCGGTTCTGGGGATTGACCCGCTCCTGTCCCAGGGCGGCTCCGTTCACCGCGGCGAGAGCCCCGGCGCTGGCGGCGAGTTGTTTGGCGAACTGGCGGCGGTCGAGAGGACGATCCTTCATGGGGCAAGCCTAAGCATCGCCGGGGCGGCAGGGAAGTCGCGGGATCACGGGCGACCCAGGCCTGTCCAATCGCGCTCGCGTCGGTCGTCGGAAACCGGGCGGGGCTCCCGGATCCGCCGCAACGGCCCGACCCCTTCTCCGCGTCCGCGCTGGCCTCCACGTCCGTGCTGGCCTAATAGTCGGCCCCGCGCAGGCTCGACACCACGCTGGAGAGCCACTGCTCCATTTCCCGGGACAATTCGCTGACCAACGTGGGATGGGCCTTGGCGACATCCGTGGTTTCGCGGGGGTCGTTGGCGAGATTGTAGAGCATCCAGCGCACCCGCTCCCCATTGGTCGGCGAAATGCGGTGCAGCTTCCAGTCGCCGGAGATCCAGGCGGCGTGCCCGGCATAGACGTTTTCGGGAAAGAGATGTCTGGGAATCTTCTCGGCCCGCCGGGCAACGCGCTCGACCTTGCTCTGGCTCCAGTGCTCATCTACGGGCAGGATTTTTTTGACTCCCGCCGGGTTGGTGAACTGTCCCGGGATGCCCGCATTCCAGAAGCCGAGCGGCGCGGGCCTCACTTTCATCTCGCCGCGGATCAGGGGAAGCAGACTGATGCCGTCGAGCACCCGGCCGTCCGTGGGCGACAGTCCCACCAAGTCCAGCACCGTGGGAAAAATATCCACTGTGCCACAACGCACCGGGGTGGCCCTCGGCTCGGGAATGCCGACGGGCCATTCGATGAAGGCCGGGACCCTCAGCCCCCCCTCGTAAAGGGCATGCTTGCCCCCCCGCGCCCCCCCCGCATCCCCGACAGGCATGGCGCCGTTGTCACTGCAAAACCACAGGATGGTGTTCTGGCTCAGGCCCAATTCCGAAAGTCCGTCGCGGAGAAGTCCGAAGGCGGCGTCGAGACCGCTGATCTCGCCATAATAGGCCCTTTCTTTCCGGGACCGGTCGGGGTAAAGCGCGGCGTATTCAGGGGCCGCATGATGGGGGAAATGCGGCGAGCCGAACCAGACCGTGGCGAAAAAGGGACGCTCGTCCTCCGCCCGGGAACGAAACCAGTCGAGCGCCAGAGAGGCGACCACCACACTCCCCTCCCCCTGAAAACGCGTCGGCTTGCCCTGGTCGCTGAGCTCCGGATTGAGGTCGAAGAAGTTTTCCGCCGCCACCCAACGCTCATAGCCTTTCGCCCCGGGGCTGACGGGACTGTCGGCCCGGACCGAACCGAGGTGCCACTTGCCAAAGTGGCCGGTGGCATAGCCGGCCTGGTGGAGAACCTCGGCGAGGGTGCGTTCCTGCGGACGGAGCAGATGCCCCCAGGAAAAGACCCCCATGCGGTTGGGATGCCGCCCGGTCAGCACGCTGGCGCGCGTCGGGGAACAGGAAGGAGCCGCGGCATAGAAGCGGTCCAAGCGGAGGCCGGAGGCCGCCGCCGCATCGAGATGGGGCGTCTTGATGTGGGGATGCCCGTTGTATCCCACGTCGCCCCATCCCTGGTCATCCGACATGACGAGAAGGACATTGGGACGGGAAGACGCCGGCTTGCCCCCGGATTTCCGCTCCGTCGCGAGGGCCTCGTCGGAGAGGGCCGGAAGCAGGATGAAGCAAAGGAGGAGAACAAGCCGCATGGGAGGCATCAGGAAGACTGCGAACTAGAACGATGCAAGGGGGGAAAGCATTTGCGCAATTCCTTCCTTCGCAAGGGAAAGCTGTGGAGCTCCCGAGGGCGCGCCGGGACAAGGGCGCACTCAGGCCTGCCTTTTCACGTTGCAATTGCGACCCAGTTGCAGCACTCTGTCGCTGATGCGAGTTTCAGCGAATCCGAATCTCCAGACGCAGCCATTGCTGAGTTTGAAGCAGGCGCAGGTGGGCGGCGAGTTTCAGATCCACTCGCTCGAGGGGGACGCCCGTGACCGGCTGCGCCATCTGGGCTTCTCCGAAAAGCAAAAAGTGCGGAAGATCTCCGGGGGACGCAACCTGATCTGCTCCATCCACGGAGCCCGTCTGGCCCTGAGCAGCGAGTTGGCCGAGTTCGTCAAGGTCTGTCCCCTGCTTCCGTCCTGATCTCGCGTCATGCAGCATACTGAGGCGAGGGTCGCGCTGGCCGGCAATCCCAACGCGGGGAAGACCACCCTGTTCAATGCCCTCTGCGGCACTGCCGCCAAGGTGGGGAATTACGGGGGAGTCACGGTCGAGATCAAGCAGGGGGAATGTTTCACCCCCCATGGCCGCCGGCTGCAGATCATCGACCTGCCCGGCTGCTACAGTCTCTCCGGCGGATCGCCTGACCAGCAGATCGCCAGCGATGTCCTCAATGGTCAGCACGAGCAACATCCCGCGCCCGACCTCGTCATTTGCGTCCTTGATGCCTCCAATTTGGAAAGGCATCTCCAGCTTGCCCTCGAGATACTCGAGCTGGGCCTGCCCACCTTGATCGCCCTGAACATGGTCGACGCGGCAGAGCGCTCGGGGCTTCGGCTCGACCCGACCAAGCTGTCAGAGGAACTCGGGGTGCCGGTCGTCCCCATACAGGCGAACCGGGGCAAGGGACTCCTCGAGTTGAAGCAGGCGATGCGGACGCCCTTCCCCTCCCCGCCGGAAATTCACTGGGAAAAGGGCAACGAAGAGGCCCGGCGCCAGTTTGGCTTCACCGTCGCCGAACTCGCCGCGAGGCGACCTTCCAGCCACAACGCCACGGTTTCCGACCGCATTGATGCCGTCCTGCTGCATCCCATCCTCGGCTGGATCTGCTTCGTGGGGATCATGTTTGCCCTCTTTTGGTCGATTTTCTCCTTCGCTTCCATCCCCATGGGCTGGATCGAATCCCTCCAGGAGACCCTGGCCAACGTCGTCAGGGACCGGCTCGCCGAGGGGGATCTGCGCGACCTGATCACCGATGGCATCATTGGCGGCGTGGGCGCCGTGGTGGTCTTTCTTCCCCAGATCCTCCTGCTCTTCTTCTTCATCGGCCTGATGGAAAGCTCCGGTTACATGGCCCGGGCGGCCTACCTCATGGATGGGATCATGGCGAGGGTCGGGCTCAGTGGAAAATCCTTCCTCCCTCTCTTGAGCTCCTATGCCTGCGCCATTCCCGGCGTGATGGCCACCCGCACCATTGATTCCCCCAAAGAGCGCCTCGTCGCGATCTTTGTGGCTCCCTGGATGAGCTGCTCCGCTCGACTGCCCGTCTATCTGCTCCTCGTCCCCCTGCTGCTCGGCGGCAGCGAGGGTGGCACCACCCAGGCCCTCGTGTTCCTCCTCATCTACGTGCTCGGCACGACCACCGCCTTCCTGGTGGCGCGCGTTCTCCGTGGCCGGCTGGGACCGGACGAAATCAAGAGCCAATTCATGCTGGAGTTGCCCCCCTACCGGCTGCCCCAGTGGAGCTACATTTTCCGTCACGTCCTCGACCGGGGCTGGGCCTTCCTGCGCAAGGCCGGCACCCTCATCCTGGCCCTGATGATCCTCTTGTGGGCCGCCTCCACCTATCCCAAGCTCGAGACCGACGACCCCGCCGAGGCGCTCGCCCACAGCGCGATCGGCCGCATCAGCCACTGGATCGAACCCCTGGTGAAGCCCCTTGGCTTTGACGGCCGCACCGGCACGGCGATCCTCACCTCCTTCGCCGCCCGCGAGGTGTTCGTCGGATCCATGGCGCAGCTCTTCCATATCGAGGAAAGCGAGGACGAAACCGAAACCCGGGGACGACTCCGCCAGCGCATCGCCGCCGAAACCTGGCCGGATGGCCGTCCCCTCTTCAGCCCGGCCGCCGTTCTCTCCTTACTGGTTTTCTACATCTACGCCCTGCAATGCCTGCCCACCTCGGCCGTGGTCGCCCGCGAGGCGGGATCTTGGAAATGGGCCCTGGGCCAATTCGTCTTCATGTTGATCTTCGCGGCCCTGGCCTCCCTCCTCGTCTTCCAACTGGGAAGCGTGCTCGGTTTTGCCTGACCCCCGCCCATGAATCCCCCGACTCCCGAATCCGATTGGCAAAGCTGGGCCGCCCTGGGCATCGTCCTCTGCGTCATCCTGGCCCTCCTGTGGCGATTCTGGCGCGGCCGTCGCCAGCCCCCGGGAGGATGCGGCAAATGCGGGTCGGGATCCTGCGGCTCCTGAGGGCGGCTCCCGGAAGGCGGGCGCGAGAAGCGAGCCTCCGCACTTGCAGGGAGGGCAGGGCGAGCTCATCTTGCCTCCATTCCATGAAGCGAACCGCCCTCTGCGTCGCCCTTGCCGCCGCGCTCCCCGCCTGCACCACCCAGGCGCCCTCCGGCAACTCCGCCCCCCCATCCACCGCCGCGCCGAGTCCCGAGGCGCTCACGCCGGCACCTGCCGCTGCGAACCCGGCCCCTCCCCCCACAGCCACCGCTACATCAGCGACTTCCTCCTTCAAGGAAACGGCCCGGCTCGACCGCGAACTCGGCAGCCAAGTGATCCCCTACCCCTTCCAGACCTGCGCCGTGATTCAGAAGCCCTTTGACTCCGGCGGTCCCAAGCACCGGCGCATTTACCAGGGCCACGAGGTGCTCTTCTGCTGCACGCCCTGCGTGCGGGCCTTCGACGCCAACCCCGAGCCCTACATGCCTCGGATCATCGCTGCCGCCCAGGCCGCGCGAAACCCTGCCCCCGGCACGAGCACGCCGGCGCCCTGAGGCAGCGGCGAGCTCAGAGTTCCAGCCGGGTGCCGCCGAGACGATCGGCGTGGGCCGGATGGCAGGTGAAGACGATCACCTGTTTTTCCTCGGCGAAGCGACGCAGCATCTCGGCTGCGGCGCGCTGGCGTTCCGGGTCGAGGTCGACAAAAGGATCGTCCAGCAGCAGAAAGCCATCCCGTCCCTCGAGGAACCACCGGGCCATGGAGAGCCGCACCGCCAGACCCAAGGACGCTCGGGTTCCCGCGGAGAGCAGGGCAAAGGGCACGGAACAGCCGTCACTTCGCTCCGCCTTGGCCTCCTCGGGGAGGAGACTCCGGTATCGTTGTTCTGTTAGGGGCGCGATGACCGCGGTGAGATGTTCCTGCCAGGGGCCCAAGGTGTCTCCGTCGAGTTCGGCGCGCAGGGCGGCACAGTCCTGACGGATTCGCTCGATGGCTTCGCCTTCGCGCAAGGCCCTGGCAAAGGCGGCCTCGGCCAGTTGGAGCCGCTCGGCGGCCGCAGCGGGCTCCTCCTCGGGCTCGTCTCCTGCCAACTGCGCCTTTTCCAAGAGCAGCTGATTCACCTGGTCGCGCTGCCGGTCCAGCTCCTCCCGCCGCTCGCGATAGGCGCGCAAAAAGGGCTGCACCTCTCCCCAGCCCTCGGGCAGGGGCTCCAGTGCCGCGATCTTCTCCTTCCAGAGGCGATGCTCGCTGCGCAGGTCCGCGAGCCGGTCGAGGAGATCGTCCTGGGAGCCATACTCCGCGGTCCAGGCCGCCAGCCGGCGATCCAGATCTGCGCCCTCCCGCTGCAGGGCGGCCATCTCGCTTTCCGCGCGGGCATGCTCCGCCGCGACTTCGACGAGGGACCGCGCCGGTGGCGTCGCCCCCCCTTGCTCGGCCACTTCCTGCTTCAAGTCCTCCAAACGCCGCGTCCCCAAGAGCTCGGCCCGCTGGCGCTCGAGTAGGCGAAGCCGTTGCCCCTTCTCGCGATCCTCGGCGTGGGCGGCCTTGGCCGCCGCGAGGTCGGCGAGTCCGAGCTGCGAGAGTCGGTTCGCCAACTCCTCCCCGAGTTGGCGATGCCGCTCCGCCTCGGCAGCGACGTCGATCTCCCCCGGGCTGACTTCGATCTCCCAGGCCCCCGAGGCTTCGCGGAGGTGGACTCGCCCCGCCGCGTCCAGGTGCAATGATTCTCCCGCGGGGATTTCCCGCGACTCGGCTTCCTGGAGACCCGACTGGGTAACCAGCTGCAAAGGGGCGCGGGCCGCGATCCGGACCCTCAAGGCCGCGGCTTCGATGCGGATGCGCAGGCGCTCCCGCTCCCTGTCGATCTGCTCCAGTTCCGCGAGCACCTGGGCCTCGACCTTCGGTCCCTGCTCGCGCTCCTTTTTCGCCTCCGCCAGCACGGCGTCGAGACGCTCCACTTCCTCGATGAGGCGGCGCGTCTTCCCCACGGACTCCCAGGCCTTGGCCCGGGCCAGCTCCGTTTCTAACAATGCCACCTTCTTGACGAGTCCCTCGAGCAGGGCGGCCACTTCCCGCTTCCGGTTGTCGGCCACCGGCCATTGCTGGGAGACTTGGCGCACTTCCTTGCCCTTTGCCTCGGCGGCGCCCAGCTCCGCCTCGAGACGCTGGCGCTGCTCCGCGTCCCGATAGGCGGGCTCGTGCCTGGCGATCCATTCCTCCAGGGCGGACTTGGCGTCGCCCAGTTTCTCCAGATCGGCCTGAATGGCGTCGAGCCGGCGGTAATACCGTTCTGCCTGTTCCAAGGCCAGGCGGGCCGACTCGCGCTCGTACCAGGCGTTGGTGAGGGTGCCAGCTCCGCGCACCCAGCGTTGCTCGAGGCCGCGGTTGTCCGCGGGGCGCTTCATGGCGCGGTCCCAGCGCCCGAAAATGGCGGCATGGCGTTCCTCGATCTTCTCGGCCAGGACCTCGATGGACACCCCATCGGTTTCAAAGGCGGCGCGGCGCAGCAGGGCGCTCAATTCCTTCAGGTCACCCGCCGAGAGGCGATCCAGACTCGCGTCGACCTGTCCCTGGGCCGCCATGAGGACGTGCTCCCAGGTACCCTGGGTCAGCCCGAGTCGCTCCGCCAGCGTATCCTGAATCCGGGCCGGATCACTGAGGACCCCGCCCTCGGGCAGGCGCAGTTCCGCGGTAGACCGCCCCGCGGCCCATTGCTTGGTCAGCGACCAGAGGGCCTCGCCCTCGGCCAGGTCGAGGCTCACTCTCAGCGTGTCCCCACCGGTGAGCGGCAGGTAGGGCACCACCTCCCGGTCCGCCTCGCGCTTCGTCAATTGGGTCGAGACGAACAAGGCCTGGCGTATGGCGCGGCGCAACGTGGACTTGCCCGCCTCGTTTGGCCCTAACACCACATTAAGTCCCGGGGCGAATCTCAACTCGCGATCGCTTGCCCCCGCGAAGGGATGAAGATAAATGCGTCGCAGGATCATGACTTTGCCTCCTTCACCAGGTCCCAGGCCAATTGCAGGGCTTCGGCATCTCCATTCTCGCCGGCGAGACCGCTGAGCAGTCGGTAGGGAAAGGACCCGAGACTGTACTCCCGGCCGATGTCCTCCGCGGTGATCTCGCGGAGCAACTCCGCGCTGTCGCATTCCACATAGTGGGCGCTGGCTTCCAGCTCCGCAATCCATTCACCGCGGCCTTCGTAGAGCTCGCCGGGGAGACGGCCGCTCAAGGCGAGCTTCACGAGATCTCGCTCCGGATCGAGGGCCGCCAACTCGCGGCGCAGGGCCTGCAGGTCCGCCTCGCCGCCCAGTCGCTTCGTCAGGGTACGGAAGCGATACCGCCCCGTCTCGACCGATTCCCCGCTCACCTGCCCGTCCTCGGAGAGGTCCACGATCCAGGCATGGCCTCCGTGCCGGCAATCAAAGCCGTCCGGCTCGGGCGTTGCGGGAAAGAGGATGCGTTCGCCCTCGAAGCGGTCCCGGTCGGGATGGCGCACGTGGGTATGGCCGAGCAGCCAGACATCCATGCCGCTGTCTTCCAGTTCCCGCCGCGTCATGGGAAAGTAGTCTCCGGCGAAATCGGGCGAGAGCCCCTCCAGGCTGCCGTGGGCCACGCCGACGCGTCGAACCTCGGGGGGCAAATCCAGGGCAGCGAGGGCCTCGCGAACCCAGCCCACCGTATGGCAGGGGGAATGCCGCGAGGTGCAGACCCCGGGGAAGAGCACCAGCGGCAGGCCCTGGCTGCGGAGATCACAGGGGCTTTCCCGTTGCAGCAGGTGATGGCGCTCGCCCAGGGCGTCGGAGAAGGTCGGCCACAGTGGATCGTCCTGCCCTTGGACGTAGTCGTGATTGCCGGGCAGGACCGCCACCACGCCTTCAAAGCCGCCCAAAATGGCCCCGGCCTCCCGGACCAAGCCTTTGGGAACCCGGGGCGTGTCGAAAAGGTCGCCCGCCACGACCAGGAGCTGGCATTGGCGCTGTCCGGCCAGCTTCACCAAATCGCTGAGGCATTCGAGGCGCCTCGCGGCGAGGCGCCGGCTCAAGTCCGGGGGATAGCCACCCCGGGTGAACTTCAGGCCGAGATGGAGGTCGGCAGTATGGAGCAAGCGGATCATGGGCATGCAGGGTAGCGGTGGAGCGGAGCGGTGCAAGCCCGCCCTTGGGAAGGCATTCTCGCACCGGGGGTGGGACATCGAGGGCCCCAAGGACGAAAAAATTCCTGCGCCGATGCTCGACGCGGGCCGCGGAATTCGGCAAACTCCCGCAAACGACTCTCCTCAGAAAGGTTTTTCTGTCCGAGTCAGGATTCCATGCTGCCCTTGCACCCGAACATGACCCACGTTTTCACCCAGCTGACCCGTCTCATCGCCCTGACCGTCTTCACCCTTTCCCCCCTGGCCGCCTCGGAACGGGACGAGCTCTTTCGCAAAGCCATCGAGGACATCTACCCCAAACTGGTCGAGACCCGCCGCGCCATCCACGCCAACCCCGAGCTGTCCAACGAGGAGGAGCAAACCGCGGCCTACGTCGCCGAGCGGCTCCGATCCCTCGGCCTGGAGGTGCAGACGGGCATCGCCAAGCACGGCGTCGTGGGTCTGCTGCGCGGGACCCAGGCCGGGGAGGGCGCCTGTGTGGCCATCCGCGCGGACATGGATGCCCTGCCGATCATGGAGCTGAGCTCCAAACCCTGGCGCTCGCGCAATCCCGGCGTGATGCACGCCTGCGGTCACGATGTCCACACCACCGTGGCCCTGGGAGTGGCCGAACTGCTTTCCCAGCATCGCGACCAAGTCCGGGGAACGGTGAAGTTCATCTTTCAACCCGCCGAGGAAAGTCTGCCGACGAGCTTCAAGGGGGATTGGGGAGCAAAGCAGATGGTGGCGGAAAAAGTCCTGGAGAATCCCCGACCCGCCGCCATCTTCGGCCTGCATTGCCGCCCCGCCATCTCTCCAACCGCGGCGCCCCCCGATGTGACGCAGTACCTCAAGGCGGGCCAGCTCTCCTATTCGATCGGCCCCGCCAGCGCCAATAGCGACACCTTTGAAGTGGTCATCCGGGGGAAGATGTCCCACGGTTCGGCACCCCATCGCGGCGTGGACGCCATCGTCGTCGCGTCGGAGGCGATCACCGCCCTGCAGACAATACGGAGCCGCCGCACCGACACCACCCAACCCCTCGTCCTCAGCGTGGGGACGATCCAGGGCGGACAGCGGCACAACATCCTCGCCGAGGAGGTCCGCTTCACCGGAACGGTCCGCACCTACGACGAAAAATTCCGGGACAGCGTCGTCGAGATGATGCGACAGATCCTCGACGGGATCACCGCGGCCCACGGCGCCACCCATCAGTTTGAATACCGCAAGGGCTACCCGAGCATCATCAACAACACCGACCTGGTCCAGGGGACCCTGCCCACCTTCCACCGTCTCTTCGGGGAGGAGAACGTGATCGAAGCCCGGCCCGGCATGGGAGGCGAGGACTTCTCTTACTTCGCCAAGGTGGTTCCCGGTTTCTACTTCCGCCTGGGTGTGTCCAAGGAGGAGGCCGGTATCACTTCCGAAATCCACACGCCCGGCTTCGACGTCGATGAGGAATGCCTCAAGGTCGGTGTCGCGGCGATGGCCGGTGCCCTTTGTGACTTCCTGGATCGGTCGAAATGAAGCTCGGGCCAGGAGGATCGGTCCTTCCCCTCAGGCCCGGTGGAAGTCACTCTCTCACAAGCTGTCGAAAGCGTCTCTCCTCGCCCCCGCTTCGGAAAAAGGAATTTTAATTCCGTGAAATTTACGAGAGCCTCCCCTATATTTTTCGTCTTCGAGTCCCGTGCGCGTCGTCGAGGCGTCCAGCGGCAACGCTTTTCATGAGTAAACGCTACGAAATTCTCGAGCAGATCGGCAAGGGAGGCTTGGGCGCTGTCTACAAAGCCCTCGACACGCAGCTGCAGCGCGAAGTGGCCATCAAGCGGGTGCTCACCACTGACAAGGCCACCGAAGAGGAGGTCAAGGAAGCGGCCGAAAAACTGATCGCCGAGGCCCAGACGCTCTCCAGTCTGAACCACCCCAACATCATCACCGTATTTGACGTGGGGCAGGACGAAGAGGGCGGCTTCGTCGTGATGGAACTGCTGCGGGGGGAAACCCTGGACGAGACCGTCGAGCGCGGCGTGCTCACGCAGGAGGACTTCACCGAGGTCGTCTTCCAAACGATGGAGGCCCTCATCGCTGCCCAGGCGAACAATGTGATCCACCGCGACATCAAGCCGACCAACATCATGGTGATTTGGCAGGCGTCCGGGAAGTTCCAGCTGAAGATTCTCGACTTCGGCCTCGCCAAGTTCAGCAAGGCCCCCTCGGTCCAGACCATGGATCAGGAGGAGTCCGTGATGGGCTCCATCTTCTTCATGGCGCCCGAACAGTTCGAGCGCGGGGAACTCGACGCGCGCACCGATATCTACCAGATGGGCTGCGTCTATTACCACGCCCTGACCGGTCAGTATCCCTTCAATGGCGAGACGGCCCCGCAGGTGATGAACGCGCACCTCCAGCACCGCGTCATCCCCCTGGAGCAGATCCGCCCGGACCTTTCCCCATCGATCTGCCAATGGGTGATGTGGTTGATCAACCGCGACATCAACCACCGGCCCAAGGACGCCCGCGAGGCCCTGAAGCACTGGCCCCGCAATCCCGCCCCTCCCGGGGGCACCCCCCAGCAGGCTCTCCCAGTGGAAGCCACCCCGGAAATCGCCACCGGGGCCGTCCCCGTGGTGCGGGTGGCCCGGCGCGCCTCGGCGCCTCCGGCGCTCATTGTCCCCGGCGGAGGCAGCGCGACCGGAGCGATTACGGGCCGCCTCCGATCGGGGACCGGAGCCATCGGCGGTCGCGGCACCGGTCCGATTGGCCGGGGAGCAGGCGCGCATGGTCGCGCCAGCACCTCTGAATCCACCAGCAAGATCAAATGGCTTGTCCTCGTCAGCTTGGCCGTGGTCGCCTTGGTGTTCGGCGCCTCGAAATGGATCAGCGGCGCCGGCATGGAGAAGCGCGCCGGACGCATGGCGGAGCTCGCCGCTGCCAAGAACCCCACCGGAACCCGGGATGACGTCTGGCTCGCGGTGCAATTGCTTTCCGATCCCAAAGCGCCCTCTTCCGCCAAGAGTCATGCCCAGAACGTGCTCGAGCGGCTCGAGGGCAACGGCATCAGCGAGAACATCCACGTTCAGATGCGCGATGCCCAGGGCCTGCCGCTCAAAATCAGTCTGGCCCAGGCCCTCGCCAAGCGCGGCTACGCCCCCGGCGTGCCCGACATGATCACCCTCTTCAAGGCGGCCACCACAGACGAACAGCGCATCCGGGTGCTCAACGCGGTGCGGGAGCTGGCCACGCCCCGGGACCTTCCCCCCTTGGTCGGGGCGCTTCGCGACGAACACACCCAACCGGTGCGCACGGCCTTCGAGGATACCGTGCTCTCCGTTTTGCGCCGCAGCGGAGACACCGCTGGCGTCGTGGACAGCCTCCTCGCCAAACTCCCCACCAGCACTCCAGGCGAGCGTCGCAGCCTTTTCCGCATCCTGGGCAGCCTTGGCGGCGAAAAGATCCTCGCCGAAATCGCCACCCTGAGCAGCCAAAACGCCGACGTCCAGTTCCGCCGCGACGCCATTCTCGCCTACTACTACTGGCCAGACCGCAGCGCCCTGGACGAGCTCAAGTCGCTCATCGAGAGCACGGAGGACACCGCCTTCCGCGACGTGGCCGAACGGGCCTACGTGCGGCTCAGCACCCTGCCGGGCCCGGAGTCCCTCGAGACGATGCTGCCCGTGTGGCGGCAAGCCTTCACCTACGCGAAAACCCCCGACTTGGCCCGCGACCTCTTTGACGCCCTGCTCGACTTCCCCTATCCCGAGGCTCGCCAACTGCTCAAGGAATGGGAAGCGCATCCCAGCTACGGGGCCCAGGCAAAGAGCTTTGGGACCACCCTCGACCAGCAGATCGCCAATGTCACGGAGCTCAAACCGGGGGAAACCCTCAAGGGCAACAAGGGGCGTCCCCGCGGGAAGCGCCAAGCGAAAATCAACTCCTCACTGTCTTCCCTGACGGATTGGAGCTCTGCGGACACTTGGTTCTCCTGGATCTTCAAACCCACGGAGAGCGGGGAATTCCTCGTCGAAATCGACCAAGCCTCCGATCAACAGGCCTCCAGCGAATTTGTCGTCTACCTCGCCGGAGCCACCCTCAAGGGGGAAACGGTCACGACGCCCTCGCTGGAAAACTTTGTACCGGTCCGTGCGGCGGGCAGCGTCATGCTCGAGGCCGGAAAGGCCTATGTGATCATTGTGGCCGCGGGCTCCAAGCTGCAAGCCCGCATCATGGACATCGGCGGGGTGCGCTATGTGAAGCCCTGATTCCGCCCGGGTCCCGATCACCGAACGCCTCTCCCGTCTCGCGCCTTCGCCCCTGGCGCTTGCCCCTGCCCCGGTTCCGTGCCATCGTCCCCGCCTCTGCCACAGGTCGATCCCGAGCCTGTGCACGAGCCCCTGGCGACGTCCCCCGGACCGGTCGGGAGGCCCGTCCCGCCCCAGCCCCCGAGGATCCCCTGCATTGCAATACCCCCAGCACCACATGGCCGCATCGAAACGCATCCTGGTCACCGGCGGAGCCGGCTTTCTCGGCTCGCATCTCTGTGACCTTCTCCTGAAGAAGGGCCACGAGGTCATCTGCCTCGACAATTACTTCACCGGCCGGAAAGCCAACATCCTCCATCTCTTGGATCGTCCCGGCTTTGAACTGATGCGTCACGACGTCATCGACCCCTTCAAGGTGGAGGTGGACTGGATCTTCAACCTCGCCTGTCCGGCCTCTCCCGTGCACTACCAGCACAACCCCATCAAGACCATCAAGACCTCGGTGATGGGGGCGATCCACTGCCTCGGCCTGGCCAAGCGCACCGGAGCCCGCGTCTTCCAGGCCTCCACCTCGGAGGTCTACGGGGATCCCACGGTGCATCCCCAGCCCGAGTCCTACTGGGGCAACGTCAACCCCGTGGGGATTCGCTCCTGTTACGACGAGGGCAAGCGCTGCGCGGAGACGCTCTTCTTTGACTATCACCGCCAAAATGGCGTCGATATCCGCGTCGTCCGCATTTTCAATACCTACGGCCCCCGCATGTTGCCCGACGACGGCCGGGTGGTGTCCAATTTCATCGTCCAGGCGCTCCGGGGTGAAGAGCTCACCATCTATGGCGACGGAACCCAGACCCGCAGTTTCTGTTACGTCTCGGACCTCGTCGAGGGCTTCGTCCGCTTCATGGAGGACGAATCGGGCTTCCCCGGCCCCCTCAATCTCGGCAACCCCGGCGAATTCACCATGATCGAACTGGCCGAGAAGGTCATCGCCATGACCGGCAGTTCTTCCAAGATCACCCACCTGCCCCTGCCCCAGGACGATCCGCGGCAACGCCAGCCCGACATCCGCCTGGCGCGCGAGCGACTGGGCTGGGAACCCAAGGTCGGCCTTGATGAAGGCCTCGAGCACACCTTGAATTATTTCCGCGAACTCCCGGGAATCCGTCCCTAATTGGCCGATGATCTAAGCCCCTTCACGAAGTCCTTCCCCATCCGGCGCCGGCCTGAGCCCGCCGAAACCCGAGTTCTTATTCCCCTTTTTTCCATGTCCTCCATCACTTGCATTGGTGCCGGCTATGTCGGCGGTCCCACCATGGCGATGATCGCCGCGAAATGCCCCGAGCTCCGCGTCGAGGTGGTCGACATCAATGCCGATCGGATCGCCGCGTGGAATTCCGACCAACTGCCCGTCTACGAACCCGGCCTCGATGAACTGGTTCTGGCGGCCCGGGGACGCAACCTCTTCTTCTCCACGGACATTCCGGGCGCCATCCGTCGGGCGGAGATCATATTCGTCAGCGTCAACACCCCGACCAAGACCTACGGGCTGGGGGCCCATCGGGCCGCCGACCTCCGCTACATCGAGTCCGTCGCCCGGGACATCGCCCGCTATGCCGAGGGGCCCAAGATCATCGTCGAGAAGAGCACCATTCCCGTGCGGACCGCCGAGGCGATCCGCTCCATCCTCAAGACCCGGGAAGCCGACTGGCAGCACGAGGTCCTCTCGAACCCCGAGTTCCTCGCCGAGGGCACTGCCGTCGCGGATCTCGAGGATCCCGACCGCATCCTCATCGGCGGAGAAAGCACCCCCGAGGGACAGGCCGCCATCGAGCGTCTCGCCTCCATTTATCGCGCCTGGGTGCCCGATGAGCGCATCATCCGGACCAACCTCTGGTCTTCCGAGCTCGCCAAGCTCGTGGCCAATGCCTTCCTGGCGCAGCGCGTCTCCTCGATCAACAGCATCTCCGCGCTTTGCGAGGCGACGGGGGCCGACGTCAGCGAGGTGGCCCATGCCATCGGCACGGATTCCCGCATTGGGCCGAAGTTTCTCAAGGCCTCGGTGGGTTTCGGCGGTTCCTGCTTCCAGAAGGACGTTCTCAACCTGACCTACCTCTGCGAACACTTCGGCCTGCCGGAAGTGGCTGCCTACTGGAACGAGGTCATTCGCATCAACCAGTGGCAGAAGCGCCGCTTCGCCGATTCGGTGGTCCGCGCCTTTCACAATACCGTGAATGGCAAGCGCATCGCCATTCTCGGCTTCGCCTTTAAGAAGGACACCAACGACACCCGGGAGACGCCGGCCATCGACGTCTGCAGGTACCTTTTGGAAGAGCGGGCCTCACTCGCCATCTACGACCCCAAGGTGGAGGCCGCCAAGATCCACGCCGACTTGGGACTGGCTCCCGGCGATGCCCGGGTCCAGGTCTGCCCCAATGCGGAAACGGCCATCTGCGAAGCGCACGCCATCCTGGTCCTCACCGAGTGGGACGAGTTCAAGTCCATCGATTTTGCGGCGGCCTACGCCAGCATGCTGAAACCCGCCTGGATCTTCGATGGGCGCAACCTGCTCGACCACGAGGCCCTCCAAGCCATCGGCTTCCAGGTCAAGTCCATCGGCAAGGCCCTCTAGGCCGGAGGCCTGACACCCCGACGCGCTCGCCCCGCCGTCCCTCGCCTTCCGCGAAGGACGGTGCGCCGGACCTATTCTTTCGAGCAAATCTTCCTCTCGAGGCACCTTTCTAGACGATGCCGTCGTAATGCTCTATCGAGCCCGCGGCATGGAAGTGCTCTACCTCACCACCCTGTTCAGCGTCGTCTTCGCCACGCTCTTTCTCGCGCTCTTTTTCCGGAGTCGACAGGGGGGGCGTTCCTGTGCCGATCAGGATGCGCTGCTCCCCTTCCGCGACGAAGCCCCGCGCACGCCGCCCGCCCCCCCAAGACCAATTTCCAACCATGAATCCTGAATCTTCCGCGAGGAACAAGACGACCATTCAGTTCGACGACCGCACCCCCCGCTACTTCCTGATCGCTTCGATCGGCTGGGGCCTGGTGGCCATGCTGGTAGGCATTCTCGTCGCCTTTCAGCTCAACTTCTGGCAGATGAACGGGAAATTCCTCGAGTGGATCACCTTTGGCTGGTTCCGCTCGGAAGGGGTCGAATTTCTCACCTTTGGCCGGCTCCGCCCCCTGCACACCAATGCCGCCATCTTCGCTTTTGTCGGGAACATGATGTTCTCGGGGATCTATTATTCGACGCAGCGGCTCTGCAACGCCCGCACCTATTCGGATCTGCTCTCCAGGCTGCACTTCTGGGGCTGGCAGGCCATCATTCTCTTCGCCGCCATCTCGCTCCCGGCTGGACTCACCCGGGGGAAGGAATACGCCGAACTGATCTGGCCCATCAACCTGCTGGTGTTGGTCGTCTGGTCGATCTTCGGCCTGAACTTCTTCCTAACCCTGAAGCATCGCCGCGAGCGCTCCCTCTACGTCGCCCTCTGGTTCTACATCGCCACCATCGTGACCGTGGCGATGCTCTACATCGTCAACCACCTCCAGATTCCCACCAGCCTGGTGCACAGCTATCCCATCTTCGGCGGCGTTCAGGACGCCCTGGTGCAGTGGTGGTACGGCCACAACGCCGTGGCCTTCTTCCTGACCACGCCCATCCTCGGCATCATGTACTATTACTTGCCGAAGGCGGCGGGACGCCCCGTCTATTCCTACCGGCTCTCCATCGTCCACTTCTGGTCGCTGGTCTTCATCTACATTTGGGCGGGTCCCCACCACCTTCTCAACACCTCCCTGCCGACCTGGCTGCAGATGCTGGGGGTCTTTTTCAGCCTAATGCTCTGGGCGCCTTCCTGGGGCGGGATGATCAACGGGCTCCTCACCCTGCGCGGGGCTTGGGACAAGATGCGCACGGATCCCGTCATCAAGTTCTTCGTGGTCGGCCTCACCTTCTACGGAATGGCCACCTTCGAGGGCCCCCTGCTCTCGATCCGCTCGGTCAGCGCCCTGGCCCACTACACCGACTGGATCGTCGGGCACGTCCACAGCGGCACCCTGGGATGGAACGGCTTCATGGCCGCGGGGATGTTCTACTGGCTGGCCCCGCGACTCTGGGCCACGAAGCTCTGGTCTACGAAACTGGCCAACTTCCATTTCTGGATCGGCCTCTTCGGGATTCTCCTCTACGTCGCCTCGCTCTGGTTTGCCGGCATCATCCAGGGCCTCATGCTGAACGAAACCGACCCCAGCGGGACCCGCCTGGTCAATGAGTTCGTGCAGACCGTCGACAAGATTCAGCTCCTCATGCTGACCCGTGCCATCGGCGGCACCTTCTACCTGATCGGCTTCATCCTGCTCGCGATCAACATCTGGAAAACCGCCCAGTCGGGCACCCCCTACGAGGAAAGCCGCGAGGTCTTCGACGATCCCGCCCTGGCCAAGGATCGCATGAGCTGGCGTGCCGCCTTCCGCAACGACCCCGTCGCCTACACCTTCTGGTTCCTCTTCTTCGCCATCCTGTGGTTCTTCCTGCCCCCCGGAGCCAGCCACATGGCCCTGCTCGTCACCCTGGCCTTTGCCGCCCTCGCCGTCTACCGCTTCCGCCGGGACCCCTCGGGTTGGTCCCATTGGTACAACGAGCTCTCCGAGAATTACCTTCCCTTCACGATCCTCGTCGTGGCCGCGGTGGCCGTCGGGGGACTCGTCCAAATCGTCCCCGCCGTCACGGTGAACCGGGCCAAGAACGTCGAGGACCGCCTCCAGAGCCTCTACAGCCCGCTCGAACTCGCCGGGCGCGACATCTACGTCTCGGAAGGCTGCTACAACTGCCATTCCCAGATGATTCGGACCCTCGTTCCCGACGTGCTGCGCTACGGGGACTACTCGCGCCTCGGCGAGTCGATCTACGACCACCCCTTCCAATGGGGATCGAAGCGGACCGGTCCCGACCTGGCCCGGGAGGGCGGTCACCGGGGCGACTCCTGGCACTACCTCCACATGCTCAACCCGCGCGACATGAACCCCCAATCGCGCATGCCCAACTACCCCTGGCTCTTTGAGAAAAAGACGGACTTCTCCAGCCTGCCCGGGCGGCTCGCCGTGCAGCAGCGCCTCGGTGTGCCCTATCCCATCATGACCCCCGAGGAGATCGAACAGAAGGCCCGCGAGCAGGCCCTCGAGATCGCCGATCGCCTCGTCAACGACAAGGTCAAGATCCCGGTGCCCAAGGGGAAAAAGGAACCGGGCAACGCCACCGAGGCCCGCGACTACCTCGCCGGGAAGCAAATCGTGGCCCTCATCGCCTACCTACAGAAGCTGGGGACTTCGGAACCCGTCGGCGAACCCGGACAGCCCGCCCCGGTGCAGCCTCGCATGATCAAACCGGGCATCCCCGACCAGTTCCGTCTCGCTCCCCCCGCGGTGACCTCCGCGGCTCCCGCCGAGACCGCCAGCACGGCACAGCCCTGATGCCCCGGCCCGACACCCTTTAACCCCCCACGGCTCATGTTCCAGCGCGTCCTCCTCGAACAGTGGCACCACTACGTGCCCTACGTCGGCTTCGCCCTCATCGGCAGCTCCTTCCTCATCATTCTGTTTCGCGCCATCCTCCTCAAGCCCGAGGAGGCCGGACGCCTCGCCGCCCTCCCGCTGCGCGACGATCAGGATGAGGCCGCCCGCACCGCGAATCCTGACATTCCCTCCCATCCATGAAAGATCAGCCCCCTTCCGATAATCAGGACAAGATCCGGGAGCACGTCTTCGACGGCATCGAGGAATACGACAACCGTCTGCCGAACTGGTGGCTCTTCACCCTCTACGCCTCCATCGCCGTCTTTGTGCTGGGCTGGTTTGTCTACTACCAAACTCCCTTCCGCCTGCCCAACGATCAGGAGCGCATCGACCGCGCCATCGCCGACATAGAATCGAAGAAGCAGGCCGAGCTCGAGTCCATGCTCGCGTCGCTGAGCGACGACTCCCTCCGTGAGATGAGCAAGAACCCGGAACACACCGCTGCGGGCAAGGCCATCTTCGAGGCCAAGTGCGCGGCCTGCCACGGCATGGATCTATCCGCGACCCTGGGCGGCATCCAGTTGCCGGGGCTGCCGCTCAACGACAAGGAGTGGAAGTACGGAGGCGAGCCCCTGAAGATCATGGGAATCGTCACGGAGGGCTCGCCGGACGTGACCAAAGGCATGGTCGCCTGGAAAACCCAGCTCAGTCCCGCGGAAATCGCTCAAGTGGTCGCCTACATCCTCAGCCACCATCCCGAAGCCTAAGGTTCTGCCAGTGCGGCCCACCGCACCCCTCGATGGCCACTATCAAACAGCCCAATCTCGACACCCTCACCTCCGTTAATGCCGACGGGTCGAAGCACGTCCTCCATCCTGCCGATGTCCGCGGGCGCTTCACCTATGCCCGGCGCCTGGTCGGGCTTGCCCTAATCTCTGTTTACGTTCTCCTCCCCTGGATCCAGATCGGTGGCGCCCCCGCCGTTTTCCTCGATCTCGCAGAGCGCCGCTTCCACCTCTTCGGACTGACCTTCCTCTCCGAAGACCTTTGGATCGGCTTTTTCCTCCTCACGGGCCTGGGCTTCTCCCTCTTCTATGTCACCGCCCTCTTCGGTCGGATCTGGTGCGGCTGGGCCTGTCCCTACACGGTCTTCCTCGAGCACGTCTACCGTCGCATCGAGCGATTCATCGAGGGTGACGCCACGCAGCGGCGCAAACTCGACGCGGCCCCCTGGAAGGCGGAAAAAATCCTCAAGCGAGGCCTCAAGCAGGGAATCTACCTCCTTATTTCGCTCCTCATCGCCCACGTCTTCGTCTCCTACTTCGTCTCCCTGCCGCGCCTCTACCGCTACATGCAGGAGTCGCCTCTGAACCACTTCAAGGTCTTCGGCACCATGCTCTTCCTAACAGGAGCACTGCACTTTTGCTTTGCCTGGTTCCGCGAGCAGTTCTGCATCATCCTTTGCCCCTACGGCCGGATCCAGTCGGCCCTGACCGATGAAGAAACCCTCAACGTCGGCTACGACGCCCGGCGCGGGGAACCGCGGGGCAAAAAATCGGACACCCAGGCCGGCGCCTGCGTGGACTGCAACCGCTGCGTGCAGGTCTGCCCCACGGGCATCGACATCCGCAACGGGCTTCAGCTCGAATGCATCGGGTGTGCCGCCTGCATCGACGCCTGCGATGCGGTGATGACGAAGCTGAACCGGCCCCGGGGCCTGATCCGCTACGACTCGCCCACGGGACTGGCCGGGGGGAAGCATCGCCTGCTCCGTCCCCGCACCCTGCTCTACACCGGCCTCCTCCTGCTTGGGGCGGGGGTGCTGGGGCTTTCCCTCCTTCGCCTCAGCCCCGTCAAGGTCGAGCTCGTCCGCATGAGCGGAAACCCCTACTACCTCGACGAATCCGGAGTCCGCAATCAATACCGCCTCCACCTCGCCACCAAGCGGAACGAGCCCACCCTCTTCCACATCGGCCTCGAGGGGCTTCCCCCTGAGGCGGTGGTCACCGGCCTCGAGGAAAGCATCACCTTGCAGGCCGGGGAAGAGACGGTCAAGACACTCCTCGTGCTGGTCCCCAAGGCCGCCTATGACGGGGAATTCACCATCCAGCTGCGGGGAGAGGCCCTGCCGGGCAACACGCCCTTGGCTGACTCCATCGAATTTCTCGGCCCCAGTGCCTACGCCTTACAAGAATCCCCATGAACGCCCTTCGCCAACGTCCCTGGCTGTGGATCGTCTTCGCCTTTGCGCTCCTCATCGCGAGCTGGGTCGTCCTGCTGCGCCTCGCGGCGACCCACCGTCCCGCCACGGTCGATCTCAACCCCGCCCCCTCACATGAGCACCCTTGATCCTGCTACCCTCACCCTCGGCGGGCTTTTCGTCGCGGGACTCGCCACCAGCCTGCACTGCGCGGGCATGTGTGGGCTGCTCACCTGTGGACTGGGCATCGCCGGGCGGGGTCCGGCCCTGGCCTCGGTGGGCCTTTACCACGCCTGCCGCCTCCTCGGCTACGGCCTCGCGGGGGCCACCATGGGCTTTGTCGGCAGCCAACTGGGTTTCCAGTTCCAGCCTTCCGGTCTCTCCTGGCTTCCCCTGCTCCTCATCCTCTTCCTCCTCGCCATCGCCCTGGGCTTTGACCGGAAACTCGGGGCCATTCCGGGCCTGGCGAAGGTCCTGACGGGACTCCGTCTCCGGGCCCTGCGCCTGCCCCCCATGGCGAGAGCCGCCGTCATCGGCCTGGCCACGCCCCTGCTTCCCTGCGGTCCTCTCTACGCCATTCTTGCCCTGGCCCTGGCCAGCGGGTCGGCCATTCGCGGCGCCGAATGCCTGCTCGCCTTTGGGGGCGGCGCCCTGCCCGCCATCTGGGCCGTCCAGATCGGATCGGTCTGGGTGAACCGAAAACTGGGCTCGCAGGCCTTCCAGCAGGCCAAGCGCGGCCTCGCCGCCGCCGCCGCCCTTTCCCTGCTCTGGCATTTTGCCCCCCTCGGCGCGGCGCCCGGTGACCACGAGGCGGGAACTTGTCGCTGTGAACTGGAACTGCCATGAGCGCCCTTCCTGTCCCCGATACGGCGGTCCTCTCCCCGGCTGAGGCCCCCGCAGCCCTGCGCTCCTGCCAGCATTGCGGGCAGCGCTTCCGGCCGCGCTACGCGGAAGAGCAGTTCTGCTGCTCGGGTTGCCGCAGCGTCCACGACCTCATCCAGGAGGGCGGTTTCGGCACCTTTTACGAGCTGCTCGGACGGGGCCTGCTGCAACCCGTCGGGGAAAGCGAGCTCGATCCCGACCACCTCGAGGAACTCGGGGAAGCGATCGCCGACGCCGAGCGCCTCGCCACGGCCAGCCATCGACCCGCCCAGCTCAGCTTTCGGCTGGGCAACCTCTCCTGCACGGCCTGCCTCTGGCTCGTCGACCACCTCCTGCGCCGCCATCCCGGCGCCCTCCGCATGAATGGGGACACCTCGCGCTCCCTGCTGACCTTGTGGTGGACGCCCGGAGAATTCGAGGCCCTCGCTTTTCTCCGCGAACTGCATCGGCATGGCTACCCTCCCTCGCTCTGCCGTCCCGAGGACGAGGAGGCCCCCCAGGAAAGCCGGGCCCTCCTCACCCGTCTCGGCGTCACCGCGGGATTGGCCATGAACACCATGGCCTTCACCCTGCCTTCCTACCTGGGCCTCGATCCCGGCCATGAGCTGAACCGACTTTTCCTGCTGGTGGCCTTCGCCTCGGCCACGCTCGCCCTGGCCATCGGGGGGGCCTACTTCTTTCAACGCGCCCTATCCTCGCTGCGGGTGCGGGCCCTCCACATGGACGTGCCCATTTCCCTGGGATTGATCGCCGCCTGGTTGGGGTCCACGGCGGGTCTGGTCTTCGGTATCGACACGCTCCTCTATTTCGACTTCGTCGCCATCTTCGCCTTCCTCATGCTGGCGGGGCGCTATCTGCACCTCCGTCTCCTCGACCGCAACCGTCGTCAGCTCCACGCCCGGGAACGCGAGATCACCACCGCGTGGCGCCTCAGGGCAGACGGCGCGCGCGAGCGCATCGTCCTGGCCCGCATCGCCAGCGGCGACTCCCTGGAAATCGCCTCTGGCGGCATGGTTCCCGTCGAGGCCGAGCTCGCCAGCCCCGCCGCCTCGCTGCTGCTCGACTGGATCACCGGAGAGCCCGAGGCCGTGCCCTTCCTGCGGGGCCAGCGCATTCCCGCCGGTGCCCGCAACGGGAGCAGCGCCCCCGTGCAGATCATCGCGCGACAGGCCTACAGCGGCTCCTTCCTGGAACGCCTCTTCGCCCCTGCCGACGACGCCTTTGAAGATCATTCCGCCGCCGTCTCCACTCATCCCGTGCGGAAGTATTATCTCGTCTCCGTGCTCTGCCTGGCTTTCGTCGGCGCGGGCGCATGGCTCTGGGCGGGCCAGGGCGTGGCCGCCGCCCTGCAGGTGCTCATCTCCATCCTGGTGGTCTCCTGTCCCTGCGCCCTGGGACTGGCCCTACCCCTGCTCGACGAAATCCTCCTGGCCAAGCTGAAACGCGACGGGCTTTTCATCCGGCGCCACTCCCTCTGGCCGCGTCTGCGCCAGATTCGTTGTCTGGCTTTCGACAAGACGGGCACCCTCACGGAACCAGTCCGTCGCCTCCGCAATCCGGAAGCACTGGAGGCACTCGATGAAGCGGCCCTCCAAGCCCTGCGCCACCTCGTCGCCCAGAATCCCCATCCCGTGGGACGGGCTCTGCGCGATGTTCTGGTGGGGCGATTTGGTCCGCTCCCGGCGGAACCCGATGCAGCCTTCTCGCCCATCCGCGAACATCCCGGCCAGGGGGTCTCCTTCCGCGAGGGGCACCTTCTCTGGAAGCTCGGTCGCGGAGACTGGGCCTGTCCCGATCTCCAAGGCGCGGCCACGAAGGCCTGCGTGCTTTCCTGCGAGGGACAAGCTCTCGCCTGCTTCCACTTTGCCGAGGCCATTCGGGACGGAGCCGTGGAGCAAATGCGCGCCCTGAGGGCCCAGGGCTACCGGATCCGCCTTCTCAGCGGCGACCCTGACATTGACCGCGTCTCGGACACCGCCGGGAAGCTGGGCCTCGCCCCCGAAGAGGTCCACGCCGGGCTGAGTCCCGAGGAAAAGGCCGAGCTGCTCGCCGCGACGGCCCCCGCAGAAACCCTCTTCGTCGGCGACGGCGGCAATGACGGGCCCGCCTTTGAGGTGGCCGGGGCCACGGGCTCCCCCGCCACCGGCATCCGGGCCATCGAGACCCGGGCGGATTTTGTCTTCACGGGGCGCGGCTTTCACGCCATCGCCTTGCTGCTTAGGGCCGCCCATCGGCGCCGGCTCATGGTGGGCACCCTCTTCGCCGTGGCCCTGACCTACAACCTCGCCGCGGTCAGTCTTTGCCTCGCCGGTTGGATGACCCCCCTACTCGCCGCCATCCTCATGCCCTTGAGCTCCTTGCTCAGCACGGCGATCGCCTCGCGGGTCTGAGCAGATCGCCATGGCCGGTAATCAAGCGGCCCGGGCGCGCAGGTCATACTTGGACGGCAGGCAGCCCTTCTCCTGGAGGAAGGCCTTGCTGAAATGGCTGAGGCTCTGGTAGCCGACCTCGACGGCCACCTCGCTGACGTTGTAGCGTCCCGTCACCAGGAGGTCCGCGGCCCGCTCGATGCGCCTCTTGCGGAGGTACTGGCTGATGGTCATCCCCGTGGTGGCCGAGAAGGTGCGGCTCAGGTAGCTGGCGCTGCAACCGACCTCCTCGGAGAGGCGATTGAGGTCCAGGGCTTCGTCGAGACGGGCCTCGAGCTTCGCCTTGGCACGCTGTACCCGCACTTGGGCGAGACGCTTCTGACGAGAGCAGAAAAACTCCTCCTCGCCCTTGGCCGGGACAAAGCAAAGCAGGGCCAGCAGCGTCTTCCACTGGCTCTCGTACCAGAAGGCACGCGCCACGCCGGACACCGCTGGCGAGCGCAGCGCAGGCACCACTTGGGAGAGGATTTCCGCTTTGGCCAGGGTTTCATAAGCCCCCCCTTCGCGGCAAACCAGATCGCGCACTCCCGGAGCGAGTCCCGGGCGGAAGGGCTCCAAAAGGGTCGTCAGGGCCGCCGCTTTCATTCCCAGCAGGAGGGCATCGGCCTCGCCTGCGGTTTCAATCCCTATCTCTTCTTCTCCTGTGTGCAGGAGGAGAACATGGCCGGGTTCGACATGCCCCGATTCCCCCCGAGCAATCCAACGCAAGGGAGCGGTCACGGGGACCACGAAGACAAATTGCTGCGCAGGAAGGCTCACGCGCTCCGGCGAAGCGCCTGCCTCGGCCCGCAGGTCACAGGCCCAAAGCACGGAACGCGTCCAATCACCAAAGAGGAAAGAACCATGACGAGGAGAAATCATATCCTCCTCGATAGTTGATAATGCGTCTCATTACCAGCAGAAAATTCGATCGGCGCGCATTTAATTGGGTCACCGCCCCCCCTCAGAGCAGAACGTCGTAAGGACGCTCCCCGGACTTGTCGTGGTAGCCGACAAAGGCCTGATTGACGACCTTGTAGCCTCCCGGAGTGGGATAATTGCCGGTGAAGTACCAATCCCCGTTGTGCTCGGGAATGGCCTCGCGGAGACCGTTCACGGTCTGGAAGACCACCTCGACGGAGCCTTGCCAGGGAATGTTCTCGGGGGTGATGAGTCTTCCCACCTCCTCGGAAAGCTCCTCCTCGCTGAAGGGCGCGTAGATCTCCTTCACCGGATTCTTCATCTCGGCGATGGGCTTTTTCAGCTCCTCGCGGCACGCGTAGTAGACGTCGGTGATGCGATTCCGCATCCCGCGTCGTTCCAGAAGATTAATGGCCGCCTTGAAGACGATGAACTTGCCCAACTGGGACATGTCGATGCCGTAACAGTCCGGGTAGCGGATCTGGGGCGCGGTCGAGGCAATGACGATCTTCTTGGGATTGAGCCGGGCCAGGATCTTGATGATGGATTCCTTGAGCGTCGTCCCGCGCACGATGGAGTCATCGAGCACCACCAGCGTTTCATCCTCAGCCATCTGTCCATAGGTGATGTCGTAGACGTGCGAGACCATCTGGTGCCGCCCCTTTTCCTGGGCAATGAAGGTCCGCAACTTGACGTCCTTGTGGGCGATCTTCTCGCCGCGCGGCCAGCTTTTCAGGATGAGCTTGTCGAGGGCGTCCTCGTCCAGCGAGCCCGCCTTGGCCGCGGCGATGATCTCCTCCTTGACCTGATCCCGGCGGAACTGGCGCAGGCCGTGCATCAGGCCGTAGTAGGCGATCTCCGCGGTGTTGGGAATGTAGCTGAATACCGTCTTGTCAAAGTCGACGTCAATGCGGCTGACGATCTGGGGGACGAGGTTGGCCCCCAGGCGCATGCGCTCGCGGTAAATGTCAGGGTCGTTGCCCCGGGAGAAGTAAATGCGCTCGAAGGAACAAGGCGTCGAGGGCCGCGCTTCGGCGTAGGCGGAGAGTTCAATTTCCCCGCCGTGCTTCATGACCACGACATGTCCCCGCGGCAGTTCCCGGATTTGGGAGATCTCGGCGTTGAACACCGTCATCAGCGGCACACGCTCGCTGGCGAAGGCAATCACCTCGTCGTCCTCGTAGTAAAAGCAGGGACGAATCCCGCTGGGATCGCGCAGCACGAAGGCATCCCCGTTGCCGACCGCGCCGGCGATGGTGTAGCCCCCGTCCCAGATGTCGGCACACTTGCGAAGGATGCGCACCAGGTCCAGCTCCTCAGATATGATGCTGGGGATCTCGGGCCCCGGCGTGCCCCGATCCCGTTCGCGCCGGTAGATGGCATCGTGCGCCTCATCGAGGTGATACCCGATCTCCTCGAGGACCGTCTGGGTGTCGGTGTCGAAAACCGGATGCTGACCCCGATCGATGAGGTGGTGGTTCAGATCACGGGCATTGGTCATGTTGAAGTTGCCCGCGACCATGAGCGTCTTGGTCGGGTAATTGGTGCGACGCACGTAGGGGTGACAGCCTCCGCTGCCAAAGGTCCCCGAGGTGCCGTAGCGCAGGTGACCGAGGAGCACCTCGCCACCGAAATCAAAATTTGCCTTGAAGGACTCGGGATCGTCCGGATTGAGGCGGCCTTTCCGCTCCCGCTTGCGCAGGTCGCGGAGCTGGTCCTCCATCACCCGGATGAGCGAGTCGCGCTCGGCACTGCGCTCGCGGAAGAGGTAGGGCTGCCCCAGCGGCATGTTCAGCTTCACGCAGCCAATTCCCACGCCATCCTGGCCGCGGTTGTGCTGCTTCTCCATCAGGAGGTAGAGCCGTTGAAAACCCCACAGACAGGTATTGTAGCGCTGCAGGTAGTAGCCCAGGTCCTTTTTCAACCTGACGAAGGCGATGCCGCATTCGTGCCGGAGGGGGTCGCTCATGGATGGAAAAGCACTTGGTTAGGCCAGCACGGAGAGGATTCCGCAGGGGCGAATGTCAGAGTCGTGGACCAGGGGGAGAGGGAAGAGAAAGGCGAAATCCTGAGGGGAGAGCTTAGCTGCCGACCCGGACCTGGACGCCACCGGAGGGAGTGATCGTGCCGATGGCGCGAGCCCCTGGATGGAAGGTCGCGGCAGCTTCGGCCTGGTCGGCGGGCACGATGGCGACCCAGCCCCAGCCCATGTTGAAGGTGTTCACGGCTTCGGCGTCCTCGACAAAGGCGAGCACCTTGCCGATGGGCCCCTCGTTCCACCGCGGAATGGCGATGTCGGCGCCCTTCTCCCCGAGCAGGCGCTCCAGGTTCTCCGGGAGACCTCCCCCGGTGATGTGGGCCATGGCCTTGATGTCGACCTGCTTCTCCTTGAGCGTCGCGACGACGTCGTGATAGAGCCGGGTGGGGGCGAGGAACTCTTCCCATTCATCCTCGGCAATGAGTCCGGGATTGGCCTTGAGGATGCGGCGCACGAGGCTCCAGCCGTTGGCGTGGAAGCCGTCCGAGGGATAAGCCACGAGAACGTCGCCCACGGCAATGCGGCTGGGATCGACGAGTTCGCTCTTTTCCGCGGCGCCGACACAGAAACCGCTCAGTTCGATGACGCCCTCGGGCACGATGCCCGGCATCTCGGCGGTTTCGCCCCCGGCGAGAATGCAGTTGCAGCTCTCCAGGTATTCCGCCATGCCAGCGATGAGCCGCTTGATCTTGTCCTTTTCAATGCGGCCGATGCCGACGTAGTCGAGAAACATCAAAGGGTCGCCGCCGGTGGTGAGAATGTCGTTCACATTCATGGCAACGAGGTCCTTGCCGGCGATCTCGAGAAGGTCGCGCTCCAGCAGCAGCTCCAGCTTCGTCCCCACCCCGTCGCAACCGGTCAGGATGACCGGCTCCTTGTAGCCGCTGAGATCGTAGCTCGCCGCGAAGAGGCCAAAAGCCCCCATGAGGGAGCGCTTGCCTTCCGTGCGGCGCCGCAGTTCTCCGATGTCCCCGACGAGGGAGGCCGCCTCCTTGATGTCGACGCCGGCGGCCTTGTAAGTGAATTCGCTGCTCATGGTGAGGTGGGCTTGGGCAATCCCGAGGGAGCTCTCCAGAGCTCCGGGGACAATCTCATTTGGAATCGGAATCGGCCTGGGTGATCGCTTGGTGAAGGGATCGGAAGAAGTAGTAGCCACTGCCCCATTCCCCCGTCTCGGGGCCCTCCCAATCAGGGTCGTAGTGATCGCGCTTGCGCAGGAAACGCTCCGGGTGGGGCATCAGTCCAAAGACGCGACCGCTTTCGTCCTGGAGGGCGGCGATGCGCCCGAAGCTGCCGTTCACGTCATCGGCATAGACCAGGGCCGCGGCCCCGTTCTGCACGTAGGCCTCGGCTTCCTCGGGAGACTTCGTGACGAGCCGGCCCTCGGCGTGGGCGATGGGAAACTCGAATTCCTCGGGCAGATCCGTCAGGAAGGGACTGTTCGAGGCGAGCTTCTTCAGGCGAACCCACTGGCACTGGAAGCGCCCGCTGGTGTTCTCGACGAGGCTGCCGGCGGGGAGCAGGCCGAGCTGGGTGAGAATCTGGAAACCGTTGCAGATCCCCAGCAGGTAACCGCCCTTGTCGCGGAACTCCTTGAGGGTGTGGCCGATCTTCTGCTCGGTGACGAGGCTGGCAATGCGCCCTGACATGACGTAATCGCCGTAGCTGAATCCGCCTGACAGGACCACCAAGCTGACTCCCACGAGCTTCTCCGCCTTCAGGTCGGAGACGGGCAAAATCTCCGTGACGAAACCGACGGCCTCGAGGGCGCGGGCGGTCTCGGCATCACAATTGGTGCCGGGAAATTTCAGTAGTAGCGCGCAAGGCCGGTCTTCCATAGTGCTTTGAGATCGTCGAGGGCTTCGTCGAGAAGGGTTTCCTTGCCCCAGCTGATGCGGAGCCTGGCGTGGTCGGCGGTGGCGCGTCCCAGCGCGGCAAAGGGCAGACCCTCGAAGAGTTCGGCGAGGGCGGCGAGGTGCTCCGGCGCGACTTCCACGACCAGGCGCGAGGGCGATTCGCCGAAGAGCATGGCCGCCTTGGAGCTGTCCTCGGCCATGGGCAGCGAGCAGAGGTCGATTTCCAGGCCCGCCTTGCCGGAGAAGGCCATCTCCGCCAGGGTCACGGCGAGACCGCCTTCGCCGATGTCGTGGGCGGCGCGAATGTAGCCGCGCTTCACCGCCTCGTGGTACTGGCGGTAACAGTGCAGGGCCTCCTCGGCGCGCGTCTCGGGGACGAGGGCCTGGGTCAGGCCGTGGCGACGGGCAAAGACGGAGCCGCCGAGCTCGGCGGCGCTGTGGCCGATCACGGCAAGAAGGCTGTCCGAACGACGCAGGGAGGCCCCGATGACCTGTCCTTCCTCCTCGACGATGCCCATGCCGCTGACGAGCAGGGTCACGGGGATGGAGACAGGACCCTCCTTGGTCTCGAAATAGTTGTAGAAGGAATCCTTGCCGGAAACGAAGGGCGTTCCGTAGACCTCGGCGATCGAGGCGATGCCCTTGACCGTTTCGACGAGCGCCCCGAGTTCCTCCTCGGCGTCAGGATTGCCCATGCAGAAGTTGTCGAGAATGGCGATGCGCTCGGGATCGGCGCCTGCGGCCACCAGCTGGCGGACGCATTCATCCACACAGGCCCGACCCATGGCGTAGGGATCGGTCTTGCCCCATTCCGGGAGCAAGGCCACGGACATGGCCATGAGGCGCTGGCTTCCTTCGATGCGGAGCACCGAAGCGTCCTGGGGGGCGTCGCCCGCGGCGCCAGCGAGGGGTTTCAAGACGGTGTTGCCCTGAACTTCGTGATCGTATTCCCGAATAATGGGTTCGCGCGAGACGATGGCGAAATCGGTGAAGAGGTCGCGCAGGGCCTGACCGGCGTGGGTCAAGACGGGCGCCTCGATGGGAACCGTGGGCTTGATCCAGCGGGACTTGAGGTGCCGCGTGGGCGCGTCGTGCAACTTGCTGCAGTCGAGCTCGCAGACGGTCCGCCCGTGGTGCGTCACCTTGAGGATGCCGGAGCCATCGGCCTCGCCGAGTTCGGTCAGCTCGGTCTCGTAGAGCTCGGCGAGCTGCCGCAGTTCCGGCAGGGCGGACTCCTTCACCGCGAGGACCATGCGCTCCTGGCTCTCGCTGATGAAAATTTCCCAACTGACGAGGCCGGGTTCCTTCAACTTGACCTCGTCGAGATTGATGGTGCCCCCGCATTCCTCGAGCATCTCACCCGCGGCGCTGGAAAATCCTCCGGCGCCACAATCGGTGATGAACTCGATGAGCCCCCTCTCGCGGGCAGCCAGGACAAAATCGGCGGCCTTCTTTTCCTCGATGGGGTTGCCGATCTGCACGGCCTGCTGGTCGGACTCGTGGCTCTCGGTGTCGAGGGCCGCGGAGGAAAAGGTCGCCCCGTGCAGGCCGTCGCGGCCGGTGCGCCCGCCCACGGCAATGACCTTCATGCCCGGCTCGATCTTCTTCTCGATGTCGGGGATGGGGATCACCCCGGCGGTGCCGCAGAACACCAGCGGGTTGTAGATGTAGGCGTCGTCAAACTGGATGGCCCCGCTGATCGTGGGAATGCCCATGCGGTTGCCGTAGTCCCGCACCCCGCGGACGACGCCCCGCATCACCCCGAGGGGATGGATGACATCATCGGCCTTGATGTGGTCCATCGTCGTGTCCGGGGCTCCGAAGCAAAAGACGTCGAGCGAGCCGATCGGCTTGGCGCCCTTGCCGGCCCCGAGAATGTCGCGAATGACCCCGCCCAGGCCGGTGTTGGCTCCGGCGTACGGCTCGATGGCGCTGGGGTGGTTGTGGGTCTCGGCCTTGAGACAGACCGCCAGCTCGTCATCGAGCTTGATGAAGCCGGCGTTGTCGTGGAAGGCGGAGAGAACGAAACCGGGCTTGCGGTCGAAAATGCGCTGCGAGACATCGCGGATGTAGGTCTTGAAGAGCGAATGCACTGTCTCGGTGCCTGCCTCGCTCTCGTGCTCGATGGTCGCCCCGAAAATGCGGTGCTTGCAGTGTTCGCTCCAGGTCTGGGCGATGACCTCCAACTCGACGTCGGTGGGCTCGCGCTCCCATTGACGATAGATCTCCTGAATGGCCAGCATGTCCTCCCGGGAAAGGGAAAGCTTCATGAACTGGCTCAGCTCGAGCAGGCCATCCCCGTCGAGTTCCGAGATCCGGAGCACACGATAGTGGTCGGCAGGGGCCTCGGCGATGCGCTCGAGGGGATTGAGGGACGCGGGATCAGACATGACCGGACAGAACATTCCAATGGTGGATCGCGGCGTTGCAGATGTCGCGAACGAAGCGGTCGGCCTCCTTCCCGGTGCCGCCAAAGAGGTAGAGGCGATGGCAAATGCGCAGCTCTTTCAGCTCAAAACCGGGATCGGGAATGCCGCGATAATAGGACAGGATGGCCTCCTTCTCGAGATCCAGGGCGCCGGGCTTCATCCCGTATTCCAGGGCAAAGGCATATCCCGACAGGGCCGGATCCTCGCCCTTGTGCAGATCCTGGCTGATCTCGTCCAGGAGCGTCTTGCGAACGAAAGCTTCCAGGGCGCTGGCCTCGCCGGCAAATTCCAGCTCATATCGCCGGGTGCGGCGATAGCTAAGCCCGCCGTCGAGGGGCTCATAGAGAAGGCCGTTGGCATCCGCCGCCTCGATGAAGCGGTCGCTGATTTCGTAAATCTCCCGCATTGGAACGAGGGGGCTAAATCCGGTGGATCGGTGTCTTCACACCTAGGCTGGATTCGCGTCGAGTCAACCGGGCACGGATCAAATCCCGTTTATTTTCCTCAGTTCTCCGAGGGCTCCGCGCCCCTCGTAAAAGGCGAGTTCCTCCCGGCCAGCGGCTTCCAGACGGGCGCGCACCACCGCGGGTTCGGCCGCCCCGACGAGATGGTCCCGGATGGCGGCCATTTTCTCTTCCTGCAAGGCGAGAAAGCCGGGATCTACCTCCGGCGTGGCGGCGTAGCGCCCCTCCTGCTGCCCTGCCTTGAGGATCTCGGTGAAGGCCACCCCTTGCTGTTGACCCAGCAACTTGGCCTCCGCGATGTCGGCGATCCATTCGCGGTGCAGGAGGGAGAAATAGTCCCGCATGGCCTGCTTGTTGTAGTGGATGGCAAAACGACCCGCCGGGGTCTCCAGGGTCATGGTCGCCCGGATCGAATCCGTGTCGATGGTGTCGACGAAGACCAGTGCCTCCCCGTCCTTGGCAAATTCCCATTTGAGGTCCCAAAGTCGCAGGCCGATCTCCTCGACGAGGTCGCGCACCACCCAGGCGCCCAGGACCGCCAAGGTACCACTCTCGGCGAATTGGGCACCGCTCAAGCCGCTCATGACGAGGGCTTCCTGCTTGCTGACCATGCGGTCCTCGGGTTCGAACTTGCTGGTGAAGTCGCTGATGGGGCGTTCCAGGTACTGCCAGGCCTCGAGGGGACAGCTCGCCCCGAGCTCGCGCTCGAAGGCCGCCTTTGCCTTGGGCTCCATGGCCGCGTATTTCTTGTAGACCGAGCTCGCGCTGGTGATCCCAAAGCGGACGATGTATTCCAGCGGCACGACGAAGCCGTCCGCCTGGGGAAATTTGGAATAATCAAAGAGGGGCGCCCCGAGGAAGCGGGTCCGTTCGGGCTTGAGGATCTGAAACTTGCGCACCACGTTGCAGGCGCTGGGATGGGTCGGAACCCCCTCGCGAACGACTTCCCCGCTCTGGGCGTCGATCATCCCCTCATGGTGGGTGCGGGCCCCGGCTTCGCGGCAGCGCTGCAGGAGGGGCCCGAGCAATTCCGCCCGATAGGCCGCATCCAACTCGGGGGCGGCGCTGATGGCCGCCTCGACCCGCCGCCACACCGCCGGCTGTCCGAGGCGGCTGTAGAGGACATGGCGAAACAGGGCCCGATTGACGTCATTGCCGGCAATCTCAAAGAGCGCCCCGACGTCGAAAACCGACCCTCGGGAGGTCGTGCGCGTGACCATGACCGTATCATCCCCGGGCACGGCATAAAGTTGCTGTACCGAGCCTTCGTAAAAGGGATCGCCAAGTTCCGAGAGAGGGAGCGTCTTCACGCCGGGGAGCAAAGCGCGCGCCGGGCTCTTGTCACGGGAAAAGTGGCGGAAGAACGCCGCGTCCCCGCCTCCGCTGCCGGGAAATTCCAGAGGCAAACCGCCCATCCCGCACTAGTTTTCGAATCATGACCCGGGACCTGCTCGCCGACACCTTGGAAGAAATCGCCCTGCTCCTGGAGCTGAAGGGAGAAAATCCTTTCAAGATCCGGGCCTACCGCAGCGGGGCGGAAACCGTCCGCCAGTACCCCGGAGACATCCTGGCCCTCGCCCGCGAGAATGAGCTCGAGGGAATCAAGGGCCTCGGGGAGGCGCTCCAGCAGAAGCTGCACGAGCTCGCCCGCACTGGCCGCCTCGGCTTTCACGAGGCGCTCAAAGCGGAATTTCCCGCCGGCCTCTTCGAGCTCTTCGATCTCCAGGGGCTCGGTCCGAAGAAGATCAAGCTCCTCTACGAATCGCTCGGGGTCGATTCCCTGGAACGCCTCAAGGCGCTTTGTGAATCCGGCGAGGTCGCCAAACTCCCGGGCTTCGGTGCCAAGTCGGCACAAAAGATCCTCGAGTCCATCGCCTTCCGGGAGAGCCACGCCGGGCGCTTCCGCCTCGGCGACGTCGCTCCTGTGGTGGAACAAATCCTCGCCAGGCTGAGGGAGCATCCCGACTGCCTCCGGGCGGAAGTCGCGGGCAGCTACCGGCGCGCGCGCGAAACGGTCCACGACGTCGACTTCCTGGTGGCCACGAAGGCACCCGAGGCCATCATCGCCGACTTCGTCTCCCAAGCCTGGGTGGCACGGGTCCTGGCCCAGGGACCGACCAAGGCCAGCATTCACCTCGAGAATGGCCTCCAATGCGACCTGCGCGCGGTCAGCAATGCGGAATTCGCCTGTGCCCTCGTCTACTTCACCGGCAGCAAGGAACACAACGTCGCCCTGCGCGGGCTGGCCCTCGAACAGGGCTACACCCTCAACGAATACCGCCTCGCCCCCCGCGAGGACGGCGGGGCTCCCGAGCCCCCGATTTTTCACGACGAGACCCAGCTCTACCGCTTCCTCGGCCTGGACCCCATCCCCGCCGAACTGCGGGAAAATGCCGGTGAAATCGAGGCCGCGGCCGCGGGTGAGCTCCCCCGGCTCATCGAGCTGGAACACCTACGCGGCACCTTTCACAACCACACCCTCGCCAGCGACGGGCGCGATTCCCTCGAAGCCATGGCCGAGGCCGCCCTGGACTTGGGCCTGCAGTACCTGGGCATCGCCGACCACTCCAAGAGCTCCTTCCAGGCCAAGGGCCTCGACGAAAACCGGCTCCGCCAGCAGATCGCCGAGATCGCAGCCCTGAACCACCGCTTCCACGAGGAGGGCGCGAAGTTCCGCCTCCTTGCGGGCAGCGAGGTGGACATCCTCAAGGACGGTTCCCTCGATTTCGACGACGAGCTGCTCGGCGAGCTCGACTATGTCGTGGCCAGCGTCCACAACGCCATGTCGCTCTCCGAAGCGGCCATGACCGAACGCCTCATTCGCGCCGCAAGCCATCCCCGGGTCACCATGCTGGGGCATCTCACCGGCCGCCTGCTCCTGGAGCGCGAAGCCTATCCCGTCGACATCCCCGCCGTCATCGAGGCCTGCGCCGAGCACGGCACCGCCATCGAGCTGAACTGCAATCCCTGGCGCCTCGACCTCGACTGGCGCTGGTGGAAACACGCCAAGGCCAAGGGGGTCAAGTGTGCCATCAATCCCGATGCCCACCGCTGCAGTCAGCTCGGCTACCTCGCCTTCGGCGTGCGCCTGGCCCGCAAGGGCTGGTTGGAACGTCAGGATGTGCTCAACACGCTCGACCTCGCCGGGATCGAGGCCCATCTCGGACTGCGGCCGATCTCCTGAGTCGCGGGGCCTGTCGCCTCGCCGCGAGGAGAATCGGATTTCGCCCCGCGGACACGCCCGCCCGGGGAGAAATTGGAGATTGCCAAGGGGGAACCTTGCCTGTTTCATGCCCGGACGGAACCCCGCCCCGATTTCATGCCGGAAGCCTCCAGCGTCTCACCCAAAGTCCGTGCGCTGAAACAGCGTGCGCTCAGCACCGTCGTTCTCCTGGCCTTTCTGAGCCTCGCGTTCTGGCTGGCGAAGCCGTGGATTTTCCTCTTGGCCTTTGCCATTCTCTCCCTCGGCGCCCTGGCGGAATATTTCCGCCATTTTCCCGACGCCGGTTACCGGCGTTTTCGCCCCCATGCCTTTGTCGTCAGCGCCATCTACCTCGTCCTGCTCTTCGCCCCGCTCTGGGGATGGCAGTCCGACTGGCATGGGGAGTTGGGCGGGCTCTCCTTTGCCGCCCTTCTCCTCCTGATGGTGATCACGCGGATCCGTTCCCCCCTGCAGGGATACCGCTCCCTGGATGAAATGGCCGTCACCCTCTTCGGCTATGCCTATTGCGTGCTGCTCTTCTCTTACATTCCCAAAATCCTGCTGCTTCCCCTCCCTGCCACGGGCAGCACCGCGCCCACGATCTATTCCCTCATCCACCTCGTCGCGGTGACCAAGCTGACCGATGCCGGCGCCTATCTCGTGGGCTCGGCCATCGGCAAGGACAAGCTGGTGCCCCACGTCAGTCCCGGAAAAACCTGGCAGGGCTTCTGGGGCGCGCTCGCCTTCGCCATCGCGGGCAGCTACCTCGTCTGGTGGCTCATGGACGGGCGGCTCCCCCTCATCGGCCCGGTTTCCGCCGGCTTGCTGGCGCTCGCCGTCTCCCTGACCGCCGTGCTCGGGGATCTCGTCGAGTCGATTCTGAAGCGCAGCCTGGAGGTAAAGGACAGCGGCCAGGTCATGCCCGGCATCGGGGGCTTCCTCGACCTGATCGACTCCGTTATCCTCACCGCCCCCGTCTACTATCTCTACCTCCGCCTCGCGAGCTGAGTGTCTGGCATGTCTGATTTGTCCCGACCGAAAAACGTGGTGGTGCTCGGCTCCACCGGATCCATCGGCGAAAGCGCGCTGAAGGTCGCGCGCGACCTGCCCGAGCGCATGAAGCTCGTGGGACTCGCGGCGAATCGCAGCGCCGAGAGGCTCGCCGCCCAGCTCGCCGAGTTCGGCATCCGCGAGGCCTGCCTCTTCGACCCGACGGGCTACGCATCCCTCCGCGAGGCCCTCCCCGCGGGCACGACCCTCCGCAGCGGCGAAGAGGGGCTCATCGAACTCGCCTGCCTCCCCGAGGCCGACCTCGTCCTCATTGCCATCGTCGGCGTCGCCGGTCTCCGACCCGCCCTGGCCGCCATCGAGGCGGGCAAGGACATCGCCGTGGCCTCCAAGGAGATCCTCGTGATGGCGGGTGAGGCGGTCATGGAAGCGGCCCGACGCAAGGGGGTCAAAGTGCTGCCCGTGGATTCCGAGCACAACGCCATCTTCCAATGCCTCGAGGGCCATTCCCCAGAGGCCGTCTCCCGACTCATCCTCACGGCCTCGGGAGGCCCCTTCCGCACCCTGCCCCGGGCCGAACTCTCGCAGGTAACCGTCGCCCAGGCGCTCAAGCATCCCACCTGGGAAATGGGGCGGAAAATCACCGTCGACTCCGCCACACTCTTCAACAAGGGGCTGGAGATGATCGAGGCCCGCTGGCTCTTCGGCATCGGCATGGAACGCATCGACGTGATCGTCCATCCCCAGAGCATCGTCCACAGCATGGTCGAGTTTGTCGACGGTTCCGTCCTGGCCCAGCTCAGCACCACGGACATGTGCTTTCCCATCCAGTACGCCGTGACCTGGCCGGAGCGCGTCTCCAACCGCCTGCCTCCCCTGGACTTCGCCCGCCTCGCGCGCCTGGAATTCGAGGCGCCGCGCTGGGAGGACTTTCCCGCCCTGAGCCTCGCACAGGAGGCGGGTCGGACCGGGGGCACGCTTCCTGCTGTGCTGAATGCCGCGAATGAAATCGCCGTCAGCGCCTTTTTGGATGGCCGCTTGAGCTTTCCGGGAATTTGGGAGACCGTCTCCACGACCATGTCGCAACATCGTCCCCTGCCCCATCCGACGCTGGACGACATTGTGGCCGCCGATCAATGGGCCCGAGAAACCGCAACTCAACTCGCGAGACCCGCATGAAGAAGGCCTCTGCCAAAAAAGCCTCCAAGGGGAAAACGCCTCGCTCCGCCCCGACCTCCTCCGGACGGGTCTGGATCGGATTCGATCTCGGCGGCACCAAGATGTTGGCCAAGGTCTTCGACGAGGATTTTCGTCCGCTGGGGCGCGCCAAGCAAAAGACCCTCGGAGCCAAGGGAACCCGGGCCGGACTCAAGCGCATGGTGGAAACCGTCCGCGCGGCCCTGGACGATGCCGGAGTCGATCGGTCCCGGCTCGCCGGGATCGGGGTCGGCTGCCCGGGGCCGATCGATCCTGCCAAGGGCATCATTGTGGAGGCGCCCAATCTCGGCTGGCGCCATGTCCCGGTCGAGGCACACCTCGGCGAGGCTTTCGGCGTGCGCACCGTCATTTGCAACGACGTCGATGCCGGCGTCTACGCCGAATCGCTCTTCGGGGCCGCCCGCAACGCCAAGCGCGCCGTCGGCATCTTTCCCGGCACCGGCATCGGAGCCGGCGCCGTCCTCAATGGCCAGCTCCTCCAGGGCACCACCCTCTCCTGCATGGAACTGGGACACATTCCCCTCTATCCGGAAACCTCGGGGCAGGGCGAGGACGGACGCACCCTCGAGTCGGAATGCTCGCGCCTGAAGATCGCTGCCGAGGCGGCCCGCGCCGCCTATCGGGGACAGGCGCCCCATCTTCTCAAGCTCTGCGGCACAGACCTTTCCCAGATCACCAGCGGGGCCCTCGCCAAGGCCATCGAGGCCGGGGATGTCGAGATCGAGAACATCGTGCGCCGGGCCGCGACCTTGCTCGGCTGCGGCGTCGCCACCATCGTCCTCCTTCTGGCCCCGGACGTCATCGTGCTCGGTGGCGGCCTCGTCGAGGCCATGCCGAAGCTCTACCTCGAAAGCGTGCGCCAGGCCGCCGTGGACCGGGTGCTGGGCCCCTACAAAAAGAGCCTCCGACTGGTCACCGCCCAGCTCGGCGACGACGCGGGCTGCATGGGCGCCGCCGCCTGGGCCCGCCAATGCGTGAAGAGCTGAGACGTTCTCGCTCCGCCCCCGGCGCTTCCGGCCAGCAGCAACGCATGAAGACCTACCCCGACCGCGCCCTCCCCCTCACCGGGATGCCTCCGGGCGTGCCCTACATCATCGGCAACGAGGCCGCGGAGCGCTTCAGCTTCTACGGGATGCGGACCATCCTGACGGTCTTCATGGTCAACTATCTATGGCTCATGGGGGACTCGCCCGGCGAGCCCCTGAGCGATACCGAGGCCACCAAGCGCTTCCATCTCTTTGTCTCCCTCGTCTACCTCACCCCCTTGTTTGGGGCCCTGCTCGCCGACTTCTTTTTCGGGAAATACCGCATCATCATTTGGCTCTCGATCATCTACTGCCTCGGACACGCCGCCCTCGCCCTGATGGGGATCGCGGGCGAGGCCAGCCGCTGGCTGACCCTCGGCCTCTGGCTCATCGCCATCGGTTCCGGCGGCATCAAGCCCTGCGTTTCGGCCCACGTCGGGGACCAGTTCGGCGCCAGCAACCGCCACCTCCTCCCCCGGGTCTTCAACTGGTTCTACTGGTCGATCAACCTCGGGGCCTTTGCCTCGACCCTGCTGACCCCCTGGTTGCTGGAATGGCACGGCCCTCACCTGGCCTTCGGTGTGCCGGGGGTCCTCATGGCCCTGGCCACGCTGATCTTCTGGCTGGGGCGCTGGAAATTCGTTCACATACCGGCTCGCGGAGGCCACGTCCTTCGCGAGATGTTCAGCAGCGAGGGCCTCAAGGCGGTGCTCAAGCTCTCTGCGATCTACGTGTTCGTCGCCGTCTTTTGGGCTCTCTTCGACCAAAGCGGCTCCTCCTGGGTGCTCCAGGCGGAAAATCTCGACCGGCGCTGGCTCGGCATCAACTGGCTGCCCAGCCAAATCCAAGTGCTCAACCCCATCTTCATCCTCCTCTTCATCCCGCTGTTCTCCTACGTCGTTTACCCCCTGCTGGACCGGTTCTTTCCCCTCACGCCCCTGCGGAAAATCTCGATCGGCTTGTTCATCACGACGCTCTCCTTCGTCCTCGTCGCCATCGCCCAGACGCGGATCGATGCGGGCAGCACGCCCTCCATCACTTGGCAGATATTCGCCTACATCGCCCTGACCGCCGGCGAGGTCATGGTCGCCGTCGTCAGCCTCGAGTTCAGCTACACCCAGGCGCCGCGCTCCATGAAGTCGCTGGTCATGTCCCTCTGGCTGGGGGCCGTCTTTCTGGGCAATTTCGTCACCGCCGGCATCAACCACGTCATTCAGGTGGAGGATCCCCTCGCCCGGGCCGTCGCGGTCGATAATGAACTCGTCCACGGCGGACACGACGGCCAGGTGGGCAGCGGGGACGACATCCGGCTGGTTTTCGACGAGGAAGGACGACGCACCGACCTGCAATTCAGGGGAAGGGAAGCGCTCGACCAGCTCCTCAATAGGCTGGAGTCCGAGATTGCCGCCCAGGGCTTCGCCCTGCCCTCCAACGAGGCTGGCGCCCAGCTTGCCTCGGCCGTCCGCGACCCCTGGGACAATCCCTACCAATACCGCCTCATCAACCGCAACCGCGTCCGTGTGTGGAGCACCGGTCCTGACAAAACCCCCTACACGCCCTGGGACCAGGGGGTGGTCCTGACCATCCACCGTCCCTCCGAGGAAGCCCCGGGGGTCTTGGCGGCCATCCTCCGGCCCTTCCATCCGGAGCGCCCCTGGATCGATCAGCGCCGCGAGAAGCTGGGCCTACCCACCGAGGCGGACATCGCCGCCTCGGGTCCGACCCTGACCCGCGATTACTTCGTCGGGGGACAGGTCAAGCTGGAGGGGGCGGCCTACTACTGGTTCTTCAGCGGCCTAATGCTGGCCGCGGCGCTGCTCTTTCTCGTCGTGGCCAAATTCTACCGTCCCCGCGCCTACTTCCACGACGAGGCGGACGAGGGGACGCTCCAGCCGGCGGAAGCCTAGAGGTTCTCGAGAAAGAGGTGCAAGTTCGCTGCCTGCCGCAGCTTGCCGAGGAGCTCGGGCACGGTGTCCTCGGCGTAACGGGCTTCCAACTGGGCGATGATCTCCTCGCGCAGCTCCTCGAAGCTCAGCGGACGCTCGGGCTCCACGGCCAGGACTTCGACGAGGTGCCACCCCTGTTCACTGCGAAAGGGAGGGAGGCGCCTCGCTTCGTTCACCGCAAAGACCTTGTCGGCAAGCGCCGCTGGCCCCTCCCCGGCAACCAGCCACCGGGCTTCGCCGAAGGCAACCCGTGCCCCGCCCTCCCCCTGATAGGCGGCCTGGGCGTCCTTTTCGTCGGCGAAGAGAGCCTGCCGCAGTTCTCTCTTGGCGGGTTCAAAAAAACCCGCTTGCAGCCCCCCCTTCTCGTTCCGGCGATTGGCTTCAAACCAGCTCCGGGCTTCCTCCTCGCTCACGGCGACGCCGGGTTCGATGCGATTCTCCACCCAGCGCTTGCGCGTCCAGATTCGGGCCAATTCCTCGTCGACTTGCCCGGATTTCCACCCCTGGGCACGGGCGCGCATTTCCCGCTCTTCGGCCGAGGCAAATCCACGCTTCCAGGAGTCCACAAAAGCTGCCTTCTCCCCGTCCGGCACCTGGAAGCGGCTTCCGTCGCCGTGTTGCCGGACGAGCGTCTCGTCGATGACCGTCTGCAGGGCCGCCAGTCGGAGCATCGCCAGGTTCTTGGCTGGCAGATCCTCGGCGCGCAGACCGCGCTGGTGCAGATGCCGCCGCAGGGCCAGGGCCACCTGCTCCCGGGTCACCGGCTCCTGATTGACCAGGGCGATCCAGCCTCGCTCCCGGGCCTCGCTCACCGCGACGTCGCGGCGGCTCCTCATCGACTCGCGCAGCGGGCCGTGGAAGACCTTGAGGTCGAGCACGAGATAGCCGATGACCACGCAGTAGAGGACGGCTCGCCAAGGCAACGCCTTCTTCATTGCGGGCGGATCATCCCCGCGCCGCCGCACCCACGCCGATGCCGAGATTGGCGTAGATTTCACGGGTCGCGTGAGACTTGTTCAGGGTATAAAAATGGATCCCGGCGACATCGTGCGCCAGCAGGTCGGAACACTGTTCCGTCGCGTAGTGGATGCCGACTCGCTCGACCGCCGCGGGATCCTCCCCGGCGCGCGCCAAGGCCCGCAGCAGCTTGGCAGGGAATCTCGCTCCGGCGGCCAGTTCCGCCATCCGCTCCATGCCCTTGATCGAATTCACCGGCATGATCCCGGCGATGATGGGCACGCGGATCCCCGCCAGCTCGCAACGATCCCGGAAGTCGTGGAAATCGTCGTTGTGGAAGAAGAGCTGGGTCACGATGTAATCCGCGCCCTCGTCCACCTTCGCCTTCAAGTAATCCATCTCCTTGAGGCGATTGGGCGTGGCCGGATGCCCCTCGGGAAAACCGGCGACGCCGATGCCGAAGCCCCGCTTGTCGGGATGCCCACCCTTCTCTGAAAATTGGCGGATGTAGCGCACCAGGTCGGCGGCGTGCTGGAAGGCGTCATCCGCCTTGTTGTAATGAGAGAGCCCCCGCGGGGGATCCCCGCCCAGGGCGAGAATGTTGCCCACGCCTTCGGCGGCGTAGCGTTCCAGGATGGAACGGATGTCCTCTTCCTGGTGGCAGACGCAGGTGAGGTGAGGAATGGGATCCAGAGAGGTGGTGTTCTTGATCCGCACCACGAGGTCGTGGGTCAGTTCCCGGGTCGATCCCCCCGCGCCATAAGTGACGCTGACGAAGGAGGGGGCGAAGACCTCCAATTCGCTAATGGTGGTGTAAAGGGCTTCGGCGGCCTCCGCGGATTTCGGCGGGAAAAATTCGAAGGAGAAGGTCGGGCCTCCCTTCGCGAAAATATCCTGGATGTGCATGGAATTGGCTAATGTGACACGACTCGGCCTATCGGAACAGTGCGATTTGCGAACCCGGCTCAGGAGAGCAGCGCGACGCACTCGATTTCCACGAGCGCGCCCAAGGGCAGTCCGGCGACCGCGACGGTGGAACGCGCCGGGGCGTGCCCCTGCATGGCCTCGGCATAGAGGCGATTGACCACGGGGAAATCCGCCATGTCGGCGAGAAAAACCGTCGTTTTCACCACGCGGGAAAAGTCAGCCCCCTGGGAGGCCAACACCGCCGCCAGATTTGCCAAGACCTGTTGGGTCTGAGCCTCAATGCCGCCCTCGACCAATTTCATGGTGGCCGGATCCAGGGGGATCTGGCCCGAGCAAAAGAGCTGGTTGCCCACGCGGACGGCATGGGAATAAGGCCCGATGGCCTGGGGCGCTCCAGGAGCAGCGACGTGTTCGAGTTCAGCGGTCATGCCGGGACTATGCCGCGGAAGCCGCCCGGGGGAAAGCCTCGATTGGGCCATTGTCACCACGGCGGCCTTTGGGCATGCTCTGGAACATGAAGCACCTCCCTGTCCTTTCCTTCCTGCTCTGCCTCTTCCTCGCCCCTGCCCTTCGCAGCGAGGAGGCCCCCGAGCCCAGCTATGTCTACTGGGCGGAGTTTGTCCGCATCGTCGACGGAGACACCATCGCCATGGATCTCGATCTCGGGTTCGGCGTTTGGATCCGCAACCAAAGCCTCGGGCTCCTGGATGCCGGCAGCGCCGGGCAGGATGCGGAAACCCGCGCCAAGGACAAGGCCCGCCTCGACAAGCTGCGCGAGCTCTGCAAGGACGGCACCGACTTCGTGGTCCGCACCACGCGGGATCGCAATGCCCAAACTCCCCGCTACTATGCCGAAATCTGGGTCGATGGGGAAAGCCTCAACGAAGCCATGCGCCAGGCCTTTCCCTGATCCCGCTTCCACGGCAAGGCCCCCTCCCCGCCGCCCCCGGCGCGCGATCCGGAGGGTCGAGAACCCTGCCCCCCCTCATCCTCCCGCCTTTCGGGCCGCATCGAAACATTGAGACTCGTGTTGTGCCATAGAATAATGACACCGAATCGTTTTCGTGGGTTCGAGTCGTTGCGACATAATTCATGATACCCGGCGAAGCGGGCGGGTCGTTTCTCTCTGGTCCGGCTACCGCGCAGGCACCCGGGGTTTCTCCACCAGCTTCATCACCGGGGTAAAGTGATTGCGCAGAGGACCTCTTCCTTGCTTCGCTTGCTCAAGAAGACAATCCCCGGCGACTTCATCGCGGTGTCATTCAATTTGGCGCAATGCAGATTAGAGCAATGCGGGTAAAAAAAACTTTCATCCCAGGGGCATCTTCGTTATACGAACTGGCAAGCCTCGCCAAATCCCTCGGGAGGGGGCTCCTTTCCGGACAGGGTGCGCCCTTCCGATCGCCCTGTGATTCAGGATCTCATTTGACAAGGATAGAAATCTCGTAGACAGCAACATTTCAACCCTAATCGACTATGGCACTGCGTCCCCCCCTTCATTGGTCCACTTCTCATGGCAGAAGACTGGCTTCCCTGCTTCTCATCGGGATCATCGCGATATCCTGGGGACCCAGAGATCTGGAAGCCAGTGCGCGCAAAATCCGTCAGTATGGCTTTGCGGGTACTTACCGCGGGATCCTGAAGGGGTCCACCTTCCACTTCACAGAGGATCAGTCCTCCTACATCCGCAACAGAATCAGTCGGGTGAAGAAGGAGGGGATTTCCCCCAAACCCAAGCGAATTCGCAAAGGCGTGGTTACCGCCAAGGGAGTCACCAGTGGCAGGGTCATCAAGGCCCTAGCCACCACCGAAGTCCGCAAAAACCGCCTCAGGGTCAAAGAGCGCTATTTCGGTGTTGATATCAACAACTACTACGGTGAGAAAACCATCGCGAGCGGCTCCAAAATCTTCACCGTTCGAAAGATCGGCACAACGGACTTCTACGGTCGCTATACCGGCTCGCACCGTTTCATCGGGCAATACACGGACAAGTTCCGCGAGCTGAGCGAGTCCAGCAAACGCGTTCTCGCCAAGCGTGACCTCAAGGGCAAGCTGCGCAAGTAAGCACAACGACGGGCGCACTCCGGCGCCGTCCGGGCGGGGCACCGTCCCCGCCATCGGGAAGGGGCTTTTCCTGCGACTTCATCGCGGGATGCCCCATTTTCCCCCGACCTGCTCGGATTCTCAGACCTCCCGGTATCTCCGATCTCCGGATCCCTGAGTGAAGGGCAACGAACTCCCTCTCTCGCCTTCTGTCTCCGGAGAGGATTTTCTCAACCCTCCCTAGGCTTGTCTGCATGGCGGTCAAGCCGAAAAGGGACGCGATCTCGAGCCCTTCCATGTCTCTCGGTCGGATCGCGAATGGGCCCGCCCTTTTCGCCCTTTCCACTGGCGCGGGAGGCGGTCCTTTGCTTTCCTAACCCCATGATTGCACGCCAATACTACTTTGCTGGTCGAGTCCAGGGGGTGGGGTTCCGCTTCGCCACGAAGCAGATCGCCAAGGGCTTCGACGTGCTCGGCTGGGTGCGCAATTGCGATGACGGCCGGGTAGAGCTCCAGGTGATGGGGGAGGAGGAGGAAGTGGAGGCCTTCCTCCAGGAAATCCACGACAGTCCCCTCGGGCGTCACATCCAGGAACAAAGCGAACGCCCCGTGCCGCTTCTCGAAGGCGTGGAAGGCTTCACCATCCGGACATGAGCACGAGTCCCGCCGCCGTTGCCGTCACCAACCTGACCAAGGTCTTCAGCCTCGGCCTGAAGCACGACTACGTCGTCGCCGTCGACAACCTTTCCTTCCGCGTGGAGGTGGGCGAAGTCTACGGGCTCATCGGGCCCAACGGCTCGGGCAAGTCGACGACCATGAAAGTGGTCCTGGGACTAATGGCCCCGAGCAAAGGCGAGGCCAAGGTCTTCGGCCTCGACTCCGGCGACATCCGCGCCCGCCACGAAATCGGCTTCCTGCCGGAAAACCCCTATTTCTACAAGCACCTCTCCGGGGAGGAGACCCTGCGCTTTTACGGAAAGCTCTGCGGCATGCGCGGGGCCGATCTGGATCGCCGCGTCACCGAACTGCTGAAACTGGTCGATCTCGAGGGGGCCGCCAAGCGTCGCCTCGGCGGCTACTCCAAGGGCATGCTGCAGCGCATCGGCCTGGCCCAGGCGCTCGTCCAAAAGCCGCGACTCGTCATTCTGGACGAGCCCACCGCGGGAGTCGACCCGATCGGTTCACGCCAGATCCGCGACCTCATCCTACGACTGCGCGACGAGGGCTACACCGTCTTCCTTTGCTCGCACCTCCTCGAACAGGTGCAGGAAGTCTGCGACCGCGTCGGCATTCTTTTCCGAGGCCGCATGCGGCGCGAGGGCACGCTCGACGAACTGATCGCCATCGAGGGCCAGACCACGCTCACACTCGAGGGCGCCTCCCCCGCCCTGCTCGGTCGGATCCGTGAGCTCATCTCCGCGGAGGAACAGGCTCGCCTCATCGCCGAAGGCCATCCCCGCACCAGCCTCGAGCAATTGTTCATCCAAATCGCCGATCGCGGCGGCGAATCCCCGAAATGAATCCTGACACCACAGCGAATTCTCCCGATCCCCGCAGCGAAATGCGCCCCGCGGTGCTCTTCTCCCCCGGTCGCGTCGTCACCATCGCCAACGGCACGGTGACCCAGCTGATCCGGATGAAGACCTTCTATTTCCTGCTCGCCTTCGCCCTGGTGGTGGTGGCCGTAGGCAATTTCAACCTCCCCGCCACGCCGGCGCAGGAATTGTCCATGATCAAGAAGGTCTCCTTCGGCACCATGGATCTCTTCGCCTGGCTCTTTGCCATCGTGGCCACAGCCCTGCTGATCCCCCGGGACCTCGAGGACCGCACGCTCTACACCATCCTTTCGAAACCGGTGCGGCGGGGTGAATACCTGCTCGGCAAGCTCTGCGGAGTTCTCGCCGTCGTGGGGGTATCCCTCCTCGCCATGTCCGTCATCTGCGGGGCCATGATCGGGTTCCGCGAAAGCCTCTTCGTCTCTGCGGAAATCGCCTCGATGAGCGCGGACGGCCGCTACACGGAGGCGGAAATCGCCGAACAGGTCAACCTGATCCGCCATCAGGGCCTCCGTCCCGAGCTGGGTTATGCGGTCTTGGCCTTCTTCCTCAAGGCGGCGGTGATCTCCGCGCTGACCATCTTTCTCTCCACCTTCGCCTCCAGTTCGCTGTTCACGATTATCGTCAGCATCCTGCTCTTTCTCATCGGCCACGCCCATTCCATGGCGTCCAACTTCTGGCTGGCCCAGTCCGACAACAGCCTCTTCGTGCAAATGCTGGTGAAGGTGGTGAAAATTCTCATCCCCGACTTCCAGCTCTTCGCCTTCAGCGAGGGGATCGTGCAGGGCGAAGCCGTGGTTCCCGCCCTCGTCTGGCAGATGGGAGCGGTCACGGGAGGCTACCTGCTCGTCTTCCTCCTCCTATCACTGCTCGTCTTCGTGGACAAGGAATTCTGACCCTCGCCTGCCTTGAGAGCGCTCCTCCAGAAGATTCCGCGTCCCCTCACCGTGCTGGTGCTGCTGGCCCTCTTCGGCCTCGTGCGCAGCCCCGTCGAGGAGGGCCTGCGACAGCGCCTCATCGAGACCCGACTGCTCCTGCCCCCTCCGGCACAGGGCGCTCTCGAGCAGATGAGCCAATCGGCCCTGATGGGCACGCTGGGAGGCCTGCGGTCGCTCGTGGCCTCCTTCCTCGTGCTGCAGGCCTACGAACATTTCAGCACGAAGTCCTGGGATGACCTGCGCCACACTTATCAGATCATCACCAGCCTGGAACCCCGGGAGGAATCGCACTGGGTCTCCGTGGTCTGGCACCTCGGCATCAATGCCACGGCCAACATGGAATTCGACGAAAACCTCCCCGCTTTCGAACGGGAGCGCCGTTTTCACGAATATGCCCTTCAGGCCATCGAGCTGGCAGAGCGCGGCCTCTCGCAGCTCCCCGAATCCTCCGGCATCCGCCTGCAGCTGGCCGAGGTCTATCGCGAAAAGCTCAAGGATGACTGCGCCACGGCCCGGGTCTACGGAGAAGTCATCGGCCTGCCCACGGCCCCCGGCTATTCCCGCCGCTTTTACGGGTACTTCATGGCCCGCTGTCCCGGACGCGAAAAGGAGGCCTACGCCTACCTGATGGACCTTTACCGCGAGGGGGAACACCAGCACTTGCCCACCTTGATCAAGGAAATCAAAAATCTGGAGGAGAAGCTCTCCGTTCCCCTGCCCCAGCGCATACCTGACGCGGATCCCGACCGTCCCCAAAAGACCCGAAAGGGACCGGCCAACCCACCGGCCAACCAATTGCCGGGCGGGATTGTCATCCCGTGACCGCTTGGCCCATCGTTTGGTACCCCGGCTAGGATTTGAACCTAGGACCAATTGATTAAGAGTCAACTGCTCTACCGCTGAGCTACCGAGGCATCGCTTGGGCGAGCGATAATTTTGCCGGAGCTCCCCTCTCTGTCAATGGCCGTTTTTGTCGAGAACGTCTTCTCCGCCCCCCGACCGGGGTCGGAAAATCCAGGCCGCTCGTTTGGATACAAAGCCTGCCAGGACTCACGCGACTTCGGACGTGCTTCCCCCGCGAATTTCCGCCATCCTATGCCCATGAAAAATCCCCTCGTCTGGTTTGTCTGCCTCTGGATGGCCCTGCCGTACCGCCTCGGCGCGGAGGACGGCTTTGTCGACCTCTTCAACGGCAAGGACCTCAGTGGCTGGGAGGGGAATCCCCAGTTTTGGACAGTCGAGAACGGGATTCTGACGGGGCGCACGCAATCCCCGGACGACCTGGCCTACAATCAGTTCCTGATCTGGCGAGGAGGCCTGCTCAAGAACTTTGAACTGCGCGCCCAGGTGCGGGTCCAGGGCGAGAACAACAGCGGCATCCAATACCGCTCCCAGGAACTTCCCGAGGTGGGCCCCTGGTCCGTGGGGGGCTATCAATGCGACATCCACCCTGCCGCGGAATACAACGGCATGCTCTATCACGAGAGGGGGCGGGGCATTGTGGCCAAAAACGGGCAGAGTGTCGTCGCCGACCCGCAGGCCCGCAAGTGGCTCGTGGCCGAGCGCAACCCCGTCGCCGTGGCGGTGTCCGAATGGCAGGAATATCACATCATCGCCCAGGGCAATCACCTCGTTCACAAGATCAACGGCCAAGTCACGGCGGAACTGCACGACTACGACGAGGCCAACCGCTCTCTGGAAGGGCTGCTGGCCTTCCAGATCCACCGGGGCCCCGCCATGAAGGTGGAAATCCGGGACGTGAAACTGAAGACCCTGCCCGACTCCGCCCCCAGCCCCTTCTCCAAGGCCGACCTGCCCAACGACGCCCAGGAGATCCCCGGGCCAGCCCCGGCGA
>CAZKGI010000008.1:0-20107 GCA_964552315.1 uncultured Akkermansia sp. | reverse complement strand
AGCCCCGGCGAAGCCTGCCCCGACTCAGCCCAGCCCGGCCGCGGCGCCCACGGCCTCCGAGGCCAACCAGGCGACCCCGGTCTCCCGCATCAAGGCCCTGGAGGGATTCGCCGTGGACCTGCTCTACTCTGTGCCGGGCGAAATCCAAGGCTCCTGGGTGGCCCTTTGCCTGGATGACAAGGAGCGCCTCTATGTCAGCGACCAGTATGGCGGCCTCTATCGCTTTCCCGTCCCCGGCCCGGGGGAAACGCTCGATCCCGCCCGGATCGAAGCCGTGCCCGCCGAGATCCGCGCCGTCAACGGCATGCACTTCGCCGAGGGGGCCCTCTACGTCGGGGTCAACGACTACGAGAAGAAAATCCCCAGCGGGCTCTACAAGCTCACCGACAGCGATGGCGACGACCGGTTGGATCGCGTTGAGCTCCTTCGCGCCATGGACGCCAGCGGCGACCACGGCGTTCACGCCGTCGTCCCGGTCCCGGGCAGCGAGGATTTCTACCTGATCTGCGGCAACAACACCGCTCCCGCGGAGGCCACCCCGGACTCGCCCGCCCCGGCGCTGTGGGGCGAGGACCACCTCCTCCCCCGCCTGCCCGACGGACGCGGCCACAACCGGCACGTCCTGGCTCCCGGAGGGATCGTTTATCGCGTCTCGCGGGACGGCCAACGCTACCAGCGCATCGCCACTGGCTTCCGCAACATCTATGACGCTTCCGTCAATCAGGCCGGCGAGCTCTTCACCTACGACGCGGACATGGAGTATGACTTCAACACGCCCTGGTATCGCCCCACCCGCGTCAACCACGTCGTCAGCGGCGGGGAGTTCGGCTGGCGCAACGGCGCTGGGAAATACCCCGACTTCTACGCCGACACCCTGCCCACCACGCTGGACATCGGCCCCGGATCCCCCACCGGCACCCTCTTTGGCTACGGCGCCAAATTTCCTGCCAAGTACCAAAAGGCCCTCTACCTCCTCGACTGGAGCTGGGGCAAAATTTACGCCGTGCACCTCAGTCCCCTCGGGGCCAGCTACACGGGCAGCAAGGAGGAATTTCTCTCCGGCTCCCCGCTGCCCGTCACGGATGCCGTCATCCACCCGAAGGACGGGGCCATGTATTTCGCCATCGGGGGCCGCCGCGTCCAGTCCGGGCTCTACCGGGTCCGCTATGTCGGCAGCGAGGACACCAGCCCGGCCCCTGCAGAAACCAGCCTCACCGAGGAGGCCAAGCTCCGCCACAGCCTGGAAGCCTGGCACGGCAAGGCCGATCCCCGGGCCCTGGAGGCGGCCTGGCCGCACCTCGCCCACGCCGATCGCCACATCCGCTGGGCGGCGCGCGTCGTCCTCGAGCACCAAGCCCTCGACACCTGGCGAGAGCGCGCCTTCACCGAGGGGGATCCTGCCAAGCGCATCACCGCCCTGCTCGCCATGGCCCGGCTCGGGGGCGTCTGCCCCTATCACCGCGTTCCCCCCAAACCCTTGGGCATGCCTCCCGGCGAACCCGCCATCGCCCCGCCCGCGCTTCCCGAAGGGGCCGTGGCCACGCCTCCCGTCGACCTGGAGCTGCGGACCCGCCTGATTGACTCCCTCACCTCCATCGACTTCGCGGCCCTCGCGCCGGAATGGCAGGCGGCCCTGGTGCGCACCCTACAGATCGTGCTCAATCGCTTCGACGGCGCGGGCGAGCAGGCCGAGACCCTCGTCCGCTACCTCGATCCCCACTTCCCTGCCGAGTCCTTCCCCCTGAACTGGTTGCTGGGCGAAACCCTGGCCTATCTTCAGGCTCCGCAGACCGCCGCCAAGGGAATCGCCCTTCTCCGCGAGGCCATCTCGCAGGAGGAACAGCTCGAATACGCCCGCAGCCTGCGATTCCTCACCACCGGCTGGACCCTGGAGCTGCGGCAGGCCTACCTCGAGTGGTTTCTCAAGGCGGCCAACTACCGCGGGGGAGCGAGCTTTGAGAAGTTCATCGAATTCATCCGCAACGATGCGCTGGGAACCTTCACCGGGGCAGAAAAAGCAGCCCTGGCGGAGCTGATCGACCGGAAACCGGAGCGCGTCTCCGCCATTGAGAATCTCGGCGCCATCTTTGCCGGCCGCACGCCCACGATGTGGACGCTCGAGGAGCTCAGCGAGGCGGCGCAGACGGGCATGACCAATCGCGACTTCGAGAACGGACGCCGCATGTTTGCCGCGGCCGCCTGCCTCGCCTGCCATCGCTTCCGCGACGGGGGCGGCATGAACGGTCCCGACCTGACCGGTGCGGGGGGGCGCTACTCGCCGCACGACTTCCTCGACCAGATCATCAATCCGAGCAAGGAAATCAACGAGCAGTTCGCCCCCGTGGTGGTGACCAAGCAGGACGGCAGCAGCGTCAGCGGCATCGTGGTCAACCTTCACGGCGACACCATCGTCCTCAACACCGACCTCACCGATCCGAACCAGCGCGTCAACGTGGACCGCAAGGAGGTCAAGAACATGGAGGTCTCCAAGGTGTCCCCCATGCCCCCGATGCTCCTCAGCCTGCTGAACAAGGAGGAGATCCTCGACCTCGTGGCCTACGTCCTCAGCGGGGGCGATCCCGCACACGAAATGTTCCGGAAATAGGGAGACTGGCCCATAGCGGCGGGAGGCCCGCCCTCCTGCCGCCGCCCATCCCAGCCTTGCAATCCCCGAGGCCCCGCGTTATCGGACGGATTACATGATACCAACCAACGCCGCCCTGGAACGCCTGCGAGAAGGGAATCTCCGCTTTGCCGAAGACCGCCGCGAGGGCGTCACCGGGACCCTGCGCCGCACAGGCCTCGTGGCCGGCCAGCAGCCCTTCGCCATCATCCTGGGCTGCTCCGACTCCCGGGTTCCCGCCGAAATCGTCTTCGACCAGGGGCTCGGCGATCTCTTTGTCATCCGCGTCGCGGGAAACATCGTCGCCCCTTCCCAGATCGGCAGCATTGAGTACGCCGCCGAAGTCACCGGAGCTCGCCTCGTCGTGGTCATGGGCCATTCAAACTGCGGGGCCGTGCAGGCCACCATCGACGAACTGCAACGCCCCCAAGCCAATCGCTCGCGCAACCTGCGCTCCATCGTGGACCGCATCCGACCGGCCGTGGAAACCCTTTTCGAAACGGGCTTGGCCCAAGACCGCGCCGCCCTCGTCCGCTACGCCGTCCGGGCCAACATTCGCGCCTCGGTCGACCACCTCCGCCACGGTTCTGAGATCCTCGAGCGACTCACGGAAGAGGACGGTCTCCTCGTCGTCGGGGCGGAATACTCGCTCGACACGGGCCTGGTTGAATTCTTCGACCGCCCCCCCGTGCCGCCCCGCGAGTGAGGGCGCCTCGGGTTCTGCCGGGAAACGCCGGGCCGCCGATCTCCTCAATTCCTTATTCAATGAAGGTCTCCTCCTCGGCCAGGGCCGTGAGGACATTGAAATTGAGCGTGGTGTAGGAGCGTCCCATGGAGAAGCGCACCGTCATGGGATCGCTCAGGCCAGAGCTGCGAAAGACCCAGAAAACACCGGGCTGGGTCGTCCACTTCTCCGCCCCCGGGGGACGGAGTTCCATCTTGAGCCCTTCCGGAAGCGAAAAGGCTTCGTGATAGATCTTGGATTCGCCCCCTCCCCGAGGAGGAGGCGCGTAGGCATCGCCAGGAGGCTGTTCGGTGAGGACGAACCCCCCGGGGTTGAAAATGATGTACTGGTGCCGCCGAAAGGTGTAGGCCCGCTTCTTGGCCTTGAGCGCCGCGGCCCGCAGGCTGTTGGAGGCGCGGGTCAACGCTTCCTCGGTCGCCCCATCGTCGAACCGGAGCAGGAAAAAGCTCGTGAAGAGGGAGATAATGGCCAGCACCACGAGCACCTCGAAGAGGGAAAATCCCCCCGCCCGCCCGGGGGCTCGCTCACCAGTTGCCAATGTCGTCATCCGTTCCCTCCTTGCCATCGGGTCCGAGGGAATAGATGTCGAAATCCTCGGGATTGTGCCGACCGGGACGGCGGTATTGATAGAGATTCCCCCAGGGGTCGTAGAGAGCCTGCTCGGAGAGCAGGGGCTTGTAGCTGCGCGGCTGGGGACCGTCCGCCGGCTTGGAGACCAGTGCCTTCAAGCCCTGCTCGGTGGTGGGGTAGATGCCTCCCTTGGTTTTGTAGCGAATCAGGCTGGCCTTGAGCGTCTGGATGTCAGCCTTCACCTTGCCCTCTTCCGCATCCCCCAGAACGTTGACCATCATGTAGGTCCCCATTCCCACGAGCAAGGCAATGATGCCGAGGACGAGAAGCATCTCCATGAGAGTGAAGCCCTTGGCTCGACGCAGATCGGGAATTTGCATGGGGAAGCGTACCAAGCCTCAGCGATTCCGCAAGACGGAAATGGTTTCGTAGATGATGGAGATCATCATATAGGCCATCACCCCGACCAGCACGGACATCACCAGGATGATGGCAGGCTGGATGACCGAAGCGATGCGCTCGATGGCCCGACCGAACTCGCGATCGAGCCGTTCCCCGGCCTTGGCCATGGACGGGGCCAGCTGTCCGGTGTCTTCCCCGATGCGCACCATGTCGATGAGCCCGGATTCAAACACGCCCGCCTTTTCCATGCAGCGATTCAACAGCGCCCCCTCGGACACCCGATCTCGCATCTGGGCGATCTGACTGCGGATGTATCGATTCGGGGTGGTGGTCTCCACGAGCTCGAGCGCCCGCACCAAGGGAAGCCCGTTGACGAGCAGGTTGGACAGGGTCTCGACGAACTGCACGTTGAAGCGAGTCACGAGCAGCTTGCCAAAGAGGGGCAGCTTCAGCTTGGCCTCGTCCCACCAGCGCTTGGTGCCTTCGCGTTGAAAAACGAGGAAGAGCACCACCAGGGCAATGGCCAGAAGAATCAGCAAGCCGATCCAGTTCGAACGGAGAAAGTCTCCCGTCCCAAGCATCACCTTCGCCACGGGAGGCAACTCCCCTCCCGTGGACTCGACCAGGCGGCGCAGGCGGGGAATGAGGAAAAAGACAAACATGGCGGTCACCGCCAGCCCCGACACCACGAGGAAAAGCGGATAGATCAAGGCCGTGGCCAACTTGCCCCGCAGCTCCCCCAGGGTGATGAGGTAACGCACCTGGCGCTTGAGGATATCCCCGAGCGCGCCGGAGACCTCACCGGCGGAGACCAGGTTGCAGTAGAGCTCGTTAAAGCTGGGAGAAGAGGAGCGCAGCGCCGAGGCCAGGGGCACCCCGTCGCGAACCTTTTCGTAACAGGCGCTGGCCACCCGGGCGATGGCGGCCGATTCGCTGCGCTTGCCGATGGAATGGAGGGAGGCATCCAGCTGGACGCCGGCGGAGAGCAGGTCGCTGAGCTCCTCGGTGAACTGGACGAGCTGCTTGGAGGAAAGCCGGTTTTCCGTGGGGGCGAGGTGAGCTCGCTTGGCGCGGAGATGCGCCGCTGCATCGACCTTGGCCGCCTGCTTCGGTTTGGCGGCCTCCTCGGTCATGGACAGCACCCGGCAGCCCTGCTCGTTGAGAAAGCGGGTGGCTTCGCCACGACTTCCCGCCTCGAGGCTGCCCTCGGCCAGGGAACCGTCCTTTTGCAGCACTTTGTAGCGGAATGTGGCCATCGCCCTAACGCAACTCCCTCTCAGGTGTGTTCCGTAGAGGAAACCACCTCCTCAACCGTGGTGTGTCCCTGGATGACCTTGCGCCAGCCGTAGTCCCGCATGTTGGTGAAGCCATCCAGCATGCCCTGTCGCAGGAGATCCTGCTTGGAGGCGCCGCTGACGATCAGTTCCTGAACCTTCTCGGTGATGCGGAAGAGCTCGTAGACCGCCAGACGTCCCCGGTATCCGGTGTGGCCGCAGCTGTCGCAGCCTGCCGGATTCGCGCTGTAGATGCGATCCGACTCCCTCACGGGGAATCCCACGGAGCGGAGGAACTCCTCGGAATGCTCGCAGCCAGGCACCCGGCATTCCATGCAAAGGCGCCGCACGAGTCGCTGGGCGATGAAGGCCCGCACCGAGGCGGCGATGAGGAAGGGCTCCACCCCCATGTCGACGAGACGAGTGATGCCGCCCACCGAATCGTTCGTGTGCAGGGTGCTGAAGACCAGGTGTCCTGTCAGGGCCGCCTGCACCGCGATTTCGGCGGTCTCGACGTCGCGAATTTCCCCGACCATGATGACGTTGGGATCGCCCCGCAGGATGCTGCGCAGTCCCGAGGCGAAGGTCAGGTTGATCTCGGGCTTCACCGCGATCTGCACGGCGCCCTCGAGGCGGTTTTCGACCGGGTCCTCGATGGTCACGATCTTGGTGTCCTCGGAGTTGAGCGCGGAAAGGAAGCTGAAGAGGCTGGTGGACTTGCCGCATCCGGTCGGGCCGGTCACCAGGACGATGCCGTTGGGACGGGAGAGGATCTCGTCGATCTGCTTGCGCAGGTCGGGAAACATCTCCAGCTTGTCGATGTCGAATTTTTCCTGCCCGAGGAGACGCAGGCTGATGCTCTCCCCCTCGATGGCCGGGATCGTGGCCACCCGGGTGTCGATGGGCTTGCCGCCAACCTGCAGGGCGATGCGGCCGTCCTGAGGCTTGCGCTTCTCGGCGATGTCGAGGCCGGCCATCAGCTTGATGCGGGCAATCACCGAGCCCTGCAGGGCGACGATGTTGTCCGGCACTGGAACCCGGCGCAGGACCCCGTCGACGCGGTAGCGCACCCGCAGGTCGTTGCGCATCGGCTCGATGTGGATGTCGGTGGCGCGCTGCTTGAGCGCCTCGTTGAGGATCTGGTTCACGAACTTCACCACCGAGGCCTCCTCGTCCTCGTCGTCGATGATGTTGACCTGCTCCTTGAAGGAAAATTCGTCGCTGTCCCAGTCGCGGTTGGCGAGCAGGTCGTCGAAGATGTCGCCGCCGACCCCGTAGAATTTCTGCAAGCCCGCGAGGATGCGCCGCCGCGGGGCGAGGATCCAGCGGATGGGACAGCCCACGGCCCGCCTCACCAGCTGGCGATCGAGGGAGGAGAAGGGATCGTATTGGGCGATGTCGAGGCGAATGGGACGGCTCGAGTCCTCCCCATACTCTGCGCGCAGCAGCAGGGCGCGATGCTTGATGGCGATCTGGGGAGGGCAGGCGGCCTTGAGGACATCGGCATTGGCCAGGTCCACCACGGGGTCCTCGTCCCAGGCGAGGTGGAGGCGCTCCGCAAGCCGGGCCCCAAATTCGCGCTCAGACAGCTCGACCTTGTCGAGGACCCAGTCGATCAGGGAACCGCCGTTGAGAAATTGCTCGTAAAGCGCATTCACATCGACCACGGCGCGCAGATCGACCTCGGCGGCATCGCTGATGAGGTCGAGGACCTTTTCAAATCCTTTGTCGATGGTTGCGCTTTCCGCCATGACCCTCCGGTCTCCCGGGCCGGAAGCATACCGGCGGGACGCCTCCACTCAAACGCTTTGTTCATCACAATGGGGCCAAATCCCCCGCGAAGCCGCCTTGGCTACGTATTTCTACGGAAATCGGAGCCTCTTGGCGGCCGGGACCGGCCCTTGGCGGAAAGGGACGCCTTCACGCTTTTGACGCTGACCGGGGCCCCTCTCTACCCTCAGGGCCATGAATTTCGACTTTTCCCTCACCGCTTCGCGCCGCGATCTCTTCCACTTTGCCGGCGGCCTTGCCCTGGCCGGGCTGGGCCTGCCCAGCCGCGCCTCGGCCCAGTCGCTCGTCTCCCCCACCGCCCCCCCGGCGGATGCAGAATTCTACCGCCGCTTCCCCCGCATGGTGCACGACTACTATGCCGCCCAGGTGCGTGCCGTCGAGGAACAAGCCCTCGCCCGCAAGCGCTCCCTGTCCACCAAGGCCGAGGCGGAGGCCTATGTCGCCGAGGTGCGCGAGCGCATCGCCCAGACCTTTGCACCCTTGCCCACGGAGAAGACCCCGCTCAATGCGAAAGTCACCGGCATCCTCGACCGCGACACCTACACGGTGGAAAAGGTCATCTTTGAAAGCCGTCCCCAGTTTTTCGTGACGGCGAACCTCTACCTGCCCAAGCAGCGCCCTGGCGGCAAGGTTCCCGGCGTGGTGGGCAGCTGCGGCCATTCCGAAAACGGCAAATGCGCCGAAGCCTACCAAAGCTTTGCCCAGGGCCTTGCCCGCCTCGGCACGGCCTGCCTGATCTTCGACCCCATCGGCCAGGGCGAGCGTTCCCAGTACGTCGATCCCGCCGGCAAGCTGCTGATCAAGGGCACCACCACGGAGCACAACCACAGCGGCAACCAGATGGAGCTCGTCGGCGAGTTCCTCGGCTCCTGGCGCGCCTGGGACGGCATCCGGGCGCTGGATTACCTCCTCTCTCGCCCGGAGATCGATCCGCAGCACGTCGGCATCACCGGCAATTCCGGCGGCGGCACCCTGACCACTTGGCTGATCGGCCTGGAACGCCGCTGGACCATGGGCGCGCCCGCCTGCTTCATCTCGACCTGGCGGCGCAACTTCGACAACGAGCTGCCCCAGGACAACGAGCAGTGTCCGCCGCGCTCGCTCGCCCTGGGCCTCGACCACGACGACTATCTCGCCGCCATGGCCCCTCGCCCGCTCATCATCCTCGCGCAGGAGAAGGATTTCTTCGATGTCCGGGGAGCCGAGGAAAGCTACGAACGCCTGCGGCATCTCTACCAACTGCTTGGGGCGGAAGACCGGGTGAAGCTCCACATCGGCCCCGATCCCCACGGCTACACCCAGCCGAACCGCGAGGCGATGTACCGCTTCTTCAACAGCCTCACGGGCGTCTCCGAGGCGACGAGTGAACCCGAGCTGATCATTGAAAAGGACGAGGACCTCCACTGCAGCCCGCGTGGCCAGGTGGTCCTCGATCCCGGCTCTCGCACCGTCTTCTCCTTCACCAAGGCCAAGGCGGAGCAGCTCAAGGCGTCCCGGGAGGCCGCGAAACGCTCCGGCGAAGCCCTTCGCGAGGCCGTGCGTCGCTCCCTGGCCTTGCCGGACCGCGATCCCGCCCAGGCTCCCGACTATCGCATCCTCCGGGCCTACGGGCCCAAGCGGAAGTATCCGCGCGATCACTGGATCCACTACGCCGTGGAAACGGAACCCGGCATGGAAGCCATCTGCACCGTCCTGGGAAGCGAGTCCATGCACTCGCGGATCGCCGCGGCCCCACAGGGGGGCGGCAAGGTGCTCCTCTGGATCGGCGAGTATTCCTCCGATTGGGACCTGAGGGAAAATCCCCTCCTCAAGGAACTCGCCGCGAAACAGGAGGAGTCCACCCTCATTGTCGCCTGCGACGTCCGCGGGGTCGGCGAATCGCTTCCCGTCACTGCCGGAGACCGTCCCCACGGATACTACGGTGCGGATTACTTTTACGCCGCCTTTGCCAACATGCTAGACAAGCCCTACCTCGGCGGCAAGACCCACGACGTTCTGCGAGTCGTCGACCTCCTCCACGCCCGGGGCTGGAATCAGATCCACCTCGCCGCGCAGGGGCTCGCAACCCTTCCCACCGGGCTGGCCGCCTTCCTCGACGAGCGCATCGCGCAAGTCAGCCTCCATGAGAAGTTGGAAAGCTGGCATTCCGTCGCCACCGAGGAGCATTACCGCTGGCCGCTCTCGCACATGATTTTCGGAGTCCTCGAAAGCTGGGATCTGCCCGAAGTGTGGGAAGTCCTGCGTCCGCGACTCGCCTGAACCGCTCCCTGTCCCCTGACCCGACCCGAGCGGGAGCGCCTCGGCGCCGCGCTCCCGGTCGGGGTCCGGGAATGCGGCGCATCGGCGTTCTTTACAGGCTTTCATGCATCCGTCAGGATTGGCGGATCACAGTCATGAAAGCCGCCACCGTCTTGTTTGCGATTGCCCTTGCCCTAACCGGCCCCCTCAGCGCCGAGGATGTCCGTCTCGCCCCCCCGAAGGATCTCGACGGTTACTTCCCCTTCGATCCCCCGGCCAACCTGGAGGCCTGGCAGCAGCGCCGAGAGGACGTCCGCCGTCGCATTCTGGTCTCCCAGGGCCTCTGGCCCATGCCGACGAAGACCCCGCTGAATCCCGTCATCCACGGACGCATCGAGCGCGATGGCTACACCATCGAAAAAGTCTATTTTGAAAGCGTTCCCGGCTTCTACGTGACGGGCAACCTCTATCGCCCGCTCGCGCCCAAGGGCAAGGTCCCCGCCGTCCTCGTCGCCCACGGCCATTGGCAGGACGCCCGCCTCTCCCTCCGGGAGGCCGCCCGGGGACGGGAACAGATCGCTTCCGGGGCGGAGCGTTTCCTGACCGCGGCCTCCAGCATTCACCAGGCGCTCTGTGTGCAGCTCGCCCGCATGGGCTGTGTCGTCTGGCAGTGGGACATGCTGAGCGATTCTGACTCGGTCCAGATCCCCCGCGAGGTGGTGCACACCTTCGCCAAGCAGCGACCCGAGATGAACACCACGGAAAACTGGGGGCTCTACAGCCCGCAGGCCGAATCTCACCTGCAGTCGATCATGGGCCTGCAGACGCTCAATGCAATCCGCGGACTCGACTTCGTCCTGACCCTGCCGGAAGTCGATCCCGATCGCATCGCCGCCACCGGAGCCAGCGGAGGCGGCACCCAGACGATGCTGCTGGCGGCGGTGGATGACCGTCTCGACCTCTCCTTCCCCGTGGTCATGGTCAGCACCTCGATGCAGGGAGGCTGCACCTGCGAAAACGCCAGCCTGCTGCGCATCGGCACCGGCAACGTGGAGTTTGCCGCCCTCTTCGCTCCGAAACCCCAGGGCATGAACACCGCCGATGACTGGACCCGCGAAATGTCCACCAAGGGCTTCCCCGAACTGCAGAAGCTCTACGAGCTCTATGGAAAGAAGGACGACGTCTTCCTGCTGCGCGGCGAACATTTCCCCCACAACTACAATGCCGTCACCCGCAGTGCCTTCTACACCTTCCTGAACAAGCACTTCAAGCTCGGCTACGAAAGCCCGGTCATCGAGGACGAGTTCGAGCCACTTCCGCGGGAACAGCTCACCGTCTGGAACGAATCGCATCCGGCCCCCAAGGAAACCGGTCCGGAGTTTGAGCGTCGCCTCCTCCGCTGGCTCCACGAGGATGCCGATCAGCAGCTCCGCCAAGCCGCCGCCAAGCGCGATGGGGTGGAAGGCGTCCTGCGCCCGGCGTGGGAAACGGTGATCGGACGTCGCTACGACGAGGCTGGCGAGATCGAATGGGAGCTGCTCGACAAGCAGGACCGTGGCGCCCATCTCGAGATGAGTGGCTTGCTCCACAATCGTCGCCAGGGTGAGGAAATTGCGGTGACCTGGCACTACCCCAAGGAATGGAAGGGGCGCGTCGCCATCTGGCTGGATGACGCCGGACGCGCCGGACTCCAGAAGGACGCCGTGGCGGCCCTCGTGAAACAGGGGGTGGCCGTGCTCGGCGCCGACCTGCTCTTCCAGGGCGGCGAGCCCGTGACGCAAACCCGCGTCGTCAAGAATCCCCGCGAATTCGCCGGCTACACCCACGGCTACAACTCGGCCCTCTTTGCCCAGCGCGTCCACGACGTGCTCAGCCTGGTGCGCTTCCTCCGCCACACCAAGGTGGGTTCTCACCCCAGTCCGGACAGCGTTGTCCTCGCGGGTTCTGGCCAGAGCGGGGCGATCGCCTTGGCGGCGCGGGCGCTTTGCGGATCGGCCGTGGATCGGGCCGCGGTCGACCTGGCTGGCTTCCGCTTCGGCCAAGTCCTCGACTACCGCGATCCCATGTTCCTGCCCGGCGGCTCCAAATACCTCGACCTGGCTGGCCTGCGCGTCCTCAACGGGGATCTTCCCCTCTGGCTCGTGGGCGAATCGGAGGAAACGGCCAGCGTGCTTCCGGAGATGGCGGCCACGAAGCGCTCGCCCTCCGGGGAAGCGTGGACGACCGACGCCCTGGTTGCCTGGCTGGCGGAATGACCCGCCTCTCGGTTTCTCATCAGGCCCGGGCGAGAGCGGCAATCCGCTCTCGGTCGGGCTTGCCCACCTCCGTTCGCGGCAATTCCGTCACGGCGACCCTGCGCTGCAGCTGTTCCACGGGGGGAAGGCCGGCATTGAATCGCTCGAGCTCTCCCTCGTCGCGACTCTCACTGACCAAAACCAGCTCGTGCCCCCGCCGCTCGGCGGGCAGGGCAACGATCCATCCGGGAATGCCCAGGGAGTGGAGGCGCTCATTCAAGGCAGGCAGGGAGATGAGTTCCCCGAGCACCTTGACGGCCCCGTCGATGCGCCCCAGGGGGCGCAAGGCACGGTTTTTCAGCTCACCGCGATCCCCCGTGGCGAACCAGCCCTCGGCATCGCGACCCGAGTCGAATTGCCAGCCCCTTTCCGTCCTCCAGGCATAGCCGGAAAACAGCGCCTCCCCCCGGAGCAGGAGCCGTCCCTCTGCATTGGTCCGGGCTTCCCAGAGCGGGAGCAGAGGAAGCCATTCCGATTGCCCCTCCAGATTTGTGGCGACCTGGGAGGCGGTCTCGCTCATGCCGTAGGTCGGCCAGAGGGGCCAGCCGAGGGAAAGGCCTCTCGCCAATAGGGAAGGATCGATGTATCCTCCGCCGAGGAAGACCCCTCGCAAACTGGGCGGACATCGGACTTCGGCCTGGACGAGGTCCCAGAGGTGACTGGGCGTGAGAGAGGCCAGTGTCGCCCCGACCGATTCCACGGCCGCACGGAAGGCCTGCCCATCTCGCGTCCATCCATCCCAGGCCATGGGCACGACCTGGGCGCCGTTCCGATAGGCACGGGCGTAGATGCCCAGTCCGCCGACGTGAAAGGTGGAGAGTCCTCCCAACCAGATGTCTTCGCTGCACAGGGCGCAATGGCGATTGACCGCCTCGGCAGAGGCCAGCACCGCCGCCTTCGAGAGAATCACAAATTTCGCCTGCCCGCTGGATCCCGAGGTGGCGAGCACCACCGCCCCCCGCAAGCCCAGGTCCCGTTCCAGAAATTCGCGCAGGCCACCCACGTCGACCGGGCGCCTGGGATTCAAGCGCAGGTCGAGGCCCGGCGACTCCCAGTAGGCGGACGAGCTCAGTTCCGAGTCCGACATGGCCGGCAGTCAGGGGGCGAAGGCGCGGGGGCAGATGAGGAAAGCACCGCCCTACACCCTCGAGTGATGGCTCAGGGGAGTCGGGGAAACTTGGAAAAGTCCGGTTTCCGCTTTTCCACAAAGGCGTCGCGTCCCTCGCGAGCCTCCTCCGACATGTAGTAGAGCAAGGTCGCGTTGCCCGCCAAGTCGAGCAGCCCCATCTGGCCGTCGCAGTCGGCGTTGAGGGCGGCCTTGAGGCAGCGCAGGGCCAGGGGCGAATGCTGCAACATTTCGCGGCACCACTTCACGGTCTCCTCCTCGAGCTGCGCGAGGGGCACCACGGCATTGACCAAGCCCATTTCCAAGGCCTGCTGGGCGTCGTACTGGCGGCAGAGATACCAAATCTCACGGGCCTTTTTCTGGCCCACGATCCGCGCCAGATAGCTGGAACCGAGCCCGCCATCAAAGGAGCCAACCTTGGGGCCAGTCTGTCCGAAGCGGGCATTGTCTGCCGCAATGGTCAGGTCGCAGACGACGTGGAGGACGTGTCCGCCACCGATGGCATAGCCTGCCACCATGGCCACCACCGGCTTGGGCAGCGAGCGGATCCGCTTTTGCACGTCCAAAATATTGAGGCGGGGAACGCCATCTCCGCCGACGTATCCGGCATGGCCCCGCACTTTCTGGTCGCCGCCGGAACAAAAGGCCTGGTCGCCTTCCCCGGTCAGGATGACGACCCCGACCTGGGGGTCCTCGTGGGCCAGTTCGAAGGCTTGGAGCATCTCCTGAACCGTCTGAGGGCGGAAGGCGTTGCGCACCTCCGGACGATTGATGGTGATCTTCGCGATCTGACCATCTTCGGAGGTCTCGTAGCGGATGTCTTCAAAGTCGTGGGCGGATATCCAGTTCATGCTTAGGGAGCCTGTTCCCGGAGTCGGGCCGCGTCAATGGAAGTTCTCGCCGAGGGCCGGGCCTCAGCCCTTTCTCAGGAAGAGACACTTCAGATAGCGCGCCTCGGGGAAACGGGCGGGATGGTCGGGCGCATGCCCTCGGGCGGCCAGCTCCTCCACGCGCACGCGCGCCTTTTGCCCTGCCTGCCGCACCGCCCCGTAAAATTCCGCCTCGCTGACGTGGGCCGAGCACGAGGCCGCCACGAGGAGGCCGCCGGGGCGGAGAAGCCGCAGCGCCGCGGCATTCAATTTGGTGTAGGCCTGGACCGCGCTCTGGCGCTCCGACTCTCGCTTGGCCAGAGAGGGAGGATCGACGATGACGAGATCAAAGCTGTCGGCCCGGGCCTGCTCCAGCCAGGCGAAGGCATCGGCTTGCACGGTCTCATGGAGACAGGCGGCGAGGCGGGGATGATCCCGATTGAGGGAAAAATTCCTTTGGGCCGAGGCCAGGGCGTGGGCGCTGATGTCGAGATCGAGAACCGAAATTGCTCCCCCCCGAGCCGCGTAGAGGGAAAAGCCCCCCGAAAAGCTAAAGGCGTTCAGCACCTGCTTGCCCCGGGCATGGTCCTCCACGAGGCGCCGATTTTCGCGCTGATCGAGAAAGAAACCCGTCTTCTGCCCCTTCAAGACGTCGGCCTCGAAGCGCAGGCCGTTTTCGAGAAAAACGATCGGCCCCTCCGGAACCGATCCCAGCAACACGCTGCCGTCCTCGAGCCCGCCCCCTTGATTCTGCAAGTGGCGGCTCAGGCGCAGCACGATCCGCTCCGCGGAAAGCCGCTCCCGAATGCGGTCGCGCAACCAGGAAACCCGGGGCAGCCAAGCGGCGGCATAAAGTTTCAGAACATAGGTGTCCGCATAGCGGTCGAGCACCAGGCCGGGCCAGCCATCGCTCTCGCCATTGATCAAGCGCAGGCCATTGGTGGAGGCGTCAACGAGCCCCTCCCGCCAGGACAGGGCCTCCTCCAGGCGGGCTTCCCAAAAGGCGTCATCAATGGGAAGCGGCTTCCCCCGATGCACCACGCGGACCCGAATGGGGGAATCGGGATCGTAAAAGCCCGCCGCCAGAAAACGATCCTTGCGATCGTAGATGACGGCGAGCTCGCCGCTCTCCCCCTCGCGGTTCTGCTGGCGGATGCTCTCCGAGTAGACCCAGGGATGGCCCGAGCGAACCGCGGATTCCGCGGCGGGCTTGAGGGCGAGCTTGAGCCGCGGACGCGAGGGGCTGGCAGGAGAGGACGACATGGGCTAGGCCGGGCAGTTAAGGGCCACGCCCGGAAACTTGCAAGCCTGGGCTCCCCTCCCTGGAATTCGTCAGCGGGGAGACCTGTCGGCCGGCGCCACTCCACCACGGTCGCCGACGCGGCGGTGACGTGACCTTGCCTCGTGGCCGCGTCCAGCTTCGAGTGGCTCACGGACCGCTAGGTGACCGGCTTTCCCCTTCGGCTGCGGCTTCGCCAAATCACGAAACCCGAGATCGCCAAGGCGCCGGGGGCGAGGCCGCCCAGACTCCAGAGCAGGCGGATCGGCCAGCCCCCGAAAGTGCCGTAATGGAGGGGGACAAAGCTGTCGTAAATCTGCCCCCAAAGGGAACGATCCCGCACATCGCTGGAACCCTGGACCGCCCCCGACACCGGGTCGAAGAACACCATCGAGCCGTAAGGGCTGCGCCAGACGCCCGCTTCCCCAGGCTGGCCATAAAGGGTCAGGGCCTCCCCGGGCCTTTTGGGAAAAGCCAGGTAACGCGTCTCGAAGCCGGCGATTTCCCCGGCAGCGGCGCGGCGCATCGCTTCCACCGAAGCCCATTCCGAGGGGGAAGGCCTCACCACAGCTTCCGCGACCTCCTCCTCGAAGAGGTGGCCGAGGAGGTGCGAGAGATTCCACCAGGCGCCGGTGAAGCCGAGCAAGAAATGGAACACCACGGTGCTGATTCCAATGAATTTGTGCAGATCCGAAAAAAGGAGGCGGGCACTGCGCCCCCATCGCAGCCGGAAAAAGTGGCGGAAAAAGTCGCGGTAAAGCCAGAGGCCGCTCAGACCGAGCAAAAGGAGCATCACCCCGAGGAGCCCCGCCAGAAACATGCCCAGGTGATCGGCGAAAAAGGAGTAATGCAATTCGAGCAGCCAAGTGGTGAACGAGGCCGCCCTTCCTTCCGGTTCTCCCAGAACTATCCCGCTGAATGGATCGACATGGCCGACCAACCAATGTTCCTGCTCGCCGAACTTCACCCAAAAGCGGTCTGATTCCCCGGATTCCGGCAGGGCCGGGGCCCATCCCATCAGTGAGGCCTCCGGATAAGCGGCGGCAATGCGGGTGATGAGCTCGTCCAAGGTCCGTCGTTCCGGCTGCCCCTCCGGCGGAGAAACTCGAACCACTTCCGGGCGAAGCAGGCCGTCGATCTCCTTGCTGAACATCAGCAAGCTCCCGCTCAAGCCGATCAGGAGCAGGCCGAAGCCCGCGATCAACCCGCAGAGGGAATGGAGTTTCCAGATCGTCTGCTTCTTGATCGAGAGGCGGGGGCGGCCCATGACACGGGATCGGGAAGAGCGAGATGAGGATCAGAAGTGGCGACGCAGCGTCACCCCGAGGAAGCGCTCCTGGCCCAGAAAGACATCGCCACGCGAGAGCGCCGTGGCCACGTATTCTTTGTCCGTGAGATTGGTGGCATTGAAAGTGAGGTCCCAGTCTTCCCACTCGTAGCCCACCATGGCGTCCAGAATGGCATAGGCAGGAGTCTCCAGGGTGTTGCTCGCATCGAGGCTGGCACCGGTGTAATGGGCGCCAATCCCCGCCTTGAACCCTTTGAGGGCACCACTGGGACGCCAGCCCAACCAAGCCGAGATCTCGTGCTCGGGCACGCTTTCCAGCTGCAGTTCCCCAGGGGTGCTGAGGTCCCGCGTGTTCAGAAGGGTGTAGCCCGCCTGCAGGTAAAAATCGCCGAAGCGGTGCACCGCCTCGAGCTCCATGCCCTGGATGGATAGCTCGCCGCTGGCCACATAGGTGTTGGGGATGAGGCCGGGGAGCGCACGATTCCGCTCCTTGATGTCGAAGAAGGACAAGGTGTAGAGGCTGCTGCTCCCCTCGGGCTGGTATTTGACCCCCACTTCGAACTGCTCGCCCTGCTTGGGATCGAGAATCTTTCCTTGGGAATCCACTTCCCAACTCCCTGCCGGGAGGAAGGATTCGGCGTAGTTGAAATAGGGCGCCACGCCGTTATCAAAGCGATACATCACCCCGGCGTCGGCCGTGAAGGCTTCATCCTTTTGCACGCCGGGCACCCCCTGCGTGGAACTCTCCACCTGGTCATAGCGCCCCCCCAGGGAGAAAATCCAATGGCCGAGCTCGATCCGGTCCGAAAGGTAGAGGCCAGTCTGCACAAGATCGTCAAAGGGATTGTCGAACATGGGCCCCACGGGCTGGGGGGTGCCGTAGACTGGATTGTAGAGATTCAGCGGCGTCCCCAGGCCAGAGTAGCTGAAGCTGTCCGTGCGCGCGTCCTGCCGATCGATTCCGAAGATCGCCTGGTGCTCGGCCGCCCCGGTTTCGAACTCCGCCCGCAGCCGCCAATCGTAAACGATCGCTTCGGAAGTGGCGTCGCTGATCCACAGGGACCGCTGCACCCACCCCCCAGGACCGACGCGATCCAGAGGCGATGCCGTGAATGCCGGCCACATCGACCGGTAGTCGGCGTGTCCCTTGGTGAAATTGGCGCGGGCCTCCACGCTGAAGATCTCGTTGAGCCGGTGCTCAAGGATCAGGGTGAAGGCGTTCTGGCGCGTGTTGTAGCGATCCAAGCCCGGCTCGCTGGCAAATCGGTTCCCGGGAATGCGCGGCCCCGGCAAAATCGTGCCCTGCCAGGGGAGAAAGGCCGCGGAAGTGCCCGACTCGTCCTCTTGAACATTGAAAAGGAAGGTGAGGGAGGTGTCCTCCGTGGGACTCCAGGTGATCGAGGGCAGCAGGAACCAGGTGTCGTCGGAAACGTGGTCGACCTGGGTGTCGGATTCGCGATTGACCGCCACCAGCCGCCAGGCCCAATCGCCATCGCGCCCGCCCACATCGAAGCCGCTTTCAAAGCGATGGAAGCTGCCGTAGGAAGCGTAGGCCTCGTTCCTCTCGAAGGTGGACGCAGTCTTGTAAGTGGCGTTGATGATCCCGCCGACGCTGCCTTGGCCGAACAGCACCCCAGCCGGTCCCTTGACCACCTCCAACGTGTCCAGGGCAAACGGGTGGGGCCGAACATTGTTGTAGTAGCCGAAGAGAGCGCGCATTCCGTTGACATAGGCCACGGGTTCGACGCCGCGGACAAAAGCCCAGTCCCCCCGCGTGTCGAGGCCGTAAGGGCCGGCACTGACGCCAGGGGTGTAGTTGAGCGCCTCCTGCAGGTTGAGGGCCCCGCGATCCTGGAATTGCTCCGCCGTGATCACCGCCACGCTGCGGGGCGTTTCGAGAATCGAGGCATCCATTTTCAACGAGACCGGTGCCCGGTCGGAAAGGACGAGGGGCTCAACCGCACTGGGTTCCACCACGATGGGGACCGGAGCCGGGACCGGCGCGGCCTGGGGGCGAGGCGGTACCGCGGGCCGGGCGGAGGGACGCGGCGCCGGAGCGGCCGCCTCCACCACCGTGCTCTCCAACTCAGACAAGGGCGTCTCGTCTTGGGCTCGAGCCGTAGGGCAAGCCGGGATCAGGGTCGCGACGCTGCCCAGCAACATCACCGACCGTTTGAGGGAGGAAATAAGGTCTGAATTCATTCAGCCGCACTATGCTAATGCGACCAGCTCTCACTAACGCTCCATTGCTTTCTTTTTGCGGCATGGAACTATCCTGAGCGCATGAGAATCGCGATGTTCGTCAACCTCTTCCCCCCGATCCTGGGGGGCACGGAGCGCTCCGTGGCCAACATCGCCGAGGATCTCCGCCATCAGGGGCACGAGGTTTTGGTCCTCACCTATGGACTCAGCCCTGGATTGGACTCAGAACCGGGGGTGCTCCGCCTGGGGCTTGAGGAAAAAAAACTGGATCGCCTCATCCGTCACGCCTTGGACTCTTTCCGGCCGGATCTGATCCATGCGCACCACCCCTTCCTGCTCGGCGAGCACGCCTATCGCGAGTCGAGGCGCCGGGCCCTGCCCCTGGTGCACACGCATCACACGATCTATCATCGACCCGAGGACCGCGAGACGCTGGCTCCACTGGAGCAACTCGAGAAAGCCACCGCCAGGCTGGCGCTGGCCTACTCCGAGCAGGCCACCGTCGCCATCGCCCCCACCCCCAGCATTGCCGAACTCCTCTGCACACAGGGCCTGAGACGGGAGCTGACCATCATTCCCTCGGGGATCAAGGGCGCCCGATTCGCGGTGAAGGGAGCTCCCTCTTTTCGTCAGAAACACCAGATTCCGGAAGATTCCATCCTCATCGGTCACGTGGGGCGCCTGGTGCCCTCCAAGCGCATCCCATTCCTCGCCCGCGCCACGGCTCAATTTCTGTCGCGCCATCCCCAGGCGAGGGCGCTTTTTTGCGGCGAGGGCGAGGAGGCCCGATGTCTGCACGAGACGATGCAGGCCGCAGGCGTTTGGAATCGCTTCCATTTGCTCGGGAAACTTTCCGATGAGGATTTGGCCCAGGCCTACGCGGCCATGGACCTTTTTCTTTTCGCCTCTCTCTCCGACACCCAGGGCCTCGTCATATTGGAGGCCATGGCCGCCGGCGTTCCCATCCTGGCCCTTCGGGCCACCGGACCGCAGGACCTGATTCGCGACGGGTTGGAGGGGCATCTATTGGACCCGAGCACGGATGAGGAAGGCTTTGCCAAGGCCATGGCCGCGCGCATTGGGGATCCCTCCCGTGAGGCCTGCGCCCGCGCCGCGCGTCAACGGGCCTTGGAATTCGATCGGGCTCATTGCGCGGAGCGCCTCCTCGCCGCCTACCAGCAGGCCCGGGCCGATAAGAGGAGCCGCCCCGCCTTCCCCGCGGATGAGGCAGAACTCGCCCGGCGGCAAGCGGCGGTGCGCGACGAATGGAAACGGATACGCGAGAGGCGGCTCCCCGATTCCCTGCGGCACAGCCGCGGATTTCCCTAGCTGGCCGAAGCGGCGAGCCTGGCTGCGGGCCGCGCGCAGGCGGGGGAGACTCCTCTTCGAGACCGGGAAAGGAGGAC
>CAZKGI010000007.1:68233-89642 GCA_964552315.1 uncultured Akkermansia sp. | reverse complement strand
CCGTTGCCATTGTTGCCGCTCCCACCCCCACCGGTGCTGCCGCCCCCGGAGCCGTCTCCACCACTGCTGCCGCCCGTGTCCATGGTTCCGTCACCGGGGCTGGTGCCACTGCAATCGCTCGTGACGCCGTTGTGTGAGACCTCGTCGTAGAAAGTCAGGAGAATGCACAGGTCCTGAAGATCGAAGCCCCCGTCATTGCGATCCGTGTGGGTCAGCTCCATCAGGTAGATGACGTCCCGGGCTCCCAACTTGATTTTCCCCTGGGCGTCCAGATAAGGCAGCAGGTAGCTCTCGATGGTCGGCTGGTTGTAGAGCGGCACCGTCGTGGGAGGCGTATCCCCATTTTTCAAAGCCACGACGTTGTATTGGCTGGTCGATGAGCTGTAGAAGGTGCTCCAAGCTCCATCGTTGTAGAAGCGACCGCCAAAATCGATGCGGCTCCCCTGTTCCACGGCCATCGTGCGCACGATGGTGTTCGGATTCACCTTGTCGTGGGTGTTGTAGAAGACCCGGGTGTAGCCCTGGCCGTTGTAATTCATCTGGGCCTCGGTGGGAACCCACTCCCATTTGGTGACCTTGCCCTGGGGATTCGTCCAGACCTTCTTGACCGAAGCGCCCAGGATGCGGACATCCATGATCATGCAGCGATTGGGAATCACGGTGCCCGGCCCCTCGATGCTGATGATGTCGCTGATGCCCTCGGGAAGGGTGATGTCCCAGGTCAGCGTGGGATGCGTGCCCGTCTGCACCATCGTGGGAAAGGCGCTCAAGTTGCCCGAAGGGATGAGGGGGGTGAGCTCTTCCTGCGCCAGGGAACCTGTGACGCAGGTGGTGAGGACGAGAAGCGCGGCAGAGAGTTTCCGAGGTTTCATTTCTGCAGATGGCCTGAGGTGAGGTTCTCGCTTGAACCGGATCGTCCGTCACAAGCGTGGATCGAGTGGGTGATTTGGGGAGGTCGACCAAGCGGTGGCAAAAATCGACCCTTTCCAAATGATTAATGTGGAAATTACGGAAATTTTACGAAACTGCAATAATAATAATAATAAATTTCATAATGAATTTTGCAATCCTCGGCTCAGGCGAGCGCTGCGAGAGGGTCAGTAGCCCAATCCGAAGCCGAGGTGGAAAGTCCCTTCGGGCTCGCCGGGACGCTGGTCGGGATTGAACCCGTACTCCAGGCGGATCGGCCCGATGGGGGTCTCGTAGCGAAGGCCCAGTCCGATGGCATAGCGCAGCTCATCCAGCCGGATCTGGGACTCGTCAAAAATGAGGTTTCCGGCATCGGCAAAGGGCGCCAAGCTGAGCCCATCCACCCCCGGCAGCGGGATTTCGTATTCGGCGCTGAAGACGCTGTAAAAATTCCCGCCGACGGCATAGCCGCTCGAAGGATCGCGCAGGCCCATGGCGCGCTCCTGGAAACTTCGCACACTGAAGGGGCCTCCGTTGAAGTAGCGCAGGTCGATGGGGATCTCGTCCGTGTCTCCCAGCGGAGTGATGAGGCCCGCCCGCGCCCCCAGGCGCAGCGTGTGATCCCCGAAGGGAAGGTAGTAACCCAGGCGACCGCCCGCCTTCCAGTATTCCACCTCGCTGCCCAGGGCCGCACTGGCGGCGGCCAGGGAGGCCTGCGCGAGGAATCCCTTGCGCGGCCGCCGCGGATTGTCGCGGCGATCGTGGGTGAGGGTCAGGCCCAGCTGATGGGTGAAATACTGCCGCTCCCCGAGAAAGCGGGGATCAATCTCGGCCTCGTGAACATCGGTGTAAGCGGCCTCTCCGAAGATCGCGAAGGAATCCTGCTTGCGCCGGCCAAAGCGGCGCGTCCACTCGTAGCGCCCGCCTGTCTTGAATTTCTCGTAGCCCTCCTCGTCGCGGTTCACGGCAAAGAGGCCGCCCCCGAACTGATAGGGCCCGTCCAGGAACCAGGGATCGGTGTACTTCACTTCGCCGCGCGCGCCCCGTTGCGAGAACTCCACCGCGGCATCGAGCTTGCGTACCGAACCGAAGAGGTTGAGATGGCGGAACTCGAAGCCGCCGATGGGCCCTTCGTAGTTGGTGAAGCCCCCGTAGACCCCGAGGGTGCGGGATGGCCCTTCCTCCACAGCGACATCGAGCAGGTAGCTGCCATCCGCCTGGGGGGACACCTCGGTGCGCACGGTCTCTAGGACGCCGGTCTGGAGCAGATCGTTCACCACCTCGTAGGCCTCCGAGGGGGAATAGGGCCGGCCAATCAGCTTGGAAAAATGCCGCTCAAAGAAATCGGTGCGCACCTTTTCGTTTCCCTTCACCCGCAGGGCGCTGATGGCCACCGGGCCGCCCCAGTCCGCGCTGACCAAGAGATCCACCCGCGTGTGCCCCTCGACGAGCACGTCCCCCTGCTCGACCACCTCCACGCGGGCGTGGTAATAGCCCTGGGCCACGGCGCTGGAACGGATCCGGGAAGCCAGGTTTCCGGACACGGATTCCGAATAGAGCTTGCCGACAAATTCCTCGCGCAGCTTGGCGAATTCCGCCTCGAGCGCGGGCGTGGGCGCCGCCGGGAATTCGATGTGGCCCACCCGGCTTTCGCGCCCCTCCTCGACCTGTACCCGCAAATCGACCCGCCGCCCCTCCAGTTGGGTGTCGAGATTCACCTTCGCCCCGCGAAAGCCCATGAGCCGGTAAAAAGCCGTCACCTGGGCCAGGCCCCGGCGGATGTCCTCCTTCACATAGGGAAGGATCTCGCCCTCTTTCGTCCGCAGTCGCTTTCGGGTGGTGGACGTCAGCAATTCGACAACGGCCTCGTCCTCCAAGGCGGCATTGCCCTCGACGAGGATGCGCCCAATCGTAAAGGTTTCTCCCTCGGAGACGAGGAGCACGATCCGAGCCCCCTCCCCCGCCCCTTCGAGCTTCCAGTCGACCGTCGCCTCGCTGTAGCCCTGCTGTCGCATGGCCGTTTCCAGGAAGTAGGCGAGGTCGTCAGCCCGCGCCGCACTGACCCCGCTCTTCTTCAGCATGTCCAACTGGGACGAGACCCAAGTTCTCGCCTGCGCGACCTCCACGGTACGCAGTCCTTCAAAGCGCACCGGATCGTCCGGAGCGGCCCAAACCGTCACGCCAATGGCGCCACAGAGGAGAAGGCTGGTGAGGAAGGCTTTCAGGAGAAGAAGGAATCGGGAGGGTCTAGGTTACTCAAAACGGAATACGTATTTCAACAAGGCTCGATAATCGCTCTGCTGGTCCACGTCACCTACGAAAAAGAGCTGCTTCCAGAGACGAATGCGCCCGCCGAAGGTCTGCTCTCCGGTCTCCTGGTTGACCCGCCCCAGTTCGAGCTCGGTCCGTTCCTCGAGAAAATCGAGCAAGGTGGGATCGGCATCCGCCTCGTGGCTTTTCTCGCGCAATTTCTGCAGGAGCAGTCCCGCCGCCTTGCCCGCGGCGAGGGATTCCGCGTCGCTGCCCAGCAGCTCGTCTCGAGTCGTTCCGGTGGCGATCAAGGTCAGGATGTCTTCGCTGGGCAGCGGCGGGATGCTGGTGAGCACATGCTGCGGCGAGAGCACCCGCCCATGCAGATAAATGGCCAACTGATAGCGGTCCGCCCGTCCCCTGGCCTTGAACTCGATGGCTCCGTTGAAGCCGGTGGACTCGTCGAACTCGATGCGGCCGGTCTCCACGTCGATGCGGCTGAAGGGCAGGCGCATTTCCCCCTTCTCGATTTCAACGCGTCCCACCGGAAGCGGGCGCCCCAAGGTCCCGCCCAGGCGGAGGTCGGCCGTGATGGAGGATTCCGCCAGATTGCTGAGCACCCGGAAGGGGTCTTTGCTGTGGATGCGCAGGGCGAGCGGCCAGTCCTGAAAGGGGGCGAGTTTCACCCCGAAATCGAGGTCGCGATAGGCGGCGCCTCCGCCTTGGGGGCTGCGCTCCACCGTTGGCAACACCGATTCGGTGCGACGCCCGGGCAGACCGATGGGCAGGAGATCGAAATGCTTGGAAAAGCGGCTGTTGGTGAGGCCCACCTCCCCCGAGAGTCGCGCCTTGGACCAGGGCCCTTGAAGCGCCAACTGCAAATCCGCCCGCACGTTCGCTTCGGGAGTCCGCACCAGCAGCACCTCGCTCCCGGTGATGGAGACATCCACCTGCGCTTCCCCCTCCCGCAGCTGCGTCTCGCCGGCGGCGGAGACTTTTCCACCCGCGAGGATCGCCTCGAATCGATCCAACACCACTCGGTCCTGGGCAAAGCGGGCGCGCAGGACGAGATCTTGCACGGAGGGCGCGTTGCGATTCTCCAGACGGAGCCGCGGCAAGGTGACATCCACCTCGCCTTGGAGTTGCGGGGAACGCAGCGGACCGGACACCCGGGCGTCGAGGGTCAGTTCCCCGGAGATGGATTCAATCCCGGGAACCTGACCAGCGAGGAAGCCCAGGTCACTTCGACCCATGCCGGCCTGCGCCTCGACGGGCTCCTCGGCAAAGGACCGGGCGCCGGTGGCCCAAGCGCCGGGATGGAAGGGCAAGGCTGCCGTCAACAACAGCGGCTCCACATCGGGATGACGGTACTCGCCCGTCAGTTCGAGCTGGGCGGCCTCGGACTTCGCCTTCAGGGAAAGTTGCCCCGCGGGGAAGTCGCCCTTTTCACGAGGCACGCGAAGGCCTGACAGATCCACCGACATCGCGAGTTCGGGTTTCGCGGGGCTGCCGTGGAAATCGAGGTCTAGGGAGAGATCCCCGAGGAGCCTCGGGGTCGGGCTCCACAATCGGGAGAGCGTGCCGAGGGCCAGCGACTGGCCTGACACTTTCACATCCATGGGGGTCTCTTGGGCAAACCAGTCGGCCATCTGGAAACGCTCGCCGGAGAGCGGAAGGGAAGCCTCAATCGCCAGCTTCCCTTCTCCCGCACTTTGGCCCTGACCCGACAAGGACAAATGGTCGTCACGCCAGCTCAAGACCCCCGTCAGTTGGAGGGGAGCACTGCGCAGTTGCCAGGAGGAAACGTCCACGACCTCGGGGGCATAGCTCCCTGAGATGAGGAAGTCGATGGGTTCCGCGCCAGCGGCCAATTGGAGCGCTTCGGTTTTCAGGGAGAACTCCCCGCTGTGCGAGGCCTCGTCCACCTTCCCCTCCCCTTTCCACTGCGCCGCAGCAGTGGCCGGAAGAAGACTGGCGAGCTTGCGTCCCTGCAAGAGGCCTTGCAGTCGACTGCCCGGTCGCCGGAGGTCGGCCTGCAGGTCCATCTCTCCTTCGTAGTGGCGCTTATGCAGGTGATAGTGCAGGCGAGCGTCGAGGCGATTTGCCGAATCGAGCCCAAGCTGAATCCTGGCCTCGATTTCGTTCTCCTGCGACACGTGGGCCTCCACGGTCGCCCCTTCCACATTCTGGCCCTCCACGGAGAGCTCGCCCCCCTGAAGGCGGAGTTGTCCCGCCTCGATCCCTCCGTTCCGGAGACTCAGACCCTCCAGCGTGGCGCGGATCCCCCCCCGGATCGGCAAGGTCTGCTCCCCCTTCAGGACTTTGACTTGCTCCAGGAAACTCGCCAGTTCATCGATCTCCAGCGTGGCGTCCACCCGGCAGGGCAATCCACGCAGGTCGCGCAGACCTGCCGCCCGATGGAGATCCACGCGCCCCTGGGCCTCGAGGACGGCCCCCTCCTGATCCCAGTGCAGCTCGGCGAGGAGAGGACGATCCGTGCGGCTGGTGTCGGTCCGCGCCTGCAGGCGAAGCATCTCGAGGCGGCTTCCCATCCAAGGGAGTTGCGACAAGAGAGCTTCCATCGAGAGAACCCAACTGGCCGGTTTCGCCAGGTCACCCTGCAAGGAAATGTCGAGCGTGGACGCTTCCGAGGTCTCGCCAGCTCCCCCGCCCTCGGTCTCCAGCTGTAGCTTTCCCGTCAGCGCCAAGGCGGCAAAGCGTCCCTCGGCCTGAATCTGGCCCTGCAATCGTCCCAACACCGGCGGCGCGGACAGGAAGACGCGCGCCGTCTCCTCCAGGGCAAGGTCGTCGAACTCGAGAAGGAGGGAGAGCGCGTCACTCTGCTCGAGAAAAGTTCCCGGCGCGTTGACTTGGCAGGGCAGACTGAGAGCCAGGCGCGCGGCCTCGCGGTCGCCCTGACGAAGCCGCCAGTCGGAGAGCTGGAGACGCCGCCCATCCCACTCGCCCCTCCCCTGGAGGTTCCAGCCCTCGGCTTCGAGGGAGAAGGTCTTCAGAAAAACCGCACCAGTCTGGTAATTGACCTGTGCCTCCCCTCCAAAAGGTCGTCCTCCGGTGAAGCAAAGATCATTTAGCGCTAGTCTGAGGTCGCCGGAAGAATTCTTCCCGTCGAAACGCCCCTGCCCGGTCCATTCCACTCGGGCTGCCCCCGAGAGCCGGTCAGGAAACAGGTCCGGACGGCCTCGCGCGGCACCCGTGTCCAATTGGGCGTTGGCTTGTCCCTGGTAACGACGCGCCCTGAGATCCACGCCCGCGGCGAGGTGTGCGTGGTTGTCCTCGTCCAGTCCCAGTTTGGCTTCGAGCGAAACAAAGTTCTCCCCGGACACTTCCGCCCTCAAGGTCGCCACGGGAACCGCCACGCCCTGCCAGCTCAGGTTCTGCGTGGCCATTTCCATGCCTCCGGAAACCAGCTGGCCCTGCACCCAGTGCCAGTCGCGGGCCTGCACCCTCGCCACGCCCGCTAGCGGCAAGGAAAGACCGAAGGCGGGCAGGGCCTCAGCCAAGTCCCGGATTTCCGCGTCCAGTTCCAGAGACAGGGGATGCTCTGCCCACGCGGCTGGCGAATCGATCTTGGCAAAGGGCAAGTGAAGTCCGGCGTGAAGCTCGAAGCCAGCGCCCTTGGCCTCGGCATCGAGGCGATCCCCCTGACCGAGGAGCAGCAGGGTGTCGATCTCGGCCTTGCCCTGGCCCAGTCGCGACGCCACGAGTTTGCCATCGAGTCGCCAGTCCTGCACCCGCTGGGGATGGCCCTGAAACTGCCAGGAAAGGCCAGTGATGCTGCCCCTCCAGGGATTCTCCCGCAGGGGAAGGCGGCTCAAATCCAAACTCGTACCCCGCCGCAGATCGAGGGAGGCCTGCAGCGCTTCATCCGCCCCGCCTTGCAAGGCAAAGTCGAGTTTCCCCCCGGCCAGGGCCAATCCGGCACGAAAGGCAAAGGTCCCGGGGCTGGGCGCTTCCACGGAAAGAAATTCAATCTCGCTGTCGCCGAAAAGGCGCACCGGTCCCAAGGTCAGGGTCTGGGCTTCCTGACGCAGGCTGGCCTCGATGCCCTCGATCGCCTCATAACCGGGGAGGCTCAGGCGAGCGATCTTGAGGGAACCCTGGCCTGCCTTCCCCGGCCAATCCAGGCGGAGAGACTCCACCGACCAGAGCTTGTCCCCCCGATGCACCTCGAGCGTGAGGTCCTCAATCGTGAGATCGGCCGCGAGGAGCTGCCAGAGAGGGGGCTCCTTGCCCTCCCGGGATGAAGATTTTCCTTCCTTCCTCTTCACCTCTCCCGCGGGCGATGCCCCTTTGGCGGGATCCGCTTCTGGCAGGAAAATCCGAATCTCCGCCTGCCCCACGCGAAAGCCATCGAGCCAGTTGAGGCGGCCTGGGCTTTTGAGCACATCCAGGGGGCGATAATTCAATTGCAGGTCCGAAAGTTTCACCAGAGTGCCTTGGCCGTCGGCCGAGAACTCCACCGCCTCGAGGCCGATGCCTGACCAGATCGTCCCGGTGACTCGGAAATCGCCCGCGAGGCCTTGGGATGTCGCCCATTTCAGACCTGCCAAGCGCGCCAGCGTGCGGAAGCCCGGTCCATTCAAACCCCACAAGGCCAGGAGCAACAAGAGAAGGGGAAGCAACAAACCGAAGACGAGACAGCCTCGCCTTTTCCGCTGGGGAGAAGGGGGAGAATCCGCCGATTCCTGCTGCGGCGGAAGGTCTTCAAACTCGGGCATCGGGGAGGGAGGATAACGACGGAGGGCCGATGTTCCCTCAACAGAACCCCACAATCCGGGAAGCGCAAGCCGCGGGGCTTGTCCCTGGATCTGGCCTCCCGCGGTGCCCGCCCACGCCTGAGGGAACCCCTTCCCCCAAGCGTCCGTCCTCCGTGCCCACGGCATCCAGGGGCCATCCCCTGCCGCGGGTCCGTGAAGCAATCAGTGGTTGAACATGAACTCCTTCGAGTTCAGCACCGCCCAGAAGACATCGTTGAGCACCTGCTCGCGCTGGGCCTTGTCCTCGCCAACGGCCGTGACCTGACCCATCAACTGCTTCTTCTCCTCGGCCGTGGGACGGCGGGTGAAGCAGCGGATGTAGATCTCGTCGATCACCTGTTCAGGCGTTTTCCCTTCGGCGAGGAGTCGCTTGACCACGCCTCCCTGTTCCACCTTCTGGGTCACCGTGGGACCATTGAGGAGGTGCAGGGCTTGGGACAGGCTGGGATCCATTTTCACCTCGCAGGAGCACACCGTTTCCCGCGTCGCCCGACCAAAGGTGGTGAGGAAGTAATCCGTGGTGTTGCCATCGGCGATCTGCACTGCACGAGCGCCGAGGGGGAGGCCGCGGAACTTGTTCTTCGTCTCGGTCACCTGGGTGATGGTGTCGAGCATGACCTCGGCCCGCTGACGACGAATGCGGGCCTTGGAGAAGTTCGTCAGGTCGTCCTTGTTCGTGGGATTCGCCTTGGTGGTCCGCTGGTAGGTGGCGGAGTTGCAGATGTCGCGAACGAGTTGGCGGAAGTCGTATTCATACTCCCCTTGGAACTTCGTGGCGAGGGCATCGAGCAGCTCGGGGTTGGAAGCCGGGTTGCTGATGCGCACGTCATCCACGGGATCGATGATGCCGACGCCGAAGAAGTGGGACCAGACAATGTTGGCCACGTTGCGGGAGAAGTGAATGTTCTGGGGCGAGGCCATCCATTCGGCGAGGACGCGACGTCGGTCCTTCCCCTTCACATCGGGCTCTTCCCCACCGAGGAACTTCGGCGGCATGTTGCGTCCGCCCACGAAGTGCTTCACCTCGCCGCTGCCGCGGTTGAAGACAATCTGCTCGCGGGGATCGACCCCTTCCTTCCGACCGATCTGGGCGAAGAAGGCCGCCCAGCTGTAGTAGTCGTCCATGGTCCAGCGATCGAAGGGGTGGTTGTGGCACTGGGCGCATTGCAGGCGCATCCCCATGAAGACCTGGGCCACGTTCTCGGCGAGCTGCAGGGTGTTGCGCTCCACCTGATAGAAGTTCGTGGCCGGGTTGGCGAAGCTGCCCCCTTCCGCCGTGAGCATGTCGATCACGATCTCGTTGAAGGGACGGTTGGCCGCGATCTGGTCCCGCAGCCAGCCGTGGTAGAGCAGGGCCGCCTTGTAGGAGATGCCCAGGGCGATGTTTCTATTGGAGCGAATCTTGAGCAATTCAGACCACTTCATCACCCACATCTCGGTGAACTCAGGACGTTCGAGATATTCGTCGATCTTCTTGCTGCGCTTCGCCGGATCTTGGTCCTTCACAAAGGCCTCATACTCTTCGGGCGTCGGCAGGAGCCCCACGATGTCCAGAGAGGCGCGACGCAGGAACTCCTCGTCGCTGCACAGTCCGGAGGGCAGGATGCGGAGCTTGTGAAGCTTGTCGTGCACCAGCTTGTCGATGTAGTTGTTCTCTTGCGACTTCGGCCGGGTGTATTCCAGATCCTCGGGAATGACGATGGCCTGGATGCCGACGGTGTGGGTATCGTAGCGGGCCATGATGAAGGCCTCGCCACGCTTGCCTGCGGTGACGAGCCCCTTCTCGGAGACGTTGGCCACCGGTTCATTGTTGGTGACGAAGACGGCCAGATCAGTGACGTCGCGATCATGACCGTCAGAAAACTTCACCCGGACCGTGAGCTGTTGGGTGGAGTCGGCTCCCTCGAGCACCAGCTTCGGCGGATAGAGGTGCAGGGAAACGATCTTGGGGACCTCCTCGGCGGGCCGCTTCGTGGCGCCATTGGCAATCCACTCAACGAAGGTCTTGTAGGCGTCGCTACCCTTTTCAAAGAGCTTGCCTCCCGTGTGCGGCACGGCCTCGATGGACTTCTCGACGAGGAGCGATTCCTCGGGAATGGCCAGGTTGATGCGGTGGCCGGCCATCTCCCGCGTCAAGCGATAGTGGTCGCCTTCCGGATCGTATCCGAATAGCGAGAGCATGAAGCCGTCCTGCCCGCGGGCGGAGCCATGGCAGGCCCCCGTGTTGCAGCCCTCGCTCATGAAGACCGGCATGACGTCGAGATGGAAATCGATGGGGCGATCCACGGCGGCTTCCTTCACCTCGACAGGGAGCTTGACGCTCTGATTGGCGACCTTCACTTCGAGCTCGGTCTTTCCATCCTTCTTCGGCACGAAGATGTTGCGAGTCTTCAGATCGACCAGGGAGGGATCGGCGAAGGTAAAGGTGGCGTTCTTGGTGACGTCCACGGTGGTGTCGTCCTCGTAGGTGGCCATGACCACCACCGACTGGAAATCACGCGCCTTTTCCAGGACGACGTCCTCCGGGAAGGCCTCGATCTTGACCAGCTTCTTCCCGCGGTCGGCGAGAGGTTCGGCGGCCTTGAAGTCCTCCTCCTTCTTGGCCACGAGCGTCAGTTCCTCGGGCCAGGTGGCGCCCTCGGCAATCCATTGGCGCAGCTTGGCGATCTCCTCCTTGTTCAAGGTCCGCCCCTTCGGGGGCATCACGTCGGAGTCGTCTGCCGGGAGCGAAACCAGCTCGATGAGGAGGGATTCATCCGGCTTGCCCTTCACCAGGGAAAGCCCTCCGTCGCTGCCGGCAAAGAAATGGGACGCCTTGTCAAAGCGCAAGCCCGCCTTGGCCTCGAATTCGTTGTGGCAGGAAACACAATGAAATTCCAGGATGGGCTGGATGTCGCGGACGAAATCAATTTTCGCCGCCTCCTGGGCTGAGGCCAGGGAGGCCAGGAGGACCGTGAATCCAGGGAGGAGAGTGCGAACCTTCATGATCGTTGTGCAGCTTGGACCCCTGTCAGGGGCTTCGCGTTGAAATGAAATCTCAAGGAGTGACCGCTTCCTTCTGCGCTTCGAGACGGAGCTGCTCCAGACGAGACAGGGGCTTTTCCTTCTTTCCCGACGCGGGAGCGTTCGCCACGTCGGCCTTAGGGGCCTCCTTGGGCTTGGGATCCACCCGCAGCACCGACCCCATGGCCAGGCGATGCAGGATGGGCTCGCCATCCTTCATGACCACCGCCGTGCAGAAGACGCCCTTGTGCTGGCCCACGGGGGTCTTGTCCGTCGTCACCACAGGGAAGGCAAGGCCCTCGGCATCGGGCTTGAGCTTCTGCACCTCGGCCGTGGAATGCGCCGGCAGGCCGAACAACTGGACCTCGGCCTCGCCGGGCAGGTCGCGGAGAATCTCGACTTCACCGAGCATCTCCACCGTTTCTCCCTGCTTCGCCGTGGCCATGCTCAGCTTGATCTGCAGGAAGGGTTCCTCCACCGCCAGCTTGATGAATGGGGCGGCCGAGTAGGCAAGGCCCTTGCCCCCGTCTGATTCCGCCAGAACGGTGAGGTTCCAAGTGTTGAGCTCGGCATTGGCGTTGGCGTTCAGCTCGTAGGTGATCTCCGTGGCCTTTTCATCAAAGGTCATCGTGGCCGGGGCGGTGATCCCCGGGGGCAGCCAGGGAAAGCGCACCGTGATTTTCTTGTCGTAGCCGTCCTTGCGATGGGCGCGAACCTTCAGCTTCATGCTCCCATTGCGCACGATGGGCACCTTGGGCTGGTCGATGGTGACACTGTAAGGAAGGGGTTCCACCACCGCGACAGGTAGCTTGTCAAAGGTGCTGCCGTGATAAATGACGTTGCCGTTCTGGGGACCGCGCACGTAGTCGAGAGTTTGGACAAACTTGCCCACATGGGGCTTGTCCCCCTCCACGGTCTTGACGAGCAACTCGTAGAGCCCGCCCCCGATGGGCGCGTCCGGGGCCGCCTTGAGCAGGATGGGGAACTGCCCAATGGACTTGGGCACGATCCCCGCCTCCAAGACCACGCCCGGAGGCAGTTCGGGCATCTCAAACTTGAGCTCCCCCGCCACTCCCTTGCGAGCTGTGCTCACCACCATGGCGTATTGTCCGCCCTGGGGAATATTAAACTGCTTTAGATGCTGGAAGTTGTTCCTCAGCATCTCCGGCATCGTGACCTCGATGGTGGGGACCGGGCTCACGCTCTCGATCCGGTAGACAAAATCCGCCCCCCCGCGGGAAAGCATGTCGGTGATACGAATGAAATATTCCCCATCCTGCGGCGCCTTGAAATCGATGCGGCTGTCCTTGGTGCCGTCGGCATCGTCGTTCGAGCCCACGCCCGCCATCTTGCTGTTGTATATCGACAGGACCGGATCCAGCGGGGATCCAATGCTGTTGGCAAAAACTCGGATCTGGAAGCTCTGATCCTTCTTAGCCGTGAATTTGAAGAAGTCGACATCTCCGGGCGTTTCAATGATGCCATTCAGAGCGAAGGGCAGGGCCCCGACTACGTTGGCTTCGGCATTGCTGTTGTTAGGCTCCTGCTCCAGGAAGTTGTCATAGGGACTGATCCTGACCTTGTTCGGTGATGGAGGGCGCAGCCCATCCCGTTCCGCAAAGACCCCGAAGAGGTTGTCCTTGGAGCTCTCCGGAAGCTTGACCTTGACGGGATAGCTTCCCTTGACATCACCAATGAGGGTGAACTCCATCTCCGATCCGGCCTTGCCGCCGGGGGGATAAATGGCGGAGGGCCTCGGGAAATGGCCGATGTGAGCGCGATAACGACCGCGTCCCTGATAGGCCGAATCGCGAACCTCGACGATGTAATCCCCGTCTTCGGGCACCTCGATGGAGACAATGGAATCCTGCTTCAGCAAGGCCGAGCCATCGGCCATGGCGAGCTCCTTGCCGTTCTTGTCAAAAACCGCCACCGAGGGATCGATGGCAATGTCATTGCGCCCGATGTGGTTGATGCGCAGGGCCTCCACTTCCACGGAGAGCCGATCTCCCTTTTTCAGGCTGACCTGGTAGTAGTCCGTCTCCTCGGGCTTGGCCTCCCCCTCGATGGTGACGTTCATCGGGATTTTCTGGGGAGCGGCGAAGTCGTCGTTCGGTTCGACCTCCAGAACATTGGGGAACTGGGAGACCCAGAAGTTCCGAGCGAAACTGATCCCGCTGCGGCAGCGCAGTCGGAAATGGTGCTCGCCGAGGGGACAGTCCGGGGCGATCACCAAGGTAACCGCCACCTTCTTGTCGTTCACGACCTTGAGGTCCTTAGCGGTGATACCCGGCCCGTGAAAGAGAATCTCCTCGGCATCGGAAAGGCGATTTCCGAGAATCTCAATCTGGACTTCGGACCCCACCTGACCACCCCGCGGGATCGTCGAGCCAAAATCCGGCGAGGCGGCCTGCAAGCCTCCTCCCCATAAGACGAACGCCGCCAGCCCGAGGACTGCCGGCGCCCACTTGGGGAGAAGGTGAGAAGCCGCACTCTGAACAGTCAGAATACGTGTCTTCATACCGAGGGAATGGGAGAGTGTTCTATCAAGCCGACGCTTTCTCGATGATTTCCGTGATGACACTGCCGCCATCAACGATTTCGATTGGACGCGGTCCGGGAGCAATGAGCTCCTTGTCCGCATTGATGCCCATCTGGGCGTAAACCGTCTTGGCGAAGGATTCAACAGAGACCGGATTTTCTTCCGGCTCGGCAGCGAGAGAATCGGAACTACCGTAGACAAAGCCACGCTTGATGCCACCGCCCGCCAGCACCGTGGAGAAGACCTTGGGCCAGTGGTCGCGACCATCGGTCTTGTTGATCTTCGGCGTGCGACCGAATTCCGAGGACACCATGACCAGTGTAGAATCGAGCAAACCGCGGTCGTCGAGGTCCGTGAGCAGGGCTGCCAGAGCCTGGTCGAAGTTCGGCAACTGGTTAGCAATCCCCTGCTGGATGCGATCGTGGTGATCCCATGATCCGTAAGTCAGGGTCACGAGGCGCACCCCGGACTCCACCAGGCGGCGAGCCAGAAGCATGCGCATCCCGGCCTGATTGCGGCCGTAGCGATCCTTCATCTTTTCGTCCTCCTTTTTCAAGTCGAAGGCCTCGCGAGCTTCCGCGGAACCAATCAGGCTGTAGGCCTTTTGGTAGAAGCTGTCCATCGCATCGATGTTGTCCGAGCTCTCCAGGTTGCGGAAGTGGCTGTCGACCGCCTCCAACAAGGTGCGCCGGCGCTCGAATCGCGCATTGTCCACGCCCCCGGGCAAGGAGAGGTCGCGAACGGTGAAACCCTTGTCCGCGGCCGGATCACTCCCCACCGAGAAGGGACCATACATGGTGCTGAGATAGCCAGTCCCCGCGTACTCATTGGGCACGTTGGGAATGCAAACGTAGGGCGGCAGGTTCTGGCGCGAGCCGAACTCGTGCGCCACCACCGAACCAAAGCTGGGATACTGGATCGCCGGGCTGGGGCGATAGCCGGTGAACATGTTGTGCGTGCCCCGCTCGTGAGCCGCCTCCCCGTGGGTCATGGAGCGGATGACCGTCATCTTGTCAGCCACCTTGGCGAGGTGCTTCATGTTCTCGCTGAACTGCAGACCGGGAACATTCGTGTCGATCGCACCGTAGGGACCGCGGTACTCGACAGGCGCGTAGGGCTTGGGATCCCACGTTTCCTGATGGGCCACGCCACCGGGGAGGAAGATGTGGATGAGGGACTTGGCGACGCCCTCCTTCGATTCGTAGAACTTCGCCTGGGCCCGCGCCTCCACCTTGAGAAGCTCTGGCAGGGAGAGGCCAAGACCAGCGGCAAAGCCGACCTGCAAGAATTCGCGGCGGTTCGCCATGTCGTTATTGAGGAAACCTGAGCAGCCTTTCATAGGTGAATGGGTAGGTGTGGAAATGCGGATAACGCCTAACCATGACCCGCTTGGGGCACGATCTCAACAGACGTTTTCACGTAGAACTCGAGTGCGGGAACCGGCGGGGGCCATATCGGGCCATATTTCCGCCGCATTTTCACGATGGATTTCCGGAAGACGGAATTGGGAAAGCATCGTATGTTTTGCCTGAATTTCGAGAAAAAAAGTTCAGCCCCATGTCCAACGGGATCAGGATCTCTCGGCAAGCCCAACGACGACTTTACATGAAGAAGACCCTGTCACGACACGCCTTCGTTCTTCTCTCCTCGCTGGCCTGCCTGGGCCAGACCGCCACGGCCGATGAGGCGGGCCCCAAGGTCACCTTTGCCGACGACGTGCTCCCCATTTTGGAAGCCAAGTGCGTCAACTGTCACAACACCGACGAAGCCAAGGGCGGTTTGGACCTGGCCAGCTACGGGGCCACCCTCAATGGGGGATCCGGCGGCGCGGTGGTCGTTTCGGAAGACCCCAAGGGCTCGCGCCTCTACACCCTCGCCGCCCATACCGAGGAGCCCATCATGCCGCCCCGGGGAACCAAGTGCACCGATGCCGAGCTCAAGGTAATCGCCGACTGGATCGCGGGCGGCCTCCTCGAGACGAAGTCGTCCAAGGCGAAGAAGGCCGACAAGCCCAAGGTCGACCTCACCTCGGTCAGCGCCACCGGCAAGCCGGAGGGCCCCCCGGCCATGCCCGAGCACCTCATTCTCGAGCCCAATGTGGTGACCGAGCGACCCAACTCCATCCCCGCCTTGGCCCACAGCCCCTGGGCCCCCATCGTCGCCGTGGCCGGGCAAAAGCAGATCCTCCTTTACCATTCAGCGGACTTTGACCTGCTGGGCGTCCTCCCCTACCCCGAAGGCTTTCCCCAAGCCCTCAATTTCAGTCCCAACGGCGCCTACCTCTTCTGCGGGGGCGGTCGGGCCGGTAAATCCGGCAATGTCGTCGCCTGGGACGTCAAAACCGGTGAGCGCGTCCTCGAAGTCGGTAAGGAATTCGACATCGTCCTGGGCGCCGACGTCTCTCCGGACCTGAAGCGGGCCATCATGGGCGGCCCCGGACGCAATATCAAGCTCTGGGACACCGTGGCTGGCGAACAACTCGCCAGCATCAAGAAGCACACCGACTGGCTCCTGGCCGCCGCCTACAGCCCCGACGGGGTCATCTACGCCACTGGCGACCGCAATGGGGGCCTCTACGTCTGGGAGGCGGCCACCGGCTACGAATTCTACACCCTCAAGGGGCATAGCCTCGCGGTGACCGATCTCGACTGGCGCATGGATGGCATTGTCCTCGCCTCCTGCAGCGAGGACGGAAAGGTGATGCTCTGGGAAATGAACGGGGGCACCATGATCAAACAGTGGGACGCCCACCCCGGCGGCGTACAAGGCGTGGCCTTTGCTCCCAATGGCAACATCGCCACCGTGGGTCGCGACAAGACCGCTAAGATTTGGAAAGGCGACGGCACGGCCATTCGCACGATCAATGCCTCGGACGACATCGTGCTGAGCGTGGCCTTCAGCGAGGACAGCAAGCGCCTCTTCACCGGTGACCTGCTCGGCAACATCAAAGTTTGGGATGTGGAGTCCGGCGTCGAGCTCGCCCGGATCGATCCCAATCCTCCCCCGATCGAGCAGCAACTGGCCTACGCGGAAAAGCGCATCACTGAGCTGAACAGCCAGCTGCCGAAGTTGGTCAAGGGTGCCCAAGCGGCCTCCGCCGAGCTCACCGCCGCCCGCAAGGGCTTAGAAAAAGTCGAAAAAGCGCTTGCTGCCGCCACCCAGGCCCGCGACGCCCGCCAGGCGGAGCTGGCCAAACACGATAGCGCCGTCAAGGCCCTCGCTCCCAATGTGGAAGCACTCAAAAAGGATGCCGAGGGCAAGGCCGCCGCCGCCAAGCGCATCGCCGAGGCTCTCGACGCCGCCTCGAAGGCCCTCAAGACCCAGGAAGCGGAGGCGACCCGTCTCGCCCAGGAACTCGCCCAGAAGGAGGCCGCCCTGCAGCAGGCTAAGCAAGTTGCCGATCTCGCCAAGGCGGAAGCCACCAAGCCAGCGCTGAGCGCCGAACAGCAGGCCCAATACGAGGCCTTGACGAACGCCCGGAACCTCGCCGCCAAGGCCAAGGAAACGGCCACCGCCCAACGAACCGCCAAGGCCGCCGAGCAAGCCCAACTCAGCGCCGCGCTCACCGCCGCCCAAAAGGCCCATGCCGCGGCGGACGAGAGCGCCAAGACCCAGACGGCCGCTGCCCTGGCCCAAGCCGAAGCCAAGGCCAAGGCCGCCGCCGACGCCCTGGCCCTCTCGACCCAGGAGGAAGCCGCCAAGAGCGATGCCCTCGCCAAGGCCGAAGCCGCCTGGCAACCGCTGCACACCGCCGCCGAAGCCGGGGCCCAGCGGGTCAAGCAGGCCCAGGAGGCCGCCGCGGCCAAGGGAGCTGCCCTGGCCCAGGCGGAAAAAGCGCGCGACCAAGTCAAGGCAGCCGCCGAACAAGCCAAGGCCAAGGTGAGCGCGACGGCCGCGGCCATTGCCAAGCACCAGGCCGACCTCGCTCCCGCCCAGGCCGCCGCCACCCAAGCGGCGACGGCACTGGCGGCCAAGCAGAAGGAACTCGCCGCGGCTCAAGCCGCGCTGGCGGCAGCCCAGGCCGAGGCCAAGAAGGCTGAGGACGCGCTCGCCGAAGCCAACAAGCAGAAGGAGGCCGCCGCCGCCAAGGTGGCTGCCGTGGTGGCCAAGGAAGCCGAAGCCAAGAAAAACATTGCCAAGGCCCAGTCCGAACTGGCCAACAGCCAGTACCTGCACCGCAAGTGGCAAGCCGCCGCCCTCAACCTAACCGCCCATCGCGAGGAGGAGCAACTCGGGGGCATGGAGGAGAAGCTGGATGGCATGATGGAGGAGGAGAACGCCGCCAAGCAAAGCGCCGAGGCCGCCGCCAAGGCCCGAGCCGAAGCGGAGGCGAAATTGGCGGAAGCCAAGAAGACCGTGGAAGAGGGCACGGCCACCTTGGAGGAAAAATCCACGACCGTGTTGGAACGAGCCCTGGCTCTCGTCGCGGGACGCGCCGTGACCCAGTTGCGGGAGCAGGCCGTGTCTGAGACCCCGGCGGAGGTGGTGGCGGAGGAGCCCAGCGTGGAGAAGGCCCTCGTCGCCGCCCAAACGCTGGCCTACAAGTCTCCCGAGGAAATCGGTATCGAAGTCGCCAGCTTGAAGAGCCGTCTCGCCGAGATCGAGGCCTTCCTCTCCAACTCCTACGTCGAGGCCAGCGAAACCCGTTCCACGGTGCTCGCCGCCGACCAAGTGGCCAAGGAAATTCCCAAGGTCATCGAAGAGCGGGCCAAGATGGAGGAAGCGGCCGCCCGTGAACTCGCCGAAGCCGAAGCGGAGCGGAAACGCCACGAGGAGGCCCTTGCCGCCCAGAAGAAGCGCATCGAGGAACTGCGCGCCAAATATCTGGAACTCCTGCCGAAGCGGGGGAATTGAGCCCGCTTCTCCGCGGGAAGCCAATCCCCGTGAAGGACTGGCCTGCCGCGGGAAGGCGCCATGGGATCAAGACTGGCGAGGCTTCCCCGCTTTGGGCCTCGCCGATTGAGCCTTGGCCGCTGGCGTCTTCTTCGGCGAGGTCTCCAAGCTTTGGCCGTGGCGGAGAAGCTTGGCATAGGTAGACGCCCCGATGCCCGCGACTTGGAAAACCTGGTCCAGTTCGGCAAAAGGCCGGGCCTGAACGAGGCACTCCGCCCGGCTGCGGGCGACGCCAGGAATGGCCTCCAGCGCTTCCACACTGCTTTCGTTGAGCCAGGCGAGAAGTCGCTTGGCCTGAGCGGGAGACAGTTTCACCAATGCTTGGGCAGCGTCGGCCTTGCCATCGCCCTCACCCTTGGACCGGGACTTGGAGGGGGCTTTGGAGCGATCCGCTTGCTTCTCAGCGGAGCGACTGGACGGTTTTTTGGGTGGCCTCAGCGAGGCCGCGGCAACGGCCTCTCCAGCACTCGAGGCAGGCTTCGTCTGGGAATCGGCAATGGCGAAGGGAAACAGCCCCAGGAAGGCCAGTAGCGACAGGGATCCAAGGAAGGTTCTCATGACTAGGTGCGGGTGCGGGTTGGTGTTTATTAATGTTTCATTGAACAGTGTTTAAAATGTCACAACAATCCCTCCGCACGCAAGATTTTTTTGTTTGGAAGAACAGGGAGAGAAAATCGCACTCCTCTGAGCAAAATCCGACAATGGGCGTAGATTCCCGGCATGCCATCCTCGCGCTCCGTCCAATCCGATGAGTCCGGTGGGGGACCACTCGAGGTCTGGCGCCCCGGCGAAGTCTGGTTCCGGCCCTACATCCCCACAGACCTCCCCTGGGGGAGTGAAACCTTTCTCGAATCTGTGCCGGAGGAGGCGGTGGGCGCCTACGGCATCAAGACCGGCAGTGCGGCCCAGGTCGATGGACAGCGCTACGAGGCGGGCGACATCGTGCTGGTCGACTCCGAGGAAGAGCTGGAACGACTGCTCCCCGCGGTCGGCAGCGCCACGGATCTGATCTTTCCCTGGTATGATCGCCTTGTCCCCGCGGCCCTCTTCGCCCCGCACCAAAGCCGCATCGACCTGGCCACCTATCGGGCGGACTTTTCCGCTGGCTTTCTCCGGGCGCTCCTCTTAACCCTTGGCCTGCTGGCCGCCGGATACGCCCTGCCCGACTTTCGCATTCTGGCGCTGCTGCTGGCGACCTTTTACGGACTCTATCCCATGGTTGAGTCTGGCCTGGCTTGGCTCCGTCACGTCGATCGCTATTCGGTCGAAGAACTCAACCGGCGCCTGGTAAACTTTGAGCTCTTCCGCCGTTGGCTGGGAACGCGGCGCTCCCCCCTGCTCATGGGAAGTCTGGCCGTGTTGGGGCTTCTCTTTCTGGGGCAAATCAGCGTGGGCCTCGTTCCCTCCTTTGAGGCCGCCGCCCTGGTGAAGAGCCGGGTCATTCAGGACAGGGAATGGTGGCGCCTCGTCACGGCCGGCCTCCTGCACGGTAACCTCATGCACATCCTGTTCAATGGCATGGCCCTCTACAGCCTGGGACGGGTCCTGGTGGCCTTGGTCAGCCCCTCTCTGCTGAGTTGCCTCTTTCTCATCTCGGTCACGACCGGCTCCCTGGCCAGTCTGTGGCTGGGGCCTGCCGACAAGATCAGCGTCGGCGCCTCGGGCGGGATCCTTGGCTGCCTGGGCTTTCTGCTGGTGGTCACCTTTCGCTTTTCCGATGCCCTGCCGGGCTTCCTGCGCTCCAACCTGCTGCAGTCCTGCATCGTCGTCTCCATTTTCGGCTTCCTTGGAAACGATTTCATCGACAACGCCGCCCACGCGGGTGGCTTTTTGGGAGGCCTCCTCCTGGGTCTGGTCTCTTGGCCTTGGCTGCGCCTGGCGCCCCCCCGCCCCCGTCCCGTCACGCGCCTCTTCTCCGCCTTGAGCCTGGCCGTGCTGACGGCGGCCGTGGCCAAGACCGCTTGGGAACTCTGGAGACTCGTCCCATGAACCCATTTGCGCTGTCACATCCCCTTGCCTCCATGGCAAAGGAAAGACGCGAGAACCCCATGAGCTTGATTCGAGTCCCCCCCCTTCTCTTCGCGGGCAGCTGCCTGGCCCTCACCTCGATCCATGCGGAGACCTTTAAGGTGAGCCGCCTCGATGACGACCCCGGTGAGGGCAGCCTCCGCTGGGCCGTCGCACAAGCCGAAAGCAGCCCCGGAGCGGACACCATCATCTTCGAGGAAGCACTCTCCGCGGACTTCGCCAACTTTAACGGAATCCAGCTGCTCGACGAGCTGGTCGTCACCTCCCCCGAGGGACTGACCATCAATGGAGACGGGATCAGCGCCCAGCCGATCCTGTCCGGTGGCTTTGCCAACCGCCATTTCCGACTGACGCCGGGCGCCCGTCTGGAGCTGATTCGCATCGCCCTAACGGATGGACAAGCTCCCAATGGCCTGGACGGGACGAATGGGGATCCCGGAGGCGCGGGACAAGACGGGGGCGATGGCGGCGCCATCCTCAACGTGGACGGCGAATTGATCCTGCGACGGTGCACCATCGAATTTTGCTACGCGGGCAACGGCGGGCGCGGAGGGCACAAAATGGGGGCCACCCCGGGCTATTCTGGCAATGGCGGCCGGGGAGGCAATGGCGGAGCCATCTGCAGCATCGGGAGCGATGCCTATGTCCTCGTCGAGGATTCCAGCCTGATGATCAATGGTGCGGGCGACGGCGGTGACGCCGGGGGCTTGGGCGAAGACCTCGCCGTGGGGCAGTTTGGAGCGGCCGGAAAAGGGGGATCGGGTGGCGCCATCTATTGCCAGGAAGGAGAGTTGGTCATTCGTTCCTCGTGGTTGAAAGACAATCTGGCCGGGTGGGGAGGAAGAGGCGGCATGCCCCTCCCCGGAGGCATTGGCGGCCCAGGAGGCGTTGGCGGCGATGGCGGCGCCATCGCCATCCACAACACGCTTCTCCGCCTGGAGGGCTCGACCATCGAGGAAAATTCCGCCGGCCACGGCGGGTCTGGAGGAATCGCCCCCATCGCCGA
>CAZKGI010000007.1:52317-68133 GCA_964552315.1 uncultured Akkermansia sp. | reverse complement strand
CGATCCCGGAATCAACTCCATCGAGGGACCCGGGGGGGATGGAGGCAATGGAGGAGGCCTCTTTGCCCGCGAGTTTGACTCGTCTGGTGAAGCCCAGGTCTTGAACTCGCTCTTCACCCTCAACCGCGCCGGCAACGGCCGCTTTGTGCTCAGCGTCCCCCCCAGCCTCAGCGGCGACGGACAAGCGGGCGGAAATGGTGGCAAGGGAGGCGCCCTCTACGTTCTTGGGGGATCCGGCCAGGTGTGGCGCATGCACAACACCACCATTTTTGATAATGAGGCCGGGCATGCCGGATACGGCGGTATCGGTGCCGGGGGAGGCAGTGACGGGCCTGGCGGCGACGGCGGTCACGGCGGTGGCCTCGCCTTTGACCGCGAAGTCGACGCTTATGCGGCGGAGCTGGTCCATCTCACGGTGGTCAACAATGCTGCAGGCTCCTCCGGCATGGGCAATCCCTCCGGCGCTGCGGCCACGGGCGGAGGCATCTGGGAGATCAGCGGCGGCATCGGCCTGGCGGGCAGCGGGGTGACCGTGGCCAATTCCGTGGTCTCCCAGAACTGGGCCGACCTCGATCCGGAGCTGGGCGACACCCTGACGGAAGGACGCAATTTTGTCGGCGGGAATCCCCTCCTCGGTCCGCTCGCTTCCTCGAGCGGCCCCACCCAAATTCTCCCGCCCCTTCCCGGCAGCCCTCTGGTCAACAACGGTCTCCCCCTGGCAAACCCGCTCAGCGAGGATCAACGAGGCCGCCCGCGCCCCTTTGCCGGCGCACCGGACATCGGGGCTGTCGAGGCGAGATACCAAGTCGATGCCCGCATTGGCAAGTCGTCCAATCCCGCGACCCACCGCATCGACAACGTCTATACCCCCACCGGTCAGGGCCAGACCCTGGCCGTGCGGCTGAAAAAAATGAAGAAGGGACGGGCCTTCCTCTCGGTTCAGAACGACGGGGAGTTCCTCGACCACCTGCAACTGAAAGGACCCCGGGCCAACCGCACTCTGCGTCTCAAGGTCTTCTGCCTTTCTGCCGGGAACGCCAACGTCACCACTCAGGTGCTCGCGGGACACACCAGCGCCTCGGTGCAGCCCGGAGCCCTGGTGCTCTACCGCGTCGACGCCAAGGCCAAGTCGAAGAAGCGCCGCGCCAAGCAGACGCTCACCTATCAGGCCAAGAGCTCGGTGATTGGATCTGTCGATGCCGTCCGGGCCAAGGTCACCCAGCAGACTGCCCGCAAGAAAAAGAAGTAAGGGGAGGACCGGAGCGCCCGGCGCGCAGGAGGTCCTCTCCTCCGCCTCCCGCTGGACAGGCTGGGGGAGTCCCGCTAGGCTGCGGCCTCATGTGCGCGCCTTTGTCAGAGCCGGCCTCGCCAGGGCCCAGCGAGATCATCTTGACCCCCTTTCCTCTCGAAGGCGAAGGGAGCCTGCCGCTGGCACTGGCTCAAAGCTGGCTCAGTGCAGACGAACAGGAGCGCGCTTCGCGCTTCCGCTTTCCCGTGCATCGCGAGCGCTACATCCGCGGTCGGGCCATGCTGCGGGCGCTGTTGGCCAGGCGACTCGGCTGTTCCCCGGACGAGCTCGTTTTCACCTTGGGAGAGCGGGGCAAGCCAGCCCTGGACGGCCCGGGACCGGGATTCAACCTCTCCCATTCGGAAGGCCGAGCGGTCATCGCCATCGGCGAGATGCCTCACCTTGGCGTGGATATCGAGGGCTACGACCGCCAGGTGGACCTCGAGGGCTTGGCCAGACGCTGTTTCCGCGACAGCGAAATTGCCTGGATGCACGCCTTCCCCCCCCCGGAACGACACCTCGCCTTTTTCCGGATTTGGACGGCCAAGGAAGCCCGCATGAAGGCCAGCGGTGAGGGCTTTGCCTTGGAGCCCAAGCGCATCGAGCTGCACTTTCAGGACGGCTTTCCCCGCGGTCTCCTGGAGCCGCTCAGCCCTCCGGCTTATCTCGTCCCGGCTCTCCTCCCCGATCCGGATTGCGCCTGCTGCGTGGTCGCCCTGGCCCCCTTCCGCCTGCGCCTCCAAGAGGCGCCTTCCTTCCCCGACTGAGCCCGGGAAGGAAGGGTCTGAACCAAGGCGAAAAACGGCACCTTCAGGAATGGAATTCCTGCAAGGGGCGCACTTCGACCTCGCGGGCCTGAAGGGAGCGGATGGCCTTGAGGGCCGCGCCAGCGCCACGCAAGGTGGTCATGATGGGGATGCGGCACTGCATGGCGGCGGTGCGAATCTTGACTTCGTCGACGCGCGGATTCTTGCCGCTGGGGGTGTTGATGACCAGGGCCATCTCCCCGTTCTTCATCATGTCGATGACGTTGGGCCGCTGACCGCTGGCCAGCTTGGGCAGGATCGAGGCGGGGATACCGGCCTCGCGGATGACTCCGCCCGTGCCTTCGGTGGCGAAAATGGTGAAACCAAGCTCGTGATAGCCCTTGGCCAGGCGAACGACATTGGGGCGATCGGCCTCCTTCACGCTGATGAAGACATTGCCGCCCGTGGGGAGGGATCCGCCCGAAGCCATCTGGCTCTTGGCGAAGGCCAGGCCCAGGTCGGGGTCGATGCCCATGACCTCCCCGGTGCTCTTCATCTCGGGTCCGAGGATGATGTCCACGCCGGGGAACTTGCTGAAGGGGAAGACCGCCTCCTTGACACTGTAGTGGGTGGGAACGACTTCCTCCGTGAAGCCGAGTTCCTTGAGCGTCTTCCCGACCATGATCTTGGCGGCGAGCTTGGGCAGGGGCACGCCGATGGCCTTGCTGACGAAGGGGGCAGTGCGGCTGGCCCGGGGATTGACTTCGATCACGTAAAGGTCGTCCCCCTTCACCGCGAGCTGCATGTTCATGAGCCCCCGCACCTCCAGGGCGGCGGCCAGCTTCTTGGCGGCGTCGCGGATGCGGTCCTGCATCTCGGCAGAGAGCGAGAAGGGCGGAATGACGCAGGCACTGTCGCCGCTGTGGATCCCGGCCTCCTCGATGTGTTCCATGATCGCCCCGATCACCGTGGTTTCGCCGTCGCTGATGCAATCGACGTCAACCTCGGTGGCGTCCTCGAGGAAGCGGTCCACCAGCACGGGACGATCCGGCGTCGCTTCGACTGCGTTCTGCATGTAGTGGGTCAGCTCCTCGTCGCTGTAGACGATTTGCATGGCCCGCCCCCCGAGCACGAAGCTGGGGCGTACCAGGCTGGGATAACCGATGCGTTTGGTGATCTCGAGGGCTTCCTCCAGCGAGCTCGCGGTGCCGCTGGGGGCCTGGGCCAGACCGAGCTCGTCGAGCAGGGCGGCGAAGTACTTGCGGTCCTCGGCGAGCTCAATGCTCCGGGGCGAGGTGCCGATGATGCGCACCCCGTTTTCCTCGAGTCCCTTGGCGAGGTTCAGGGGAGTCTGCCCGCCAAACTGGACGATGACCCCGAGGACCTGGTCGTCGCGGTTTTCGCGCTCGTAGATGTTGAGCACGTCCTCGAGGGTGAGGGGCTCGAAGTAAAGCTTGTCCGAGGTGTCGTAGTCGGTCGAGACGGTCTCGGGGTTGGAGTTGACCATGATGGACTCGATCCCGAGCTCGCGCAGGGCAAAGCTGGCGTGGACGCAACAGTAGTCAAACTCGATGCCCTGACCGATGCGGTTGGGCCCGCCCCCGAGGATGATGACCTTCTTCTTGTCGCTGTCGCGGACCTCATCCTCGATCCCGTAGGTCGAGTAGTAATAGGGAGTGAAGGCTTCGAACTCCGCGGCGCAGGTGTCCACGAGCCGGTAGGTGGGACGACACTCCTGCTCGAGTCGCTGGCGGCGCACCTCGGCCTCGCTGGATTGGGTCGCCACCGCAATCTGCCGGTCGGAGAAGCCGAGACGCTTGGCCTGCCGGTCGTTGGAAAGGCTGGCCTGGGCCTGCACAATCTCCTCGATCTGCCGAAGGAACCAGGGATCGATCTTGGTCAGGCCGAAAACGCGCTCCAAGTCCCATCCCTTGGCGAAGGCCTGGCCGACCCAGAAAAGGCGTTCCGCATTGGGCACGCTGAGCTTGGTCTCCAACTCCTCGTCGTCGTCGATGCTCTTGTCGGCTCCATCGCCGATGAGGCCGAAGCGCTTGATCTCCAGGCTGCGCAAGGCCTTCTGCAGGCTCTCCTTGAAGGTCCGTCCGATGGACATGGCCTCCCCCACGGACTTCATTTGCGTGGTCAGGGTCTCGTCTGCGCCGGGGAATTTTTCGAAGGTGAAACGGGGCACCTTGGTGACGACGTAGTCGATGGTCGGCTCGAAGCTCGCCGGGGTCTCGCGGGTGATGTCGTTCCTCAGCTCGTCGAGGGTGTAGCCGACGGCCAGCTTGGCGGCGATCTTGGCGATGGGGAAGCCAGTGGCCTTGGAGGCCAGGGCCGAACTGCGGCTGACCCGCGGGTTCATTTCGATGACAATCATCCGGCCCGTCTCCGGATTAACGGAAAACTGGATGTTGGATCCTCCCGTCTCGACGCCGATTTCACGAATGACGGCGAAGGAAGCCTGGCGCATGGCCTGGTATTCGCGATCCGTCAGGGTCTGGGCCGGGGCCACCGTGATGGAGTCGCCGGTGTGCACCCCCATGGGGTCGAGGTTTTCGATCGAACAGATGATGACGCAGTTGTCGGCCTTGTCCCGCATCACCTCCATCTCGTACTCCTTCCAGCCGAGCAGGGACTCCTCGATGAGAACCTCCGTCACCGGGGACAGGTCCAGCCCCCGGGCCACGATGGTCTCGAACTCTTCGCGGTTGTAGGCGATGCCACCGCCGGTGCCGCCGAGGGTGTAGGCGGGGCGGATGATCAAGGGAAAGGAACCGATCTCGTCGCGAATGGTGAGGGCCTCCTCCATGGTGTGGGCCACGCCCGATTGGGGCATGTCCAAACCGATGCGCAGCATGGCCTCTTTGAAGGCCAGGCGATCCTCCCCCTTCTCGATGGCCTCGGGGTTGGCGCCGATCATGCGGACCGCATAGCGCTCCAGAACCCCGCGGCGATGGAGTTCCATGGCCGTGTTCAGGGCGGTTTGTCCGCCCAGCGTGGGCAGGAGAACGTCGGGCCGCTCCTTGGCGATGATTTTTTCGACGATCTCGGGGGTGATGGGCTCGATGTAGGTCCGGTCCGCGAACTCGGGATCGGTCATGATCGTGGCCGGATTCGAGTTCACCAGGACGACCTCGTAGCCCTCTTCCTTGAGGGCTTTGCAGGCTTGGACCCCGGAATAATCAAATTCGCAGCCCTGGCCGATCACGATGGGGCCGGAGCCAATGAGGAGGATCTTGTGGATCGAGTTGTCGCGAGGCATGTAAGGTGGCGAGGGTCAAATTTGCCACCCTTTGCATGGCCTGCGCCGCTTCGCAAACGGGAAAGCGGGTCTTCTGTCTCCTCGCCCTCACCGCCCCCCGGCGAAAGCCGGTAGCACGCGGGGAAAAGCCCACACTCCGCTGCCGCTCGACGCGACGCAGGAAGGCGCCCCCAGCGATGCTCTCCCGCCGCTCAGGGGTGCAGGGAAGGGTCCAGGCCGATGGTGCCCACGAGGCTTTGCAGATAAGAGCTCGGATCGGCCTCCAGACGGCTCAACGCCTCCTGAGTCTGGGCCAGCCGTTCCGCCAAACGGAGCCGCTCCGCCTCCTTCTCGTAGTGCTTCCGTTGCAGGAAATTCTGCAAGTCGACGACGTGCCGGCGAATCGTGCGCAGGCGAAGGTCCATCTTCGCCTGGAGCCGCTCCCGGTACCAATCGCTCGCCAGGGTGCTTTCCCGGTCAAAGAGGCGACGGATCTCGGGATCGTGGATGTCGCGCCCTTCATAGTGCCCGTGGGCCATGATGTGGAGCAGGGCCCGCAGCGGCGGGATGGCCGCCTCGATGCCCCCGTCCTCGAAATAGGCCAGGGCGACCTGGCGCTGGGTCCCGGCAATGTTGCGAATCGCCTCAACAAAGTCCGCCCGTCCCTGCAACTCCGGCCGCAGCATCTCCTCGGTAAAGACGCTGCGCGGTTCGGCAAAGACCCGCCCAAAGAAGGTTTCAACAAACTTCTGCGTGATGCGGTAGCCCAGTCGGCTCGCCGGAACCGACTCGCCCGCCTCCTCGAAATCTTCGATTTTCTCAAGGTAGCCCTGGGCGATGAGGAAGGCTGGCTTGCGCTCGTGCAGGAACATGCGGCTCCAGACCTCGGGCACGACGAGGCTGATATCGTGGCCGACTTTGAACTTGGGACCCACGTATCCCGCCGCCGTGCTGAAGCCCTCGTAGCCGCTGAGAATGTAACTCAGGAGGGCGGCATTGAGGTCGACCACGGGGAGCAAGGCATTGAAGGGGCCCTTGGTGAGGGCGCCTTCGGAACCCGCTCCGGTGGTCGAGGGGGATTTGCCCGTGAGGCTCGCAATGAAGTCCATGAACAGCTCGGGCAGCTCCTGGTAGTGGATCGGTCCGTAGGGAGCCAGAGCGCCGATGCCGGCCTCGTGATCCGGGGGGTTGTTGCGACGCCCGGGCAGAACCGCGTGCACGGGATTGAGCACCGGTCGATCCGGCGGAATGCGCCGATAGAGCCGGGCGCCGATCTCCGCGAGGTACTCGCTGCGGGGATTTTCCAGGTCGCTGCGATTCTGCAGGTAGCGCGGATTTTCGCTGGGGCGCCCATCCACGACTCGGGGATGGGCCGAGCTGATGGCGTAGCTCGGGCTGCCTTCCGCCTTGGCAAAGCGACGCAGCGTGCGCTTGAGCGGCTCGCTGAAGTAGTCGAAGCGGATGGCGTCCTCCACCATGGCCTGGACCTCGCCGCGCGTCTTGGGCTCGTAGTTCGAGAAGAAGTTGTCTCCGCGGGAGAAGTCGAGCTCGGTCTGCTTGTCGTAGCCGCGATGAATGGCGTCATCGGGACGCTGGAAGAGGCGGTATTCGCAGTTCTGCACGAACTTGTAGCTCGGGAAGTCGACTTCGGGATGGATCAGGGAGCGATCCAGGCGCGCCGCGGGCACGGTGATCGACGCGCTGATGTCGTCCTCGCGCTGCAGTTTGGTTGCCGGCACGAAGTCCTTGCGCAGGCTGAACATCCGCCACGAGCCATCCGGATCATAACCCACCCGCAGATAGCTGGTGACCACCGTGGCCAATCGGTATTTGAGGATGAAGCCCGGTTCGCCGTTGATCTTGTCGACGCGGAAGCGGCTGCGCCAGTCCTGGCCCCAGTCGGGTTTCCAGTAGCGCTTCAGGGTGAAAATGAAGTCCTTCACCGAGCGGGGAATGCCGGCGATGAAGGCATTGTATTCGTCAGTGAAATCGTCGCTGGGGGAAAAGAGGCGCATGACTGAGCCCAGCGAACGCGAGGGGTCGAGAATGGGACGACTCTTGGCCCCGGGGACGCGCGGCTGTTTGGCCCGGTCGCCATAGTCGCGGGCGAGCAACTTCTCGACCAGGTCCATGTCCTCGTCGAAGCGCGGCATGATCACCGGACCGCTTTCCATGGCGTCGGCGAGGGACTTGGAGATCTCCGACTTCCCGCCCCCGGAGACGGTGCAGGGCTTGTGGCAGAAAGTGCCCTCGGCATTGGTGCCGATGAGACGCCAGCGTTGCCCGGTCCAGGGCTTGCGCATCTCCAGCTTGTAGCCCGAAGGGAGCACATAGGTCCGCCCGGGTCGGAGCGGCAGGGACTGGGTTTGGCCGTCGCGGATCCAGGAGACCAGTTGGGTGTTGAGGTCGAACTCGGCGTCCTCGGGCACGTAGAAAATGTCGCCGTATTGACGATCCAAGGCATAGCCCTCGGGCTGGACCTCGATGCGGTCTCCGAGGATGGCCGACAGCTCTGCAAAGGTCTGCCTGGCGTCACGCCGCTTGGTGTCGAGACGAAAATCCTCGCCGTGGTCGAAGCTGGGGAAGACGAGCGCCCCACCGGCGTGCTCTTCCTCCACCAGGCCGTAGAGGTTCGCCGCAAAGCTGATTTGCGTCTTCACCTCCTTCTTGCAGTAGCCGTAGTAGTTGTCGGCGATCAGCGTCACGATGACGCCCTCGGCATTCCGCGCGGTGACCTTGAAGGCCGTGCCATTGTTGTAGAGCTCTTCCGGGTCACTCCAGCACATCCCGTCGCGCTTCTGTCGCGCCGTCGCCTCGGAAACGTGAGGCAAGCCGAGTTCCTTTTTCCGCAAGGTCACAAGGTGCGGGGCCAGAATCACGCAGCCGCTGTGCCCGGTCCAGTGCTCGACATCGAGACGGGCGTCGTTCTCGGGAAGAAAGGGGTCCCCGGCATTTCCGAAGATGGATTCAACGAAGTCGAGATTGCTGACGAGGCTGCCCGGCGCGAAGAAGCGGATCTCCATGGTCTTCTCCTTGGTGAATCCGGGCACCTCGGGACAGACAATGGGGCGAAGCAGGAGGGACACGAAGGTGCGAATCGGCTCCGGCTCCTCGCAGGTGTAGGGCAGGGTCAACAACTCGTCGGGAGGCTGGAGGGCGGCCTTGAGGAGGCGGGCAAAGGTCGCCTTTGGCACGGCCAGCTTGTCCGCGGGAATGGGCAGCCCTCCTTCGGCCACGTGAAAGACCCCCTTGGTGGTGCGGCGATCCTGCACCGGATTGTGGCAGACCCCCTGCCAAGTGCGGTAGCTGGAGACAATGGAGGACTCGAAGCGATCCCCCTGATGCGGCAGGGAAAGCAGGCGGGCCAGACCGTGACGCTCCAGGGTAATGGGATCGGGCAATTTGGCCTCCTCCGCCGCGAAGACTCCGGTGTCGCCCAGGTAACGATCCAACCAGGCGAGAAGATGCTGGTCGCAGGGAGGACGGTGGCTCTGGAGGAGTCGGAGCCGTTCCTGGAAGTTGAGAATGAGCGAGCGCCCCATCTCGAGGAAAGGGAAATCGGCTTCGTCTCCCACGATGGGAAAGCCCCGCGCTGCAAACTTCAGGTTCAGGTAATCCCGGCTATGCGGATCCTCGCGGGGACCGGGAAGCGCTTGCGATCCATCAAAACCGATGCGGTCTTTCAAGGGGGTTCTCATGATAAAAGGGAGGGCCAAACCGATGGGCGGAAAGGGGCAGGCGCCAGAACGACAGCCGCCCCCAGGGCGCGTGCTGCCGACCCACAGGGAACGCGATATCCCAGCCGGGGGAAAGTGATTTTTCCGACGGGGCGGAGGCCAGCCCCGCCGATTCAAGGCTTGCCCTCCTTGCCGGGCATCCGGTATCCTTCCGGACATGATGCGGTCGCCTCATCCATCGGCGTGCCTGCTGGCTCTCGCCCTCTCCCCCCTCCTCTCCGTCACAGCATGGGGGGACGCCACCGCCGTTCCCAAGATCGGGTTGGATGGACTGCAATTTCTCCGCAATGGCGATCCGCTGATCGACTGGAATCCTCATCGTGTCTGGACGGCCACCGATGGGCGCAACTTGCGTGCCAATCTCCTGGGCCTGGACGGGGATCAGGGTCGTTTCGCCCTCGAGAACGGGAAGCGCGTGACGATCCCCCTGGATCGCTTGATTGAGGACGACCGCCGCTTTATCCGCGAGTGGGCCGCCGTATCGGAATATTTCAATCTCGCTTACACTCCCAGCCGCTCCGTCACCCAGCGCATCGAAGCCGGGATCTTTGACGGAACCTTCGCCAAGGAAGGTCGGGTGCACGAGACGCGACACTTCCGCTTCGAATGCGACGACATCCTCTCGCAGGAGGTGGTGAAGGACTTTTCCCGGCTCTTCGAGGCCACCTATCTTGCCGTCCAATCCCATCCCCTGGCCCTGGCCCTCGCCAAGGCCGAGGGGGACAAATATCCGGTGCGCCTCTTTTCCCGCGATGCCGACTACCACGCGGCCGGAGGCAGCCCCCAGGCGGCCGGAGTCTACCTCATTCAGGAGCGGGTCATGCTCGTTCCCCTTTCCTCCCTGGGTCTCGTTCTCGGCAGCAAGGGCTGGCGCAAGTCCCGCGACTTTGATCCCCGCACCCTCATCCACGAGACCACTCATGCCCTCACCCACCAGTGGCTCGCCTACGCGCCGATGTGGTTTGTCGAGGGCTTCGCCGAATACATCGCCTCCATACCCTACAAGGACGGCGTCTTCGACCTTTCGCGACATCGCGAAGGCATGCTGGACCTCGCCGCGAAGAAATTCCATGGCGATCCCTCGCGCTTTACCCTGTTGGAGCCGAGGGAGTTCGTCGTCCTGAGCCATCGCGCCTACATGGGCGAAGACGGGCCCGAGGAACCGCTCCTGGAACTTCCCCGGGTGGAACCCGTCCAGATCACCCTCACTGCCCGCAGGGAGGAAGCGCCCCGACCGGAACGCCCCCCGCTGGATCGCGAAATGGCTGGAGGCCGCCCTCTCCGGGGGAACGCTCCCCTGGCCCCACCCCAATCCTCCTTCACTCCCCCCCTGCCCCGCAGCCGTCCTCCCGCTTCCATCGACACCGGCCGGGTGCTGCAACGCTATGTCAGCTCCCTGTTCCTGATGGGCGAGATCGACGAGAAGGGACAGACCGAAGCCCTGCGCCGCTACCTCTTCGACTGTCTCTGCTTTGAATGGGATCGCCGCCGTTACCTGGACCGCTACCTGGGCGCCTACAAGGCTCATCAGGAGGCCGTTCGCCATCAAACCCAGACCTTTGACAGGGAGCTCCAGGGCTACCAAGCAACGGCGCAGGCCTACAACCAGGCCCTCGCCGAGCATCGCCGCGGGGAAATCGGCGCGCTCCCCGATCCCCCCGCCGAACCGGAAATCCCCAAGGCCATCCCCGTGCCCGAGATCCTGCGGGAACCGCGCCGTCCCGAGGCGCTGTCCCGCCAGCGCTTCCTGGAATCGGCCTGGCAACGTCACCTTCGTGTCGATCGCCTCCCGCCCCTGCCCGCCCCGCGCTAAGCCAGCTCGCAGACACGTGATCCCGGAGGCGCTTGCAGGCGACCCCACTCCCGACTAGGTTTCCCTCGACTTCCCCAACATGAAAGCTCTCTCCACTCTCGTCCTGACGCTCTCCTTGATCCTGCTCCCCTCGCTCCGTGCCGAAGAGGGCGCCACCTTCGAGGTGAAGGTGCCCGGCATGGTTTGTGGCGGCTGCGCCCTTTCCGTCACGGAACAGCTCAAGAAGCTCGATCAGGTTGGCGAGGTCTACGTTGATCTCAAGACCCGCTCCGCCATCCTTTCCGCCAAGTCCGCGGAAGGCCCGGGAGAGAAGGCGGTCTCTGAAGCCGTGAAGAAGGCCGGCTACGAAGCCAAGGGCTACGCCAAACTCTCCAAGAGTTTTGCCGAGGCCAAGGCCGCCCTCACCGGCAAGGGCTGAACCCCGCAGCGGGTCGAGCCGGCCCGCCTCAGCTCAGGACTTCGTGGACGACGCGTCCGTGCACATCCGTGAGCCGGAAGTCGCGTCCCTGGAAGCGGAAGGTGAGCCGCTCGTGGTCGAAGCCCAGCTGGTGGAGCAGCGTGGCGTGCAGGTCGTGCACGTGCACGGCGCCCTCGACGACCTCGTAGCCAAAGTCATCGCTGCGTCCGTGGACGAGGCCGGGGCGGAAGCCTCCCCCCGCCACCCACATGGTGAAGGCGTCGACGTGGTGGTCGCGGCCGCCGGCTCCCCCATCGCGCACCTCGCCCATGGGCGTGCGCCCAAATTCGCCGCCCCAGATGACGATGGTCTCGTCGAGGAGGCCGCGTTGCTTCAGGTCGAGGACGAGCGCGGCAGACGCTTGGTCGATTTCCCGGCAAATTTCCGGCAAGTGCTTGTCGAGGTTCTCGGTGGGGCCGCCGTGGTGATCCCAATTCGTGTGGTAGAGCTGCACGAAGCGCACCCCGCGCTCCACGAGGCGCCGGGCCAGGAGACAATTGTTGGCGTAGCTGCTCGCTCCGGGGACCGCTCCGTAGAGGTCCAGCGTCGCCTGGCTCTCCCCTGACAGGTCCATCAACTCCGGGGCGCTGCTCTGCATGCGGTAGGCCATCTCGTAGGCCGCGATGCGGGTGGAGATCTCCGGATCCCCAACGAGCTCCAGTCGCTCGCGATTGAGGGTACTGACGAGGTCGACGAAGTCCCTCTGGCGCTGATCATTGATGCCGGCGGGATGGGAAAGGTTCAGAATGGGATCCCCGCTGCCGCGGAAGGGCACTCCCTGGTAGGAGGAGGGGAGAAAGCCCGAAGACCAAAGGGCATTGCCGGCACGGGGGCCGCGGGGACCGGATTGCAGCACGACAAAGCCAGGCAAGTCCCGGGACTCGCTGCCGATCCCGTAGGTCACCCAGGATCCGATGCTGGGACGTCCCGGGGCCTGGAACCCGGTGTTCATGAACAATTTGGCGGGGCCGTGGTTGAAGACGTCGGTCTTCATGCCGCGCAGCCAGCAGACCTCGTCGACGATCTTGCGATGATGCGGCAGCAGGTCGCTCAGGCTCATGCGCGACTCTCCGTAGACCCCGAAGGGGCGCTGCCCCCCAAGCAGCTTGGCGTCCGCCCCGATGAAGGCAAAGCGCTTGCCCTCCACCAGGGACGGGGGCGGCAATTGCCCGTGGTATTCGCGTAGCCGCGGCTTGTCCTCGAAGAGCTCCAACTGGCTCGGCCCGCCCGCCATGAACAGGAAGATGACGTTCTTGGCCTTGGCACCGTGATGGGAACGCCTCGGCGCCATGGGATCGGACAAGGCCGCCGCCTGGACCTCCCGCGCCAGCAGATCCCCCAGGGCAATCGATCCAAGCCCCACGCCACATTGGGAGAAGAAGTGGCGACGGGTGGCGTGGTGAAGTTCCCTGAGGCGATCCATGAATGCAAAGGCTTGGATTATCCTATCAGAACGATATTAACGGGGCGGGATGGGGCCTCTCCCCGGTGGGACCTTCCCTCCGACCGGAGGATGTGCCGTGAAAAACTCGGGTTCATTCCCTGGTGATAAACTCGTCTGTGTTCATGAGCGCCCGCGCCACGCTCACCCAGGCAGCGGCCTCCGCGGGATCGACCGCCCCGGCGCGCTCCGGAGGCGCAGCGAGGGCGGCGGCCGACGGATCCTGGCGAAACGAGGAGCGCTGGGTCTCGAAGTAGGACCGCACCGCCTGGCGTTCACTTTCGCTGGGCGAACGGGAGTAGCAAAGCTGAAAGGCTCGCTCCAGCCTGCCCTCGGCGTCGCCGGCCTCGCCGAGCAGGCGCACCCCCAAGCCCTGGGCGAGTTCGTAGAGGGCCTCGTCGTTGGCGAGGGTGAGGGATTGCAACGGGGTGTTGGACCGCACGCGCGCCGTGCAGACACTTTGGAAATCGGGCGAATCAAAGGTCGTCAGCAGCGGATAAGGGGCGCTGCGATAAAAGACGATGTAGAGGCCCCGGCGATAGCGATCGGGGCCCTGGGCCGGGGTCCAGGTCTTCTTGTTCTGGGTGAAGGCGTAGACGCCCTCAGGTTGGGGCGGCTGCACTCCGGGTCCCCCGACGCGGGACTGGAGCAGGCCACTCGCCGAAAGGGCGGCGTCGCGCACGATCTCGGCCTCGACGCGCAGCCGGTTTTGACGGGCGAGGAACTTGTTCCCCGGATCGATGTCCGCGAGCTCTGGCCGCGCGTGGGACGATTGGCGATAGGTCGCCGAGGTCACGATGCGCTTGTGGAGCGCCTTCATGGACCAGCCTTGTTCCACGAAATCCCGAGCCAGCCAGTCCAGCAGATCGGGATGACTGGGATAGGCGCCCTGGGTGCCGAAGTCGTTCTCCGTCTCCACCAGTCCCTTCCCGAAGTAGCGCATCCAGACCCGATTGACGACGACTCGCGGGACGAGGGGATGATCTGGGCGCACGAGCCAATGGGCGAGATCGAGGCGGTCGGGACGCGCCTTGGAGGCCGCCTCCTCGCGGAGGGGCGGCAGCACCGCGGGCACATTGGGGCGCAGGGGCCCCGTTCCGCGATCGGGATCGAGAAAGCTGCCGCGCAGGTGGATGTAGGTCTCGCGCGCCTCCTTGAGGTCTCGCATGACCATCGTCTTCACCGGCACGCCAAAACCGAGCTCCCGGATGGCGCGCTCCGCTTGGTGACGCGCTTCATCCGCCTTGGCGAATGCCGCGGCGACGCGCCTTTTCTGGGCGGTGTCGCGCTCCGCGGGCGGGACGCGCAGCACCTCGAGCAAGGCGCCGTCCTGGCCTGGGGGGGCCGGGGTTTCCAGTTGGCGGGCCTCCCAGACCGCCTGGCGTTGGGCGGTGCCGGCCACCACCTGGGCGAGATGCTGCTGTGCCTGGTGCAGGGCTTCCTGGGTCGCGGTGTCCTGGGGATCGATGAAGAGCTCGCCCTCGCTCACCTCCACGGTGGCCCCGACATCATTTACATCCGTGCCTTGGTTGAAAAAGGCGAAGAGCTCGAAATACTCGCGATGCGAAATGGGATCGTATTTGTGGGTGTGGCACTGGGCACAGGAAAGGGTCAGGCCCAGCCACACCGCTCCCGTCGTGTTGACGCGATCGACGACCACCTCGTTGCGGAACTGCTCGGCATCGGTGCCCCCCTCTTGATTGATGAGGGAGTTGCGGTGAAAGCCCGTGGCCACCAACTGGGCCTTGGTCGGCTGGGGCAATAGGTCTCCCGCCAGCTGCTCGATGGTGAAGCGATCGAAGGGCAGGTCGTCGTTGATCGCCCGGATGACCCAGTCGCGGTAAGGCCACATGACCCGCTCGCCATCGACCGTGTAGCCGTGGGAATCGGCATAGCGCGCCTGGTCGAGCCAATGCCGCCCCCAGCGCTCCCCGTAATGCGGCGAGGCGAGGAGCTCGTCCGCCAGCTCGGCCACGGCGGCATCGGGATCCGCCCGATGGGCTTCACAAAAGCGGGCCACCTTTTCCGGAGGAGGCAGGATTCCAACCAGGTCGAGGGAGAGGCGGCGCGCCAGGCTCGCGGCCTCGGCTTCGGGGGAGGGTTCGATCCCCCGCTCGGCGAGCGCCTTCCGAATGAAGCGGTCGATGGGATGATCCACTCCCTCCACCAGGGGCGGGTCCACCACGGCGAGGGGTTCAAAGGCCCAATGCCCCCGGTACTCGGCCCCTTCCGCAATCCAACGGCGCAACAGGGCCGCCTCGGCCTGGCTGACCGACTTCTTGGTCTTGCGTGGCGGCATCATCTCGTCGGGATCCTCGCTGAGGATGCGCGCGAGCAATTCGCTGCGCTCGGGTTGCCCGGGCACCAAGGCCCCCGCCTCCACCGCGGCCTCGCGCTGATCGAGACGCAAACCGCCTTCCTGGGATTTCTCGTCGGGTCCGTGACAGTGGAAGCACTTGTCCGATAGAATGGGACGGATGTCCCGATTGAAATCGAGCTTTGCTTCCTCGGCCACAAGCCAGCCGGAGAACAGGCCGGACGCCAAGACCATGGCGCGAATTCCGCACATTACCGCCTAGAGTATCGGGCGGCGGGCATTCCCCCAAGGGCCGCGTGTGCGTGCCGTAATCTCCATTTCCCCCCGCGAGCGGCATGGGAATAGCCATGGCGAGTCCCGGGAAGCAGCTCAGGGCACACTCCCGCCGAGCAATCCCAGGGAGGCACGGTAGGCGGCGGCCTTAGTGGCGACATCGGCCCGCGATCTGAGCTCGCTGGGCAACTGGTCGACCAGGGCGATGGCCTGCTCGAGATAAAAGATGGCGAGGGCGCGCGAGGGCTCGTGGGAGGAGTCCAGACAGCGGGCCGCGGCATCGTAGGCCTCCGCCAGGCCAACCTTGGCCTCGGCGTCGTAGGGACGCAGTTTCACGGTCTGCTCGCGTAGCTTGATCTCCTCGCGGAAAAGAACCAGGGCCGCCTCGGGCTGGCGTTTGTCAAAGTGGATCGACCCCAAGGCCCGCAAGGCGGTGAGATGGGCGAGCTTGGCCTCCTCGGCGATGCTCGGCGGAGGATTGGTCAGGGAAGTGGCGAGGG
>CAZKGI010000007.1:44557-52217 GCA_964552315.1 uncultured Akkermansia sp. | reverse complement strand
TCCTTGAGGGCTTGCTCCAGGTCCCCCCGCTCAAAGGCCTGACGACCTCGCAAGGCCGCCGTCTGGGCCGAGAATCGGAGAATCCGGGTCGAGCCCATCAGGTCCTTGGAGCGATTCTCCAAAAAGGTCTTGGAGTTCTCCGCGACAATGGAATAAAGGCGGTCCGCCCCCGCGCCGGAGATATCCCCCTTGTTCAGTTCACTCACGAAGAGGAGCATCAGATCCACTGCGGCGCCGGCACTCTTTTCCGAGGCGGCGGAGGCGAGAATGGCCTCTTCCGTCGCGCGCTTGGCTTTGCGGGCCTGGATGAAAGCAAATCCGGAAGCCCACAGGGCAATCACGAGAAGAATGGCGAAGACGGTGTTGAGTCGCCGGGCCCGCTTGACCACGCTCTGCTGGTCGAGTTGCTGGATCCGGTTCCACACTTCCCGCATGTCCGCGGGACGCTCGCGTGGATCGAGGCTGAGACATTGCTCGATGAGCAGTTTCCGGTCGCTCGGGATGTAGAACCCGGAGGGCCATTCGATTTCCTCGACGGCCTCGACCAGGGTTGCGATCTGATTGCCATCAATCAGCTTGCCGGCATTGCTGGAGGCGAAATCCGCCTGGGACTCGTAGAGCGTCGCCTCGGGGTCGAAGTAGCCGCGCTCCGCCCCGGCGAATCCCCGCAGGCGGGGCAGCTCGCCGGTGAGGAGCTTGTAAGCGACCACGCCAAAGCTGTAGACGTCCCAGCGGAAGCCCTTGCCATCCGCGGAATCCCGGGGATTGCGCAGCTGCTCGGGGCTCGCGTAGAGCGGCGTGCCCACCGGATGCATGTCCTCGGCGGCCAATCCGCGGCTCTGCCCGAAGTCGCAGATCTTGACGTGGTGGGGAATCTCGTCGGTGAGGAGGATGTTCGAGGGCTTGAGGTCGCAGTGGATGATCTGGTAGCGATGCAGGTAGGCCACGGCGTCCGCGATGTCGCGGATGAGGCGCCAGCCCTCGCGGTGGTCGACGTGGCCGCAGAGCCGTTCCAGGGTGCGCGTCTCCCACTGCCCGTCGTTGTTCTGATAGGCATGCAGGCCCATCGCATAGTAGGGCGGATCGTGGAGGAGGTCGAAGTCGTGCAGGGTCACGATCCCCTGGTGCTCGGCCACCTGGGAAAGCTTCTCCAATTCGCGAGCCATGGTCGCGAGGTCGACCGCCCCGGGTCGGAAGATCTTCAGGGCACGCTCCGAGATCCCCCGATAGGTGGCGCGGAACACCTGACCGTAGGCTCCCTCCCCGAGCGGCGGGTAGTGGATCACGTAGTCCTTGATCTTGATGGAATCTTCCTCTTGCATGGGGGCGGCGCGGGCCGCCTAGGTATGGCTATTTTGTTAGGCTCTCGATTTCACCGGCCCAGCCGGGCGGGGGCGGATTCTTACGAAACCACAAGGCCCGGGCTTTCAGCCAGGTCGCCGCGGGATCGTCCTCGGGCAGGTCGTCCAGGAGATCGATGGCATCGTCCCACTGGGCGTGGTTGAACTGGTTGAGGGCCCTCTCGTAGGTGCGGGCGTCCTCGTCGCTGACCCCCGACCCCCCCATTTCCTTGGATAGGATCAGCTCGTGGATTGGGTAGCTCTCGGCGAAGCCCGCCGGGCGGATCAGGCAGAGTTGCCGGAAGCGTCGGTTTCCGCTGTCTTGGACCCGGCGGTAGGTTTCGTCGGAGACGAGGACGGGCACCCGGAACTCCTTGGCAATGCGCTCGAGGCGGGCCCCCAGGTTCGCCACGCTGCCGAAGACACTGATGTGCCACTGCTGGGTCGGACCGGTCTTGCCCACGGCCATGCGGCCGGTACTGATGCCGATACGGACGGCGGCCATGTGACGGTTCAGCTCCTCCTCAAACTGCACGTGGGGCGCGAGGCGCCGCACGATGGCCTCGGCGGCCTCGACGGCGAGCAGGGCGTGGCGCTTGTTTTCCTCGCCAAAGTCGGGCCAGCCCCACAGGCCGAGGGCACCGTCCCCGGCGAAGTCCGTGACCACGCCGCGGCTGCGAAAGACTTCCTCGGTGATCAGGCCCACGACTTTCTGGTTCTCGTCGAGACGGGCGAGAATTTCCTCGTCGCTCTTGGCCAGCTCGAGGTGCCGGGAATGGCCCCGGCGATCGGTGAACATCACCGTGCAGTCGACCATGGCGGGCTCCAGTTCCGACTGGTCCCGGATGCGGAGGATCTTGCGCAGTCCCGGCGAAAAGTAAGCCGCCATCTGGTCCTGCATCTTTTGGTCGGCCCGGGCCGAGAGCAGACTGGCCACCAGAGAGGCAATCAGGCGGATGAAGGGAACGAAGGCGGCCGCGGCCGTGCCGGAAGCCTGGCGGGTCTCCACGTAGAGGAAGACGGGGCGGCGCTGGGCATCGCGATAGATGGCCGCCGATTCGTCGAGACGGGCGACCGGAATGATCATGACCCAGTCGATGCGCTCTCCCAGGCTCTCCGCGGAAAAGATGCGGCTGTCGTCCTTGGAGGCCCAAATGCGGATGTCGGCGGGCTGGGGATCCGTCAGATCCACCCGATTGACCAAGGTCCGGCTGGGACGAAAGTCCGCCCGCGCAAAGGGGTCGGGATTGAGAATCTCGAAGGCCACTTCGTTCTCGCGCTTCTCCAAGGCGATGAAAACCGCCGTGACCCCCTTCTGCCCCGGCAGGGCATTTTCCAGGAAGACGGCGGCGCGGGTGAAGAGGTCTTCCTCGTCCGTCCAGCCGCTCAGGACCTGCTGGGGCAGCTCCCGCTGCAACAATTTCAGCTGCAGGCGCAGGCTGTACTCGTCGAGTTGCTCGACCTCGTCGTAGTCCTGGCGGGCCGGGGCGTCCTCGTAGGCTTCCTTCTCCTGATCCCGCCATTGTTGGTGCCGCTCGATCTCGGCCTCGAGATCCCTAAGGGATTTCAGCCAGTAAATGGCCGTGCTTCCCCGGGCGCCGATGACGCAGGATTCCCCCAAGTTCAGCTCCACGGGCTCGGGAAGCGGCTGGCGCTCCGCGGGAGCGAGATTGCTGTGCAGCAGGTTGGGCGCGCCGCGCCCCGTGAGGGCCGGCAGGCGACGCAGGGAAAGACGATCCCCGGCGAGGCGCACCGCCTCGCAGTGGTTGCGACTAACATAACGGTCGTCCCAGCTCACCCGCAGCAGGTCGACAGACTCTTCATCGAAACTCTCGGGCCGGCGACCAATGCGCAGGGGGCGGCCCACAACGGCTTGGGCCACCGCCATTTCCTTGGGATTGTCCAGATTGACCGCGACGAGATACATGGCGTGAGGCAGCGGTATCAGACGGCGGCGGATGGGACAAAGGCCTCTCGAAGCAGGGGTTCGATGGCGCGGGCGGCTTCCTCGACAGCGATCTCCTGACCACTTTCCCGAGAAAGCGAGGTCATGGTGACTCCGTTGATCCCACAGGGCACGATGGCCTCGTAGCCGGAGAGGTCCCGCGACACGTTCAAACCAAAGCCGTGCATGGATATCCATTTGCGGACCCCCACGCCGATGGAAGCCAACTTGCGCTCCTCCACCCAGACGCCGGTGAGCCCCTCGCGACGCTTCGCAGAAATGCCGTAGCGCGCCGCAAAATCTATGAGCACCTCCTCGATGCGACGCAGGTATTCATGCAAATCCCGTCCCCGCGTCGTCAGGTCCAGAATGAGATAGCCCACCAATTGCCCGGGACCGTGGTAGGTGGCCTGACCGCCCCGGTTCGTTTCATAGACGGGATAGGGCAGGGCCTCCACGGCCCGCAGGCTGGAGCGGTCCCGACTGCGACCAATGGTGTAAACGGGTTCGTGCTCCAGCAAAAGGATGGTGTCGTCGATCTCGCCACGGAGGCGGCGCTCGACCAGTTCATTTTGCAATTTGAGTCCTTCGGGATAGGCAATGGTCCCGAGCCAGCGAAAAGTCATGTGGCGGCAATTCTACACTGGATCCGGTCCCTTCGTCGAACCCTTGCTTGCCACGATACGGAAACAAGGGAGCACAAATTTCAGGGCGCTCCTATCCAGGGGGGATACGCTCGAGGGTCCCGGAAAGCCGATGGCCAGTCGTGAAATCATGGATCAGGTCCCCTGGGCCGCCTCCACGAATCGCCGGACCTTGTCGAGATCCTTGCGTCCGGGTGAGGACTCGACGCCACTGGCGACATCCACGGCGGCAGGGTGAACCTGCCGAATGGCCTCCGCAACGTTTTCCGGCAGCAGCCCCCCTGCGAGGACGATCTGCCGCTCCGGCCAGCGTCCCACGGCCTCGGCGCCCAGACCCCAGTCCAGGGTGGCGCCACTGCCTCCGTAGAGACCGGGCACGTAGGCGTCGAGGAGCAAGGTGGGGGAATCGTAGGCCGCCACCGCATCGAGCATGGCGCGATCCTTCAGACCGAGAGCCTTGAAGACAGGCAGGCCCGACCTTTTCAGAGCGCCCACTCTCTCGGGACTCTCATCGCCGTGGAGCTGAATCCAATCGATGAGCCCACTCTCGTGGATTTCCCGCAGCTCTTCATCCGTCGCGTTGACGGTGACGGCGACCCGCAGCACCTCCCCGGCGAGTTCCTGCAACCAGGAACGCGACTCGGCGAGGGGAACGAATCGCTTCGACCCCGGCCAGAAATTGATGCCGATGGCATCGGCGCCCGCCGTGACGACCGCGGCGGCCTCGTCCCCTCGGACCAGGCCGCATATCTTCACGGCGACACGCCCCAGCTCAGTGGAAAACAGATAGGGGGTGGGCATGGCAGCGGCGGGCTGGAGGCCCGCCTCAGAGCTTGGTGAGGGCGTCGTCGAGGGCGTCGAGCAGGTTCTGGATCGTGGCCTCGGTCTCGTCTCCCATGTTGGAGAGACGGAAAGTCTTGCCCTTGATCTTGCCGTAGCCGCCATCGATGGCCAGGCCGTGCTCGCTGCGCATGACCTGGACGAGCTTGGAGACGTCGATCCCCAGGTTGTTCTCGATACAGGTCAAAGCCTTGGAGCGGTACCCTTCCGGAGCGAAGAAGGCGAAGCCATGGCGCTCCACCCAGGCGTGGACCATGGCATTGAGTTTGGCATGGCGCGCATAGCGGTTTTCCAAGCCCTCGGCAAAAATGACGTCGAGCTGGTGGTTCAGGCCGCGGATCGTCGCGATGCAGGGCGTACTGGGCGTCATGGACTTCTCGTGATTCGCCTGAAACTCGAGGAAGTCGAAGTAGTAGCCGCGATCCGTCACGCTGGCGGCCCTCTCCATCGCCCGGGGCGAGGCCGTGAAAAGAGCGAGGCCGGGAGGCAGGGCGAGCGCCTTCTGGCTGCCCGTGAGGAGCACGTCGACCCCGAGCTTGTCCACCTCGATGGGCACGACGGAAAAGCTGGAGACCGTGTCCACGACGAGGAGGACATCGTCGAACTTCCGCACCACGGCGGCGACCTCTTCGAGCGGGTTCATCACGCCGGTCGAGGTTTCGTTGTGAATAAAGGTCACCAGGTCAAATTCGCCCGTGGAGAGCTTGGCCTCGACATCGGCGGGATTGACGGGAACTCCCCATTCATACTGGAGCGCCTCCGCCTGCTTGCCGCAGCGACGGGCCACGTCGACCCACTTGTCGGAAAAGGCACCGGAACAGAGACAGAGCACTTTTTTGACCGCCAGGTTGCGGATCGCCCCTTCCATGACGCCCCAGGCGGAGGAAGTGGACAGGAAGACCGCTTGGCTCGTGCCCATCATCTGCTGGAGACGGGGCTGAATGGCGTCGTAGAGCGCGACGAAGTCCTTGCTGCGATGCCCGATCATGGGCGCGGCCATGGCCGCATAAGTCTCGGGCGAAACTTCGACGGGACCAGGGATGTGGAGTCGGATGGATTGGCTCATGTGAGTGCTGGCAATAAGGCACCCAGCGCGAAAATCACCAAACGATTTTCACCGTCATCCGGCAGCGCGTCTCCCCTCGCCTGCCCCGCCCTGGATCCCGGGGGCACGGCACGCCTAGAGGCCGCCCCCTCCCATCGCCAGGCAGTCCGGGGATGGATTGGGCGTTGCGGCCCTCCCCGGCGGATGGCACCTGTGCCCATGCCCGGACTGCTCGAACAACTCGACCACGAGATCCTCATGGCCCGCCAGCGCGTCTATCGCGTCGGCCAGCCCACTCCGCTGCAGGAGCTCTCCATTCCGGGCCTCGAGGCCAAGGTCTTCTGCAAGCGAGAGGATCTCGGTCCCATCAAGGCCTACAAGTGGCGCGGGGCCTTCAACCGCATGGCCCTGCTGAGCGAATCCGAGAGGGCGCTCGGCGTGGTGGCCGCCTCGGCGGGCAACCACGCCCAGGGCGTGGCCATCGGGGCCAGAGTCCTCGGAACGAAGGCCATCGTCTTCATGCCCCGCTCCACCCCGCTGATGAAGCAGCGGGCCGTGGCCCAGCACGGCGGAGAACGGGTGGAAATTCGACTCCTCGGCGACAGCTACGACGAAGCCAGTGCCGCGGCCAAGGCACTCGCGGCGGAACGCGGGCTCACCTACATCCATCCCTACGACGACCTCGCCGTGATGGGGGGGCAGGGAACCTTGGCGGACGAGATCGTCATGTCCGGCGCGGGTCCCTTCACCCACGCCTTCCTCCAAATCGGCGGGGGCGGTTTGGCCGCCGCCACGGCGCGCTGGCTGCAGCACTTTTTCCCGGACATCCGCCTCATCGGCGTCGAGGGAGTCGACCAGGCGTCCATGAAGGCCGCCATCGCCCACGGCGGCCCCGTCGATCTGGACTACCTCGACGTCTTTTGTGATGGCACCGCCGTGCGACGGGTGGGCGACCTCACCTATGCGATCTGCCGGGACACCCTTCACGAAATCATTACCGTGACCAACGACGAAGTCTGCAATGCCACCCGCCTGCTCTGGGAGGCCAACCGCGCCATCCCCGAACCCGCTGGCGCCATGGGGCTCGCGGGGGCCTTGCAAAGGCGACATCAATTGACGACAGAGGACCGCATTCTGGTCATCCTCTGCGGCGCCAACATGGATTTCTCCCAGTTGGCCTTCATCGCCCGCCACGGCGGGGCGGGCCCCGACGAGCGGCGCTTCATCCGATTTCCCATGCCGGAGCAGCGCGGCTCCCTGGTCCAACTGCTGCGAGGCCTGCCCAAGACGGTCAACCTCATTGACGTGCAGCACGGCAAGACCAGCAACGCCCTCTCCTACCCCGTGATCGGCCTGACCGGCACGCCGGAGGATTTTGCGGAGATGGATCGCTATTTCCGCTCCCTCGACATCCCCCACGCCAACGTCACCCACAGCGAAGACGTGGACTTTCGGATGATCAACTACGCGCCGGAACTCTTCCGTCACCCCCTCTTTGTCCAGATCGAATTTCCCGAACGCCCCGGCGCCTTTCTCGCCTTCATGGAGGAGGTCAAGGACAAGGCCAACCTCTGCTACTTCAACTATGCCTACTCCGGGGAACGCGTGGGACGGGCCTTGGTGGGCATGGAGTTCGACAGCCTCGAGGATCGGGCCAATGTCTCGCATCTGCTCGCCGGCATGGTGAACCGCTCGATTCGCGCCTATCGCGAAGTCTCCGCGGAAGCGCTCCAGCGCATCCTCGGCTGAGCGGCGCTGGCGCCCTGATCAAATTGCGGCGGCGGAAAGCGACGCGCCCCCCTAGGCGCCCCCAATCGCATTTTGGTGTCCAAAATCGGACTTTCGT
>CAZKGI010000007.1:0-44457 GCA_964552315.1 uncultured Akkermansia sp. | reverse complement strand
CGCGCCCCCCTAGGCGCCCCCAATCGCATTTTGGTGTCCAAAATCGGACTTTCGTGCCTAAATCAGACGACGCCCTCATCATGAACCGACGCCGTTTCCTCCATTCCTCTCTGGCGACCACCCTGGCCACGCTGCCCGCGCTCGCCCAGGGCCGCAAGCCCCGCATTCTCCTGCGCAACGGCTGGCAGAGCCAGAACATCGGCGACATCGCCCACTACATGGGCATGATGGAGCTGCTGCGCCACCATCAGATCGACGCGGAAGTCCGCTTCTGGACGAGCAACATGGAGAACGGGGCGGACGAGCTCTTTCGCAAGCACTTCCCCGAGGTGCCCTTTTTCAAGGACAAGACGAGCGTCGACCGCGCCTTCGAGGAATGCGACTTCCTCCTGCACGGTTCCAGCTCGGGCTTCTCCGCCTGGCGCAACGTCAAGCGCTGGCACGAGGAAACCGGCAAGCCTTTCGGGGTGATGGGTATTTCCCTAACCAGTGCCGAAGAGGAGCTCATCCAAACCCTCCGCCAAGCCCGCTTCGTCTATTTCCGCGACGGCGTCTCCGCCCAAGCCGCCACGAACATCCTTGGCATTCCCAAGCCCCCGGCCATGGGCTGGGGACCCGACACGGCCTTCGGCATCGTCAAGCTCCGCAACGAGGAGCGCGCCACCGCCTATCTCAAGGAAAACGGCCTGGAGGAAGGCAAGTTCCTCTGTTGCATCCCCCGCTACCGCTGGACCCCCTTTTGGACCCTGCATCCCGACCGCGCTGTGGACGAGGCCAAGCGCGCCCGCAGCGAGGCCATGAAAGAGCACGACCACGCCCCCCATCGCGAGGCCATCATCCGCCTGGTGCGCGAGGCCGGCGTCAAGGTCCTCATCACTCACGAGGACCAGACCCAGATCGCCCTCGGCAAGGAGGTTCTCTACGATCCCCTGCCCGAGGACGTCAAGAAACAGGTGGTCTGGCGGGACCGCTACTGGCTCACCGACGAGGCGCTCAGTGTCTACGTCCGCAGCCTCGGCCTCTTTGGCAACGAGATGCACAGCCCCATCATGGGCATCGCCAACGGCATTCCGGCCGTGGTGGGACGCTGGGATGAACAGACCAACAAGGGCTTCATGTGGCGCGACATCGGCCTCGATGAATGGCTCTTCACCATGGACGACGAGGCCCGCTTGCGCGAGCTCCCCGAGACCGTGCTCTCCTTCGCCAAGGATCCCGCGGCAGCGCGGGCCAAGGCGGAAAAAGCGCGGCAGATCGTGCTGGCCAAGCAGAAGGAGCAATTCGAGACCCTCCGTCAGGCCCTGGGCTGAAGGGGCGGCGGACTTTAGGCCGCCCGTTTCATCGCGGCGAGAAGTTGATGCGCCTGGAGCTGCTGCACGTAGAGCTCCGCCTTTTCCTTTTCCCCGCTCCAGACGACGGAACGGCCCTTGTGGTGCACTTCCAGCATCAGGGCCTCGGCCTTCTCCTGGGGATAGCCGAAGACCCGTTTGAGCACCAGGGTGACGAAGCTCATCAGGTTCACCGGATCGTCGTAGACGAGGACGTTCCACGGCGTGTCCAGCTCGGTCTGGGCCTCTGTCTCGGTCAGGGTGGTTTCGTCGAGATCCGGGATCATCCGAGTTCAGCGTCAAATCGCCCGCAACTGGGGCGCATCCTGGTTAAAATCGCCGCGTTGCGCCTGCATCGCAAGTTTCACCTGGGGCAGAGCCATGGCGAAAAGGGCGAGGGCCTCCTCCTTGCCGCCCTCGCGGTCGCGGAAGCCCGCCGAGCGTGGCCAGCCCGCTTCCAGTTCGAACCAGAGATAGGCGCCCAAGGTGGACGCCAGGGGCAAATGATAGAGGGCACACTGCAGGGTGAAAAGGATGGGCGCATGGCCCGGACAGCGGCCTGAGGCGACGGCCTGGGCATAGCGCCGCCACTCGGAGTTGGCCTGCATTGCCGCCTTGCCTCCGAGAAAGGCCGGCGCGGCGGCGAGGCTGCGAGTGCGCTCGGCCTCGTCGAGGGCTTCATCGAGCCGTCGGTCCTGGGCCTCGACCTCTTCGAGACGCCGCTCCCGAGCCTGGCTATAGGTCTCAGCGAGAGCCGGGCCCAGCAGGGGCGCGAAGCGGAGCTGGAGCCAGCGCCTCCACTCGGCTTCCTGTTTCCCGGGATCCGCCTCGCCCACAAAGAGGCAGGGGGCGTGGAGCTCCACCCCGAGCTGGGAAATGAAACGGGACAAGGCAAGGCCGTCGAGATCGTCCGATCCGGCGGCGCGAAGAATGTCGGACATGCTCACCTGCCCCCGGGACGGGGATCAGATCAGGCCCGCCTGCTTCAGCGTCTTGTAGGCGCCGTTCTTGTCGATGGTCTTGAGACCACGGGCGCTCACCCGAACGCGCACGTATTTGCCGAGCTCGGGCACCCAGACGCGCTTCTCACGCAGGTTGGGCTTGAACTGGCGACGCACCGTTTCGGTGATGTGACGACCGATACCGCCCTTCTTCTTGGCGCGCCCGCTGCGATGGATTTTGTTGCCGGTGCAAACTTTGGCTCCGGTGATTTGGCAAACTCTGGACATGGCTGGGATCCGTTGGGAGGTTCGGGCAGGTCTGTGGGCCGGGGATCGTCATTCGCGCCGGGCCGGAATCCTGCGGGGCGGGAAATGTCCATGGAAATCCGGCGGGGTCAAGAGGAAATCCTGCGGCGGCGTTCCCGAGGGACTTTCCCCTTGCGGTTCGGGCCCTTGGGCTATCTTGTGCGTCCTTCTCCCTCCCCCCACCCTTAATCCTAGCGCCATGAGCGAGACCCCATCCGATAAGAACGCCGTCCTGATGGAAAAAATCGTCAGCCTTTGCAAGCGACGGGGGTTCATTTTTCAAGCTGCGGAAATCTACGGGGGCCTCAATGGCTGCTGGGACTACGGCCCGCTGGGCGCCGAGCTGAAGCGCAACCTCAAGGATTACTGGTGGCGCAAGCATGTTCAGGAGCGCGAGGACATCGTTGGCCTCGACGGCGCCATCCTCACCCATCAGGCCGTGCTGAAGGCTTCGGGCCACGTCGGCGGCTTCTCGGATCCAATGTGCGACTGCCTTCTCAGCAAGGCCCGCCTGCGTGCCGACCAAATCCCCCCCCAATCCGGCACCGCCTATTGGTACACCGGCGCCAGCCATGCCGAATCCGGCTGGAGCGTGCAGCGCGATTACGCGGTGCTGGTGCCCGCTGCGGACGAGGCCCAGGCCCGCAAGACGGCCCGGCAGTACTATGCGCAGTTCCTCTCCGACAAGCAGATCTCCCCGAAAGCCCTGGAACTGCAGGGAGAGCGCAGCGAAATCGTCACCGACTCGACCCGCTTCAACCCGGACAACGGCTCCCTCCTCACGGAGCCGCGCTCCTTCAACCTGATGTTCAAGACACACGTCGGGGCCTCCTCCGATGAAAACGACGAGAGCACCGTCGCCTACCTGCGCCCGGAGACAGCCCAGTCAATTTTCGTGCAGTTCAAGAACGTCCTGGAAACCTCGCGCGTGAAGCTGCCCTTCGGCATCGCCCAGATCGGCAAGAGCTTCCGCAACGAGATCAACCCCCGGAACTACACCTTCCGCTCGCGCGAGTTCGAGCAGATGGAAATCGAGTATTTCTGTCGTCCCGAGGACGGCCTCCGCCTCACCGACGAATGGCTCGAGGAACGCCTCAAGTTCTACGAGGAAATCGGCATCCCCCGCGAACACCTCCACATCGTTGACATCCCCGACGACGAGCGCGCCTTCTACTCGCAGAAAACCTACGACATCGAATACGAGTTCCCCTTCGGGATCCAGGAGCTGGAAGGCGTCGCCTACCGCACCGATTACGACCTGGGCGTGCACCAGAAGGGCTCGGGCAAGTCTCTCGAATACTTTGACGAGGAGTCCAAGGAGAAGATCCTCCCCCATGTGGTGGAACCGAGCGCTGGCTGCGATCGCACCGTCCTCGCCCTGATCTGCGAAGCCTACGACGAGGAAGTCGTCGCCGACGAAAAGGGCAAGGAGGAGACCCGCGTCGTCATGCGTTTCTCCCCCCGCATGGCCCCCGTCAAGGTGGGTGTCTTCCCCCTCCTCAAGAACAAGCCCGAGCTCGTCGCCAAGGCTCGCGAAGTGCAGCGCCTGCTGACCCCCTTCATGACCGTCTTCTACGACGAGGCCGGGGCCATCGGTCGCCGCTATCGCCGTCAGGACGAAATCGGGACCCCCTGGTGTGTCACCATCGACTTCGACACCCTCGGAGAAAACGGCGAGACGCTCAAGGACACGGTCACCATTCGGGAACGCGACTCGATGAAGCAGGAACGCATCGCCATCTCGGAGCTGCGCCAGTACCTGCTCGACCGGATCGCCTGACGCGGCCGGGCGGCCGGGCCCAATCCAAGGGATTCCCGCGGAGACCGCGCGGCCTGTTCAGCAGTCCGCGAGGAGCTGGCGGTTTTTCCAGAGATAGCTCAGTCCCGAAACCAGGGTCAGGACCAGCGCCACCCAGATGAGCCCCTGCCCCAGCAGGTGGGGCCCCAGGCCTCGCCATTCCAGCACCGGATTCAGCCAGGCAAAGGCGGGCTCCTTGGCGGCGAGGACGATCAGGAAGTAGATGATGGCGATGATCTGGAAGGTGGTCTTGTACTTCCCGAGATTCTCTGCCGCCAGGACGATCCCCTCGGCCGAGGCCACCAGGCGCAGTCCGGTGACGAGGAATTCCCGGGTCAGGATGACGACGACGATCCAGGCCGGAAAAAATCCGTAGCCGCAAAGGAGAACAAAGCCCGCGCACATCAGGATTTTGTCGACAAGCGGATCCATCAACTTGCCGAAGTTGGTGACAAGATTGTGCTTCCGCGCGATCTGCCCGTCGAGGAGGTCCGTGTAGGCGGCCACCGAGAACAGGATCAGGGCGAGAGTCCCGGCATGGGGGATCCCGTCGATGGACAACACCGCCACAAACACAAAGGTGAGGAGGAAGCGGGCGACGGTGAGCTTGTTGGGCAGATTCATGCTGAGACGCTCCAGCATACGGCGGAGCCCCTCCCGGGGCAAACGGATCAGAGCGGCAAATTCTTTCTTCGCCCCCCTCGGGCGACGGGATTCGCCAATGGTCGGTTGATTTTTTGAGCGGCTCGATCATGCTGCGACCCGCCCATTGTCACGGGCGCCAGAGAGATCATGACCGAAGCATCCGACACCCCACCTGCGGAGGACCTGGGAACCCTTCTCAAGGTCCGGCGCGAAAAATTGGAACAATTGCGCGCGCTCGGCGTCGATCCCTACGGCAAAGGCTACGAAACAACCCATTCGCCCGCCGCCCTGCGCGAGGGCTTTGCAGAAGGGATGGAGGTGCGCGTCGCGGGCCGCATCACCGCCCTGCGCGACATGGGGAAAAGTCATTTCCTCGACCTCTCCGACCTGAACGGGCGCATTCAAATCTTCGTCAACCGCAAGGAAATCGGCGAAGAGCCGTGGGCCGCCTACAAGTTGCTCGACATCGGGGACTGGATCGGCGTCGCCGGGGAAACCTTCGTGACCAAGACGGGCGAGCCCTCTATCAAGGCGCGCGAGGTGACGGTCTTGTCGAAGTCGCTCCGCCCGATGCCCTCGAAGTGGCACGGCGTCGTCGATCCCCAGATCAAGTACCGCCAGCGCTACCTCGACCTCATCGCCAACGAGCGCTCGCGCGAGATCTTCAAGAAGCGCAGCCTGATGGTCGCCGAGATCCGGCGCTACCTTCAGGATCGGGGTTTCTACGAAGTCGAAACACCGATGCTACAAGACGTCCCCGGGGGCGCCGCCGCCCAGCCCTTTGCAACGCACCACAACGCCCTGGGCATGGACATGTATCTTCGCATCGCGCCCGAACTCTATCTGAAGCGACTCCTCGTGGGAGGATTCGAGAAGGTCTTCGAACTCAACCGCAGCTTCCGCAACGAGGGGATCAGCCGGCGCCACAATCCCGAGTTCACCATGCTGGAGGCCTATTGGGCCTATGCGGACTTCGAAAAGATGGCCGAGCTGGTCGAGGACCTCATCTGCCACCTCGCCGAGACCTTCTGTGGGGGCCTTCAGATCGAACACCGCAACGCCGAGGGCGAGCTCATCAAGACCATCGACCTCTCCCGCCCCTGGCGGCGGGCCCCCTACCGCGAGCTCGTCGCCGAGGCCGCCGGACACGACTGGTGGGACCTCGACCCGGCGGGCCGTCGCGCCCGCTGCGAAGAGCTGGGTATCGAGATCTCCCCCGACATGGAAGACTACGAGGTCTCCCAACAGGTCTTCGAGAAGCGGGTCGAGGAGAAGACCATCAACCCGGTCTTTGTCACCCACGTCTCCAAGGAACTCGTTCCCCTGGCGAAGCAGAATGCCGAGGACGATCGCATCGTCGATGTCTACGAGCTCATCATCAACGGCGCCGAAATCTCGCCGGGCTACTCCGAGCTGAACGATCCCGACGTGCAGCGCCGTCGCCTGGAGGAACAGGCCGGCGAGGAGATCCAGAAGATCGACGAGGACTTCCTGCTTGCGCTCGAGTACGGCATGCCCCCCGCGGGAGGCATCGGCATCGGTATCGACCGGCTCATGATGATGTTGACCGGGGCCGAATCCATTCGCGACGTGGTCCTCTTCCCCCAGCTGAAGCGGCGGGAGAGCTGAGGCACCGCGGACTCCCGGGTGTACCCTGGTCTCCCCACGGCGCCAGATCCCGCGGGGCGGGCACGGCATTGCGTGCTGACGCGACGCGACGATTCGGACGCATCATGGAGACATGCGCTCCCGCCTTGGCCCCTTCCCCTCGCTGCGGCTCCTCATCTCCTGCCTCAGCGCGGCGAGGCTGGTTCTGGCCGAGCCACAGGCGATTCCCTACATCGACCTCGACGGGGATTCCTCCCGGCAGGTCGTCGTCGATCGCGAAGCTGGGCAATACCTCGGCCATCCCACGACGGCTCTCCTCGACGACGGTCGCACTCTCCTGACGGTCTACCCAAAGGGCCATGGCCGTGGGGGCATCGTTTACAAGCGCTCGCCCGACGGCGGACTGAACTGGTCTGAACGGCTGCCCGTGCCGGAGTCCTGGGCCACTTCGCAAGAGGTGCCCACGCTGCACCGCCTGGTCGAGGCCTCGGGAAAGAAGAGGATTGTCCTCTTTTCCGGTCTCTACCCGGTGCGCATGGCTCACAGCGAGGACGAGGGCGGAAGCTGGACGGAACTCACCCCCGTGGGCGAGTGGGGCGGAATCGTCACCATGGGCAGTCACTTCGAGCTGCGGGGACAGGCGGGCCATTACCGCGTGCTCTTCCACGACGATGGGCGCTTCATCCGGAAGGATTCCCGCCAAGAAAACCCCGTGGTCTTCACCCTCTACTCCTCGACCACCACCGACGGTGGACTCAGTTGGAGCCAGCCCGTGGCCCTCTATTCCTCGAGCGAACTGCATCTCTGCGAGCCGGGAGTGATCCGCTCGCCCGATGGAAGACGCCTCGCCATGCTGGTGCGGGAAAAAAAACGCCCACATCCTCTTTTCCGAGGATGAAGGGCTGAGCTGGTCCGCCCCCGGGAACTGCCCCTCGTGCTCGGGGGCGATCGCCACACGGCGAAATACGCCCCTGACGGTCGTCTCCTCATTTCCTACCGCGGCGTGACTCCCGGAATGAAACGGCTTCCCGGAGGCAAGGAACTCAGCGGCCCCCTGCCGACGGCCGGGGACTGGGCCGCTTGGGTCGGCACCTGGGAGGATCTCGTCTCCGGTAAGCTCGGCCAGTATCTGCTTCGACTGAAGGACAATCACCTGGGAGCCGATACCGCCTACCCCGGGGTGGAATGCCTCCCCGATGGGACCTTTGTCCTGGTGACTTACGGTCACTGGACCCGCGACGAATCGCCCTACCTCCTGTCCGTGCGTCTCCGTCTCGAGGAGCTGGACGCCCGGGCCGCCACGGCGCCCCGCCTGCAGTTCTCACCAGGCGGGCCCTCGCTCATCGCCACGCCCTGACATCGCCCCCACTCCGGCCGGGGATTGCCTCGCGACCGGACGCGTCTCGATCCGCCTGCCGGCCCCTCAGTCGAGAGGCCCTCTTAGGATCATTTATATCAATGTATAGAACAATTTTTATCGATTACACAGATGGACCTGTTTTCCCCTAGACTGGCGGCAACTCGAGAACCGCCCTATGGACTTCCTCATCGATCTCATCCTTTTGCCCTTCCTGATCGTCTCGGCGATTTGCACGCTGGGAAAACTCGGAAAAGTGGGCCAACAACTGGGCGAACTGCAAACCCGCTTGCTTGACCTGCGCATTCAGCTGCGGGAGCTGGAGGATAAAATCCTCTGGGGCCGCCCCTCGCCCGCCTCCCCGATCCCCCCTCTCAAGACCCAGCCCTTGCCGACTCCGGGGGCCTCACCAAACAAACAGGAGACGAAGCCAGGTCTGAAACCCACCACCGGGGAACCCTCGCTGTCCCGCCCTGACAAACTCCCCCCGGCCCCTCGGGCAGTCGCGGCTCCGTCCTCCCCGGTCTCTCCGCCGCCCCTGCCGCAGGCCGCTCTCACGCCACAAGCCCCCGCCGCATCCGGCGCTTTGGAAAACTCCGTGCGGGGCATCCTGAACCAAATCTGGAACTGGATCGTCGTGGGCGAGGAACACCGCCCCCAGGGAGTCGCCCTGGAATTCGCGGTGGCCTCGACCTGGCTCCTCCGCCTCGGGGTGATGATCCTCGTTATCGGGGTGGGCTTCTTCCTGAAGGATTCCCTTTCCCGGGGCCTCTTCGGTCCCCTCGGCCGCATTGCCTTCACCACCCTGGCGGGAGCGGGATTGGTCGGCGGTGGATGGCGCCTCTTCGGCAGCCGCTACGCCGTCCTTGGCCAGGGCTTGATGGGGGCGGGCATTGCCACGCTCTACTTCAGTTTCTTCACCGCCCAGCAACCGGACTATCAACTGCTCGGGCCCGTCGCGGCCTTTGCCTTGATGGTGCTGGTCACTCTGGTCGCTGGCGTCGTCGCCGTGCGCCAAAACAGCCTCCTCGTCGCCATCTTGGGATTGATCGGCGGCTACGGCACCCCCTGGATGATCCGCTCTCCCGAAGAGGGCGTCGTGCTGTCCTTCTTCTACCTCCTCCTTCTGGGCATCGGGATCTTGTTCATCGCGGCGAAACAGAATTGGCGCCTCCTCCACTATCTGGGGTTTGCCGCCACCACCCTTCACATGGGTCAGGCAATCTTCCGGCATTACCACCCGCACGATTTTTGGACCTACCAGCTCTTCCTTCTGGCCTACTTCGCCCTCTTTTCCTCCATCAGTTTTGTCTACCAGATCCGCCATCGCCAGCCCTCCTCCCTGCTGGAGCTGATCTTTCTCTTCCTCAACGCCGCGACTTTCACCGGATACTCGCTACACTGCCTCGATGAGCGCTATCCCCAGGAAGCCAAGGCCTTGCTCACCCTGGGCCTCGCCCTGTTCTACCTCCTGCACATTGGGCTGTTCCTGAAGCGACGCCTCCAGGACCGGGGCCTCCTGCTCAGCTTCCAAGGGCTGGCCTCCTTTTACGTTGCCCTCACCCTCCCGCTGGTCCTTTCCCATGGATGGATCACGGTGTCCTGGGCCCTTCAGGCCTTCGTCATGCTGGGGCTCGCGTCGAAGCTGCGCAGCAAGTTCCTCCGCCAACTGGCCTACCTACTCTATCTGGGAGTCTTGGGTCGCTTGACCCTCCTCGATCTCCCCCACGCCTTCGAGAGCAATCCGGCGATGGCGTTCTCGGGCAAGGCCTATGCCCGGGCATTCCTGGAACGCCTCTGCACCTGTGGCCTGCCCATCGGATCCTTCTTCGCGGCGGGACGACTCTTCCCCGAGGAGGAGTCGCCCCCCTCGACCGAACCTGACGAGGAAAGCCCGACCCACCCTTCGCCCCCGTCCAGGCTGACCATGGGACGCATCGGCTTCTGGATCGCTGTGGCCCTCGGCTTTGTCTACCTTAACCTCGAGACGCTCTCCACCCTGAAGCGATTCTTCGATCCCCTCCTGCGGCCCTCGCTGACCCTGCTGTGGATCGGATTCGGTGCCTTCTTCCTCCATCAGTCGCTCAAGCACCGCTCCAAACTGGGCCACGCTCTGCTGCTGGTCCTCTCCGCGGCCCTCGTGATGAAGGTCTTTTTCTACGACACCCTTCATTGGAGCGAGGGAGGGATCCTGACCTATGCCGCGGATAAGCTGGGCACCACGCTGGGCTTGCGGGTACTCAACTACGGGGCCGTGCTGCTCGCCTTTGTCCAGGTGGCGCGCCACCTGGCCCCTCGCGCGCCTCATTCGCGCCTGGCCTCCCTCTTCGCCTACACCGCACTTGCCGGATTCTTCCTCTACAGCAGCCTGGAAATCCACTCCGCCCTGGTCCATTTCCTCCCGGCCTTCCGGATGGGTGGGCTTTCCCTCTACTGGTCGGTCTTTGCCCTCACCCTGATCCTCTCGGGCCTCCTCAAGAACTGCCTGGCCTTCCGGGCGATGGGGCTGGCCCTGCTCTCCGTGACGGTGCTGAAAGTCTTTCTCGCGGACTTGGCCGGACTCGAGACCCATTACCGCATCTTCGCCTTCCTCGGTCTGGGCGTGATGGTTCTGGCAGGATCCTTCCTCTACTTCAAGTACAGCCATCGCTTCACCCCTGCGGTGGCGGAGGATTCCGAGGAATCACCGGATTGAGAGGCCTCCGCAACGCCCTTCCATGAAAGCAATTCCGCACTTCGCTCCCGTTCTCCTCGCCCTGGCGGCGCTGGCGAGGGAACCCGCCTCGGCGTCTCCATCCTCCGAGGAGGCCGCGGCCTCTTCCCATCCCTTCCTCCGCGAACTCGCCGTCCCTGTTCCGCAAAGTGGCCTTTACCATCTCGATCTCGATCCCGAGCTGCAGAGACGATCAGGACGGGGCGCGGAGCATCGTCTCATGCGTCGGCGCGGGGACGAGCTCGTCGAAGTGCCCCTGCTGCGGGTCACCGAGGATCTCCATGAGAAGCTGAGCGAAAGGACCGAGCCGCAAACGCTCCACTTCCCCAAGGACGCCCTCCACTTCCGCAGCCCGCCTCCGTCCCGCGACCAGGACCCGCCCCTTCGTCGCGAGGTCAATCTCCCCATCCTCGAAACGAGCACCGCCGCCAAGGGAGTGACCCGCCTTCTCATCGACTGCGGCAACCTGCCCCTCGACCAGATTGAACTCACCCCTCGCAACCGAAACTTCCGACGGGCTGTGAGCCTGCAGGTCTCCCTGGACAGGGAGGGCCAGTCCTGGCGAACGCTGGCGCGCGCCCATCTCCATCACTACGAAATCGGGGACTGGCGCGACGCTTCCCTCATCCTCTACCCTCCCCAATTTCAGGCCGAGCGCGCCCGACTCCTGGTGGAGAACGGGGACAATGCCCCCATCGAATGGTGTCAGATCGTGGGTCGAGGTCCCGTCGAACGGCGGCAATTCCTCGCCGAGGCCGGCGACCAACTTCTCCTCTACTTCGGAGCCGATCCCGGAGAAACTACGGACATCGCCACGCACAGGGAGCTCGACACCGCCCCCGTCGCCGCCGCCCATCGTCGCGGCATCGAATCCAGGCCCCTCGAGTGGTGCGAAACCAGGGACAATCCCCACTACCAGGGCCCCAAGGTCAGCCCGCTCCCCACTCCCCTCAGAACCCGTTGCCTTCTCTGGGGGATGATCGCCCTGGCGGTGGGAGGGCTCGCCTGGGCCCTCTACCGGGCGATGCTGGAGATTGACCGGGCAGAGGACCACAGGTCCTGACCCCCAGCACTCAAGGACGCTTGGGTGTGGTGATGTAAGGCGCCCGAAGGTAAATGGGCTCTAGGGCGCCGCTCGTCACTTGGGACCATGCTTCTCCCGCATGACGAATGGCCAGCCGGGCCGCGGAGGGGAAGGCGCGCTGCGCCTCGGGAAGCCGGTCCAACACCTTGGCGTCGGCGCTGAGCAGGGGCAGTCCCTCCTCCAGATAGGACGCCAGGCGGGCCTCCATCTCGGCCTCGTCCACCAGATCCACTTCTCCCTGCAGGCGGCGCTCGCGCACCAGGGCGAGAAAGTAGCTGCCCCGGCGCGCGTCGCCGACGACGAGAAAGGAATCGGAATTCCATTCCCAGGCCTCCAGCGAGTTGCCCCCAATCACGGGCACTCCCAGGGCCACGGACAACCCCTGCCCCACGGCCAGGCCGACCCGCACCCCGCCATAGGAACCGGGCCCCAGGCCCACGACGATGCCGGCGAGACGATCCCGGTAGGCGGCGACGAGGCGCTGCAGCGGATCAAAAATCGCGGCGTTGTGCGCGCGATCGGTGGTGAATTCCGCCCCGTCGACGAGACGAGAAGTGGCGCGCTCGTAGACGGCCAGGGAGGCTTGGCGGGTCGACGTTTCCAGGGCGAGAATCATGGGCGAGTGACGTGGACGTGACGAAGGCCATCCGGGATGATGTCGAAGCGCAGGTGGATGGCGTGGCGGGGCAACATGCCGGGAAACTTTTCCGCCCATTCCACGACGAGAAGGCCTTCCTCATCGAGGTAATCCTCCCAACCGAGGGCGGAAAGTTCCTCGGCCGTCTCGAGCCGATACCAGTCGAAATGGTAGAGGGGCAGGCGGCCGGAGCGGTATTCCTGCACCAGGGAAAAGGTGGGACTGGTCACTTCCTCCGTGGCCTCGAGTCCAGCCGCCAGGCCCTTGCAGAACTGGGTCTTGCCCGCTCCGAGATCGCCGTCGAGGGCGAGCACGTCGCCCGCCCGCAGCTCGGCGGCGAAACGCCGTCCGGCTTCGATCATCTCCTCGGCAGTGCTGGCCCGAATGGTCTCGCTCATGCGTCACGATAGTGTTCCCAGGCGCGGGGCAAGGCGTCGCCCCGGCCCTCGACCATCTCGCCGATGAAGGTCAGAGGCAAGTCGGGAAAGGCCGCCTTCCAGCGCGGCTCCAAGTCCGCGGCGAGGGACGGGGGCAAGGCGAGCAACAACTCATAATCCTCCCCCTCCGTGGCGGCCTCTTCGGCAGCAATGCCAGGATGACAGGGCAGGCGGCTCAGGTCGACGCGATAGCCGCATCCGCTCGCGGCGGCCAGGCGCGGCAGATCGGAGCCCAGCCCGTCACTGAGATCCATCATGGCACTGGGACGGGCGTTCTCCACCAGCCACTGCGCCTCGCGCAGGCGGGGAGTGAAACGCAGATGTCGTCCGCTCTCGAAGGACCCGCCGAGACGACCCGTCACCGCAAGCCGATCGCCGGGCGAGGCCCCATGCCGGAAAACGCAGTGCTCCGGGGCCACCCTTCCCGTCATGGCAATGGACAGCACGGCTCCTGGATGAGGCAGTCGAGCCGTTTCTCCCCCGACCAGATGGCAAGCGAATGCGGACGCGGCCTCGAGCATCCCGTCGTACCAGCCTTCGATTTCGGCCACAGGTCGCTCCGCATCGACAATCAGGCTGATCACCGCGTGGTCGGGCCTGCCGCCCATCGCCGCGATGTCGCTGAGCACCCGGTTCATGGCCTTGCGCCCCACCCAGAGGGGATCGGTCCCTGGAAGAAAATGGACGCCTTCGACAAGACAGTCAGTCTTGAACAATTGCCAGATCCCCTCGGCACTTCGCACCACGGCACAGTCGTCCCCCGGTCCGGCAATGACCTCGCGGGAGGGCGGAATCTTGGACACGAGGCGAGCGACGAGCGCCTCCTCGCCCCACTCGGAGACCGATCCGGAATGCTTTGCAGCGTCACTCATGACCGAGCCTATTCCGCCGTCGGCGCGGAGGACAACATCATCACAATGCTGATGGCATTGAAACAGGCATGCATCCCCACCGCAACCCAGAGGCAGCGCGTCCACTCATAGGCCATCGTCAGCAGGAGGGAGAAGACCCACAGGGGCAGCAAGGCCGGCAGGTTGTTGTGCGCCACGGCAAAGAGAGCCCCAACGGCGATGGCGGCAAACACCGGATGGGTGAATTGCCGCAGGGCTCCGTAGATGTATCCGCGAAAGAGGAACTCCTCGGCAAAGGGGGCCGCGACGCAGGCCATGAGGATGGAGAAGAACAAGTGCACGGAGGACTCGGCCTCGCGCAGCATTCGCACTGGTTCCTGCATCTCGAGCTTCCCAAAGACCCCGTCGAGAAATTGATCCACAAACCCGCCCACATACTCGCCGCAGATCACCAGGGAGAGAGCACCGCCGATCAGGGAATAAAGGATCACCCGCACCGGTCCAAGACGCTTCAAACCGAAGAGCTCGGAGACCCGGCGATTGCGCACCCAGGCGAGAAGTCCAAAGGTCATCACCCAGACAAAGGCGAAAAAGCCGATGCTGAGCAGGAGGACGAGTAGGTCCATCGTGGAGGCATCCAGCTTACCGGTCGACTCGGCCTCGCCGATGGGCTTTTCCGGAGAGAACACCTCCACCAAGGGGGTGATCAGAAAGAGGAGCGCCGGAAAGAACATGAGGACGAGGTCGAAGCCATCGTAGTCCTCTTGCTCGAGACCATCGGCCAGGGGATCCCGCCGCCAGCGCTTGGCGATGGCATAGACGAGCAGCCCCATCGCGATCGCGACGAAGGTGATCAGTTCGAAGTCGAGCAACACGTACTTGGCGGCGGTCTCGTCGTCCATGGACGGGAACCGCTCGCCTAGAGGCACGCCGGGGGCAAGTTCCAAATCTCCTCGGCGTACTCCCGAATGGTGCGGTCACTGGAGAACTTGCCCACCCGCGCTGTGTTGAGAATCGCCATTTTCGCCCAGCGGGCCGGATCGCGATAGGCGCGGTCGACCTCTGCCTGGGCCTCGACATAGGCCCGGTAATCCGCCAAGACGAGGAAGGGATCCCCGCCCTCGAGCAGACTGTGCCGGATCATGTCGAAAGAGCCCCGCGGGGCGAAGGAGTTGGAGCTAAGCCAGTCGATGACCTCCTTCAACTCAAGGTCGTCCCAATAGAGGTCGTAGGGATTGTAGCCGCGGGCCCAGAGGGCCTCGACCTCCTCCACGGTGAGGCCGAAGATGAAGACGTTTTCCTCGCCGACTTCCTCGCGGATTTCGACATTGGCCCCGTCGAGGGTGCCGAGGGTGATCGCGCCGTTGAGGGCCAGCTTCATGTTGCCCGTGCCCGAGGCCTCCTTCCCCGCCGTGGAAATCTGCTCGGAGATGTCGGCCGCCGGGATGATGATCTCCGCGGCGCTGACTCCGTAGTTCGGAATGAAGGCGATCTTGATCCGTCCCCCGATGCGCTCGTCGTGGTTGATGACCTCTGCGACGGCGTTGATCGCATGAATGATCTGCTTGGCCAGCAGATAACCCGGAGCCGCCTTGGCACCGAAGAGGTAGACCCGCGGAACGATGTCGAGCTCCGGATTCTGGAGGAGGCGGCGATATTGGGTGAGGATGTTCAGCAGGTTGAGGTGCTGGCGCTTGTATTCGTGGAGACGCTTGATCTGCACGTCGAAGAGCGCCGAAGGATCGACCTGGATGCCGCAGCGATCCTCGATGAAGTGGGCCAGCCTCTCCTTGTTCTGCCGTTTCACCGCCATAAACTCGGCCTGGAAATCGGCCCGATCCGCATAGGCCTCGAGTCCGCGCAGGCGGTCGAGGTCGGCGGGCCAGTCGGTTCCGATGGTGCGATCGATGAGACCCGCGAGTCGCTCGTTGCAGGCCTTCAGCCAGCGACGTGGCGTGATGCCGTTGGTCTTGTTTTGGAAACGGTCGGGGTAGAGTTCGTGGAAGTTCTTGAAAAGGTGACGCTTGAGCAGGTCGGTGTGCAGGGCGGCCACGCCATTGGTGGTGTGGCTGCCCACCACCGAGAGGTAGGCCATCCGAATCATCTTCGGGGAGCCCTCCTCGATGATGGACAGCTCGGACAGCTTGGACACGTCCCCCGGCCACTGCTTGGAGACGTCTCCCTCCAGGAAGTGGCGATTGATCTCGTAGATGATCTGGAGGTGTCGGGGCAGCACCTTTTCAAAGAGGGGCACACTCCACTTTTCCAAAGCCTCCGGCAAGAGGGTGTGGTTGGTGTAGGCGAAGGTGCGCTGACAGAGGTTCCAGGCTCTCTCCCAGGGCAGATTCTCGTCGTCGACGAGGAAACGCATCAACTCGGCCACGGCGATGGCGGGGTGGGTGTCGTTGAGCTGGATGGCGGCTTTGTCAGGCAAGCCGTCCCAGTCGTCGTTCTGGAGGCGATAGCGCTGCACGATGTCGCGCAGCGAGCAGGTCACGAAGAAGTATTGCTGGACGAGCCGCAATTCCTTGCCGGCCTCGGTGGAATCATTGGGGTAAAGCACCTTGGAAACCGATTCACTCAGGGCTTTTTCCCGCACGGCCTCGACGTAACCACCGCGGTTGAAGACATCGAGGTCGAAGTCGCGCGAGGCCTTGCTCTCCCAGAGGCGCAAGTAGTTCACCGAGCTGCCGCCGTAGCCGACGATGGCGATGTCCCAGGGCACGCCGATGATGGAGCGGGTGTCCGTCCACACGGGACGGCCGTTGCCGAACTCGTCGAACTGCGTCTCGACGTGGCCGTACAGCGGCACCTCCACGGCGTATTCGGGACGGCAGATTTGCCAGGGACTGCCGAAGCGGCGCCAGTCGTCAGGCGACTCGACCTGCTGTTGATCGACAAATTTCTGGCGGAACAAGCCGAACTCGTAGTTGATCCCGTAGCCCACGGCGGGATAACCCAGCGTGGCCAGGGAGTCCAGAAAGCAGGCGGCAAGGCGTCCCAGGCCCCCGTTGCCGAGGCCGAGGTCCGGGCTTTCCTGGACGATGTCCTCGAGGTCCTGGCCCAGTTCCGCAAGGGCGGTGCGACATTGATCGAGCAGACCGAGATTGACGAGGTTGTTGACCAGCAGCCGCCCCATCAAATACTCGAGGGAAAGGTAGTAGGCGCGCTTGACGTTTTGTTCGTAGTGGCGCCGGCGCACCTCGCAGGCCATCTCCATGGCCCGGCCTCGGACAGTCAGGGCCACCGCCCGCCACCAGTCGCCGCGGGTCGCCGTTTCGGGCCAGTGCGCCTGATCCCGCACGAGGTGGTCGAGGATCTCGCGCTTGAGACGTTCCACCTCCGGGCGCCCCGCCGCCGCGGGCTCCGCACTTGCTTCCAGCGCTTCAGTTTGCATGTAATGATTCTAGCCTTTCCAAGGGGGGAAGGTTCCCGATGGCAGGCCTCTCGGCAAGAAGCTCTTTTGCCAGCCAGAGAAAAGGCCGGGCCGGAAAGGCGGCGCGGGCCGGTGCGACCGCAGGGAAAATCACTCGATCCAGCCGACGAGTCGGAAGCCCTCGACGAAGAGATAGGCCATCAAGCCCGCGGCCGGCAGGGTCAACACCCAGGCCCAGAGGATGCGTTCCACCAGTCGGAACTTCAAGGCATTGAGGCGCTTGGCACAACCCACCCCCATGATGGCGGTGGTGACGCTGTGCGTCGTGGAAACGGTCATGCCCAGCGCCCCGGTGGCGGCGAGAATGGTCGCCGCCGTGGTTTCCGCGGCAAAACCGTGCACGGGCTGCAGCTTGACCATCTTGTGGCCGAGAGTCTTGATGATGCGCCAGCCCCCGGCCATGGTCCCCGCGGCCATGGTCAAGGAACAGATGATCTTGATCCAGAGAGGCACGTCGGGGGAAAGATCGAGCACGCGCGACGCGGCGGCGGGCAGGGGCAGGCCCCCATCGCGGCTGGCCACGGCCATCTCCCTTTCCAAGACGGTTTCCCAATGCGTGGGCTTGGCCGCCACCATGGGCCCGATCAGGGGCAACTTGGGCAGGAATCGGGCCGCTTCGGCCACGAGGATGTGCTCGTGCGTCTCGGCGGCGAGTGTGCCGACGCGCTGCGAATCCTCGTTTTCGCCGAGAGAGGCGAAGACCTTGGAAGAGAGGGTCAGGAAAGCCTCGCGAAATTCGCCCGGCTTCAGGAGGCGGGCCTCCTGCTCCAAGGTGGCCGCCGCGTCTCGCAGATCCCGGGGACTGGCGTCCTCGCGCAGCACCGTGCGAATGCTCTGCTCCGCGGCCATGGACTTCTCCATGCGGAGAAACCCGAGCCAGTCGGGAAGGTGGGCGAAGCTGCCCGCCGCCGTGGCGCTGACCAGGGCCAGGGTGATGACCCCCATGGTTTTTTGGGCATCGGCGAGGCCGTGGGCGAAGCCCATGAAGCCCGCACTGGCAATCTGCAGCTTGCCAAACAGCCGATTGACGAAGCGGGGCCGCGCCGAACGCAGCAGAAAATAAAAGACCCCCATCACCAGGAAACCGCCGATGAAACCGGCCACCGGCGAACCCACCATGGGGAGGATGACCTTGTGCAGGACCCCCTCGGCTACGAGCTTGCCGTCCTTGATCTTCTCCACGGACCAGATCACCACGCCCCAGTCATGGTCCGCCGCGGCGACGGTGGCGCCGCAGATCCCTCCGACGAGGGCGTGCGTCGAGCTGGAGGGCAGGCAGAACCACCAGGTGATGAGGTTCCAGGCAATCCCGCCGAGGAGCGCGCAGATGATGACCGCCGGGGAGACAAATTGGGAATCCACCAGTCCCGAGGACACGGTCTTGGCCACGGCGTGCCCGGAGAGGGCCCCGATCAGGTTGGTGATCGCGGCCAGCAGAACTGCCTGCCGCGGAGTCAGCACCTTCGTTCCGACGACGGTGGCAATGGAATTCGCGGTGTCGTGGAAGCCGTTGATGTACTCGAAGGCCAGCGCGATGAAAATGACGAGGAAGATGATGCCGAGCGTCATGGATGGACGGCCTCACGAATTCTTCAGCACGATCTGCGAGACGACATTGCAGGCGTCGCGGCAGCGGTCGATGACCTTTTCCAAGAGGTCGTAGAGGTCGCGCAAGGCCATGGCCAGGATCGGGTCAATCGACCCGGAATAGATCTCCCTCAAGTGAGAGACAACGATCTGGTCGGCGCGCCCTTCGAGCTCCTGCATGATGTCGTTGGCGGCCTTGATTTCTTCCAGCTTGGGGCTCTTCGGCAGCATGTCCACCATCCGAACAACCACCGAGGCGGCCTCCTGGGCAATGGCCATTTGTGGGGCAAAATCCTTAGGCTGCACGAGGTGCTGAACAATTTCGTAGCGCTCCCCGAACTTTTCCACGGTCTTGGGGATGCGGTAAAGCGCCCGGGACAAGGCCTCGATGTCTTCGCGCTCCAGCGCCGTCACAAAGACTCGTACCAGCTCCTCGCTGATGGTCTCCGCCGTCCGCTTCTCGTTTCTTCGCGCCCGGGCCAACTCCGCCAGGGGAACGTTGCCGTCGGCCTCGGAAAGGAGGCGGGCCAAGGCCTCGATACTTTCATGTGCCGACTTCGCACTCTCCGAAAGCAACTCGAAGAAGCGATCCGATTTCCCAAAGAGGTTGGCTAAGGAGAACACGGCGAAACTCTGTGGCGGTTTCCCCAGAATGCAACGACCGCTGTCGACAAATTTGCAGGGGTCGGAAATACGATGTCTCACCCATTCCCTCTCCCCCCGCGCATTATCCTGGAGAGGAAGGGAAACATGGCTTTCGAGCCCGCCCGGTACCCCCGCGCCGCCTCGTGCCCCTAGAGATTTCTCCTTTGGAGGTTCCCATGGCCCCCTGAATTCGTTACAATTCCGTTCCCGCAGGAAGGAGGCCGCATGGACATTGTTGACACCCTCGCATCGATTCTCAACTTCAAGTCCGCCCCGCAAGTCTGGACCATCGGTCCCGAGGAGACGGTCTTCACCGCGATCGAACGGATGTCCGCAAAGAACGTCGGCGCCCTCCCCGTCGTCGAGGCCGGCACTCTGGTGGGCATTGTTTCTGAGCGCGACTACACCCGCAAGGTCATCCTTCGAGGCCGTTCCTCGCGCGAAACGCCGGTCCGCGACATCATGACCACCGAGGTCCTCACTTCCGAGCCGTCCATGAAGGTCCTAACCGCTCTCCACTGGATGACGGAACGCTCCTTCCGCCATCTGCCCATCGTCCAGGAAGGCGAATTGGTCGGCATCGTCTCCATCGGAGATCTCGTCCGGCACGTGATCTCCTCCCAGGCGGCGCTCATCGACCAGCTCAAGGATTACGTCATCGGCTCCTACCCTAGCTGATCCACCTCCTTGCACTCGCCGATCTCTGAGGACAGGGCGCCCATGCTTTCCGCCTCCGACGGACGGACAGCCCTGATCGCGTCCTATGATTTCGGCGTTGAATCCGTCCCGTTTCCGGCCAACACTGCCGCACCCATGTTCCGCCCGCGCCCAGCCCGATCTGGACAGGGCCGGTTGTCCCGGCCGACCCTGACCTGTCTCCTGCTTTTCTGCCTCGGCCTGCTCGCGGGTTGTCGGGAGAGCCGGGTCGATTGGGCGACTCGGGAAAAGATTCTTCTCCTCGGAAACGGGGCCGAACCCAAGGCCCTCGACCCCCATCTCGTCACCTCGGTGGGGGACTCGAACATCCTCCGCGCCCTCTTCGAGGGGCTCGTCGTCAACCACATCTCCGACGACAGCCTGCACGAACCCGGCGTGGCGGAGCGCTGGGAGTCCAACGAGACCTTCACGGAATGGCGCTTTCACCTCCGTCCCGACGCGAAGTGGTCGAATGGCGATCCCGTCACCGCCCACGATTTCGTCTACGCCTATCAGCGCATTCTCCACCCGGAGATGGGGGCCCCCTACGCTTCCATGCTCTACTTTCTCAAGAATGCCCAGGCCTTCAACGAGGGCAAACTGAGCTCCTTTGAGGAGGTGGGTGTTCGCGCGGTGCACGACCACGAGTTGCTCTGCGTGTTGGAGAACCCCACGCCCTACTTCCCGGACGTCGTCAAGCACACCACCTGGCTGCCGGTGCACCGGGCCACCATCGAGGCCTTCGGACCGATGACCCAACATTACACCGACTGGCAAAAGCCCGGCCACCACGTCGGCAACGGCGCCTTCCGGCTCGCCGACTGGCGCATCAATGCCCACGTCAAAGTCGAACGCAACCCCCACTACTGGAACGCCGAGCAGGTCAAGTTGAACGGGATCCACTTCTATCCCATCGAGAGCACCTTCACCGAGGAGAAGGCCTTCCGAAATGGGCTCATCCACCTGACCTACACCCTTCCCCAAAATCTCATCGACCATTACCGCGCCCGGCAGGACGACCTCCTCAACATCGATCCCTATGCGGGCGTGTATTACTTCCACTGCAACGTCAGGCGCCCCCCCACCGACAATCCCGACTTCCGTCGCGCCCTGGCCTACGCCATCCAGCGCGAGACCATCACCCGCTACGTCACCATGGGGGGCCAGCAGCCCACCTATGCCTTCACGCCGCCCTCGGAGACCGGCTACGATCCGCCCCGGGTGCTTTCCTACGACCCTGACAAGGCCCGTGAATACCTGCGCAAGGCGGGCTACGCCAGCGGCGCCGACGTGCCCGAGTTCGTCCTCTTCATCAATACCTCCGAGGCCCACAAGGACATCGCCATGGCGGTTCAGGACATGTGGAAGAAGACGCTCGGCATCGAGAAGGTGCGCATCGAGAACCAGGAGTGGAAGGTTTTCCAGGAGAGCGTCCGGGCCAAGCAATACCAGATTGCCCGCGCCGGCTGGATCGCGGACTACGCCGATCCCTCCACCTTCCTGAACCTCTGGACCACCGGCGACTCGAACAATCACACCGGTTGGTCGAATCCCGAATACGACCGCCTCATCCGCGAAAGTGCTTCGTTGAGTAATCCGGAAGAACGCTACGCCCGCTTCGCCGAGGCCGAGCGCATCCTCCTGGACGAGCTGCCCGTGCTGCCCCTCTACTGGTACACCCGCGTCTACCTGAAGCATCCCGACGTGCGGAACTGGCATCCCCTCCTGCTCGACAACCGCCCCTACCAACACATCGAGCTGATCCCGAGCCGCTGACGCCTGCGAGATGGACACCGTCAAATTTCTCCTCTCCCGTCTGCTGCAGTCGCTCTTCGTGTTGCTCTGCGTCATCACCCTGACCTTCTTTCTAGCCCGCTTCGTCAAGGGCGATCCCTTCGTCGGGGAGAAGGCCATCCCCGAGCACATCGTCGAGCAGATGCGTCGCAACTACGGTTTCGACCAGCCCCTGCCGGTGCAGTACGTCCGCTACCTCGGGAACCTTCTCCGCGGGGACTTCGGCCCCTCGGTGAGCAACCTCGGATTCACGGTCAACGAGGTCATCTCCCAGAGCCTGCCGGTCTCCTTCCTGCTGGGCTGCTGCGGCCTGATCATCGCCCTCTCCATCGGCGTCCCCGCGGGGATCTTTGCCGCGGCCCGGCGCAACACCGGTGTCGACTACGGCCTGATGATCCTGCCCATGATCGGGATCTGCCTGCCCACCTTCGTCATCGCCCCCCTTCTCGGGGAAACCCTGGCCCTCAAGCTCGGCCTGTTTGACGTGGCCCTTTGGGAAAACAGCTCCGCCTGGTGGTTGGGCAGCTTTACCCTGGGGATTTACTACTCGGCCTACATCGCTCGCCTCACCCGGGGGTCCATGCTGGACGTGCTCTCGCAGGACTACATCCGCACCGCCCGGGCCAAGGGCCTCTCCCCCTCCGCGGTGCTCTTCAAGCACGCCCTGCGCGGCGGCATCACCCCAGTGATCGCCTACCTCGGCCCCGCCCTGGCTGGCCTGCTCGGCGGCTCCTTCGTGGTGGAAACGGTCTTTAACCTCCCCGGCCTGGGGCAGCACTTCATCAAGGCCCCCACCAACCGCGACTACATGCTTATCAATGCGACCGTCATTGTCTTCTCCGGACTGATCCTGCTGATGAACTTCCTCGTCGACATCGCCCAGGCCTGGCTCGACCCGCGCAACCGGCAGAAATCCTAACATGACTCCTGGAAGAAAGCGACGCTCCGGCACCATTGAACAAGGCTCCTCCCTGGGACGCGATGCCTGGCTGCGCCTGCGCAAGAACCGTCTCGCGATGTTCAGCCTCTGGTTCTTCGTCGTGGTGACCGTCTGCTGCTTGTTGCTCCCCCTGCTGCCGATCCTGCCCAATCCCAACATCACCCACCCCGACCTCAAGTCGCTGCCCGCCTTTTCCACGGCCACCTCGATGGATGAGGTCCGGGTGTTCTACCTGCTCGGCAGCGACCATCTCGGGCGCGACATCTTCGCCCGCATCCTCTACGGGGGACGCATCTCCCTGGCCGTGGGCTTTCTCGCCACCGCGGTCTCCCTGACCATCGGGGTCCTTTACGGCGCCGTCGCGGGCTATCTCGGAGGGCGCATCGACTCGGCCATGATGCGCTTTGTCGACATCCTCTACGCGATGCCCTTCATGATCATCGTCATCATCCTGACGACCTATTTCGGCAACCAGCTCTGGCTGCTCTTCGTCTGCATCGGCGCTGTGGAATGGCTGACGATGTCGCGCATCGTCCGGGGGCAGATCCTGACCCTGAAAAACCAGGAGTTCGTCGAGGCGGCCCGCAGTCTCGGGCTCTCCCAATGGCGCATCATCACCCGGCACCTCATTCCCAACACCATTGGCCCCGTGGTCGTCTACACCACGCTGACCGTTCCCTCCGTGATGCGGCTCGAGGCGGTGCTGAGCTTCCTCGGCCTGGGGGTGCAACCGCCCGACGCCAGCTGGGGCAGCCTCATCAAGGAGGGAGCCGACCGCATGGCCAGCGATCCGGGCCTGCTGATCTATCCGGCCATCGTCTTCGGAATGACCCTCTTCAGCCTCAATTTCCTCGGTGACGGACTGCGCGACGCCCTCGACCCACGGAGCTCCAAGGATTGAGCCCGATCGCGGCGTGAATTCGCGGTTTGCACCGGCCATTCCTGAACTAACTTTCCCGCCGTGTCCTTTCGCCGCAAGCTTCAGACCCTATTGATCCTCCTAGTGGGGGTGAGCTGCGGCCTGCTCGTCTTCCTCAGCCTGCGCAAGGCAAGCCGCCTGGCCTTCGAATTGATCCAGGAGAAGGTCCACACCCTCGTGCTCAGCACCGCGCCGCGCATCGACGGCGACAAGGTCGCCCAGCTCGTCCGTCCCGATCAGGATGGTTCGCCCCTCTACGAGGAGGTCGCCGCTCTCCTCCGCGAGACGCTCCATGCCAATGCTTCCGGAGCCTTGCCGATTCGCTATCTCTATGTGATCCGCCCCCTCCCCGACGGCTCCTGGGAATACGTGGTCGATGCCGAGACCAACCCGAAGGACAAGTCAACCCTCGGCGACCTCGTCGAGTTTTCCCACTCTCGCGAAGTGCCCGTGCTCGGGCAGGACCGCGTCGACCAGCACTTCGCGAAGGACTCCTTCGGCACCTGGCTTTCGGCCTTTGCCCCCATCCACAACAGCGCTGGCGAACCCGTGGCCATGCTCGGAGCCGACATCGCGGCCCAGCGCATCCGGACCCTGCTGCAACGACTCCTCATCGGCGACCTCGTCGCCATGCTGGCGGCCCTCGTCCTGGCCGCCGCCCTCGCCGCCTGGCTCTCTCGCAAGGTTGCCCAGCCCCTCACGGAATTGCAGGAATTCGTGCGCCGCATCGGGCGGGGTGATTTCTCGGCACGCATCGCGGCGACGCGACAGGACGAGTTTGGGGAACTGGCCCGGGCCATCAATCAAATGGCGGAGGGGTTGGAGGAACGGGAATCGCTCAAGGGGGCACTCGTCCATTATGTGCGCTCCCAGGTTGCGGACGCCAAGTTGGGTTCGACCGACGAGCTGGAGGAAGCCTCCCGCCGCGTCACAGTGCTGGTGGCCGAACTCTGCGGCTTCGGGCAGCTCTCCTCCCGGCTCGGCGGGGAACGCGTCTTTGCCCTGCTCAACGAATATTTCTCGACGATGATCGACATCGTCCTGAGGCACCGGGGCTCGCTGGAAAAGTCAAGCGACGAGAGCGTCATCGCCGTTTTCGGAGCCACCCGCGACGATCCCCACCAGGAGCGCTACGCCATCCAGGCGGCCCTCGCCATGCAGGAGGCCCTCGCCCGTCTCCTCAAGGAATGGAAGGTGGAGACAAACCTGCCCATCTACTTGGAGATCGGCATCCACACGGGGACCGCCCGCGCCCGCGTCGGTGGCACCAGCGACGCCCTCGACTTCGAATCGGTGCGCCGCATCGTCGATCAGGCCGTGGACGTGCGCACCGCCGGAGGGCGCCACCACAATCGTCTCACCATTTCTGCGGCCACGGCGCAAAGCGTGAACCACACCTTTCCCTTCACCGAGGTGGAGGGCACCCCCGCATCCCTCGGCCTTGCCCTCTATCGGGTTGAAATGCCCCAGTCGGTGACCTGAAACTTCGTCAGGGAGCGCTGTCCTCCGCCATCTGCCTAAAGTTCTCCATCATCGGACCGATGGAGAGCCCGATACTCAGCAGGCTGATCAAGAGGCCCAAATAGCCGAGCACCAGTCCAGCGATGGCAAAGCCCTTTCCCTGGAGATGCGGGTCGTTAGAAAAGCGGCTCAAGGACATGTGCCCGCATATGATCGCGGGGATCCCGGTGAACAAACCGCAGCAGAAGGGCGCGAGCAGACCGAGCACAAAAGAAGTGATCGCCAAATTGTCCATGGCTCCCCCTGGCACCGCACCCGCCGTGAAAGCCGGGGGAGCCAAGGGCGGCGCGTCCTCGGATACCGCCGGCTGGGCCGGAGTCGTGAGACGGATGTAGACCGGCTGCTGGCCGGCGGGCTCCCATCCTGACAAGGTCTCATTCCAGACCAAATCCGAAGGCCCGATGGCCCCGCGGCGGATCAATTCGCCGAATTCTTCCTCGCTGACAGGACCGGCCTGCTGGCCGTTCTTTGCGTAGTACCATTCCATCGTCGTGACCGTATCAGCTTAGCCTGCGTCAGGGGGGGGGAGCGTCCAGCGCCGTCCTACCCGTCACCTGCGCGAGGATGGCATCCTGATCGCGGTGCATGTTGGTCCGATCCGGCTCTTGGAGATCCGTATGCCCATTGAGATGGAGCAAACCGTGGATGATGTAAAGCAAAGTCTCCACTTCGACCGTATTTCCATGGACCGGTCCCTCGCGACGGGCCGTGTCCACGCTCAGCAGGATTTCCCCATGGGGGAAAGTGATGACATCCGTGGGATCAGGATCGCCCAAAAATTCATCGTGCACCTGGCCGATCACCTCATCCGACACCAGGCTGATCTCCACCAAGGGCAGTTCTCCGAGGGGGGCGTCGTGAGGACCTTTCCGAGCCAGGCACAAGGGGAGAGCCGTCAGGGCCGTGCGCTCCAGCCAGGCGAGATCGAGGTCTTCATCCTCCGTGTGGAGATAGAACTCCAGCTGCGGCAGCCCCGTCCCCTTCATGCCTTCGGAGCCGCGGACCCCGAGGACGAAGAGCCGGATGCCGCCAGCTTGCGGGTTTTCGATCCGCCCTCCTCCAACTTGGGATATTCGATGCGGGTGTGCATCATGCTCCGCAAGGTGGTGGCAAAGCTGTTCTTGATCGTGGCGAGGTCCACGAGGGTCAGCATGGAATCGTCCAGTTGGCCGTCATCGAGACGCTCCTTGAAAATCTCGTCGATGAGCTCGTCGATCTTCTTGGGCGTGGGCTTTTGCAAGCTGCGGGAGGCGCTCTCCACGGCGTCGGCGAGGCTGATGATGGCGCTCTCGCGCGTGCGCGGCTTCGGGCCGGGATAGCGGAAGCTCTCCTCCTTCACCTCGGGAATATCGTCCTCGTGCGCATTGCCCGCCTCGACCTGCTTCTGAATTTCGTCGCGCAGCTTCAGCGCGCGGTGGTAGAAGAAGCGGATCAGCGAAGTGCCGTGGTGCTCCTGGATCACGTTGACGATCTCCGCATTGAGCCGGTGCTTGATCGCCATGTCGACCCCGTCCTTGACGTGAGCCATGACGACGAGGGCGCTCATGTTCGGGGTGAGGTCGTCGTGGGGATTGTGACCGTCGCCGACATTCTCGATGAAGTAAGCGGGCTTCTTCATCTTCCCGATGTCGTGGAAATAGGAGCAAACGCGGCACATCACGGCACTGGCCCCGATCGCCTCCGCGGCCGTCTCGGCCAGGGTGGCAACGACCAGACTGTGATGGTAGGTCCCCGGCGCCTCGATGGTCATCTGCTTCAGGAGAGGATGATTCAGGTCGGCCAGCTCGATCCAGGAGACGTCCGTGGTGATGCGGAAAGTCGCCTCGATCAGGGGGAGCAGGCCGCTGACGAGCACCGCCGTCAGGGTGGAGACGAGAATGGCGGAGAGCACCTGACGAATCACCATCACCCATTCCGCCGTCGGGGCGGAAAACTCCGGCCACTGAATCTGGCCGAGGGTCGTGGCGAGCAGGACGCAGGCGACGCCCGAATAGGCCCCGGCGACGACGAGGCGGCTGCGCCGGCGGACCTTGTTCGTCAGGTAGATCGCGACGAAGCCGCAGATCATCGAGAAGATGACGAAGTAGAAGGCGGCGCTGGTGTCCACCGTCATCGCCCCGAAGAGGCTGGAGTATACCACCGCGAAGGTGCCGTGACGCCGTCCCACCAGCAGGGAGACGACGATGGGGGCGAAAATGTAGGGCTCAACCAGGAAGCGGAAGCCGCCCTCGGGGGCGAAGGTGCTGGCGATGTACTCGCTCAACTTCACCAGCATGATCTGCAGGAGAATGACGAGAAGGATCAGCGACACCCGCGAATTCCGTCGAATGGTGTGCGGCAGGCTGACCTGCCAGTGGACCACGATGGTCGCGGTGATCACGCCGACCACCACGAAGGTCTGGAGGTGATTCCCCGCGAAGATGGATCCGTCGCTGGAGGCCAGCACGATCCACAGGGAGACCAGCAGGGCAAAGACAGCAAACAGCAGACCACCGACCTGCCATCCGGACTTCATCATCTCGGACCAAGCGGTGTCACTAAGCTTGCGGCGCTTCTGCCCGCAGGAGAACCCGCGGTCTTGGAGTCGCTTCTGGGAAAGGAAATGGAACATCGACAAGTCTGTCTGCGCCACGGGATCCCCAGCGGGAGGGGATAGCAGGTTTCGTGGCGCTATTCTCCCCACTTTCCGGCGGGAAACAAGCAGAATCGCAAGGGTGAACTGCTCAAATGATCAGCATGCAATCTCCGTAGCTGAAGAAGCGATAGCGCTCGCGGACCGCCTCGCGATAGGCCTCGAGGATCAATTCCCGGCCGGCCAGCGCGCTCACCAACATGAGCAGGGTGGATTTCGGGAGGTGAAAATTGGTCAGCAGGGCGTCGACGACCCGGAAGGTGTAGGGAGGATGGATGAAGATGTCGGTGGATCCGCTGCCCGCCTGCAGTTCCCCGCCTTGGGCACAGGTTTCGAGAACGCGCACCACCGTCGTGCCCACGGCGATGACACGGCCACTCGCGCGGATCGCCGCCAGGGTGTCCTCGCCCAGCTCATAGCGCTCCGAGTGCATTTGATGTTCTGTTAGGGTCTCGCTGGAGACGGGGCGGAAGGTCCCGATGCCGACGTGCAGCGTGACGAAGGCATGGGGCAGGCGGCGCAGCATCTCGGGAGGGAAATGCAGGCCGGCGGTGGGCGCCGCGATGGCCCCGGCCTTTTTGGCAAACACAGTCTGGTAGCGTTCGCGATCCTCGTCTCCATCGGGACGACGAATGTAGGGAGGCAAGGCGAGATGACCGTGGAGCGACTCGTCCGGCGTGCGCTCGAACTCGATGATGCGCTCTCCCCCCTCCTCACAGATCTCCAAAACGGTGCCCCGGCACCCACCCACGGAAATGTGATGGCCGGGCCGGAAGCGCTTGCCCGGTCGCACCAGGCATTTCCAGCGGCGCTCGTCGAGGATCTCGACCCGGAGCAGTTCCCCCCGCCCCTCGTCGCAGAAAAAGCGGGCCGCGACGACCCGGGTGTCGTTGAGGACGAGGAGATCATCCGGGCGGAGGTATTGGGGCAGGTCCCGAAACCTGCGGTGCTCGATCGTGCTGGCTGACCGATCCACCACCATCATGCGCGAATCCCCCCGCTGTTCGGGAGGGTGCTGGGCAATCAGCTCCTCGGGCAGGTCGTAATCGAAGTCGGAAGTCCGCATGGCGGGCAAGGCTGCGGCAGGATTGCCCTTTTCACAAGGGGGGAATGCAAGCCCTCGGGGGAGGGGCGCCACCTTCGGCATTGTCCTTGCAGGGATGCTCGGGTAGACTTCCCATCCGCTTCTCCCCATGCTCGACTCTCCCTGCCCAGATCTTGGCTGGTACTGCGTGCGCTCCCGCCCCAAGAGCGAGCATATCGCTGCGCGACACCTCCAGCAGTACGCCCATCTCGACGAGGTCTTCTGCCCCCGCATCCGCTACGAGAAGGCGACTCGTCGGGGGCGCGTTTGGTTCGTGGAATCCCTCTTTCCCGGCTACTTTTTCGCCCGCTTCGACCTGCAGCAGGACTTGCGCAAGGTCAATGCCACGCCCGCGGTCACCGGGGTGCTCCATTTCGCCCAATTTTATCCGCAGATCCACGACGACACCATTGCCGACCTGCGCCGGGAGTTCCCCGAGGCGGAAAATGCCATCCGGGTGCTCTCCCCCCAGATCGAACCCGGCGATGAAATCATCGTGACCGAGGGCCCCATGAAGGGGCTGCAGACGATCGTCACCCGCCTGGTCGGCGCGGGAGAACGCGTCGCCGTGCTTCTGGAATGGCTCGGGCAGGAGCGCGAGGCCGAGGTTTCCCTGCGCGCGGTGAGCCGGCCGGGCGACATCCGGCTGGAGATGCGTTGAGCCCTCCCCGAGGGAAGGGATCGGCGGGGCTGGCGCGGCATCGCGGGCCCCGGGGGTTGGATCGGACATTGAAATTTGACCCAATCCCCCTTACCCTGCCTACCTATGTCTCGCAAGGTCCGACTCACCCGTATGATCGGTCGCATGGGCGACGTCGTTCACGACATGACCCGCCTGCACTTCACCGACTTCCACTCGCCGGCCGGCTGGCAACCCGACATCACCGCCTTCCGCTACGATGACCGGATCGAGATCTGGGTGGACCTTGCCGGGGTCGAGAAATCGGACATCTCGGTGGATGTTCTCTCCGACCGCGTTCGGGTGTCGGGAGAACGCCACCCTCCCCTGCCGGCCCGCGACACCTCGAGCCGATGCCGACAGGTGCTCACCATGGAGATCGAATGCGGCCGCTTCTCCCGCGAGATCCTCCTTCCCGCGGCGGTGGCGCCCCACCAGGTCACCGCCAAGCAGGAAAACGGACTCCTTCGGATCGTCCTGCCCCTGGCCTGAGTCCCTTGCGGAGCTCCGGCCTCACCCTTTTCCCTGTTCCCCCCTCCTGGAATGGAAGACTTTGAACAACTCCTCAACGAATCCTCCGGCGAGATCATCGAGATCTCCACAAGCCGCCCTGGAGCCAAGATGCCCGAATGGCGCTCGGACCTTCCCGATACCATTCCGGTGATGCCCTTGCGGGGGGTCGTCCTCTTTCCGGGAACGGTCGCCCCTCTCACCGTGGAGCGCGCCGCCAGCCGTCGCCTGCTCGACGAGCTCCTGCCCACCGGTCGGCTTCTCGGCCTGGCAACGCAGCGCGATGCCGACCTGGACGTCCCCGGACCCGGGGACCTCTACGAAGTCGGCGTCCTGGGGAACATCCTCCGCATGATGCGCCAGAGCGAAGAAAAGACCCTGGTGCTCATCCAGATCGTCGAGCGGATTCGTCTGACGGAGTTCGTCTCCACCGAACCCTACCTCAAGGCGCGCTTCCAGATCCTCGAGAACAAGTTTCCCAAGGCCGACGACCGTTGGGAGGCCAAGCTGCGCAACCTTCGCGAATCCGCGCAGGCCTTCATCAACCTCAATCCCAACATCCCGGAGGAGGCCCACCAGGCCCTGGCCTCGATTGATTCGCCCTCCATCCTCACGGACTTCCTCGCCACCAATCTCAGCATCGACCTCGTCCAGAAGCAGAAACTCCTCGAGGAGGTCGACGTGCGCAAGCGGGCGGAGAAGGTCCAACAAACCCTCAACAACCAGCTGCACATCGCCGAGCTGCAGCAGAAGCTGCGCGCCGACGTCGAGGACGAGTTCTCCGACGCCCAGCGTCGCGCCTACCTGCGCGAGCAGCTCCGCGCCATCCAGCGCGAGCTCGGTGAAGGCGAGGAGGGCGAGGAGCAAATCGAGGACCTCCGCGCCCGCCTCGAGGCCGCTGGCTTGCCGGATGAGGTGAAGAGGCAAACCGACCGGGAACTGAAGCGGCTCGAGCTCATCCCGCCCGCCAGCCCCGAGCATTCCGTCATCACCGGTTATCTCGAAACCGTGGCCGAGCTCCCCTGGAACCGCCTCAGCGAGGACCACTACGACCTCGATCTGGCCCGCCAGATTCTCGACCGCGATCACTTCGGGTTGGAGAAGGTGAAGCGGCGCCTGCTCGAATACCTGGCCGTGCGCAAGCTCAACCCCGAGGGCCGGGGCCCCATACTCTGCCTGCTCGGCCCTCCCGGGGTTGGCAAGACCAGCCTGGGTCGTTCCATCGCCGATGCCCTGGGCCGCGGCTTTGCGCGGATCAGTGTCGGGGGCATCCGCGACGAGGCCGAAATCCGCGGTCATCGCCGCACCTACATTGGCTCCATGCCGGGACGGCTCATCCAGGAAATCCGACGCGTCGGCACGCGGAACCCGGTCATCATGCTCGACGAGGTCGACAAGATCGGCGCGGACTTCCGCGGCGATCCGGCCAGTGCCCTGCTCGAGGTGCTCGATCCGCGGCAGAACGACGCTTTCATCGACCGCTACCTCGACGTGCCTTTCGATCTCAGCCAGGTCATCTTCATTGCCACGGCGAACACCATCCATCCCGTCCCGGCCCCCCTGCGCGACCGCATGGAAGTCATCGACATCCCGGGATACACGGTCGAGGAAAAACTGCAGATCGGGCGGCGCTACCTCGTCAAGCGACAGCTCCGCGAAAACGGGCTCAAGGCGCGCCAGGCCCGCTGGAACAACAAGGCCATCCAGTTCCTCATCGAGGACTACACCCGCGAGGCGGGCGTGCGCAATCTCGAGCGGGAGATCGGTGCGGTCTGTCGGGCGGTCGCCGCGCGAGTCGCGGTCGACCCCTCGGTGTCCATTGCCATCACTCCCGAGTTCATCGAGGAGGTCCTCGGACCGCCGCGCTTTGCCCGCGAGTCGAAACTCTTCGCGAGCTGTCCCGGAGTGGTCAACGGACTCGCCTACACCCCGGTGGGTGGGGAGGTCCTTAACATTGAAGCCATCCGCTTTCCAGGGAAAGGCCAGATCAAGCTCACCGGGCAAATCGGAGAGGTCATGAAAGAGTCCATGGAGGCCGCCTGGAGTCTCGTGCGCGAGCGCGCTCCGCGATTGGACATCAATCCGGAGGACTTCGGCAAGTATGACGTCCACGTCCACGTCCCGGCCGGGGCTGTTCCCAAGGACGGCCCCTCCGCGGGCTGCGCCATGTACACCGCCCTGGCCTCGCTCTTTGCCAATCGTCGCGTCAACAAGGACGTCGCCATGACCGGCGAGATCAACCTGCGAGGCCTCGTCCTGCCCATCGGGGGACTCAAGGAAAAGGCTCTCGGCGCCCTCCAGGCGGGCATCCACACCCTGCTGATTCCGAAGCAAAACCTCAAGGACGTGCCGGAAATCCCCGCCTCCGCCCGCAAGAAACTGAAGATCCTCCCGATGGAGACCGTCGACGAGGTGCTCGAGGCGGCCCTGCTCTGAAGCAGGCGGTCCCGGATCGGCTTGGCGATCCGGGACCGCAGCGCCCTCACCCGTAGCGTCAGGCCGTCGGCCCGCCTCTCCCTCCGGGGACCTCGGCCGGGAGCAGGCCAGCCCTTGTCATGTTTAAAACTTTGAGATATTTTATAAATATTCAAATTTCATAGTTCGGCTCTTCCGCTTCTCGCTCGCTCACCTGCCCCCTCCCCATGCCCGTCTCCGCCCAGTTTTTTCCGCTGCTTGCCAGCCTGCGCGCGGCTCTCGACCAGCCCATATTTCCGGGCAAGATCGTGGTGTGGCTCCTCTTCATGCTCTCGATCGTGAGCTGGGTCTTGATCCTGTCAAAACTGCAACAACTGCGCAAAACTCAAAGAGCGGACTCGCATTTTACCGAGCGCCTCCGTCGTTCCCGGACGGCGCTGGAGGCCTTCGAGCAGGACGACCCGGCGGACGAGGCCTCGCCCAAGCACCTTCTTTACCAAGCCGGAGCCCGCGAGACGGCCTATTGGTTGCTTGGCAGTCGCGATCCCGGCCGGGAGTCTCGCGTTCGCGAAGGCATCAAATTGCCGGAGCGCCAGGTCGCCCACATCCGCGCGGCGTTTGAATCCGGATTCCTCCGCGCCTCCAGTCGCGTCGAAGCCGGTCTCGACGGACTCCAGCCCCTCGCGCTGAGCGCGCTCTGCCTGGGGCTCTTCGGTTTTGTCTGGACCCTCATGCTGGGCTTCGACGAGGCGGAAGACTTTGCCGAGCTCGCTCCCAAAGTGGGCGGTGCCCTCGGCCACCTTGCCTTGACGCTCCTCGTTACGGGGCCCGCCCTGGTCGCCCGCCTCCTCTTGCACAACACCGTGCGCAAGCGCCTCGACGGCCTGCGGCGCTTTCGCGAGGACATGATCCGGCTCTTTGAACGCAGCTATGCGGCCACCGGATCGGAATCCACCCGTCCCTCGGGCGGCCGCTCGGAAGGCGAGGCCACCCCCTCCGGCAGCGAGGAGAAAAGGCGCTATCACTCCATCCGCGACCGGCTCTTGCGCCTGGAGGCGGAAGACGCGGAAAGCGAGGAGGGGCCCATCAATCCCATCGCCCGGCAAGCGGGAGCCTCCCAAAAGCGGTCGCGCCCGGAATAGGATCTTCCCTGCCTGAATTCAGCTCTGTCTCCCGGACATGAAACTCTCCTTCGATACGGTCTGCCTCGTCTTCGGTGTCACGCTCGTCCATGTGCTGCTGATTGCCTTTCTGTCCCCGACAGGATCGGACAGTCCCCGAGTTCTGGAATCCGTCGGTGTCGACAGCTCCCTGACGATGGAGGAGGACCTGCCTGAGGTCGATCCTCTGCCGCCCCTCCCCCTCATCGAGCGGAGGCAGGTACCGCCCACCACGCTCGATCCCTACGACCTCCCTGCCCTGCCCCGGGAAGAGGCCTTTATCGCTCCTGAGGATCCCGTGGCCATCTCCCGGTCCTGACGAAACGCCCCCTCCCGCGGACTCCGATCCCGGAGCGCGCCACGCCCCCCTCCAGCTCCCATCTCGCCCCCTCGTGTCCGCCCTCCCTCGCACGCTTCTGATTGGCCACGGCTACCTTGGCTCTCATCTGGCCCAGGTCTTGTCAGGCCAAGGCTTCCCTGTGGTGGCGGTGCACCGGGGAACGCCCCTCACCGAGCCCTATCCCCTGCTCTCCGCCGACCTGACGGACCCGGCTTCCTTGGCGGAGCTCGCCCAAAGCTTCTCTCCCGAGGTGGTCGTGCACGCCGCCAGTTCCAGTCGCGGGGGCCCCGAAGCCTATCGACGCGTTTTTGTCGAGGGGGTACGCCATCTCCTCGAGACCTTTCCCGATGCCCAGCTGTTTTTCACCAGCAGCACCAGCGTCTACGGCCAAACCGACGGATCCCTCGTGGATGAACATTCCGCAACCGTCCCCGATCGCGAGACCGGACGCTTGCTCCTCGAGGCGGAAGCCCTGGTCCGCGGGGCGGGTGGCGTGGTCTTGCGCCTCGCCGGCATCTACGGTCCGGGACGATCGGTCTACTTGCAGCGGCTCTTCGAGGGTCTGGCGCGCATCGAGGACACCGAGCCGAGCCGCTACCTCAATCAAATCCATCGCGACGACGCCTGCTCGGCCATTCGTCATCTCCTCCCTTTGCGCGGGTCGCTGGAGGGCCGTTGCTTCAACGTCGTCGACGACACGCCCCTGACCCAACGCGCCTGCTACGAGGCCCTGGCCTCACGCTTTGGATTGCCCACGCCTCCTCTGACTCCCCCTGATACCGAGCGCAAACGCGCTTGGACTCACAAGATCGTCTCCAACGCCGCCCTGCGCGCCACGGGCTGGTCCCCGCTCTACCCTTCCTTTCTCGATGCGGTGGAGCGCGACCCCCGGCTCGTTCCCTCGATCCGCGAAAGCCTCGCGGGATCCTGAGACGCCGGGCCCGTGCCGCCGTGGTGGCGCGATCAAGCGCTTGAGCCTCGCCCCGACCTCGGCGACTGCCCAAGGATGCGACCGCCCACCGTTCTCTCCCTGCTGCTCGCCTGCTGTCTCCCCCTCTTCGCCGACGAAGTCGTCCTCGACCTCACCACTTCCGAGGGCAACCCGCGCAACACCGAAGGCGATTTCGTGGCGCTCAAGGACGGTCGGCTGCTCTTCATCTACACGCGCTTCACCGGCGGAGGAAGCGACCACGACGCCGCGGACCTCGTCTCGCGCATTTCCCACGATGGAGGACGCACCTGGTCCAAGGAAAACGAGACGGTGATCCAGAACTCGAGCGGTTTTAACGTCATGTCCGTCTCGCTGGAGCGGCTTTCCCCGGATCGCATCGCCCTTTTCTATTTGGAGAAAAATTCGCACACCGACTGCCGTCCCGTAGTTCGATTCTCCACGGACGAAGGCCAGAGCTGGAGCGAACCCACCCGCATCATTCCCGACGAGGACGTCGGCTACTTCGTCCTCAACAACGATCGGGTCGTGCGTCTCTCCAGCGGTCGGCTTCTCGCCCCGCTGGCCCTGCACCAACGACCCGATTGGGAAAAGCCCGACTGGAATGGCGAGGTCGGCGTCTACTATTCGGACGACGAAGGGGCCTCCTGGAAGCGGTCATCCGACTGGAAGCGCGCGCACGATGCCGAGGGGCGTCGCGTCGCCACCCAGGAACCCGGAGTGGTCGAACTGAAGGATGGGCGCGTCCTCATGTACATCCGCACAGGCAGCGGCGAGCTCTACCGCAGCTACTCTTCGGACCAGGGCCTTCACTGGAGCGATCCCGAGCCCATGGGCGTGGCCTCGCCCATGTCCCCCGCCACCATCGAGCGCCTGCCTCCGGACGGTCCCCTCGTCATGGTTTGGAACGATCACAGCGCCCTCGAGCCGAAGGATCGCAAGCTTCGCACCCCCCTGAGCCTTGCCCTTTCCCATGACGACGGGGCCACCTGGTCCGAGTCCCGCGTGCTCGAGGGCGATCCCAAGGGCTGGTACTGCTACACGGCGATGGAGTTCACTCCGGATGCCCTGCTGCTGGCCTACGTCGCCGGCGTGCAGGAACCAGGGAAACACCTTTCCGCCAGCCGGCTGCGCCGGATCCCCCTGGAGGCGCTGCGCCGCTGAGCTTCCGCCCACTCCGCCCACTCTGGAAGCCCCCTTTGTTCGGACGCCAACATCCATCCGAGACATGTCCGTCACGCCCCTCTCTGACATGGCCAGAAAAGGGCTCGCCCTGATCGCTCTCGCCGCGCTTCCCGCCCCTCTCAGCGAAGCCCGCGATCCCTCACGGCCGCTCTCGCCGGAGGAGTCCCTCGCCGCCATCGAGCTCGCGGACGAGGCCTTCCAGGTCGAGCTCTTCGCCGCCGAGCCCCTCATCGCCGATCCGGTGGCCATGGAGGTGGATGAGCAAGGCCGGATCTTCGTCGTGGAAATGCCCGGCTATCCGCTGGACCTCAGCTACACCGGTCGCATCCGGCAGCTCCACGACACCGACGGGGACGGCATTCCTGACAAGAGCACTATTTTCGCGGAGGGGCTGCGCTTCCCCAACGGCATCCAGCGCTGGCGGCAGGGCTTCCTCGTCACCGATGCGCCCGACCTGCTTTATCTCGAGGACACCGACGGGGACGGCCGGGCCGACAAGCGCGAGCGCATCCTCACCGGCTTCGCCCTGGCCAATCCGCAGCACATCGTCAACTCGCCCCGCTTCGCCCTCGACAACTGGATCTATGTCGCCAACGAACCCGCCGGCAAACCGCGCATCTACGCGGAAGAGTTTGGGGATCCCGGCAGCGAGCTTCGCTTTCCCGACCGGACGGACACCCCGGTCCTTCCTCGCAATGCCAATGGCCGACGCGTCCGCGTCCAACCCGAGGCCGGACGTCTCGAGGCCCTTTCCAGCGCCACCCAATACGGACATTGCAGCGACCCCTGGGGCCACCAGTTCCTCGTCAGCAATTCCCGCCACATCTTCCACGAAGTCATTCAAGCCCCCTACCTGCTGCGCAATCCAGCCTTGCTCATCTCCAGCGCCGTGAGCTCCGTCGCCGAGCACGGCGACGCTGCCGAGGTTTTCGCCATCACCGAGAAGCCCGAACACCAGATGCTCACCAGTGTGGGCGTCTTCACTTCGGCCTGCGGCAATCTCTTTTACCAAGGGGGCCTCTTCCCCGCCCCCTTCGATCGCGTCCATTTCGTGGCCGAGCCGGTGGGCAACCTCGTCCACGCCGAGATTGTCGAGGAAGCGGGCGCCACCTTCACCAGTCGACGCCTCTACCCCGACCGGGAATTCCTCGCCTCCCGCGACGCCTGGTTTCGTCCCGTGAACCACTACGTCGGACCCGACGGAGCCGTCTACCTGATCGACTATCATCGCCGCATCATCGAGCATCCCGAATGGATGGCCCAGGAAGTGGCCGACTCCGACAAGGTGCGCCACGGCAGTGAACAGGGCCGCCTCTTTCGGATCAGCCCTCGTGGCACCCCCGCAGCGGACTGGACCGATCGGCTCGCCCTTGGTCAAGAGGACGACGCCCAACTGGTCGAGCGCCTGGGCCACGCCAATGCCTGGCATCGCCTCCAAGCCCAGAGGCTTCTCCTGCACCGGCACGGCGAGACCGCCCCCGAGGCCCTGCGCGACGCCCTCCTCGTCCGCTGCCGCGCCGGCGAGCCGTCCCTGCACCGCCTGCACGCCGCCTGGACCCTCCAGGGGCTGGGCCTCCTTCCGGCCCATCCCGAGGTCGTGCTTTCTCTGCTCGAGGATCCCGCTGCCGGGGTTCGGGAAAATGCCATTCTCCTCGCCGAAGGCTTCCTCACCGCCGCTCACCCCGAGTCAGAGCGCCTATTGGATGCTTTGTTAGGTTTGCGCAAGGACGACAGTGCGAGAGTGCGCTTCCAGCTGCTCTGCACACTCGGCTACAGCGACCGTCCCGATGTCGCCGCCGCCCGCATGGAATTGCTATTTGCCTCCAGCAACGATCCCTGGATGCAGGCCGCCGCCCTGTCGGCGGCCAAGCTCGACTACAACGGGCTGCTGTCAGAGGCGATCCAGCGCGCCGCCTCCCAGCCCGATCAATGGCAGGCGCTGATCGAGCGCCTCGCCACGATGCGCAGCAGCCTCGCAGATCCCGAGGAGATGCGCTCCCTGCTGGCCTTGGCCCGCGACGAGCAGACCCAGGCCCCGGGTCCCTGGCAGGCCGCCCTTCTCCAAGGGGTGGCCAAGGGGGGAAAGGCCTCGGTGCTCTCCTCGCCCCCCCTAGAGGCCGAGCGTTTGGCCCTCCTGGAGCAGCTCTTCACCCATCCCCGTGCGGACTATCGCCAAGCCACGCTCGCCCTGCTGACTCGCGCGGGCCTGCCACAGGGCGAAGCCCTGGAGAACAGCAAGACCCGCGCCCTGGAGACCATCCGCCATCGCGAAGGCGATCCCGCGCGGCGCACCCTGGCCATGGCCTTCTACGCCCTGGCTGAACCCCAAGGGAGCCAGGCGATCCTGCTGGACTGTCTCGATCCCGTCGAACCCCTGGAGATTCAGGAGGCCGCCCTGGCCGCCTTGAACCGGCAGGGGGGCGTCGACATCGTCGCCGCCTGGATCGCCCGCTGGCCCACCCTGACAGACCGTCTGCGCAAGGAAATCGTCACCGCCTTGCTCGGCACGCCGGAAAGGCGCGAGGCCCTCATCGCCGCCCTGGAGAGCGGCGCCATCGCCACCCACTACGTCACGGGCAGCCCCCGCATCCGGCTCATCGCCCAGTCCGACCTCGCGACTCGGGATCGGCTCCGCGCCCTCTTTGCGGAGAGCAGTCAGGACGAGGCCCGAGGCGGGGTCATCACCTCCTACCTCCGCGCCTTCGAGAATCTCCCCCAGCCCCCCTCCCCGAGTCGCGGCAAGCTGGTCTACCAAAACCAATGCGGCGCCTGTCACACCCTCGGCGGACAACACGGCCAAGCCCTCGGGCCCGACCTCAACAGCATCCGCATCCGCAACGACGAGGCCATCCTCACCGACATCCTCGACCCCAACCGATCCATCGCGGACGGCTACGCCCTCTGGCAGATCACGCTGCGGGACGGCACCCAGAAAGTCGGCATCGTGGCCTCCGAAACCAGCAATTCCCTGACATTGCGAAGCCAAGGCGGTCCCGAGGAGCTCATCTCCCGCCGGGACATCGCCAAGCTCAACGACCTGGGCCTCTCCCTGATGCCGGTCGGACTCGAGCAGCTCATTCCGCCCCAGGACATGGCCGACCTTCTCGCCTTCTTACGCCAGCCGGAATGAGGCCCGGCCTAGCCGCGCCCCCCACTCTTGCGCGCGTTGATCTCGGTGATCTGCGTGTTCAGCGTGCAGAAGTCGTAGGCCCAGCCAATGGCCAAGAGTCCCCCGGTGAACAGGTAAATCAGGCCAGTGCCCCACTTCCCCATGTAAAAGCGATGGGCCCCGAATGGGCCGAGGAAGGTCAGCAGGATCCAGGCGACAGAATAGTCCACCGGTCCCTGACGATAGCGCAGTTCCGCCTTGCGCTCCATCCCGGGGATGAGAAAGAGGTCGACGATCCAGCCCACGAGAAACAGGCCGCCGGTGAGCAGCCAGACCAGCCCACTGATCGGCCGGCCAAAGTAAAACCGATGCGATCCCGTGAACCCGAAAATCCAGAGGATGTAGCCGATCGTTTTGCTGTGGGTGGATTCCATGGAGAAAGAAAAGCGCAGTCGCCAGCCAGCGCCAACGCAATTCTGCATCCGGATCAGGACCCGCGCGCAGGATTCCCGGCGTCTCCGAGCCGAGGCTTGGGGGATCCACTGACAGGTCCGGCCCGCGCGACCCTCCCCCGCCGCCCTGCAGATTCCTTCGCGGATTCTCTCGCCGCCTTTTAGTTAAAGACGACGCGGAGCTTGAGGACGCCGGAGCTGTTCTTCTTCTTATCGAAGACCTCGATGCGGATGAGGTTGCGCCCTGGCTTGAAGCCCCTCATTTTTGCCTTCATCTTGGAGGAGGTGCCGCGGAGCTTGTTGCCTTTTCTCCAACGCAGATTGTTGATGCGGTAGCGCCATTTGCCCAGTCCCGCGTCATCCTTGGCCTTCCCGCGGGCCAGGACGGTGCCGTAGGGTCTTACCGAGCGAAGCGAGGTCAGGCGAAAACTGGGTTTCACCAGGTCGTCGAGTCGGACCGGCAGGACGTAGTCCACGAAATTGCCGTCGAGATTGGTGGCGCGAAGTTGCAGGTGAGCCGTGCCGGCCTTGCCACGCCCCTCGAGGGAGAGCAGCATGCCATCCACCGAAGCATTGAGGAGGTGAGGCGCGCTGTTGGAAATGAGGGTGATCTCGACCGGCGGGGCGGGATCGACGTTGTAAACGACCACCAGATCCTCCCAGCTGAGGCTGGGCGGGACCAAGGGGGCGCGCACCGGCAGTTCGGTGAAGCTGATCCCCGAATACTCCACCGTGATGTCGTAGGCCCCTCGCTTCAGGGCGGCAATCCGCTCGATCGTTTGCAGGCTGGCCGAGCCGACCACTTCGCCGAATACGGTGAAGCCCCCGTTCTGGTAATCCAAGTTGGCAGCGTTGTCCGTGCCCGTGTTGAAGAACCACTCCGAAGTGGCGCTGTCCCGATTGCCCCCCACCTTGGCCATGGCGATCGTGCCCTTCCGATTGGTGAAGGCCGGTTCGTTGGGCGCGCTAGGCCCCTTGGCCACCGTCTGCCAGCGGTTGGGCGGACTGGTCGAGGAGAAGGGACGGTAGCCCCCTCCCTGAATGATGAAGTCCGCCACCGAACGATGAATGAAGGAACTGTAGTAGTCCCCCCGCTCGACATAGCCCAGGAAGTTGTTCACAGTCTTGGGCGTGGCGATGTCGTAGAGGGCGACGACGATGGACCCCTCGTTGGTGTAAAACCAGGCGCCCTTGGGGCGGGCCGGGTCACGGAAAAGCCCGGCCAGACTCAGGTAAGCGCGCCCCCCGAGGCTTTGCTTGGGCAAGGTGAAGGCGGGATTGGCGATCTCCGGGCTGGAGGCCTGGGGCAGCACGCGGAGGAAACGGACCTGTTTGAAACTCCGGGGGCCCGCCTCGCTTTCGAAGTTCACCCCCACATAAAAGCGGTAGACCCCGGGATCGGGAGCCGTGCCCGTAATCTGACCCGTAGTGGTGTTTAAATGCAGGCCGGGGGGCAGGTCTTCCTCAAACCAGCTCGACGGCGATCCCCCGAAGACGGGAATCTGGTGATTGACGACCTCGCCCGCTCTCGCCGAAATGCCCTCGGGGATTTCCCGAAGGATGGGAGTTTCCGGATCCTCGCCTGGCTCGTAAAGCAAGTCAAGCGGACCGCTCGGCTTGAGGACCTCGATCTCGACCCATTCGGACATGCCGGAGGGGCTCAGCGCACAAATGCGGTATTTCACCACCTGCTCTTCCGCGGCGAAGTCAGGCAGGAAGACATCCCGGAAGACTTCAAAATTGGGGCCCAAGGTGGCGACCTCCTTCCAGTCCCATTGTTCTTCCTCCTCTTCGTCGTCCTCTCCCTCTTCGCCTTCTCCGTCCGGATCCGGATTCCCGACCACAATTCGGTCCCAGCGGTCGATCCAATACTGGGTCGCGCCTTCAACGGGCGTCCAGGTCAGGTGCACCCCTTTCTGATTGGGGGCATAGCCGGTCACGTTGGTCGGCGCCGGCGGGGAATCGGCCAGGGCGAGACTCGAAAAAAGCAAAAAGACGGCAAGGACTAAACAGCGCATGGCAGGCGGGGGTATTGTCACCATCCCGAAAAGGCGTGACAGTATGCCGATAGCTTGTCGTAAGCGCCCCGGCTCTGTCTGCTTCATTTTTCGTGATTCCAGGGGGAAATTGGCTGCTTTTCAGCTAGCCTAAACCTCTCCTCCTTACTTGCCGATTTGCCCATGCCGAGAACTGTCGCCCCAGCCTCCTTCGAGCTCCTCGCGGGAAACCCCCATCCCCTGGGAGCCACGGCCCTACCCGACGGCACCGTGAATTTCGCGGTGAATGCCGCCGCCTCCGCCACTATCGAGCTGTGCCTCTTCACGGATCCCAAGCATCCGACCCGGGAAACCGCCCGCCTCCCCATGACGGAGCACCGCGGGGACACCCGCTTTCTCCGGGTCAAGGGCCTCCCTCCGGGGAGCACCTACGGCTACCGGGTCGACGGCCCCTGGGATCCCCTCGCCGGCCTGCTCGCCAATCCCCACAAGCTGCTCCTGGACCCTTATGCCCGCCGCATCGCCGGGATCTCGCGTCATCACCCCTCCATGCGCACGCGCACGGATGACGACGAACGGGACCGCCGCGACAGCGCCCCCCACGCCCCGCGCGGCCTCGTTCCCACCCTCGACCCATACGACTGGGAGGACGACACCCCGCCCGGCATCCCCTTCTCGGAGACGCTCATTTACGAAATGCACGTGAAGGGCTTTTCGAAACTCAATCCGGCCGTGCCCGAGCCCCTGCGAGGCACCTACGCGGGCCTGGCCCACCCCGCCTCCATCGCGTATTTGCAGGATCTGGGCATCACCGCGGTCCAGCTCCTGCCCGTGCACCAACACCTCGACGACGGCTTTCTCCTCGACCGGGGCCTCGTCAATTACTGGGGCTACAACACGCTCGGCTTCTTCGCCCCCGAAGTCCGCTATGCGGCCGGGGAGGACCCGGTGACGGAATTCCGCGACATGGTCAAGGCCCTCCACCGGGCCGGAATCGAGGTGATCCTCGACGTCGTCTACAACCACACCTGCGAGGCGGGCCCCGACGGTCCCACCTGCCTGTTGCGGGGCTACGACAATCTGGCCTACTACCACACCGTTCCGACCCGTCCCGGGCAGTACCTCGATTTCACGGGCTGCGGCAATTCGGTCGACCTCTCCCACCCGCGCGGCCTGCGCCTGGTGATGGACAGCCTGCGCTACTGGGTCGAGGAAATGCACGTCGACGGTTTCCGCTTCGATCTCGCCGTGGAGCTGGGCCGCAACGCCGAGTTCTACAACCGCCGCGCCACCTTCTTCCAAGCCGTGCACCAGGATCCCGTCCTCGCCCGGACCAAGCTGATCGCGGAACCCTGGGACCTCGGCTACGGAGGCTATCAGATTGGCAACTTCCCTTCGGACTGGTCGGAGCTGAATGGCAAGTACCGCGACGCCATGCGGCGCTTTTGGCGGGGCGACCCGGGCGTCTCGGGAGAATTCGCCGCCCGACTCACCGGCAGCGAGGACCTCTTCGCCCACAACCGCCGCCCGCCCACGGCCAGCGTGAACCTGCTGACCTCGCACGATGGCTTCACCCTGCTCGACCTGGTCAGCTACAACCAAAAGCACAATCTGGCCAACGGGGAGCACAACGCCGACGGAGATTCGCACAACATCTCCTTCAACCACGGCGTCGAGGGGCCCACGGACGACCCGGAAATCCACCAGCTGCGCCTGCGTCAGGTGCGCAATTTTCTCGCCACCCTCCTCTGCTCGCAAGGCACCCCTTTCCTCCTCGCCGGGGACGAGCGACTCCGCAGCCAGGGCGGCAACAACAACGCCTACTGCCAGGACAACGAGATCAGCTGGATCTCCTGGGACGAGGACCCCGAGGCCACCTCCCTACGCGAGTTCGTGAAGCGCCTGGTGCGCCTGAGGAGGGAGTTTCCCTGCCTGCGTCGCAAGACCTTCTTCACCGGCGAGCTCATCGGCGACACCGGCTTGCCCGACATCTGCTGGCTGCGCCCCGACGGACGCCCCAAGGAGTCGGTCGATTGGGAATCGGAACGCCCCGCCGCCTTCTCGGTAATGATCAACGGCCTGGAGACGCGCGAGTCGCTCATGATCTTCTTCAATTCCCGGCACGAAGAATGTCGGTTCCGCTTCCCGCCGACGCCGCCCAGTTCCTGGATCCTCGTGGCGGACACGGCCGATCCCGAGCGCGAAGGCCTCCGCGCGGCTCCGCCCGAGCCCATCTCCCTCGTGGAACATTCCATGCAGATCTGGAAGCAAGGCCCCCTCCTGCCGGCTCCTCCACCAGCGCCGCCCTTTCTGACGAAGCGGCCACGACCCAGCCGCAGGGGACTGGGCGCCAAGCGAACCCGGAGAGGACCGCGGCAGGCCCTGCATCGCCAGACCAGAAAGGGCAGCGCCCGAAGACCACAGGTGCGCTGAAGGGACTCTAGCCGATACACCCACCAGGAATTGAACCTGGACCTTCGGCTTCGGAGGCCGACGTAATATCCATTTTACTATGGGTGCGACTCGACGGAGAGGACAGGCCCCTCCGTGGGGCCGGTAAGATGCAACCAAGAAGGGGGAAGCGCAAGCGGAAGGAATTCGCCGATCGCCTTCCAGGAGGAAGGGAAAAGAGTCGGGGCGACTGGATTCGAACCAGCGACCTCCTGGTCCCAAACCAGGCGCACTACCAGGCTGTGCTACGC
>CAZKGI010000006.1:0-104227 GCA_964552315.1 uncultured Akkermansia sp. | reverse complement strand
AGCCAGTGATTGCTCAGATTAAGTTGTGAGAGCGGAGCGATCCGACAGTTCTCATTCTATGGGTTTGGGTTCTTTCTTTCAATGGAAAGCCGGAGAGCCCGCAGGCTCGGCGCAGGCTCAGGGCATAAGCCTCTCGGGCATACCGCACCACCTCGCGCCTCTCCGCGGGCTTCACCACTTTTTTGAGTTCACGTCCTTGAGAATCTGGATGTCGAGGGCTTGGTCTGCCACCAAGCGCTTGAGCCGGCGGTTCTCCTCCTCAAGCTCCTTCAGCCGCTTGGCTTCGGAGAGCTCCATGCCCCCGAATTTCGATTTCCAGCGGTAGAAGGTTTGCTCGCTGATGCCGTACTTGCGGACGAGCTCCGCGGTGGCCAGGCCGGACTCGGCCTCCTTCAGGATCCTGATGATCTGTTCTTCGCTGTGGCGTTTTCGCTTCATTGGGTTCTTCGGGTTGTCGCACGACAACCGGAAAAACTCTCATTCAAAACGTTCCGGTTTTTCGGGGGCACCTCAACTCCTATCCCGCGCCATCGGGGACGGGGATCACGCCAGGAGCGCCGACACGACCTCGCCATAGACATCCGTGAGCCGGAAGTCCCGCCCCGCGTAGCGGTAAGTGAGTCGCTCGTGATCGAGGCCCATCAAGTGGAGCATGGTGGCGTGGAGATCGTGCATGTGGACCTTGTCCTTGACCGCGAAATAACCGAATTCGTCCGTTTCGCCATGGGCGTAGCCGCCCTTGGTGCCGCCGCCGGCCAACCACATGGTGAAGCCCTGGGGATTGTGGTCGCGGCCGTCGCTCCCTTGGGCGATGGGCGTGCGACCGAACTCTCCGCCCCAGACCACGAGGGTGTCCTCGAGCAAGCCTCGCTGTTTCAAGTCGGTGAGGAGCCCGGCTATGGGGCGGTCCACCGCAAGGGCATTTTTGGCATGGCCCTTGGCGAGTCCGCTGTGCTGGTCCCAGACATTCGGTGTCGAGACCTGGATGTAGCGCACCCCGGCCTCCGCAAAGCGCCGGGCCAGGAGACATTGCCGACCAAAGGTGTCCGTCTCGGTATTCCCGATCCCGTAGAGCTCGCGAATCGAGCTGGGCTCGTCCTCGATTCCGATGACGGCGGGGGCCGTGGCCTGCATGCGATAAGCCAGTTCCATGGAAGCGATCATGCCTTCGACCGGGGCGTGACCGGTGCGGGCCGCATGCTCGCGATTCATTTCCTGAAGAAAGGCCAGCTTCCTGGCCTGAACCTCCGGAGCTTCGCTGGAGTGGAGATAGCGAAAGCTGGCCTTGGCCTCCAGTTTGCCATTGGTGCCGATGGTGGTGGCCTGATGCGCCGCCGGGAGGAAGGCGGATCCGTAGTTGCGGGGTCCCCCGTGCGAGGCCGAGGGCGAGATGCTGACAAAGCCCGGCAGGTCATCGTTCTCGCGGCCCAGGCCATAACTGACCCAGGCCCCCACCGAGGGGCGCACGAAATTGTCCGTGCCCGTGTGGAGCATGCAGACGGCCTGACCGTGCGATTGGCCCGTGCTCTGCATGGACCGTATCACGCAGAGATCATCGGCATGCCGGGCCAGTTCGGGAAAGAGCTCGCTGATCCAGAGCCCCGATTCGCCGTGCTGGGAAAAGGCCCAGGGAGAAGGCAGGAGCCGCGCCTGGCTCGTGGCGCTGGGGTCGAGGTTCTTGGCCGGAGCGAAGGGGAGCCGTTCTCCTCCGCGACGCTGCAGTTCGGGCTTGTAGTCGAAGCTATCAACTTGAGAGGGGCCCCCATGCATAAAGAGAAAAATGACCCGACGAGCCCTGGGGGCGTGGTGGAAGCGGGGGCTCGCCGCGCTGGCAGCCAGGCCGGACATGGCCAGGGCTCCGAAGCCGCAGGCCGCCTTCTGCAGCATTTCTCGCCGGCTCAATGCCGGATTCTCCTCGGGCCAGCGGCGGTAGAGGGTGCTCATGGGACGAGAGGGCGTTCGAACGGGGCATGCGATGGCGTTCCCTTGCGCACAGCCCTAGCAGAACATTTGTTTCTTGTGTCTTGGGTAGTCATTTACTCCAGATAGAGGAACTCCGTGGAAGCGAGAAGCAGGTGGGCCAGATGGCCTGTGGCCTCGATGAGGGATTCCGTCGTTTCCGAGCCTCCATTGAGGGCGGCGATCAGACCCAAGGCCCGGGCGCGCTCTTCCGCGCGAGGGGGGCGCGCCAGGAGGCTCAGGTAAAGGCGGTCGACCTCCTCCCCGGCCCGGTCTCCCGGTTGCCGGACGGCCTCGGCGATGGCCCTCGCCTCCTCTTTGAGGAAGGGGCTGTTCAGGAGATAGAGGGCCTGCGTCGGCACGGTGGTCTCGGCGCGCTGACCCGTCACAAAATCCGGATTGGCCCCGTCGAAGAGGGCGGTTTCGCCCGTGGGATTGTTGCGCGCCACGGGCAGGTAAACGGTGCGCCGCGGATCGCTTTCATAGGAAAGGGGCTTGTCCAAGTCGATGCCGAGGGGCGTTGCCGTGGCACCCCCGGGACGGCGGTCGAGGCGTCCGGAGAAGAAGAGGACGCTGTCGCGAATCTCCTCGGCATGGAGACGGCGTCGGTGATGCCGACCGAAGAGCCGATTTTCGGGATCCTGGTGGTGTAGAGCCTCGGAGCCGTCCGCGCCGAGACGGTAGGCCCGGCTGAGGACGAGTCGCCGCACCAGGGCCTTGGTGGAGCCGCCCTCGTCTCGAAAGCGGGCCACCAGCCAGTCGAGCAGCTCTGGATGGCTGGGGCCGGAACCGAGTCGGCCGAAGTTGTCCACGCTCTCTACGATGCCCCGGCCAAAGAGATGGCTCCAGACGCGATTTACGTAGACGCGGTCGAGCAGGTCCCCCGCTTCCCCCACGAGCCAATCAGCCAGCTCGAGACGGCCGCTCGAGGCGGGGGCGATCCGGAGGGGCTCGCTGGCCAGCACCCGGGGAACGCCTCTCGGCACTAGGGGGCCGAGCTGGCCCGTCTCGCCACGGACGCGCAGGTGAATGTCGGCGGGCACTGCCGCATCACGCGGAGCCATGGCCACCTCGGCTTCCTTGAGCTCCTCGATCAGCTGTTCCAAGGTCTTGCGCAACTCGCCGGCGCTCATCTGGAAGAGAGGATCCGCGCTTTCCCCGGTCCTCGACGCCAGCTGGGCCGCCTCGCGTTCCAAATCCGCCACGGCGATGAATTGAACCGCATCCACGAGGACATAGCGTTCCTCGGTGCCCCCCGTCTCGATGGTCACGCTGCACTCCCCTCCCTTTTCAAATTCGAAGCGTCCCACCGGTTCAAACAAGCCCGCCACCGAGGGCTCCCTCGTTTGGTCGAGGTGGACGGTCTCACGCCCGGAACGACTGCTCACCACGATGGGAACCCGCTCGGCGCGATTGGGTCCGGCACTGTAGGCAATCCGCACCTCGTAAAGGCCATTTTCCGGGAGGGATCCGCGGAAAATGACCCGCTTCTTCCCCTTCCCTTCCCGATCGTCGCGGAGGTAACCCTCGCCGAAGCGCTTCGGCGAGAACTGGGAAAAGGTCCAGGTCCCGATCTTCTCGGCGTCGGCATCGTCGTAGATGATGCCCGCGAAGGGCAGGTCGAGACCCGTGGCACCAGCCGACGCCTTGCGCTTGTAGCTCTTCTCGACGACCAGGCGCATGGCCAGTTCTAGCCGATCGACTTTGTGGGCCAATGCAGGGTCGACTCCCTGGGGCCCCGGCAGGGGCCGCTCGATCCAGCTCGCCACGTTGACGCATCCATTGCGGGTTCCGACGACGACTTCGGTGGATCGGAAAATGCCCGCGAGGGCGTAATAATCCTGCTGCGAGACCGGGTCGAACTTGTGGTCGTGACAGCGGGCACATCCCAAGGTCAGCCCCAGAAAGGCCCGGCCTAGGGTGTCGATCTGTTCATCCACGGTATCGAGATAGAGCTTCTCCTTGTCGCGCTCGGTCAGCATCTTGGGCCCCAGGGCGAGGAATGTCGAGGCGATGAGCCGCCGCCTCTGCGTGCCGGGATCCTCTGAAGGCATCAGGTCGCCGGCAATCTGTTCGCGGACGAATTCGTGCCAGGGCTGGTCGCGGTGATAGGCCTCGATGACGTGGTTCCGATAGCGCCAGGCCTGGTAGTAGGTGAAATTCCGGTCGCCTCCATTGGAGTCGGCATAGCGCGCCACATCGAGCCAATGCCGCCCCCAGGTTTCGGCAAAGGCGGGACGGGCCAGCAGCTCATCGACGATGGCGGCGTAGCGTTGCGGAGACGGATCCGAGACAAAGGCCTGGATTTCCTCAAGCGTCGGAGGGAGCCCCCCGAGATCGTAGTGGAGACGACGCAGCAAGGTCGCCGGCTCCGCATCGGGCGCGGGGGACAGCGCCTCGGCTTCCAAGCGAGACAGAAGAAAGTGGTCGAGAGAATCGCGAGGCCAGTCCCGGTCCTGAACCTCGGGAATGTCCGCTTCGATAAGAGGGCGGAAGGCCCACTCTTTCCTCGCGGCCTCGTAGTCGATTCCTCCTTGCCGCGTTCCCTCGCTGAAGGCGGCATCTCGCGGATCGGGCGCCCCCATGGCCACCCAGGTTTCCAGGATGGAGATCTCCTCCGCGCTGAGCCGGGACTTTGGCGGCATTTGCAAGCTTTCGTCCCCATAGCGCACCGAGCGGATCAGCAGACTGGCTTCGGGATCGCCCGGCAGGATGGCGGGACCTCCGTCACCGCCCTGTTCCCAAGCCTCGCGGCGATCCAGCCAAAGCCCGCCTTTTTGTTTGCCCGCCGCTTCGGAGTGGCATTCGTAACAATGCTTCACCAGCAGAGGTCGCACCTTGGTCTCGAAAAAGGTCGTGCCTTCATTCCCCGGAAGTCGGGCGGAGCCGAGAAGCAAGGCGGCAATGAGCAGGAAGCGGTACATCTCAGCAGAACAAGGTCGATAGTGACTGATTTCGGACAGGCTCGGCATGGCGCATCAGCGCCAGAAGGCGCGCGCCGAGGGAGGGTCCAGAGCTCCGCTCTCGGATCCGACTTTCAGGCATGATCGCGGGGCGACGTCACTCGACTTGCCAAAACGCTAGGCTCGTAGATCATCCGCCTTGTGAACCGAGCCCTCACCTGGAGCGCAACCCATCCGCGACTCGCCCTACTCTTCGCCGTCGTCTTGACCTTGGGGCTGGGCTGGGGAGGACTCCAGTTGCGCTTCGACGGATCGACCGTGCAGCTCTTTGAAGACCGCGGACCTGAGTCCGCCTCCTACCAGGAATTCCGAGCCAATTTTGGGAGTGATGAATGGGTGGTCCTGGTGGCGGCGGGTCCCGAGCTGATGACCCCTCCCCAACTCGCCTGGCTGCGGGAGCGGATTCATCATCTCGAGGGGGGCGAAGGAGTGCGACGCATCGAGAGTGTTTTCCACCTCACCCGACAGGTGCGCAAGGGACGGTGGGTCTTCTCCGAACCCCTCATCGGGGAAATTCCCCAGGAAGGCAGCGACGCCATGGATGCGCTGCGCCGAAGCTTGCGGGAAGACGCCCGCATCCAAGGGCGACTCCTCAACACCTCGGGCGAATCGCTCTGCGTCTTGGTGGAGTTGGACCCCGTTCTCGCCGAGCAGCGCGGGGAAACGGCCCTCGTTGCCGGGCTCGTGCAACGCTGGGAAAGTGAAGCCGCCCAAGCTCCGCCTGGACTGGAGCTCTTTGCCGTAGGCGTCCCCCTGATCCACAGGGAACTGAAGGAGGCCACCAAGCGGGACCTCGCCAAAATTCTCCCGCTCGCCGTGCTCGCCCTCTGGCTGGGCTTGATCCCCTTTCTCCGGGGCTGGACAGCCTTGGTGATCCTGCTCGTCAGCAGCCTGCTCGCAAGCATCGCCACCTTCAGCCTGATCGGCTGGGCGGGGTTCCCCCTGACCGTGGTCCTCTACCCGGTGGTCGTGTTGGTCGTCATCGTCACCTGCGCCGAGGACCTCTACTTGATGGCCGAATACCGCGAAGGTTTGCGGTCCGGCCTATCTCCGCAGGACGCTCTTGCTAGACTCGGCCCCAAGTTGGGCTTCACCCTCCTCATCACCGCCACGACCTCGGCCCTGGGCTTCTCGGTCTTGGCCCTCTCCGCCAATGTGCAGATGCAGCGCTTCGCGCTTGTCGGGGCCTTGGGGATTGCCTTGGGCTTTGTCTACACAGTGGTGGTGGTTCCAGCCCTGCTCGCGCTCCTCCCCCCACCGCGGGAGCGCGCGCTCAAGCTCCCCCGCCCCGTGCGTGTCCTGCGCTTGATTCTCGTGCGGATGCGGCCACGTCAGCGGCGTGTCGTCGGCCTGATCTGCGTCGCCTTCTTCCTGCTGGTGTCCCTGGGCATCCCGCGCATCGTCGTCGACACCGTTTTCTTCGATTACCTCCCCAAAAGCTCCCCCCTCCTGCAGAATGTAGCGCGCTATCGGGAACTTTATGGGGGACTGTCCTACGTCTCCATCGTCCTCGAAACTCATGAGCCCGGAGGGATTCTGAAGCCGGAAAGCCTGCTCGCCATGCAGCGCTTCCAGACCTTCCTCGAGGAGCAGGGGGGCATCGTGCACAGTTATCTCGACCTCGTCGATGTCATGGCCCGTTGGCTGGGCCTTTCGGGGGACAGATCCCGCGAGGCGCTGTTCATCAGCCCCCAGCTCGAGGAAGTCCTTTCCTTCATTCCCCCCGAGTTGTCCCGGGAATATCTCGATCACGATGCCTCGAGAGCACGCTTCCTGCTGCAGATTCATGCCCCCAGCACCCGCGATCTGCTCGACTTGGAGAGCCGGGTCCTGGCCTACTCTGATCCAACGCTCCCATTGCAGGCGACCTTCCAACTGAAGGGAGGCCGCGTCCTCGTCGCCCACACGGCCGATCGCATCGCTCGGGAACTCCCGACGGGATTGGTGGCCCTCAGCTTGTTGGTGGCCGTGATCCTCGCCCTCGTCCTCCGCTCGAGCCGCATGGGGACCGCCGCCCTCCTCCCCAACTTACTTCCCATCCTGGCGACCCTGGGCTTGATGGGCTGGCTGGAGATTCCCCTGAGCCTGGGCACCTTCTTCGTCGGCGCCATCGCCCTCGGTGTCTCCGTCAATGACACCATCCATCTCCTGCTGCGCTATCAGAAGCTGCAGTCGCAGGGAGCCTCTGGCCCCAGAGCCCTGAGACTGACCCTACACCAAAAGAGCGTGCCTGTCCTGGCCACGGGGGGCTCACTGGCCGCGGGCTGTGCCGTCGCCTGCCTCAGCGAACTGTCCAACATTCGGGATTCGGGGATCTTGCTCGCCTTTGCGATCCTGGCCGCCTCGGCTGCAGATCTGCTCGTGACCCCGCTATTTCTCGGGCATTCTCGGGGACGCGGTCCCCTCATTCCCCCAACAGGGCCTTGAGATCGATGGGCAGTCCGAGCGCCTCGATCTCAGGGATGGCGCGCTGGCCTTCCATGGCCAGCCACTCCCCCGCGAGCTGCTGGAGCTGTTGTTGCCGGGTCTCCGGATTGGCGATTTCCGCTGCCCAGAGCAGGGCCGCGCGGGGATCGAGCTCCAGTATGCTGGCGCTGAATTGGCTCAAGACGGGATCATCTCGACCGTCCCGGGGACGTTGATCGAGCCACTGCGATAGCTGGCTGGGATCCACTTCGCTCCAAGAGCTGACGATTTCACCGATGAGGTCTTCATCGCCCGGCATTCCTGCGGATTGGGAAAGCACCCAGGTGAGGGCCGCCCCGGGATCGTGCTCAGCCCAGCCCCGCGCCAGCCCCTCGCGCGCCCAGCGGGCCCGACTGGTATCCTTCAGTTGCTCCACCCATTTCGCCGCGGCCTCCGGATCCTGCGCTGCCCAGATTTCGGCGAGTTCCACGTGGACGGCTTCCGCCGTGGCCTCGTGCTTCAAGCCCTCCGCCCAGCGGATTGCTGCCTGAGGATCATAGGCCGCCCATTGGGTGGCGACGGAGCGATAAAAGTCGAGGGCGGCATCGGCATCACTGAGGCGCTCCGCAAAGGCTGCGGCGCCCTGCGGATCCACGGCAGCCCAGCCATCGGCGAGTCCGTCAATTACCTCCCAACGCAATTCCTCCTCCAGTACCGCACTCCACTCGGCCCCGGCCTTGGGATCCTTTCGTCCCCAGGCTTCCAGGACCTCCCAGAGGGCGTCGATGCGGACTGTCCCGTCGGTGTTCTCGAGGAACCAGGCACCGGCACCGGCAGGATCGCTTTCTGCCCAACCGTCGGCCACCTGATAAAGGGCTTCGGCCTGCTGCTCCCCCTTGAAGTGCTCCCGCACCCACTCGGCGGCCACCGCCCCATCGCGTTCCCCCCAGGCCGCGAGCACCGAGGCCAGGTAGACCCCGCGATTGTCGTATCCAGGAATTTCCTGTGCGGCCCGGACCGCCGCCACCGGATCCTGCAAGGCCGCGGACTCACCCAGACGGCGCAGCTCCCGCAGTGAGGTGCGGGGATCTCGCACCCGGTCCACCCAGTGAGCATCGGAGGGAGCCCCTACCGGGCGGCCTTGCCAGAGGGTTTGGGCGACTTCGGCGGAGGTCCCGCCCCCCGTCAGGCGTTCCTGGGGACTCCTGACAAAGATCCAACAAAGAAAAGCTCCCAGTGCCGCAGAAACACCCACCGTCAGGAACCACTGGAGTGACGGTTTCATCGGATGGAATCCACGACCCCTGGGAGCGCGACCGCTCTGTCGAGCTCGGCTTACTGCTTAGCCTTGACCTTGAGCCCCTTGGCCGTCAGGGTCGGCCAGAGATCCTGACGATTCTGTTGCACCGCGGACATCTTCAGTTTGGTTGCCCACTTGGTGCCCTTTTTCTTGATGTTTCCATTGACGGTACCTCCAGTATAGTCGGGCTGGTTGTCGTCCTCGCGACCCACCCCGCGAACGACTTTGTAGGAGATCTTGTTGCCATTGGGGGAAACCTTAGCCTTCTTGCGCTTGCCCTTGTAGACGGCCGTTCCCGACCCCGGCAGTTCGCCGGGAGCCTTGATCTTGATCTTGGGTTTTCTCGATGAAACCGGAAGCTTGAACTTCGCCTTCACCGTGGGCGGAGTCATCGTGAACGGTGCATAGAGGGCGGGGTCTCCTCCCGAGAAGGTGGCCGAGCCACCAGCCCGAGTGCCTTTGTAGGTACCGGAAGCTTCCCGCAGGATCTTGTCGTCGTTCACTTGCGCATGTGCCTTGTGAGACAATCCCGGAATGAGGCATAACATCGCCACAAGAAGTGGCGCGGAGGAGCGAAGGTGCATCTTATTTATTCGTAGATTGAGTTAGGGCTAACCACATTCCCTCGGGGCGCATCCCCTAATGTGGTCCGCGCGTCAAATTTCTTCCCTCCCGGGAAGCCCCCTATCATGGGGACATCGGCGCCATTGTGACAGCTTTTCCTTTCCCCCTGATCCGGAGGCCACGACGCTACAGAGGCCCACATAACAAGCCACCCAAAATGTAGCGCTCCCGCTGTTGCGGCGAGGCTCCCCGCCGTGCCCCTTTGGGGAGATGGCTGTGAAAAGGGGAACTAGGCCAGCAACACACGAGAGCGCCATCGGGATCGCGACCGGACCCTACTTCTTCGCCTTGATCTTGAGGCCGCTGACCTTCTTCGTCGGGTAGATGCTGGCACGGTTTTTCTGAACTGCCGCCAGCTTCAGGTTGGTCTCCCACTTGCTCCCCTTCTTCTTGATGGTCCCCTTGGCGGTGCCGCCAGTGAAGTCGGGCTGGTTGTCGTCTTCGCGGCCAACTCCGCGAACCACATGGTAGTTGATCTTGTTGCCGCTGGGGGAAACCTTGGCCTGCTTGCGCTTGCCCTTGTAGATGGCTTTCCCGTTGCCTGGGAGGGCGCCGGGCAACTTAACCTTAATCTTGGGTTTGCTCGAGGTGACCGGGAACTTGAATTTTCCCTCTACCGTAGGCGGAGATGCCGTGAAGGGAGGATAGGTAACCGGGTCAGCCGCCCCCGAGAAGGTGGCTCTGCCGCCTTCGCGAGTGCCTTTGTAGGTCCCGGAAGCTTCCCGCAAGATCTTGTCATCATTCACTTGCGAGAATGCTTTTTGGGATAGTCCCGGTATTAGCCATAGCATCGCCACCAGAAGTGGCACCGTGGGACGTCGTTTCATTTTCATTTTGTCATTCTGGGTATAACAAAGCAAGCGCCCCAGGCAGTCGCGGGACGACACTGCGTCCCTGCCCCGCTGAACGCCTGCTATCTATTCATATTCTTTTCGGCAGCCTCACAGGAAGAGAATTCTTCCCTTTTTCCCGTACCCCTCGGGAAATTCTGAAGTCAGGGTTTGAACCCAAATGTCCCGGCAAAGTTCCCGCCCTTTCCTCACCGATTTTCATTGCTGGATAACCGCCGTGGCGTCACCATGACAAACGAGACCATGAACCGTATCACGCTCCTTCTCCCTGCGCTCATTCTCTTGGGACTCAACCTAGCGCTCGACGCTCAGGAGCCGAGTCCGGAGGGGAATCCCAGCCCGGCTCCCGCCTCCGTGCCGGATCCGGTCCGAGGGGAGCTCAGCCAGGTCGCCGAGGCCTACGTCAAGGCCTACAACGCCAAGGAGCTCGATGCCATCCTCGCCCTCTATACCCCAGAGGCAGCGATGATCGATGACATTGACGGCCTCACCGTGTATGGCGCGAAGGAAATCCGCGAGCTTTTCGAGCGATCCTTCAGCGATCATCCCGACCGACAGATCGCCCTCGAAGTGATTGACGCCCGACAAATCGCCGCTCATCTCGTCATTGAAGAGGGAATCGCCCATTTTTCGAGTGAAAACCCCGAAGACGAGGGCGAATCGGTTGCCTACGAGGCCATCCTGCTGAAGTCCCCCGAAAAGGGATGGCTCATCGCCCAGAGCCGGGAACTCCCCCTTGCCCCTGAGGAATGGGATCCCCTTGCCGACCTGCATCCCCTCTTGGGCGAATGGGTGCTCCAGGGTGAACAGCTGCAAATGGAACTCTACTTCGACCTGTCCCCCACGGGAAGCTATCTCCTCGGCCAGGCCATCACCACCAGTCCCGCGGAGGGGACCATCGAGACCGATATTCGCATCGGCTACGATGCCGAAAGCCAGCAGATCCTGTGGTGGACCTTCGACGAACTGGGCGGCTTTGCACAGGGCGTCTGGCGCGCCACCGACGAAGGCTGGCTCGTGCAGACCTCGGGAGTGACGGCCGAGGGTGAGCGCACCAGTGCCGTGCAAAAGCTGCGCTTCGAGGGCGATGACATCATTGCCTGGGACTCCACGCACCGATTCCTCGCCGGGGAGGCCCAGCCCGAAGTCAGCCTGCGCCTGGTACGTCGCCCCCCGCAACCCCAGGTCGGGGGCGACGGCACTGAATCAAGCGATCCCTCCGGTCGTCCTAACGAGGAAACCACCCCTCAACCTGCGAAGCCATGATCTCGCGCCTCTTACAAGTTTCCCTTCTGACCCTCTTCGTCTCGGGTTCCCTTTCCCCCTGGCCGCTGCATGCCCGCGGGGCGGCCACCGCGGAAAAGGCTCGCCAGGGTCAGGGCCAAGGGCGTCAGAGCCAGGCGTCACCAGGACAGGGGCAGGGCAGAAGCCCCGCCAAGTCTCCCGCCGCCCCGCGGACACCGGCACCGAGCCGGAGCCAATCCCCCCGCAATCCCCTGACCGGCTCCAATGTGACGTCCCCCTCCCGCGGTCAGGGGGCCAAACCCGCCACTCGCCCCAGTGCCCCTCGGTTCCAAGCCCCGGAGAGGCGTCCGTCTCCGCCGGAGAGGCGTCCTTCCTCGAATCCAGCCCCGCCCACGAGCCCACCCAAGGCTCCGGCCAAAGCCACGCCACCCAGCCAGCCGACCAAGGCCGCCTCACCTGCCGTCCAAGCCCCCGTGAAAGCCCCTGCAGCCCCCAAGGCCCCCAGCCAACGCCCGGCACCCGCCAAGGCGATGCCAGCGCCGACGCAAGTTCCCACCCCCGCCCGGAGCGGCCAGCCCCGCCCCGCGACCCGTCCTCCCGCCCAGGCAGCCACGCCTTCGTCCTCTCGTCCCACGGCGAGGCCCGTCGCCCCGAGCCAGCCCACCTCGACCTTCGTTCCGGGGCGCGTGGTCTACCCCCAGCAGGTGACCCGTCCGGCGGCGCCCCCCAGTGCACCGGCGAAGAAGCCGAAGCATCCGGCAAATCGCGGACAAGGTGGGCGACCGAAACCGCTCCAACAGGTCATCGTCAACACGAACCAGCAGATCACGAAGCAGACGAACCTCAATCGAGTGACCAACGTGACCAACGTGACGAATGTCACCAATGCCACCAACTCGCGAGTCGCCCCGTCTTCGCCCCCCAGCCAGCCCCTCTCCGTCCAGTGGGGACAGAAATGGACGAACAATCGCGCCAGTATCTGGAATCCCCAGCGAGTGGTGAACCATCGCCCCGTGCTCATCGACCGCAATTTTTCCCGATCCCTGAATTATGCCTACCGGCCGGACGCCTGGGGCAACCGCCCCTGGTGGACCAGCAACACCTACCACCCCTGGCATCGCGGCAGCTGGAACTACGGCTGGAACCGTCACTGGCACCAGCAGCACTACCCCTACCCGGGATCCCCCTACCGCCCCGCCGGCTACCCCCATGCCCATTCGGGGATTGGCGGTGCGATTGCCTGGGGCCTGGCCGCGTGGACCCTTGGTAGCCTCGCCTTCGACTCCGGGTATGTCACCTATCACAATCCTTATCCGGCGCCGCCCATTCAAACGCACACGACCGTGATTCACTACACCCAGCCGCTCTCGGTCATCGCCGCCAAGCAGGAGCCCGAGGAGGAGTCGGTCGCTCTCAACGCCCAGGAAAAATCCACGGCTGCCATGGAGCGAGCTCGGGCCACCTTCCACCAAGGGGATTACCTCGCGGCCTTGAAGGCAACGGACGAATCCATCTCCTATGCCCCTGGCGACTCGGCGCTGCACGAATTCCGCGCCCTCTGCCTCTTTGCCCTGTCGCGTTATGGAGACGCCGCTGGCGTCCTCAATCCGGTTTTGGCCTCCGGTCCCGGCTGGGATTGGGCCACCATGGCCGGCTTCTATCCCGACAGCAGCCTCTATGCGGACCAACGACTCAAGCTGGAGAACTATGTGGAGAGCCATCCCGACTCCGCCGACGCCCACTTCCTGCTCGCCTACCATTACATGGTGGCTGGCTTCCTCGAAGAGGCCGTCGACCTCTTCGACCGCGTCGTCGAGCTGCAACCGGCGGACCGCGTCTCAGCCCAGCTGAGGGATCTCGCCCTGAGCTCGCTCCCGGACACCGAGGGGCCCGAGACGGAAGAACTCACGGACACTTCAGCTGAGGTGCTTCCAGAGGGGGCGATCGTCGAGCTGATCGAGCCCGAGGATATCGAAGGAAGTTGGAAGGCCCTCTCTGCCGATGAAAAGGCCATTGCCCTGACCCTTGGCGAAGACGGCCAGTTCAGCTGGAGCTACGAAGGGGCCGCAGGAACGGTCCTACAGGGCGAGTGGTCCATCGATGAGGAAGGACAGCTCGTCCTCGACGCCGGAGACGTCCAACTCGTCGCCGCCATCTCCCTGCACGAGGACCAGATGCACTTCATTCTCGTCGGGGGCCCCGAGGGCGATCCCGGCTTGAGCTTCGAGCGCCCCTAAGGCCTGCACCTCGTTGGGCCTCCACCGACGGCCTGCTCAGGCGAGCCGCCCCCCGATACCTGACCGGAGTCTCCAGACGCGTGGGGAGCACGCCGCTCGCCAAAACCGTGCGAGTTCCGAAAAGACCTCGTTCAGTGAATCGAGGCAGGTCGTGATAGGGGCTGCCTCGTTGGCCTAAATGACATGGGGCGCCCCCGTCGAGGAAGCCTCGATCTAGCGGCGAAGTCCTCCCTCGGTGCCATGTCCTGGGTGATTGGAGCGAGAGCCGCGGTGCTCCCCGCGCTTGCAAGCCCTTGCTCTCGGTACGCAATTAAGCCTAAGGGGAAAGCATCGACAAAGCTTGTCGGAACCTTCAGGCTGTGCGGGCCGCGCGAATGACCCCGATTGATTGGACGATCTTGTTTCTCTATGCCGTGTTCACCATGGTGATGGCCTGGTGGGTGAGCCGGAAGCAGGAGGACACCCGCGAATATTTCATCGGCTCCGGCCGGATGAACCCCCTCCTGATCGGCGTTTCCCTCTTCGTCACCCTGCTGAGCACCATCACCTATCTGGCGATCCCTGGGGAAGTCCTTGGCAAGGGGCCTGTCTATCTGGCTAACTACCTGGTCTATCCCCTCGTCTTTCTCGTCGTGACCCGATGGCTCCTGCCGCTCTACATGCGCAATCGGGTGACCAGTGCCTATGAGCTCCTCGAGGAACGCCTCGGGCTCTCCGTGAGGCTCCTCGGGACGGGTCTGTTCCTGCTTCTCCGCCTCATCTGGATGGGCCTGCTGATTTTCCTGACGGCCAAGGCCCTGGTGGTGGTCATGGGCGTGCCGGAGGACCGCCAGGCGATCTGGGTGCCTTGGGTGGCGGTGGTGACGGGACTTTTCACGGTCATCTACACCTCGGTGGGCGGGCTGCGGGCGGTGGTCATCACGGACCTTATCCAAACCCTGCTCCTCTACGGAGGCGCCTTACTCGTGATTGGCACCATCACCTACAAAATGGGCGGATTCGGCTGGTTTCCCACCGAGTGGCAGCAAAGCGTGTGGGACACCCAGCCGATCATCAGCTTCGACCTCTCCGAGCGGGTCACCTTGATGGGCTCGATGATTTCCGTCCTCATCTGGATGGTGGCCACCTCGGCCGGTGACCAGATCACCGTGCAACGCTTCATGGCCACCGAGGATGCGCCCGCGGCGCGGCGAGCCGTGGCCACGCAGCTGATCATGGGGGGCATCGTGGGCCTGACCCTCGGCCTGGTCGGTCTCGCCTTGCTGGGGTACCTGCAGGCGCATCCCGAGCGGATACCCGAGGGCAAAAGCCTGCGCGACATGGCCGATAGCGTCTTCCCCTGGTTCATTGCCCAGGAACTGCCGCCGGTGATCACGGGCCTGGTCGTGGCGGGCCTCTTCGCCGCCGCCATGTCGAGCATCGATTCCGGGGTGAACTCGATCACTGCCGTGGTGACCGTAGACATTCTCGACCGCTTTGGGCACGCGCCCAAAACGGACCTCGAGCGAGTCCGCTTCTCCCGGCGCCTCTCCTTCGGCATCGGCGTGGCCGTCGTTCTCGCCAGCACCCAGATGCACCGCATTCCTGGGAACTTCATGGAGATCACCAACAAGACGGTGAACCTGCCCACAGTGCCCCTGGCGATGCTCTTCGTCTATGCCCTCTTCTTCCGGCGGATCAGCACACTGGGCGCCTGGATTGGTTGTCTTGCCAGCCTGGCGGCGGCGGTGGTGGTGGCTTTCTCCGGCCCCCTCTTTGGACTGAATCCGACCACGGGACGGGATCCGATCAGCTTTCAATGGGTCACGGCGGCGGCCTTGCTCGCCGGTCTCGTGGGCGGCTGGATCGGAAGCCTGCTTTTCCCAAGAAAGCCAGAGACCCTTTGAGGAAGTGCCCCGCCCCGGCGCAGGTCGCCGACCGGTCGACCTCATCGACCACCTCAGGGCCCTCCAGAACGGATCCTTTGATTGAAGTCCCCGCCTTCTGCCCCTTGTCCAGTCTTGCCTTGAAACGCCCCTCCCCATCCGTGAAACGGGTCGCCATCCTCGTGGAGACGACGCGCAGCTACACCCGCGATCTCCTCTCCGGGGTCGCGCGCTATCTGCAACGCCACGGCCCTTGGTCCACCTTCTTGGAGCTTCGCTCCTTCGAATCCTCGGTCCCACCCTGGCTGGCGAGCTGGGATGGGGATGGGATTCTCACCCGCACCCACAGTGCGGAGATGGCCGACGCCATCCTCGCCGCCGGGGTTCCCGCCGTCGAATTGCGCTCGACCATCCACACCCCCGCTCTGCCCTTTGTCGGCATGGACAACGCTCTCATCGGCCAACGGGTCGCCGAGCATTTCCTCAATCGCGGTTACCGTCGCTTTGCGGCCTATGCCTTGGAAACGGAGAACTTCTTTCGCGAGCGCGTCGCCAACTTCGTCACTCGCGTCGAGGAGACGGGAGCCCGCTGCGCCCTCCTCTCGGCGCAGGACGAGCGCAGCCCCGTGGACTGGGAGGCCCATCAGTCCGAGCTGATGCGCTGGCTCGAGGCCCTTGAGAAGCCGGTCGGCATCTTTGCCGCCAACGACCAGCTCGCCGTGCACCTCCTCGATGCCTGTCGCCGCGCCTCCCTGGCGGTACCGGAGGAGGTCGCTGTCGTCGGCTGCGAGAACGAGGAGACGCTTTGCGAGTTCGCCTCGCCGTCCCTGACCAGTGTGCGCTTTGATGGAGCCACCGTGGGATGGTTGGCCGCCGAGCGCCTGGACCGGCTCATGCGGGGGGACGCCGATGAGGGATCGCCCATCCTCGTCCCTCCAAAAGGGATCGAGGTGCGCGCCTCCTCGGATGAATTCGTCATTGAGGATCCGATCGTGCTGCGCGCAGCCCGACTCATCCGGGAGGAGGCCTTGTCAGGCCTCAAGGTGGAGACGCTCTGCCAAACACTCGGGGTCTCGAGGAGCACCTTGGAACGCCGCATGAAGGCCGCCTTGGGGCGCTCGCCCAAGGAGGAGATGCTGCGTGTTCGCTTTCGCGAGGTCAACCGACTGCTGGTCGCCACGGATCTTACCATGGACAGCATTGCCGATCTAACGGGTTTCACCCACGCGCATTACCTGCAATCCGCTTATCGGGAGCGCTTTGGGTTCACCCCCGGGGAATATCGGCGAAGAGATCGCCGTGATGTCTGAATTCCATGTCTCTATCGGCCGAATTGACAGGAAGAAAGATCGGGTCCGCCTCCACCGGAAAGAAATCGCTGGCTTTTTCTCCAAAGGGGGCGTCTTTGTCTCGTCGGTTCGGCGCTTGGCAATATCAAGGTCTGAAGCATTGCCAGGTGAGTCTCGTATTCGGTGGCGATCTGAAACCCGCAGTTGGGAGCAGTCTACGGAGACGGCCCTCGCAGGAACCCACGGAATCCTATGAAAATGTATGTTGGAAACTTGTCCTTCGGGACAACGAAGCAAGATCTTGAAGCGCTTTTCGGTGCCCACGGGGCCATTACCGATGTCCACCTCCCCTCGGACCGGGAAACCGGACGTCCTCGCGGCTTTGCCTTTGTGACCATGGACTCACGCCAAGCGATGGAGGCCGCCATTCAGCACCTGGACGGCCAGACCGTCGACGGACGCACCATCAAGGTCAACGAAGCCCAGCCTCGTGAAGACCGCGGCCCGCGTTCCTACGGTGGTGGAGGTGGCGGAGGTGGTCGTGGCAACAACTACGGTGGCGGCGGTGGTCGCGATCGTCGCTACTGAGCCTCCTTGCCTGGACCACGCGTCCAGTGCCACTTCGCTTTCAGGGATCCCGGGAAACCGGGATCCTTTTTTATTGTCGTTTTCCGCATCCCACGCCTCAATTAGCTCTCGCGGCCTGGATTAGATCGCCGGCCCCGCCCTTCAATCGCTCCCCCAATCTTCCCCCTCCTCATGACCCGACGTCGATCCCTTGCCCTGGCCCTCAGTGGGATGGGCCTGTATGGCTGCGAGCGCCCGGAGTATACCGCGCTTGACCCCGCGGCTGAAGATGCCGACCTTCGCGAGGGAAGCCAACTGAAGCCGCTCGACGTGGATCCCCGCTATGAGATCCGGAGCATCGCCGGTCTGCGCCCCTTTCGCCCCTCGGGCTTCGTGCTCCGACGCGAAGACGTCGGGGGCAAGGTGTTGGTCCACAATTACGGCCATGGCGGCGGGGGCATGAGCCTCTCCTGGGGCTGTGCCCACCTCGCGATCCGCCTCGCCGGGGACATCTCCGGAAAATCCTGCGCCGTCGTGGGAGGCGGGGTCATGGGCCTGAGCACGGCGCGCCTCCTCCTGGATCGGGGAGCCCACGTGGATCTCTACGCGCGCGAATTCCCGCCTGACACCACCTCCAACATTGCCGGAGCCCAGTGGTGGCCGGTCTCGGTGTTTGATGCCGAGCACCGCCAGGAGGCCTTTGCCCAACAATTCATCGAAGCTGCGGACTATTCCCATCGCTACTTTCAGAGGCTCGTGGGCGATCGCTGGGGAGTGCGCTGGATTCCCAATTACTACCTCCACGAAGACGAACCGGAGTCGAGCTGGATGGGAGGACCCGGCGGGGTTTTGCATCACCTCCAGATTGGGTTCCGCGACTTTGGCCCGGGCGAACACCTTTTCCCGGCCCGCTATGTGCGGCGCTTCCACTCCATGCTCATTGAGCCTTCCGTTTACCTGTCCACCCTACTCTCCGAAGTCCGCGCGGCGGGAGCCCGCTTACGGGTGCGCCCCTTCTCCAACGCCTCGGAAATCCTGCAGCTTCCCCACTCGCACCTCTTCCATTGCAGTGGGCTCGGAGCCCGAAAGTTGTTTGGCGACGAGGAACTCATTCCCGTCAAGGGACAGCTGAGCGTTCTCATGCCCCAGCCCGCCATCGACTACAACCTCATTGCCCCAGGCAACCTCTACATGTTTCCGCGGAGCGATGGCATCATCCTCGGGGGGACCTTCGAACGAAACCAGGCGGACCTGACCCCGGATCCCGAAGTGGCGCGACAACTGGTCGAACGTCATCGTTCCCTCTTCGAGAAGATGCGACAGATTCAGGAAGCGTCCCGCGGCCTGCGCTGAGCGTCCCTATCCCTGGCCAATCCCGCGAGGATTCGCCTCGTCCTCCGAGCGGACTTCCGCCAGCTGCCGGGCACTGTGATCCTTGCGGGCAATATCCGCAAAGTGCACATCGCCTCCGGTACAGTCTCCGCTGAGAAGCTCCTCATCCGCCACCTTGCTGAGGGGCGTGTACCCCGGATGGTGGGAGTCCTTCCAGGGGTCGTTGCTGGCCGCATTGTAGCAGCAAATCATGGCCCAGCGCGGCTGCGGGGAAGGATTCGGTCCCGATCCGTGCAGGGTGTTGGCGTGGAAGTAGACCGCATCTCCGGGCTCCATGAGACAATTCACCTTTTCGAGGCGTTTCCTGGCCTCGGCCACCACTCGAGGATCGGCCCCCGCCTGGTCGCCGGTCAGGACGTGATCGACCCGCCCCATGCGGTGCGAGCCCTTCAGAAGTTCCAGGCAACCGTTTTCACGCGTGGCCGGATCCACGGCGATCATGACGCTGCAGAGGTCGGGAAAGAGCAAGCCGTTTTGGTACCAGTAGCCATAATCCTGATGCCAAGCCCAGGCACCGCCCGTGAGGGCGTCCTTGAGGATCATCTTGGAGTGATAGTGATAGACCTCTCCACCGATGAGCTGTTCCACCGCATCCACGATGCGTCGACAGCGTGCGAAGCGCCCGTAAATCCCCTCCCCGGGATGATTCCAGAGCGATAGGCGCACGCGATTCCCCTCCCCGTCGTCGCGAGCCACGGCGGCCTGGTCGAGGGCGTGGTCGGACCGGGCCGTCTCGCCAAGCCGGTGGATCTCCTCGGACGAAAAGAGGCCGCGTCGCATCAGAAAGCCCTCGGCATGGTAGCGCTCAATTTCGTCGGGACGGAGAGGACCGCTCATGAGGCGATCCTGTCGGAAACGCGGTTGCCTGTAAAGAGGAGACTTGCACAAGCTTGTCGGCCCTGGGGCGGTTGCCATTCCGCCGGGGCACTTTGCTTGCATTCCTCGGGAACTCGGCTAGATGACGAGCGATGACGGGCTTTCCTCCCTTTTTCGAAACGGCCGACGGCGGAAGACTGCCAGCCGTCGGGTTGGGCACCTGGAAAATCCCCTCGGAGCGGCTCCCCAGCCTCATCCCCGAGGCCATTTCCCTGGGCTACCGGCACTTTGACTGTGCCTGTGATTACGGCAATGAAAGGGCCGTGGGCGAGGGCCTGCGCCGCGCCTTCCAATCCGGGCTGTGCTCGAGGGAGGATCTCTGGATCACGTCAAAGTTATGGAATACCTATCATCATCCAGACCACGTCCGTCCCGCTTGCGAGCGCAGCCTGCTCGACCTTGGCGTCGACACGCTCGATCTCTATCTCATCCATTTCCCGATTTCCCTGGCCTTCGTGCCCTTTGAGGAGCGCTATCCTCCGGGTTGGTTCCACGATCCGGCGGCGGATCAGCCGGCCATGAAACCCATACGCATTCCCTTGGCGGAAACCTGGGGGGCGATGGAGGCCCTGGTCGGGGCGGGACTGGTCAAGCGGATTGGGGTCAGCAACTTCCCCACCAGCCTGCTGCGGGACCTCCTCTCCTACGCCGCCATCCCTCCCCAAGTGCTGCAGGTGGAGATGCATCCCTACCTGACCCAGTCCCGTTTGTTGCGCTACTGCCGCGACGAGAATATCGCGGTCACGGCCTTTTCCCCCTTCGGCGCGAGTTCCTATCTGCCCCTGGGCATGGCCGACGAAAGGGAATCGGTACTCGCCGACCCGCGCATTCAGTCCCTGGCGCGCGCCCACGAACGCAGCGCGGCGCAGATCTTGCTCCGCTGGGCGGTGCAACGCGGCACGGCGGTCATTCCCAAGACTCAGGAGAGTTCTCACCTCCGGGAAAACCTCGCCCTTTACGACTTCGAGCTCAGTCCCCAGGAGATGGCCGACATCGACGCCCTGGATCGGGGCCGCCGCTTCAACGATCCCGCTGAATTCGGCGAAAAGGCCTTTAACACCTTTTATCCGATCTTTGACTGAGCTAAAAGAGAGACGGGAAGACAGCCCTCGCCATCTTCCCCTTTTCCCACGACCAGGCGGAGTTGCGGCTACGGCGCTCAGGCGCCGAGCAGGATGCGCTCGGGATTCTCAATGCACTGCTTGACCCGGACCAGGAAGGTCACCGCCTCCTTGCCGTCGATGAGGCGGTGGTCGTAGCTGAGGGCCAGGTACATCATCGGGCGGATCACCACCTGTCCGTCGACGGCAACGGGGCGCTGCTGGATGCTGTGCATCCCCAGGATGCCGGATTGGGGTGGATTGAGGATGGGCGTGCTCAGCAGGGAGCCAAAAATGCCTCCGTTGGTGATGGTGAATACCCCGCCCTGAAGATCGGGCAGGCCGACCTTGCCCTCGCGGGCCTTGACGGCGTAATCCGCGATATCCTTTTCGAGTTGGGCGAAGCTCTTCTGGTCGCAGTCGCGAACCACGGGCACGATGAGGCCGCGCTCGGTGCTCACAGCCACGCCGATGTCGTAAAAATGCTGTTCGACGATCTCGTCTCCCTCGATGCGGGCACCCACGGCGGGAACGGACTTGAGGGCCTCGACCACCGCCTTGATGAAGAAGGACATGAAGCCCAACTTGACCCCGTTGCGGGCGGTGAAATCATCCTGGAGCCGCTTCCGCAGGTCCATCACCGCACTCATGTCACATTCGTTGAAGGTGGTGAGGATGGCGGCCTCGTGCTGGGCGTTGACGAGATGCGTCGCGATCTTCTTCCGCAAGGGCGACATCTTGCGACGGGTGGTCCGCCCCTCGGTCGCGCTCGCCGCAGGAGCCGAAGCCGCTGGCTTGGCCTCCGGGCTGGGCTCGGCCGCACCGGCGGGAGCGGTGACGGCACCAAGCACATCCGCCTTGGTGATGCGGCCGCCGGCGCCGGTTCCGCTCACGCGGGAAAGGTCAATCCCCTCGCCTTCGGCAATTTTCTTGGCCACCGGAGTGGCACGGACAGCATCCGTCGTCACCTGGGAAGACTCGTCCGCCGTCTCCGCGGTGGGGGCGGCTTCAGGTGCGGCAGCTCCCGAGTCGGCGCTGGTTCCAGCGGGACGCTCCCCTTCCTCGATGAGGGCGACGGGAGCCCCGATGGCCAATTCATCTCCCGCGGCCGCGAGATGGCGCAGGATCCCCGTGTGCGTCGAGGTCAGCTCGGTCGAAATCTTGTCGGTCTCGATCGTCAGGATGACCTCGCCAGCTTCGACGTAATCACCGTCGTTCTTGAGCCAGCTGCCCAGGGTGGCCGAGGCGATGGATTCGCCGACGGAAGGAATCTTGATCTCGTGCGCCATGATACTCTCGTTGCTCGGGAAAAATTGGGAAGGGAAGGATGGAAAGGGAAATGGGGAATGTCACGCGGAATTTCGCCGGTCTTGCCCCCGGATCAGGAAGGAAGGGCTCACTTGCTGAAGGCTTCTTCCAGCAAGCGATACTGTTCCTTCTTGTGGATGGCCTTGGCACCGCTAGAGGGGCTGGACGCCGCGGGACGCCCCGCATAGCGAACGCGGATGTCGGAGACCTTGCGGAGGCTCGGACCGACGAAGGTCCAGGCGCCCATGTTCAAGGGTTCCTCCTGACACCAAACCCACTTCGTCGCGTTGGGATATCGAGAGGCGACTTCCGCCACCATCTCCCCATGGAAGGGGTAAATCTGCTCGAGGCGGATGATGGCCGCGTTGTTGATCTCGTGCTTGCGACGGTAGTCGAGCAGATCGTAGTAGACCTTGCCCGTGCAGAAGATGAGTCGGTTGATGCGATCCGGGGCTCCCCGCTCCGGGGCATCGTCGTCAATGACCTCACGGAAGTGAGTGCCCTCGGCGAAGTCCTCCAGGTCCGAGACACAGGCAGGATGCGTCAGAAGGCTCTTGGGCGTCATCAGCACCAGGGGCTTGATGAAGTCGCGCTTCATCTGGCGACGCAACACGTGGAAGTACTGGGCGGGTGTGGTCAGGTTGCAGACTTGGATGTTCTCCTCTGCACAGAGCTGCAGGAAGCGCTCGAGACGGGCGCTGCTGTGCTCCGGCCCTTGGCCTTCATAGCCGTGAGGCAAGAGCATGACGAGGTGGCTGGGGCGTCCCCACTTCGACTCGGCGGAAGTGATGAACTGGTCGATGATGACCTGGGCCCCGTTGGCGAAATCGCCGAACTGCGCTTCCCAGAGCACCAGGGCATCCGGGGCGTGCAGGGAGTATCCATACTCGAAGCCCAGAACGGCAAACTCGGAGAGGTGGCTGTTGTAGACCCAGAGCTTGGCCTGCTGCTTGCGCTCGAGGTGATTCAGGGGCGTGTAGCGCTGCCGCGTCTCGGGATCGTAGAGCACGGCATGGCGCTGGCTGAAGGTGCCGCGGCGGCAATCCTGGCCGGAAAGGCGGACCGCGATCCCCTCCTTGAGGAGCGAGCCGAAGGCCAGCGCCTCGGCGAAGGCCCAGTTGATGCCCTTGCCGGACTCAATGGCGGCGCGGCGCGGGCGGAGGAAGCGCTGCTCCAGCTTGGGATGCACCTTCACCGTGCCACGGACCTCCGTGATCCGCATCCCGATCTTTCGGAGACGCTCCAAATCGACTCCGGTGTCGACCGGATCGTGGGAGTAATCCGGCTGCGGCGGCTCGGCGGGGTCGCCCAGTAGGTGATCCGTGCCTTGGGCGATGGCCTGCTGTAGCTCGTCCATCTCGCTGTCGAGCTTGTTCTGGTACTCCTGCTCGATGGCGTCCGCCTCCTCAGGGCTGAGGTCCCCGGCCTCGATGAGGCGCTGGCGGAAAAGGGCCAGCGGAGTGGCGTGCTGGCTGATCTCGCGATAGGTCTTCGGCAGGGTGAAAGCGGGCTCGTCGCCCTCGTTGTGGCCGTGGCGACGGTAGCAGACGATGTCCACGACGACGTCGCGCGAGAAGCGCTGCCGAAAGGCCAGGGCCAATTCCACGGCGTAAAGGACGTCCATGGGCGAATCCCCGTTCACGTGGAAGACGGGCGCCTCGATCATCTTGACGACGTCGGTGCAGTAGGCCGAGGAACGAGCGTCCTTCGGCGTGGTCGTGAAGCCGACCTGGTTGTTGACCACCAGATGAATGGTCCCCCCCGTGCGGTACCCCAACAACTGGGAAAGGTTCAGAGTTTCCGCAACGCTGCCCTGGCCGGCGAAGGCCGCGTCCCCGTGGATGAGAACAGGTATCACGGAAGAGCGATCCACGAAGGAGTCGCGGCGCTGCGGATCAAAAGCCCGCTGACGGGCGCGTGCTTTGCCTTCCACCACCGGACTGACCGCCTCGAGGTGGCTCGGGTTGGCGGCGAGCTGAATCTTGACCCACTTCCCGTCGATTTCCCGATTCGTCTCGTAGCCGAGGTGGTATTTCACGTCCCCGTCCCCGGCGACGAGATTGGGGACGTAGTTGTCGGAGAATTCGTAAAGCAAGGCCGTAAGCGGCTTGCCGAGCAGGTTGGCCAGCACGTTGAGGCGGCCGCGGTGGGCCATGCCAATGACCATCTCCTCGATGCCGTAATCGGGGAAACGCCGCATCAGGCCGTTCAGGGCCACCATGAGGGAGTCGCCCCCCTCTAGCGAAAAGCGCTTTTGGCCGACGTATTTCTTGTGAAGGAAGCGCTCGAAGAGCTCGGCTTCGGCGAGCCATTGCAGGGCCAGTTTCTTCTTCTCTTTCGAGGGCTCCTCCAGATCGATCCGGGACTCGATCCGCTTGATGAGCCAGTTGCGCACCTCCGGCGTTTGGACGTGCATGATCTCGAAGCCAATGCGATCACAATAGGTCCGGCGCAGGCGCTCGACCAGATCACTCAATTTCATGCGACCGCCCTTGTCGTAGTCGTCGGCGACCACTTCCTCCTCTAGCTGGGAAGGATGGAGACCTAAATGCTCTAGGCTGAGCAGGGGCTGGTTCGGGGGCAGGTCTTCCAGGGGATCCAGCCAGGCGGCCGTGTGCCCCAGCGTGCGGAAGGCATTGATCAGGGAAAGCACCCGGGAGTGGGTGGAGAGATCGACGGAACCCTCGGTCGGCGCCCCCGCAGCGGCCGAAGATCCGCGCGGAGGGGCTGGCTGGGTCGCCCCCAGCTCAAAACCCTCAAAAAACATGGCCCAGTTCTGATCGACGGACAGGGGATCCTTCTTCCATTCGGCGTATTTTTGGTCGATCAAATCGACATTCGCCCGGGAGGAGATGGTATGGCTCATTGAATGACGTGGCAGCAACTCGTGCTCGAAGGGGAAGCTTCGCTTCTATTGCAATACTTGCTAGGGAAATTTCAGTGATTCTCTCGAATTCCGCCTCTCTTTCGGGCCATTTTCCGAGGCCCTTCCGCTCGGACATCGGCAGGGCCTTTGCGCCGAGTTTCAGACCTCTATTTTTTCCAATCTCCCCTCAGGGCAATACAAACCAGGTGCAACAATATGAGGAAGATTGGAGATATATTCACACTTTCTGTGTGGTTAAAACCCCTTGCCCCTGTGCCTCATCCAAAGCAGAAAGCCCGGCCCCTTGCGGGACCGGGCTCCTTTGACCACTCAACTTTGTCTCTCAACAACCTCGGATATTGCAACGGAGACAAACTCTTTTCTCATCCGAATCTCAGCGCGAGGTCAACTGCCCCGTCTTGTGGTAGGCATTGTATTCGGAGGTCGGGACGATGATTTCATCCCCGGGACGAATGACGGTGCTGCTGCCCATATTGTTGATGCGCTGCAGCTCCGGCATCGTTGTAAAGAAGTCACGCGCCAGGGCGTAGAGATTGTCCCCCTTGACCACCGTGTAGTAGCCGTAGGTTTCATCTTTTCTCAGAAGAGGATTGTCGTAATCGTATTGCCCCACCTGCTCACCCTTCTTGGACTCCTCACCCTTCGGAGCAGGCTCAGCGGCCGATGCAGAGGCCTGCACACTCGTTTCCTTTCCGGCCGGGATTTTCAATTTTTGCCCCAGACTGATCACATCCGTGCGCAAACCGTTGGCCGCCTTCAAGCTCTCCACGGTGGTGCCATACTTCTTCGCGAGGGAAGTCAAGGTATCCCCCTTGATGACGGTGTGCGTCGTCACCGATGCCGGCGCGGGCTTCTTGGTTTCCCCCACCACCTTGGCTTCCTGCTTGGCCGGGATTGGCGCCGGCTTCCCCGCATCAGCCACCACACCCGCAGCAGGCGCCGGAGCCGTAACCGTTTCCTTCTGCGCAGGAGCCACCGGAGCGGACACCACACCCGCACTCGACGGAATCATCAAGGTTTCCCCAATGTAGATCGGCTGCCCTTCACTGAGACGATTCACTTCAAGCAGCGCCTTGCGCTCAACCCCAAACTTGGCGGCGATTTTCCCCAAGGTGTCCCCATCCTGAATGACATAGGTCTGACCCGACGCCACGGCACCGGTCGCGGATTCCGCCGCCGGAACCGTCACCCCCGCCATCGTGGCTTCGCGAGTGGCCGATTCCTTGTAGGCGTAGGAGGCCCCATCCTTCAGGGCGGCTTCCAGGGAAATCAAGCGCGTCTCCAGGGTTGCCAAGCGCTCCTCCAGAGACTGGAGCGAAGGCTCGGCAGCCTTGAGCGTCTGGCCAAAGAGAACAGAGGCGGTCAGAAGTGGCAAAGTGGTCACGAGTGGGTTCATACACTTAGATTCTATAATGGGTATATTTTCCATTCAAGATAAAATTTAATATTTCCTAAGAATTTTTTTATTCCTTTCCGCCCTTCTTTCTGAAAATCATGGATTCTTGAGCTGCTCTGTGTTTCGCCGTATCAAAGCCTTTGAATTCAAGCGACGCGGCTTTCCCCTCACGCCTCTCTTCTTGCTTCGCGCGGCGCCAGCCGCTACCACTTAGACCTTCCCTGCAATGCATCTCACCTTCTGCGGCGCCGCCGGAACCACCACGGGCTCTCAACACCTGCTGGAGATCAACGGTTCGAAAATCCTGCTCGACTGCGGTCTCTACCAAGGGCGACGGGATGAGGCCAATGAGCGCAACCGCCAATTCCCCTTTGATCCCACGAGCATCGACGCGGTGATCCTCTCCCACGCCCACATCGATCACAGCGGGAACCTGCCGACCCTTACCCGCCGTGGTTTTCGGGGCAACATCTACTCCACCTTCGCCACCCGAGATCTCTGTCAGCTGATGTTGGCGGACGCGGCGCACATCCAGGCCCAGGACGTGCGCTGGCTCAACAAGCACCGCGCACGCGACGGCAAGGCTCCGCTCGCCCCGCTCTACAGTCAGGTCGAGGCCGAGGAATGCGTGCGGCAGTTTGTCACGATCGGTTACGATCGTTCCATTCCCGTGGCCGATGGCGTCAACCTTACCTTTCTGGATGCCGGTCACATCCTCGGTTCCGCGCAAGTCGTCCTCGACCTGCAAGAGCGCGGACGGCGACGTCGCCTCCTCTTTTCTGGCGATGTCGGTCGTGGCAACAACGAGCTGCTCCGCGACCCCGCCCCGAGCGACAACGTCGACATCGTCCTGATGGAGAGCACCTATGGCGGGCGGGAGCACGAGCTGCCGACCCAGGCCAATCACCTCCTCCGGGACATCCTCCTGCGCGCCTTGGAGAAGCGAGGCAAGGTCATCATTCCGGCCTTTGCGGTCGAGCGCACCCAGCAGCTCATCTACGTGCTGCACCGCCTGGTGGAGGCTGGTGAGCTGCCCACTGTCCCCATCTATGTCGACAGTCCCCTGGCCGTCGGGGCGACGGAGATCTTCCGGCTTCACCCGGAATGCTTCAATGAGGAGGTCTATCGCTTCCTCTTCGAAAAGCGCAACCCCTTCGGATTCGAGAACCTCACCCTGATTCGCAAGGTCAGCGAGTCCAAGGCCCTCAACAATCTGGAGGAGACCGCCATCATCATTTCAGCCTCGGGCATGTGCGAGGCCGGGCGCGTGCTGCACCACCTCCGCAATCACATTGAGGATCCTCGCACCACCGTGCTCTTTGTTGGCTTCTGTGCCGAGCACACCCTGGGAGCCAAGATTCGCCAAGGCGATCCCGAGGTCTCCATTTTGGGGGACCGCTTCAAGGTGCGGGCCGAGATCGAGATTCTCGATTCCTTCAGCGGACACGCAGACCGCAGCGAACTGCTCGCCTATTTCGACCGCGTCGATGGCCCCAAGGACCGCGTCTACCTGGTGCATGGCGAGCCCGACCAGTGCGAATCGCTGGCCCATGCCCTGCGCGAACGCCATACAGGGCGCATTGAGGTCCCCCAGTTGCTCTCGCGAGTGGAACTCTAGCTTGCCCGGACAGGGAGGAAACTGCGGCCGGGCGCCCGTGGGGACGGCGCACCCGCAGGGCACCACCTCCCTAGGTCGGCATGAAATTTTTCCCTTTTCCCCTCCCTCCATCCGTTGTTCATTCCCGGCCCATGTCCTCCACCCCAATTGATGACCTTCGCATCGCAGAAACGCGCCAGCTGATTTCTCCGATCGATTTGATGGCCAAGTTGCCCGCCACGCCCGCCGTGGTCGAGACGGTCGCTCGCACCCGTCAGGAGGTGGCGGACGTCATCGCCGGCAAGGACGACCGCCTCCTCGTGGTGGTCGGTCCCTGCTCGATCCACGACACCCAGGCGGCGCTGGAATATGCGGACCGGCTCGCCGCCATTCGCCCCGAACTGGCCGGTGACCTCCTCCTCGTGATGCGCGTTTATTTCGAAAAGCCCCGCACCACGGTGGGCTGGAAGGGCCTGATCAACGATCCACATCTCGACGAGAGCTACGACATCAATGCGGGACTCCACATCGCCCGCGACTTGCTTCTGCAAATCGCGGAAAAGGGCATTGCGGCGGGCACGGAGTTCCTCGACACAATCAGTCCCCAGTTTTACGCGGATCTCATTGCCTGGGGGGCCATCGGCGCCCGGACCACCGAATGCCAGCTCCACCGTGAACTGGCTTCGGGCCTCTCCATGCCGGTGGGTTTCAAAAACGGCACCAGCGGCAATTTCCAAATCGCCATCGATGCGATCGTTGCCGCACGACGCCCGCATCGCTTCCTTTCCGTGACCAAGGCGGGCGACAGCGCCATCATCTCGACCAAGGGAAACGACTCCTGTCACATCATTCTGCGCGGCGGCACCAGCACCGGCACCAACTACGACCCCGAGAGCATTCGCGAGGTCCGAAAGGCGCTGGAAGCCAAGGGTTTGCCTCCGGCCATCATGATCGACTGCAGCCACGCCAACAGCGAAAAGGACCACCGCAACCAACCCAAGGTGGCGGCCTCTCTCGCGGCGCAGATCGCCGGAGGAGACACTTCCATCCGGGCCGTCATGATCGAAAGCCACCTCAAGGAGGGAGCGCAGGCGATCAGTCCTGATCGCGATTTGCTGGAGTATGGGGTCAGCGTGACCGATGCCTGCGTCGGTTGGGAGACCACGGTGGAAATGCTCCGGGATCTCGCCAAGGCGGTGCGTCAGCGCCGAGCCACCTTCCTGGCATGATGCACCGCCCTTCGCCCCTGGAAGGGCCAAGGACGGCCATCCTCCCCTGCCGCGGCTCTGTCGATCTCATCGCCACCGCCCCCCCATGGCTCCAAGTTCCCCCGTCCTGACGAGCCGATTCGCCCCCAGTCCCACAGGACTCCTGCACAAGGGCCATGCCTATTCGGCCCTGCTCGCCTACGACCTTGCCCGACGGGCCGGAGGCCGCTTTCTGCTTCGCCTCGAGGACATCGACCCCACTCGCTGCAACGCCGAGAATAGCAGGCAAATCCTGGAGGATCTGGCCTGGCTCGGTCTCGAATGGGAGGAGCCAGTGCGCCTCCAGAGCCTACACCTCGCCGATTACCAGGAAGTAGCGAGCCAGCTGGTGCAGCGAGAGCTGCTCTACCCCTGCTTTTGCACCCGCAAGGATATCCTGCGGGAAATCGAGCGCTCCGGCCAGGCCCCTCATGGCATCGATGGCCCTCTCTATCCGGGAATCTGCCGCCGACTTTCCCCGGCCGAACGCGCCGAGCGCATCGCCTCTGGAGAGCCCCACGCCCTGCGTCTCGATCTGGGCAAGGCCCTCGCTGAAGTCGACGCCCCCCTGCGGTGGCAGGATGCCTACCAAGGCGAGCAGATCGCCCACCCTGAGCGGCTCGGGGATGCCGTGCTCGTGCGCAAGGACATCGGCACCAGCTACCATCTCGCCGTCGTCGTCGATGACGCCCTGCAGGGGGTCACGGACATCGTCCGGGGGGAGGATCTCTTTGAGGCGACCCACCTCCACCGCCTGCTCCAGGCCCTCCTCGACTTGCCCAGCCCCCTCTATCATCACCATCCCCTCCTCACAGACGCCTCCGGCCAGCGTCTCGCCAAGCGGGATCGCTCTCTCAGCTTAAAAAGCCTGCGGGAGACCGGCGTCTCGCCAGAGGCTCTCTGCGCCGAATTGGGTTTCCCCCACTTGCCGTTGCGCCGCGGACCGGCTATGGATCGGCGATACTGACATGACCTATCATCCCGTCGCTCGATCGGAAGAACTGGTAGAAGGCAAGGGGCGTCCCTACCAAGTCGAAGGCTACCGCTTGGCGCTCGTCCGCGATCAAGGGGTGGTCTACGCCCTGGAGGACGTCTGTCCCCACGCCGACGCTCCCATTGCCCTGGGTCCGGTCGAAAATGGCTGCATCGCCTGTCCCTGGCATTACGCTGAATTCGATCTCAAGACAGGGGCCGTGCTCTCGGGTCCGGCGAGCGAGGACATTGCCGTCTTTCCCGTGCGCGAGGAGGAGGGGATCGTCTACGTCGGACTTCCCACCCCCGGAGAGAAGCCGGCGGAGGAAAACGTGGAGGCCTAAATCCGCAGGTCGAGGGGGAGAGGCGGCCGAGTCGTCCTCCGACCGGACCGGGAATCACTCCGAGGGAGGATACGGCAGGGAAAGGCCCGCCGGCCCAAAGGGCACAGGCTCACGAGTGAGTTGCTTCCCCCAATAATAGAGGTGGAAGTGAGAGCTGTCCTTGGGGAAGGCATAGATCAACAGCCAGCGCGAGGCCAAGGGCGCCTGGGGGATCTCTTCCTCCTCGCTCATCAGGGCCCCGTCGGCGCGCAAGGGCTCCACATGGGGATCGCTCCCGTAGCTGACCAGGGTTGCCCCGTCGACGATCTCGATGTCGTCGATATCGAAATAGGGCGTGTGCCCGGCGAGGGTGATATCCACGGCCACGAGCCGGGCTTCGATCCCGGCATCGGGATTGGGGGCGAGGTGACTGTAGCCGATGTAGGGCCAGGCGCCGTTGACCCGCACCGTGCCCGTGCCCAGGCCTTGCGCCTGTTGCTGGGCGCGCACCTGGAGAACCTGCTCCAAGAGACGGGCCTGCTGTTCCCGGGCTGCCTCGTCAGGGGAGTCGGGCGATGGCCCATTCGCCGCGGGAGTCGCGGCTTCGCCCTCGTTCGGAGCCGTGGTCGGCTCCGCTGACGTGGTGATGGCCAGGGAAACGGGCTCGGATTCCGTCACTCCCTCCGCGGCGGTCCCCGCTTCTTCCCCCGCCTTTTCAATGGAGAGTTCCGCCTGGGGCGCGGGCTCACAGGCGACGAGCAGTAAACCACTCAGGAGAAGACAGCGGAGAATGGAATGGGGTGACATCTTGTGGCGGTGCTTGTTGTTCGGGGGATTCCCGTGACAGAGTCCGAACATTCGCATCCATCGCTTTTCAAACGCAAAATGCGAGGCTTACAGTATACCATGGAAAACGAAATCGTCGGAGAACGCTTCCAATTGGCCCGATTGGCCGACATCCCCGCCAGCCCCTGTCCCTGCGGGCTGTCGCGGCGGGCTTTCATGAACGATGCGAACTCCGTCGCCTCCATGCACTTGGTGGAGATCAAGCGCGACAGCGAGCTGCACTACCACGAGCGCATGACCGAACTCTACTACGTCCTCGAAGGCGAGGGCCATATCGAACTCGACGGCACCGTTCATCCCCTCAGCCCGGGAACGGCCGTCCTCATCCAGCCCGGCTGCCGCCACCGCGCCGTGGGGGAAAACCTGAAAATCCTCAACGTTCCGGTCCCCAAGTTCGATCCCGCTGACGAATACCCAGCCTGATTTGCGCCTTCGGAACTGGAGTCCCCTCCATTCCCATGGCATCCATCCCCTATCCTCCATCTCTCACCACCATGTCTCCCTTCAGCCCCGTCGAGGAACTCATCGCCGATATCCGCGAAGGTCGCCTCATCATCCTGGTGGATGACGCCGACCGGGAAAACGAGGGTGACCTCGTCTGTGCCGCGTCGAAGATCACACCCGAAGCCATCAATTTCATGGCCACCCACGGACGCGGCCTCATCTGCGCCCCCATCACCCAGGAGGCGGCCGATCGCCTCGGGCTCCCCCTGATGGTGCGGCGCAACACGGAGTCGCACGGCACCAATTTCACCGTGGCCGTGGATGCCGCCACGGGCATCACCACCGGCATCAGCGCGGCGGACCGGGCGCGCACCGTTCAGGTCCTGGCCGACCCGCTCTCCGAGCCCGGCGACCTCGTCCGGCCGGGGCACATCCTCCCCCTCCAGGCCAAGCAGGGCGGAGTGCTGCGCCGCGCCGGCCACACCGAGGCCTCTGTCGACTTTGCCCGGCTCGCGGGCTTGGAGCCAGCCGCCGTCATTTGCGAGATCCTCAACGAGGACGGGACCATGGCCCGTCTCCCCGAGCTGCTCGAATTCTCCAAGCGCCACGGGATTAAAGTCGGCACCATTGCCGACCTGATCGAGTATCGCCGCAATCAGGAGAAGCTGATCGAGCGCATCGAGAGGGTCCGCATGCCCACCGATTATGGCGAGTTCGACCTCGTCGTCTACTCCAGCAAGCTGAATCCGGACGAACACCACCTCGCTTTGGTGAAGGGCGAGATCCGTCCCGAGGAGCCTGTGCTCGTCCGAGTCCACTCGGAATGCCTCACGGGGGACGTCTTCGGCTCGCGCCGCTGTGACTGCGGCAGCCAACTCCACGCCGCCCTCACCCAGATCGAGGAGGCTGGCGTCGGCGTCCTGGTCTACATGCGCCAGGAAGGCCGAGGCATCGGCTTGGCCAACAAGATCCGCGCCTACAAGCTGCAGGAGGAAGGGCTCGACACCGTAGAGGCCAACGAGCGCCTCGGCTTTGGATCCGATCTGCGAGACTATGGCATGGGCGCCCAGATCCTCTACGACCTCGGCGTGCGCCAGATCCGGCTGATGACCAACAATCCCCGCAAGATCGTGGGGCTGGATGGACACAAGCTCCAGATCGTCGAGCAGGTCCCCATCCGCGTGCTGCCCAACGAGCACAACGAACGCTACCTGGGCACCAAGCGGGACAAATTGGGCCATTTTCTATGAGCCAGCTCTCTGATTTCGGCCCATTGTTCCCATTCCTTTCATGAAATCCGCCCCAGACACCCCTTCTCCGACGCCCCGCAGGGGACGCGTCGCCATCGTCGCGAGCCGATACAATTCGCGCTACACCGACGCCCTCGTCGAATCTGCCCGGGCCACCCTGGAAAAACTGGCACCGGATTTGGAAATTCGCATCGTCCGCGTGCCCGGAGCCTTTGAAATCCCCATTGTCGTCGAGGCCCTTGCCTCCTCGGATGAGCAAGTCCTGGCCATCCTGGCGCTCGGGGTCATCATCCGCGGCTCCACCGCCCACGCCGACCTCATTGCCGAATCGATCACTCGGAGCCTTCAGGACACGGGCGTTTCCCATCTCGTCCCCGTGATCCACGAGGTGCTCCTCGTCGAAAACGCGGAGCAGGCCGAAGCGCGCAGCCTCGGTGACGAACTCAACCGGGGGCGCGAGGCCGCCGAGGCCGCCGTCGCCATGATCGAAGTCATGGCCTCTCTGGAACCCTGAGCCCACCCTCAGGCGAGTCCGCGCTTCTTGCTCCCCACGGTCCTCAGGCCCCGGACCGGGATTCACCGCTTTCTCGCCCCTCCCCGTTGCCCTCCGGGGGCGGCGGCGTATCTTCCGCCCAGATGTCCTTCGCCTCCATTCTCGAGTCCCTCGACGCCAGCGCGCCGCACTCGGCCCTGCTGGCGCGGTTTCGGTCCCTGCTGGAACCGCTCTCGCCCGCAGCGCTCGAGGCGCTGGCTGCGGAATCGGTGGCGACGACGCGGCGCCATTTTGGCAGGACGATGAGGCTCTTCGCCCCGCTCTACCTGTCCAACGAATGCGTCAACAACTGCGCCTATTGTGGCTTTTCCCGGGACAATCCCATCCTGCGCACCACCCTGACCGTTCCCCAGGTGGTCGCAGAGGCCCGGCATCTCGCCTCCCAGGGATTCCGGCACATCCTGCTCGTCGCCGGGGAACATCCCCGCTTCGTCTCCGAGGGCTACCTTGAAGACTGCCTCCTCGCCCTGCGCGAATTCATCCCCGGCCTCTCGATCGAGGTCGGCCCCATGGAGACGCCGGAATACCGCCCCCTCGTCGCGGCGGGATGCGAGGGCCTCGTCGTCTACCAGGAGACCTATGACCGCGAGGCCTATGCTGCCTATCACACGGCGGGGCCCAAAAAGGACTTTGCGTGGCGCCTCGCCTGTCCCGAGCGAGGCTACGAGGCCGGGTTCCGTCGCCTCGGCATCGGGGCGCTCATCGGACTGTCCGATTGGCGGCTCGAGCTCCTCCGTTTGGCCGCCCATCTTGAATATCTTCAGAAAGTCTGCTGGAAGGCGAGCTACACCCTCAGCCTGCCCCGACTCCGTCCCGCCGCGGGCGGATTCCAGCCTCGCTTCGCCATGAGCGATGCCGAGTTCGTCCAGGCCATCTGCGCCTTTCGCGTCTGTTTTCCCCAGGTCGGCATTGTCCTGAGCACCCGGGAACCCCAGGCCCTGCGCGACGCCCTCTTTCCCCTGGGGATCACCTCCGCCAGTGCCGGCAGCCACACGGAGCCCGGTGGGTACACTGGGGCCGGTGCCGATGACGTCCACCTCACCGTGCGAGGACGTCGCGTCGAACTAGAGAGCCCGCCGCCGCAATCGACCTGCGCGAGCGGAGGCACCGCGGCGGCCGGTCAATTCGACATCTCCGACGAGCGTTCCCCCGCCGAGGTCGCCGCCCAGTTGCGCCGACTCGGCTTGGAACCCGTCTGGAAGGATTGGGAAACCTCCATCCTCGTCCCCACGGCAGCGACTCTTGCCCCTGTCTCATGAAGATCATCCTCAACGGCGCCCCTCACGAATTTCCGGACCCGGAGCTGACGATCACGCAGATGCTGGAACGCCTCGAACTGGGGCCTCAGCCGGTGCTGGTAGAACGCAACGGCCAGGCCGTGCTGAAACGCGAGTTCGAGACGGTGCGCCTCGTGGACGGAGACCGCATCGAGATCGTCCGCATGGTCGCCGGAGGCTGAGCCCCGCCCTCGCGGCCACTTAGCCGGACGAGGCCGGGTCCGCGAAAAAGTCTAAAGAAGGCTAACTTTTCCGGGTTGAGCCTTTGGAAATCTCACAATAGGATCGCACGATGAAACGGCTTCTGCGGATTCTCCTTTGGTTTGGCATCTCAGCGCTCGGCGCAGCGGCGGTGGCCGTCTCCGCCTTCCACAAGGGAGAAACGATCAACGCCCTCTGGCTGGTCGTGGCCGGGCTTTGCACCTTTGCCGTTTCCTACCGCTTTTACAGCAAGTGGCTCCTGACCAAGGTCCTCGTGCTCGACGACCGCCGCGCCCCTCCTTCCGTCACGCAGGAAGATGGCAAGGATTTCGTTCCCACCAATCGTTGGGTCGTCTTCGGGCACCACTTCGCGGCCATTGCCGGTCCCGGACCGCTGGTCGGACCCGTTCTCGCCGCCCAGTTCGGTTACCTGCCAGGGATGCTTTGGCTGCTCATCGGCGCCACCTTGGGCGGAGGCGTGCACGACTCCATCGTTCTCTTCGGTTCGGTGCGCCGGGGTGGGCGCTCCCTCGGACAGATGCTCAAGGAAGAGGTCAATTCCGTCGTCGGCATCGTCGCCATGATCTCCATCCTCGCCATCATGACGATCCTCCTGGCGGTGCTCAGCCTGGTGGTGGTCAAGGCCCTGGCCGAGAGCCCTTGGGGCCTGTTCACCATCGCTATGACCATTCCCCTGGCCATCTTGATGGGGGTGGGGCACACCCTTTTCAAGATCAGCGTCAAGGGCGTCACCGTCTTCGGCATTGTCGGCTTGCTGGCCAGCGTGTGGGCCGGCAGCCACCTCGCCGACTGGGGCCTCGAGCCCTGGTTCGACAAGTCGGGCGAGTGGATCGCCTGGTCCCTGATTCTCTATGGATTCGCCGCCTCGGTCCTGCCGGTCTGGCTGCTCCTGGCGCCGCGGGACTACCTCAGCACCTTCATGAAGATCGGCACGGTGGCCGCCCTGGCCGTGGCCATTGTCTTCATCGCTCCGGACCTACAGATGCCTAAGCTGACGAAGTTCACCGACGGGACGGGCCTGGTCTTCGCCGGCAAGGTCTTTCCCTTCGTCTTCATCACCATCGCCTGCGGTGCGGTCTCGGGCTTCCATGCCCTCATCTCCTCCGGGACCACGCCGAAACTGCTCGACCGCGAAAGCGGCATCCGCAGCATTGCCTACGGTGCCATGGTCACGGAAATGGTGGTGGCCCTGATGGCCCTGATCGCCGCCTGCGCCCTCACTCCCGGAGAGTATTTCGCCATTAATGCGGGCATCAACAAGACCATGGCCCCCGAGCAGGTGGTCTCCGTCATTTCCGAGGCCGGCTTCCCCGTCACCGTCGGCGAAATGGACAAACTCGCCGAGGAAATTGGGGAAAAAACCATGTTCGGCCGCGCCGGGGGAGCCCCCACCTTCGCCGTGGGCATGGCCCAGATGTTCTCCAAGGCCTTTGGCGACCAGTGGATGGCCTTCTGGTACCACTTCGCCATCATGTTCGAGGCCCTCTTCATCCTCACCACCATCGACGCGGGCACCCGGGTGGGACGCTTCATCCTGCAGGACTTCCTCGGCGGGATCTGGAAACCCCTCGGCGACACCAGCAATCTCTGGTCGAACGCCTTCAGCAGCGCCGTCCTCGTGTCCGCCTGGGGCTACTTCCTCTACATGGGGGTCATCGACCCCATGGGGGGCATCAATGCCCTCTGGCCGCTCTTTGGCATCGCCAACCAGCTGCTGGCGGTGGTCGCCTTCTGCCTGGGCACGACCCTTCTCATCAAGATGGGGAAAACCCGTTATCTCTACGTCACCGGCGTTCCCCTGGTTTTCCTCATCGCCGTGACCTTCACCGCCGGATTCACTAAAATTTTCGCCAAGGACCCGGCCATGGGATTCCTCGCGGGCGCAAAGCTCTACGCCGAAAAGATCGCCGCCGGTGGCAGCCCGGAGGAGATCTCCGTCTGGAACAAGGTTCTCTACATGAACCAAGTCGACGCCGTGGTGGCGGCTTTCTTCCTCCTCTGTGTCACTGTGGTGGTGGCGGGCTGTGCCTACGAATGGGTCCGCCTGCTCAGCGGAAGACGGCCCCTTGACCTGAAGGAAGCCCCCTACGTCCGGCTGCCTGAAGCCTCCTAAGCCTCTCTTCGGGAGGGCCCTCTCCAAAGCTAGGCCCTCCCCTCACCGGCTCCGGTCGAGTCCCTCATGAAAATACTCTTCGATTCCGTCGTTCTCCTCGCCTATTTCGCGATCATTGTCGGAATCGGACTTTCCCAGCGCAAGAAGAGCCGCAGCGTCGAGGGCTACACCCTGGGAGAGCGCCAGATGGCCTGGTGGGCCGTGCTGGCCTCCATCCTCGCGGCGGAGATCAGTGCCGCCACCTTCCTCGGGGCGCCGGAATCCGGCTTCACCCACCGCAACTGGGCCTACGCGCAGTTTGCCATTGGCACCATCCTGGCCCGCATCATTGTCAGCTTTCTCTTCATCCCGCTCTTCTACCGCCACGGCGTCATTTCGCTTTACGAATATCTCGAAACCCGCTTCGGCGCAGCCACCCGGGTCTTCGCCTCCGCCACCTTCTGCATCACTCGGGTCCTCGCCATCGGCACCCGCCTCTATGTCGCCGCCATCGTCGTGGTCCTGGCCTGGCAGTTGTGGAGGGGCCCTGTCGCCCCCGACATGCAGTTCATCATCTACGCCGTGGCCCTGACCCTCCTCTGCCTCCTGACCGCGGTCTACACCATGGTGGGGGGGATTCGCGCTGTCATCTGGACGGATTTCATCCAAGTCTCGGTCCTCGTCGCCGCCCTCGTTTTCGCGATCTTTTTCCTCCTCGCAAAGCTGCCCGAGGGCTGGACTTCGGTCCAAGCGGTGATCGAAAAACCGGTCTTCTTCGACTTCGCCAAGCCCGACCAGCCTGGCCTCGCCGCGTGGCTTCGCAACGTCCTCACCGCCGACTACACCCTCTGGACCGCCATCATCGGCATCACCATCCTCACGATGTCGACCCACGGCATCGACCAGGACACGGTGCAGCGCATGCTGACTGCGAAGAACCGCCGGCAGAGCGCCTTCGCCACGATCATGAGCGGCCTCATCGACCTGCCCGTGGTCAGTGCCTTCATCTTCATCGGCGTGCTGCTCTACGCCTACTACCAAGCCTACCCCGACCCCACTTTGCCCCGCGCCGCAAACGGCACCCTGGAGACGCGCAACGTCTTCCCGCACTTTATCCTCACCCAGATGCCGGCGGGACTGCGCGGCCTCGTCGTCGCCGGGATCATGGCCACGGCCATGGGTTCGCTCAGCACCGCCCTCAATGCCCTGGCCACCAGTTTTGCGCGCGACTTCCTCCTCCGCAAGGCCGCCGCTGACCTGCCGGAATCCCGCCGCGTCGCCATGCTGCGCTGGAGCACCTTCGGCTTTGCCCTCGCCATCATTGCCGTGGGGGTGGTCACCTCCTACTACGTCACCTACCATCCCGAGACGCAGATCATCCCCCTCGTCCTCGGCATCCTGGGCTTCACCTTCGGATCCCTCCTGGGCATCTTCCTCGTCGGGGTGCTCAGCAAGCGCCGCGGCAACGATTTCGGCAATGTCCTTGCGATGATCCTGGGCTTTATCGCCGTGGTCTTCTCCAGCAACGCGGCCCTCCAGACATCCGTGGGCATCTCCGAGCCCTTGGTCCTGGCCTTCCCCTGGCGCATCGCCTGCGGGGCTCTGGTGACCATACTCGTTGCCCTCTGCTTCTCCACCCCGCGCCATCGGGTTGAAGCGGTGGCGGCGGTGGGAAATGGCGCCTCCTAGGCTCAGGAGCCTTGGTGCCGCGTTCTGGGGTCTGCTCTTCGCAAGAGCGTCGCTCGAACCTGTGGAAGGCTAGGCCGCCAGCTTGCCCAGGCGAAGGAAAGCGAGGCGAGGCGGCCTGATTTCCCATTGCCCTTGGGCGAAGCTTCGCCACAGTGCAGTGTCATGTCCAGGCCCTTCATTCACGACGACTTCATGCTGCAGTCGCCCGCCGCGCGGGAGCTCTACCACCATTTTGCCAAAGACGAGCCCATTCTCGATTTCCACAATCACCTGCCTCCCCAGGAGATCGCCGCGGACCGGAGCTTCGAAACCCTCTACGATATCTGGTTGGCGGGCGATCACTACAAGTGGCGCGCCATGCGCGCCAACGGCATCCCCGAATCCGCCATCACCGGCAACGCGTCCCCCCGCGAGAAGTTCGATGCCTGGGCGGCGACGGTACCCCACTGCCTCCGCAACGCGCTCTATCACTGGACCCACCTCGAGCTGAGCCGCTACTTCGACTTTCACGATCTCTTCTCGCCGAGAACCGCCGACACGGTCTGGGAAAAGGGGCTGGAAATCCTCTCGCGCCCCTCCCACAGCTGTCGTGGCCTGCTCGTGCAGAGCCGGGTGCGCGCCCTCTGCACCACCGACGACCCCACCGATACCCTGGAGCACCACCGCGCCATCGCCGCCGACCCGGACTTTGACGTGCGCGTCTACCCAACCTATCGCCCCGACCGCGCCCTCTGGGTCCACGAAGCCGAGAGCTTCAATGCCTATGCCGACCGTCTCGCTGAGGTGAGCGGGATCGACACCGCCCATCTCTCCGGCTTCCTCGAGGCCCTGCGCGCCCGCCACGACTTCTTCCACGAGCTCGGCGGCCGCCTCTCCGACCACGGCCTGCACCATCTCTTCGACGCCGATTGCAGCGAGGCCCAGGCCCAGGCCATCTACGACAAGGTGCGCCGCGGACAATCCGCCGACGAGGCCGAAGCGGAGGCCTTCGGCGCCTTCCTGATGCTCTATTTCGGGGAGCTCAACGCCTCGCGAGGATGGACCATGCAGCTCCACATCGGGGCCGAACGGAACAACAGCCAACGCCTTTTCGAATCCATCGGACGAGACATCGGTTGTGACTCCATGGCCGACGTGAACCACATTGCCGCCGTGCGGCGCTTCTTTAACACCCTCGACCAGCGCGGTCACCTGCCCAAGGTGATGCTCTACAACCTCAATCCGAAGGACAACTACGCCCTGGCCACCATGCTCGGGAACTTTCTGGAGGCCAAGCCGGGCGATCCCCCCTGTCGCCTCCAGCTGGGCACGGCTTGGTGGTTCATGGACACCAAGGAAGGGATGGAGTGGCAGATCAACACCTTCTCCAACACCAGCCTGCTTTCCCGCTTCAACGGGATGCTCACCGATTCGCGAAGCTTCCTCTCCTTCACCCGTCACGAGTACTTCCGCCGCATCCTCTGCAACCTCATCGGCACCGACATCGAGAACGGGGAAATCCCCCGCGACCTCGAGCTCGTCGGGGAAATGGTGCGCCGCATTTGCTATCAAAACGCGGCGGAATTCTTCGATTTGGAGCTGCCCGCGTGAGCCCAGCCTCCCAACGCCGCTATGACACCATCGTCCTCGGCGGCGGTGTCGCCGCCCTGTGGACGGCCAATGTCCTGAAGCATGCGGGCCAGCGGGTGCTCGTCCTGAGCAACGCACCCTTCGGGGAGGGGCAGTCCCTTGCCGCCCAGGGCGTCATTCACGGCGGCCTGAAATATGCCCTGGGAGGCAAGCTAACGGAGGCCTCCGAGGCCCTTTCGACGATGCCAGAGCGATGGCTCTCGGCCCTGCGCGGGGACGGCCCCGTCGATTTGAGCAGGGCGAAATTGCTGAGCGATCACCAGATCCTCTGGAGTCTGCCGAACGTTTTCAGCCAGGCTCTGGGACTCTTCGGCAGCAAGGCCCTGCGGGGGCGCTCCCGCGCCCTCTCCCGCGAAGAGTACCCGCCCGTCTTCGATAGCCCTGCCTACAAGGGGCGTCTCTTCCACCTCGACGAACCCGTGGTGGACCCCGTCACCGTGCTGCGCGAGCTCGCCAATGGCGTGGCCGAGGCCAGTCACCTCGTCCGCTGGGGAGAAACCGCCTCCCTGCTCCGCGGTCCGGAGGGCGTGGCCGGCATCCGGGTCCGCGAGGAGAATGGAAAGGAGCTCGAGTTGCAGGCAAATGCCTATGTCCTCGCCGCTGGCGCCGGTAACGCCGAGCTGCTCTCCGCTCTCGGTATGGAGAGTCCGGGCATGCAGCGCCGCCCCCTTCACCAGGTGGTCATCCGCAGGGCCGGGCTACCCGATTTTTTCTCTGTCTGCATCGGCACCGGGGCCAAGCCCCCGCTGGTGTGCACCACACATGTCGACTCTGCGGGACGCTCCCTCTGGTATCTGGGCGGGGATCTCGCCGAATCCGAGGGTGTCGCCCGCAGCGAGTCGGAGCAAATCGCCCATGCCCAAGCCTTTTTCGCCAAGCGGCTCCCCTGGATCGAGGTGCAGGGAGCGGAGTGGTTCACCATTCGCGTGGACCGCGCCGAGCCGCGCACCGCTTCCGGGGAACGCCCCCCCGGGGCATACTGCCAGCGTGTCGGAAATGTCCTCGTGACTTGGCCGAGCAAATTCGCCCTGGCTCCGGATCTCGCGGACCAGGTCAGCCGGGAGACGAGGGCCGCGCTTTCCCTCGACCCGCCGCCTCTGCACTTGCCCCGCCCCGCCCTGGGACGGGCGCCCTGGGACCGGCCCTGAGGCGCGCGCTTCTCTTTTCGGGATCGTCTCCCGAGGGACGAAAATCCGGATTCCAGACGACATCCCAGGGAGGAACGCCGCGGTCCTGGAAATGGCCAGCGTCGCCTCCCCAAGGATCCCTGGGCGGGAAAATCCGAGCCCATCCCGAGAAAAGGCAAAGGCGGGCGGCAAATCCTCCTCGCCGAGGGACAGGACGCTCACTCGGGGGACATGGAATAACTCTGCAGAAAATGTTCTCTAATGATAATCAATGAGTTGGAAGATGTATACCAACTCCAGAAGTGATAATATCTCCCAGGCCCTTTCCTCAGGCAAATCCCATCGTCTGGCGTATATTCTCCATTCCTGTTCCCCGCTGCTTCTGCGCCCCGGCATGTTTACTCGTCCCCTCGCTACCGCCAACTGCCGTGTCTCGGCCCTCGGTCTGGGCACCGTCAAGTTTGGTCGCAACCAACAAGTCAAGTATCCCCAGCCCTTCGACCTGCCGAGCGATGCCCAGATTCTCGAGCTGCTCGATCTTGCGTGCGAGGAGGGGCTCAATCTCCTGGACACGGCTCCCGCCTACGGATGCAGCGAGGAACGCCTCGGCCAATTGCTAGGCTCGCGTCGAGAGGACTGGGTGCTGATGACCAAGGCCGGAGAGGAATTCGAGGCCGGAGGCTCCCGCTACGACTTTTCCCGCGCGGCCATCGCCGCGAGCATCGACCGCAGTCTCGCGCGGCTGCGCACCGACCGCATCGAATGCCTCCTGCTTCACTCCGACGGTCAGGACCTGGACATCCTCGACCGTTCCGACGCCCTCGAGGCCCTCGCCGAGGCCAAACAAGCTGGTAAGATCTTGGCCGCCGGCATCTCGACCAAGACCGTCGCGGGGGGACTGAGAGCCATCGAACTGGGGCTGGACGCGGTCATGGTGACCTACAACCCCTGGCATCGCGAGGAGGAAGCGGTCCTCGACGCCGCGGCCCTCGCCGGCACCAGCGTATTCCTGAAAAAGGCCCTCGCGAGCGGGTGGTTTGGCGGGCAAGCGGCCTCCCAGCGCCCCGTGGAGGAAGCCCTGGAATTTGCCTTTTCTCACCCGGCCACCACCGCGGTCATCGTTGGCACCATCCAGCAGAAACACCTTCGCGAGAACTGCCGCGCCCTTCGAGCCCTTGAGAGTCAGTTGAGGTGATATCCCCCCACCCTCCGCCCATCCTCTCTTTCCTGTCCCCAGCCCCATGCGATCCCCTCACCCGATCTTTTTCGACAGCCACATGCACACCCCCCTCTGCAAACACGCTGAGGGACATCCCATTCTCTACATGGAACAGGGCGTGGCTCAGGGCTTCGCCGGGATTGTGATGACCTGCCACAGTCCCATGCCCCAGGGCTTCTCCAGTCGCGTGCGCATGGCCCCAGAGCAGTTCCAGGAATACCTCCACCTCGTCCAGGAGGCGGCCGATGCCGCGCCCACTGGCTTCGAAGTCCTGCTGGGGATGGAGAGCGATTACTTTCCCGGCATGGAGTCCTGGCTGGAGGAACTGCACCAGCGCGCCGACTTCCACTACGTGCTCGGCTCTGTGCACTGGCACATCAGCGAATACATGGACGCCTATTGGCAAGGCGATCCCTTCGCCTTCCAGAAGCAGTACTTCGAGCACCTCGCCGAATCGGCCGAATGCGGCCTTTTCGACTGTCTCGCCCATCCCGATCTCGTCAAGAACGCCAGCCCGGTGGACTGGGATTTCGAGCGGATCCGGCCCTATGTGAAGCGGGCCCTCGATCGCATTGCCGAAACGGGGGTGGCCATGGAGATCAACACCTCCGGCATGAACAAGTCCTACCCCGAGATGAACCCCGGCCCGGAGATGCTCGCGCTCATGGCTGAACGGGGCATCCCCGTGGTCATCGGTTCGGATTCACACACCCCCGGCCGCGTCGGAGACCGCTTTGTCGAGGCGCTGGACCACCTCGCCGCGGCCGGATACGAGACGGTCAGCCTGTTCCGGGAACGCCAGCGTCGCGATTTCCGCATCGCGGAGGTCCGTGCCCAACTGGCCACGCCGGCGCCCTTGGCGCCGTCCGCGAAGCCCTGACCGGGCCTTCGTCCCTCTGCAGCGCTCCGGGCCGAACCTGGAAGGATTCCGGCCCCGATTACTCGTCAGCGGCCTTGGCCCGGTTTTCGAAACGCATGAACTCCTTGTGGAAGGTCAGCGGGACTTCTCCCGTCGGGCCATTCCGCTGCTTGGCGATGATGAACTCCGCCTCGCCGTAAAGGCTCTCCTTTTCTTCGTCCTCCGCGTAAACCTCGGCGCGCATCAACAGGCCGACGAGGTCGGCGTCCTGCTCGATGGAGCCGGATTCCCGGAGGTCACTCATGCGCGGCTTGCCGCCCCGAGAGTCGGGATTCCGGTTGAGCTGGGCGAGGACGATGATGGGAATATCGAGCTCCTTGGCGATGCCCTTGATCCCACCGGAAATCGCGGCGATCTCCTTTTCCCGGCCGTCCCGGCCCGCCACGTCCGGCGCCTTGAGGAGCTGCAGGTAGTCGATGGCAATGAGCCGGATGTCGTGCTGCTGCTTGAGGCGACGAGCCTTGGCCTGGAGCTCATTGATGGAGAGGCCGGGCGTGTCGTCGATCCAGATGGGGGCCTCGGCCAGCTGACCGGCGACCTGCATGAGCTTGGGGAAATCTGATTTGGAGAGAAAGCCGCCGCGCAGTTTCTGCATCTGCACCTTGGCGCGGGAACAGAGGAGACGTTGCACCAGGGACTCGGAGGTCATTTCCAAGCTGAACACCGCACAGGGCACCGCATTGTCCTTCTGGATGGCGATGTTCTCGACAATGTTCATGACGAAGGAGGTCTTGCCCATCGAGGGACGCGCCGCGACCACGATCATTTCCCCGCCGTGGAAGCCGTTGGTCATCTTGTCGAGGTCGTGGAAGCCAGTCATCAAGCCCCCGCCCTTGCCCTCGGAATTGTAGATGTCGTGAATGGACTCAATCACCTTGAGGACGTGGACGCGCATCTCCTCGATGCCCTTGGCCTTCTCCGTCTCGTTCCGGATCTGCAGGACCCGCTTTTCCACCGAATCAAGGAAGTTCGTCGCACTCTCCGGGCTATCGTAGGCTTCGGTGACGCATTCCGTGCAGTCCATGATGACCCGACGCAGGATGAACTTCTCTTTCAGGAAGTTCGCGTAGTCATCGAAGAGGGCCGTGGTGGGAACGTCGTCCAGGAGGTCAGCCACCGCCTTGGGGCCACCCACGGCCTCGAGCTTGCCCCGATTGGACAGCTCGGTATTGAGCACGATGAGGTCCAGCTTCCCCTCCGGTCGCGTCTTGTAGAGGTGCAGCAGGGCCTCGAATATCTCGCGGTGCGCGGGCAGGTAGAAATGTCCCGGAGAAAGCTTTTCAATCGCCTTCGGGATGATGTTCACCGGATCGAGCAGCATGCAGGACAGGGCGGCGCGCTCAGCATCCGCGTTCACCGGCATCGAGCGAAGGGGATCCTCGGCGGCGGAGGACTTCGCCAATGGCTTGCCCCCCTCGGAGCGCGGCCCTCGCTTGAGGGAGGCTCCTCCATGGCGAGCAGATCTAGGGTCGGACATAGGAAAGAATGGTCATGCACTAGGCGAGGAGCGAGGAGACGTCAAGGCACGCGGCCACGACTCGTCACCCGTCGCGAAAAAAGGCGGACCGCCATCATCGCGGTCCGCCTCAAATTGGTAAAGCAAGCGATCCAAAAAAATCGCCCACTTCGGCTTCCGGATCACCCCGGAGCGCGAGGACCTCACTCGGCCGCTTCGTCGCCCTGGGCACCTTCGCCTTCCGCCGCGACAACGCGCACGGTGACGGAAGCATTCACGGCCGGGTGCAGCTTCACCGGAATTTCGTAGCTGCCCAGCGACTTGATGGGGGCCTCCAGCTGGAGCTGGTGACGATCGATGGTGAGGCGGCTCTTTTCAGCGATGAGCGCGGCGATGTCGGCCGTGGTGACCGAACCAAAGGCCTTGCCTCCCTGTCCGAGAGAGAGCTCGATGGAAAGACGCAGCTTCTTCAGCTTGGTCGCGGTGTTTTCGGCTTCGGCGAGCTCATCGGCTTCGCGCTTGGCGCGGATTTCCTTGAGGCGGGCAACATGGCGGAGGTTCGCCTTGGTTGCTTCGTAAGCACGGTCCTGGGGAAGAAGGAAGTTGCGTGCGAAGCCGCGTCTCACCTTGACGACATCGGCCTCGGCGCCCAGTCCTTCGATTTTTTCTTTGAGAATCACTTCAACGGTAGCCATGGCCTTGGTCGGTTCAGAATTTGGAAAAATGAGCGGGACTGGTAGCCGCAATCCCGTAAGGTGTCAACTCTCCTCTCCCAATTCCGTCATCTTCGTGGATTGTCAGCAAAGCTTTTCCAAATTATCGTCCCCCTCTATGGCCGAAGTCCATTCCACCTTTCAGCTCACTCCCGGTTCCCTCGCCCCTGATTTTACGCTTCCCGATGCCACGGGAGCAATCCACAGCCGTGACGGGCTGGTGGCGGGACATCGGGGGCTTGTGGTCGTGTTTGCCTGCAACCACTGTCCCTTTGTCCTCCACCTCGCCGAGGCGCTGGGCCGCTTCGCGAAGGAGATTTCCGCCAAGGGCATCGCCACGGTGGCCATTGCCGCCAATGATGTCGAGCGCTACCCGGCGGATGCCCCCGAACACATGGCGGACTTCTCGGCGCGCTACGGCTGGGATTTCCCCTATCTTTATGACGAGAGCCAGGCAGTGGCCAAGGCCTATGCCGCGGCCTGCACGCCGGATTTTTATCTCTTCGACGCGCAACTCCGCCTGACCTATGCGGGCGAATTCGATGAATCCCGCCCCAAGCGCGGCTCCGCCACGGGCTCGGCTCTCGCCAGGGCTGTCGACGACCTCCTCGCCGGACGGCCCACCCCCACCCCCTGGCCTCCCAGCAGCGGATGCAACATCAAGTGGAAGCCGGGCCATGAACCCGATTACTTCGGCTAGTTCCCCCGCAAGAAACTCGCTTCGCCATTTCTTTTCCGGTCGAAACCGCCGGAGGATGGACGACACTGGTCCAAACCGCTCCCTTATACCTCCATGCTTTCACGCCCTCCTCGCCCGACTTGGGTGATTGGCCACAAGAATCCCGACACCGACGCGATTTGTTCGGCCCTGGCCTATGCTGATTTTTTGCGGCACACCCGCCTGCCGGACGCCGTAGCCGCCTGCTGCGGTCCGCCCAATACCCGCACGGAATGGGTGTTGCAGACCGCGGGACTGCCCCGCCCTCCCCTCATCAGTGACATCCACCTCCGTGCCGGGGACATTTGCCGACGGGACGTCTCTACGGCGAAGGCCAGCGATTCGGTCATCGAGGCCTATCGCGAAATGGCGGCGCGCCATTTCCGGAGCCTGCCGGTCATCGACGAACAGGGCATCCTCACGGGGATGCTTTCCCTGCAGGGCTTGCTGCACCTGCTGATTCCCAATGCGGGCACCAGCGACACGGACCTGTCTGCCCGCAGAGTCTCCGCCTCGCCGGAGAAGATCGCCAAGATTCTCGATGCGGAAATGGTCACCTCTACCAGTGAAGCCACCACGGAGCAGAATTTCCTCATGATGGTGGCTGGCTCCTCCGAGCCGGTCATGCAGGACCGCATCAGCAAGATGCCCAAGGACCAACTGCTCATCATCACCGGCGACCGTGTCGGGGTGCAACTGCACGCCGTTGAGGCCGGCGTCCGCTGCCTCGTCGTCACCAGTGGGTATCGCCCCTCCGAGGCCATCATCCACGCTGCTCAGCGCAACGGCACCACCCTGCTTGTCACCAAGCGCGACACGGCTTCCACCACCCAGTTGATCCGTGGGGCTCGCTCCATCCAGAGTGCCATCACCACCGAATTCATCTCCTTCACGCCCGAAACTCGCCTGCAGGCCATCAAGGAACGCCTCAAGTCGAACCGCGACCAGGTTCTCTTTCCCGTCTGCGACCCCGAAACCAAGCGGCTCATCGGGGTGTTTTCCCGGGCCGACCTCGTCAATCCCGAACGTCCCCGCCTCATCCTCGTTGACCACAACGAGTTTTCCCAGGCGGTGGCGGGAGCCGACGAAGCCGAAATCGTGGAGGTTCTCGATCATCACCGCCTCAGTGGCAACCTCGTCACCAAGGAGCCGATCCAGTTCATCAACAAGACCGTTGGCTCGACCTGCACCATCGTCGGTGGGGCCTTTCGCAGCCATGGGATCAAGCCTTCCCGCGAAATCGCCGTCTGTATTTGCGCGGGCATCATTTCCGACACTCTGAACCTCACTTCCCCGACCACCACCGACGAGGATCGCTCCGTATTGGAATGGGCCAGTGAAATCGCCGGAGTCGATGTCGACCGCTTCAAGGAAGATTTCTTTGCCGCCGGCTCGGTACTGCGCGGAGGCGATGTCGCCGAGGCCATCGCTTCGGACCGCAAGGAATTCGACGAGGGCGGCTACCGCCTCAGCATCTCCCAGGTGGAGGAAATCGGCTTCAACAACTTCTGGCCCAATCGAAAGGCCCTCCAAGAGGAGTTGCGACAACTGATTCGGGAGTACCAGCTGGACCTGGCCTGCTTGATGGTCACGGACATCACGCTGAACGACAGCCTTCTCCTCATCGAGGCGCCCGAGGAAATCCGCCTGAAAATCGGCTATCCCCGGAAGGACTCGCATCTCTTCGTTCTCAAGGGAGTCGTCAGCCGCAAGAAACAGCTCTTCCCCTTCCTGAGCTCGCTGCTCTCCGAGAACCCGAAGTCCTCGGAGAACTGAGGTCATCCCTGTCGGGTCACGCCCTGTGGGTCTTCGCGCATGGAAGCTCGGCGGGCGCCTTTCCCGGGAGTCGGCGGCCATGGGGTGCCTTGGGGTGCCCCCCTTGGCTAGGATGGCCTGCAGAGAAGCAGGTCCGTACCTTGGCTGCGCCTTTGAGCAGGACCCGTCCGGTGCCCCCGCCGGATCCGCCTGACCATTTGAATTATAATATTTATGGTATTTATTGAAATAAACCTTGTCGATCAGATGTGAGTTCATTATATTTTCCATAACACAAACTCTTGGGTGCCTGAACAACACCCAGGTCCTAGAGACATCCGCCCGCGGCCGTGGCCGTGGGCATTCCGAGATACCCGTAACCCTATGAAACGGAACGCAGCCCTCCTTGCGGCCTGTTTTCTAGCCACAGTGCCCCTCCCCTCGCTAAAAGGGGGACAATTTGGTACCGGTTTTGCCGTCAGTCCCAAAGGTTACCTTGTGACCTGTCATCACGTGGTGCGCGACTCGGATCGCATTGTCGCCCATATCGGAGGTCGTTATCTGGAAGCGAACGTCGTGGCTCTGGACCCTCAAAATGACCTCGCCCTGTTGAAGGTCGACCATTGGCCGGGGCGACATCTCGCCTTGGTGTCTTCCTCCGAGATCTCCTACGCCTCGGAAGTCTTGGCCGCGGGCTTTCCCGATCCCAGTGTGCTGGGCACCAATCCCAAAATCTCCACCGGCGTGGTCAATGCGCTCTCCGGCGTTCGGGATGACCCCCGTCACATACAGATCTCCGCCCCGGTCCAACCGGGGAATTCCGGCGGCCCACTGATTTCCAGTTCGGGTCGGGTCGTCGGCGTGGTCGCCGCGGGCCTCAATTCCATCGATCGCATGGCCAATGGCGGCTACCTGCCACAAACGGTGAACTATGCCGTGAAGGCCGATCTCGTCCTTCCCCTCCTCAAACAAGCCGGCGTTCCCCTGCCCAAATTCGGGACGCGCACGGCCAGCGGGCCGAGGCAAGTCGAGCGCGCCCTGGGATCCATTGCCCTGATCGAAGGGCTGCGAAAGGGCGAACGGATGTTGGTGGAATCCCAACCGGCTGATCCGCCTCAGGAGCACGGACGAAGCAACACGGTGCCGGTGTCCTTTCCCCCGGCCCGTCCCGCCCCTTGGGTATTCCCGGATTCTCATCTCCGTCCCATCAGCCTGGCGGAAGTCAGTGATCTACCGCCGGCGGTCCTCTGGCGCGCCCGGAATGAGATTTACGTCCGCCATGGCTACATCTTCCCGAACGAGGAGGGACGGCGCTTTGCAGCGGAATTCGGTAGCCATTACCGTCCCCTGACCCCCTCGGTCGAGGCTGTACAGCAGCGGCTCTCGGAAATCGAGATCGCGAACCTGCGGCTCATTGCGGACTTTGAGCGGCGCTCCGCTGGGTTCCCCCCTGACGGGAGGTGATCCCCGCGATCCCTCTGTCGCCAAGAGCTAGCTTCCGCGCGGAGGGGGGGCCCCATCGCTCATTCCCTAGGCTGGACAAGATCAGGGGGACGGGCCTATAGAGCAGACCGCGCCGCTGTCTGGGCGACAATTCCATCTCCATCGACTAGACCGGCAGCCGGCAAAGGGCGTAACCACGGCGCCCGATTCGTCGTATTGCCTTCCCGTCTGGATGGCGACAGGGCACAGTGGACCTTGCCCGTCGTCGCGCCCGTCCCAGGCCTCGCCCATGCTCCCCTTTCTCCTCGCCGTCCTGCCCATCGGCTTTCTCCTGGTCGTCATGACCAAGCCGAAGCCCCTGCCCTCGACCCGGGCCTTTGCCCTCGCGGCCGTCCTGGCTTACGGCCTTGGTTGGCTCTACTTCGACACTCCTTTGCTCCTGCTGAACGCTGGGGTGCTCAAGGGAGTTCTCGACGCCCTCACGCCCATTTCCATCGTCTTTGGGGCCATCCTCTTCTTCGTGGCGATGGAGAAATCCGGAGCCATGGCCACGGTGCAGACTTGGCTGCGCGGCCTCTCGGATCATCCCGTGGCCCAAATCATGATCGTCGGCTTCGCCTTCATCTTCCTCATTGAGGCCGCCGCGGGCTTCGGCTCCCCCGCAGCCCTGGCGGCCCCCATTCTCGTGGCTCTCGGTTTTCCCGCCTTGCGGGTGGCGGTCCTCTGTCTGGTCTTCAACACCATCCCCACGGCCTTCGGGGCGGCGGGCACGCCCGTCTGGTTTGGCTTCGAGTTGCTGAAGCTGCCCAGGGAAGCGATGCACGAGATCGCCTGGCAAGGCGCCCTCTTCCAGGCCTGTGCCGGCCTGGTCGTCCCCATCGTCGCCTTGCGCCTGCTCGTTCCCTGGCGAACCATCGCCCACAATCTCGTATTCATTCTCCTCTGTCTCCTCGCCTGCATCGTCCCCATGCTGGTCGTGGCGAGCTTCAGCTACGAGTTCCCAGCGGTCGCCGGCGGGGTCATCGGACTGCCCGTCGCCATCCTGATGGCTCGCTACGACCTGGGATTGGAGCCCCCCCCGGGCGACCCTCCCCGGGCCCCGCTCTGGTCCCCAGCCGCAGCAGCGGCCCTGGTGCCCCTGAGTGTTGCCGTGCTCGTGCTCCTGATCACACGCCTACCGCAATTCGGCCTGCGGGATTGGCTCACTTCCAGCACCCCGATCCTTCGGATTCCCCTGGGCGTCCTGGGCGAAGCCTCGATCAGTGCCTCGCTCGTGGTGCAGCTTCGCGACATTCTGGGGCAGGACTTATCCTGGAGTCACGCCCTGCTCTTTGTGCCCTCCCTGCTCCCCTTTGTTCCGGCGGCGGCTCTGACCCTGCTGCAGGGACGCTGCGGGAGGGCGGACTACATCGAAACCCTCAGGGCCACCCTTTCCCGCATCGGCACCCCGGTGCTGGCCTTGTTCGGCGCCCTCGTCTTTGTCAATCTGCTGATGGTTGGCGGGGATCGCGCCCCCACCATGATCCTCGGGCGTTACTTGGCCGAGGCCGCGGGCGGCGCCTGGGCCTACGCCGCCCCCTTTCTCGGAGCCCTGGGCAGTTTTTTCTCAGGATCCACCACCATATCCAATCTGACCTTCGGTGCGATCCAGGCCTCCATTGCCGAGGAAACGGGGGCCTCGGTCCCCTCGTTGCTCGCCCTGCAGCTCAGCGGGGCCGCCATGGGCAACATGTTCTGCATCCACAACATCGTCGCTGTCTGCGCCGTACTGAGCCTAGTCAACGAAGAGGGCGTCATTCTTCGCAAAACCCTGCCTCCGCTCCTCCTCTACGCGGGCGTGATGGCCCTCGTCGTGCTGCTGAAGGGACTCGCAGGGGCTTGAGCCGGACGGCCCCTGTCCCGGGTCGACTCGATCGATGGGATCAAGAGCCCGACGGAAAAAAGGCCGCGGTCTCCAGGAGGGCCCTCCTTACCAGCGCTTCACCGCGCCCCGGATCAGCCCCACCATGACGCCTTGGATGACCAATTCCTGGGCCGGAATCAGGTCCGGATAATTCGGGTTCTCGGCTTTCAGATAGGGACGCCGGCCGTCGAGAATGTAGCGCTTCAGGGTGGTCTCTCCGTCGATCAAGGCGGCGACGATGTCCTGGTCTCGCGGTTCGCGGGGTTCCAAAATGACGTGATCCCCGTCCATGATGTGCGCATCAATCATGGACTCGCCGCGCACCCGCAGGGCAAAAGTCCTCGCCCGCTCGTTGATGCCTAAGGAGCGCACATCCACGGAGAGCGTTCCCTCGGCTAGGGGCGCGGTGTCGTCGCTATAGCCGGCGGGTATGGAACCAAAGACGGGAATGTCGACGATAGGCTCCCGGTCTTCGGCACCAGCGAAGAGCAGGCACCGGGCACGGCGCCGCTCCCCGTCGCCTTCGCGGCGCAGAATGGCCCCCTTGCGCTCCAGCGCGCGCAAATGGCTGACGGCCGCCGTCTGGCTGGCGAAGCCAAAATGCTCCTGAATTTCCCGGGTCGATGGCATGATGCCGGTGCGGCGATGCTCGGACTGCAGGTAGTCGAGGACTTCTTGTTGGCGGGCCGTTAATTTCATTATGAACACTGTTTGATAGAACATTTATCGAATTTGATCGTGCGCAAGCAGAAATCCGAATTTAATTCCCTCACCGGCCCCCACTCCATGCTTCCGCGATTGTCCTTCGTCTTCCTCTGCTCCCTGTTGGGACCCTCCGTGGTGCTGGCCCAGCCCTCGGACCCGACCAGCCCGGCGGAGTCGGCATCGGGATCTCCGGCAGAGGCGCCCCCTTCCGCCATGCCTCCCACGGAGGCGGGCGCGGCCGCCGTGCAGCGCGTCCGAAACCTGGGATTCCGCCTCAACTCTAGGGAATCCCCCGCACCGTCCTCCCCCGCGTCGCCTGAACCTGGCCCTCCCACAGCGGAGCCGTCTCCCGAGTCCCCGCCCGCCGCCATACCCGGGCCGATGAAGCTCGGGAAAGTCGAGGAGCCCGTCACCCTGCCTCCGGAGCTGGCCGAAATCTCCAAGGAAGCCGCCCTGGCCGTGGCCAATGGCGACTGGGCCCAGGCACGGGCCCTCTATTTAAAGCTGGTCGATGCCGCGCCGGACAATGCCCTGGCCTACGCGAACCTCGGCGTGGCGGAGCACCAATTGGGCAATCTGCTCGCCGCCGCGGGCAATCTCAGTCGCTCGGTCACTCTCAATCCCCATATAGCGAGAAATTGGCGGACTTTGGGACTGATCCAGTACGAGCGCGGCGAGGTCGCCTTGGCCATCTCCAGTCTCCTGCGAGCAGTGCACGAGGATCCCCGGGATGCCGAGACTCGGATCATCCTCGCCGCCGCGGCCCGGGATTTCGACTGGCCCGCAGTCGCTGAGGTCGAGCTCCGCCGCGCCGTCGAGCTCGCCCCCCAGCATGCCGCGGCCCACTACAACCTCGCCGTCACCTACCTGGATTCCGATCCGCCCCGTATCGAGCTGGCCCGACGACATTACTACGCGGCCATCGACCTGGGCGCCGATCCCTCGCCGGAGTTGGAAGCGCTCCTCAAGCCTGGGGAGTGAGCTTCCGGGTGCAATTGGAGAATTTTGCCCTAGACTGCCCCATTCATGGCCGCCCACCGTCGCATCCTTTCTTCAGCCCTGGCGTCTCCAGCCGTCCTCATGGCCACGACGCTGGCCCTCTTTTCCGCCCTGCTGAGCGGCTGCCGGACCAGCCAGCCCATAACCTACCAGACCGCTGCGCTGGCACCGACTCCTCCCGCGGCCTATCCCGATCCCCAGACAGGAGAGGTGGGCAGCGCCTCGGGCACCCTGTCCCTGACGCCGGTGTCTCCGGAGTCGCCCACAGCCTCTCCGCTTGCCTATCCAGACTTGGCGACTCCCACCGCGGGCGCGCCTCACATCACAGCCAAGGCCGCCATCTTGGTCGACAGCTTCGGACGCGTCCTCTTTGAGAAGAATGCCGATGCCCGCTTGCCCATCGCCAGCACCCAGAAATTGCTCGTGGGCCTGCTCGTGGCGGAGCGCGGGAACCTCAGCGCCCCGGTGACCATCGCCGAGGCGGATACCTGGGCCGAGCCCACCATCCTCGGAATCAAGCCAGGCGAAGTCTACAGCCGAGACGCCCTCCTCCACGCGGTGCTGGTGCGCAGTTGCAACGACGTCGCCCGAGCCCTCGGTCGCGACCATTCCGGCAGCGAAGCGGCCTTTGTCGCCCAGCTGAACGCCAAGGCGCGCGAGTTGGGCATGCACAATTCCTACTTCACCAATTCCAACGGATTGCCCTCGCCTCCCGGTCAGTATTCCACCGCCCGCGATCTCTCCAAGCTCGGTTTGGCCTCGCTCCGCAATCCGGTGGTGCGGCAGATCTGCGGTCTGCGCAGCTACACCTTCCGCATGGCCAACGGCAGCACCAAGACCCTGACCAACACCAACCAGGTGCTGCGTTACTTCCCCCAATGCATCGGTCTCAAGACGGGTTACACCAATGCCGCGGGACGCTGCCTCGTCTCGGCGGCGACCCACAATGGCCGAACCGTGGTCGCGGTCATCCTGGGCAGCAGCAGCCCCACGGTCTGGCAGGAATCCGAAGCCCTCCTTCGTTACGGGCTCGGCCTGTAGAGGATTCGGAGGGGGCGAGGGGGTCTGAACTTCCGTCCCGTCACACACCCATGCGCGCCCTGGTCTCCTCCCTCAAGCCCCTCCTCTCGGCGACCCTCTTCGCCCCGACTCTCCTCCTCGCCCAAGAGCCCAGTCCCTGGCCTCTTCTGAAGCCCGCGCCCCCCTCAATGGGTCCCCTCGCCGGCAGTGACCTTCTTGAGGAGGACGGCGACCTCTCGCTCCGCCTCGTCGAAGCCAACGACCGCTTCCTCGACCGGGAAATCGAGCGCGCGGCGCAGGAACGATCGTCTTTCTGGAAGCGCGACCTTTCCTCGGGTGAGGCCTACGCCCAATCCGTCCAGCCGAACCGCGAGCGGCTCGCCCGGATGCTGGGGATCGATCGGGAAAATGATTCGGATCCTGAGGAAAAACGTCACTTTCTTTTCCATTCGCTCTCGCCGCAGCCTCTGCACGAGGACGACTCTCTCCGGGTTCACGAGGTCTCCTGGTGGGCCTTTGGCGAGGTGTCGGGGCATGGTCATCTCTATGAACCCCGAGGCGAGACGCGCGCCAAGCTCCTGCTCTTGCTGGATGCCGATGTGTCCGCCACCTGCCCGGGTTGGGTCATGCCGCTCGCCAGGAAAGGCTGCCGCATCCTCGTCCTGCGACCACTCGAGCGTAGCCCCCACGAGACCCGCCTGAGCCAGCGAGAATGGATCCAGCGTCCCGCCTTCGTGTTGGGCAGAACCCTCACGGGCTACGAACTGCTCCTCATTCGATCCGCCATCGACTGCCTCGGCGCCGAGGACCCGCCCTCATCTCCTCATCCCCTCGCCGTGGCTGGACACGGAGAAGGAGGACGCCTCGCCCTGTTTGCCGCCGCCCTCGACGAGCGCATCCAGTCCGTCCTCATCAGCGGGGCCTTTGGCCCCCGGGAATCGCTCTGGCAGGAGCCCGCCGATCACAACATCTTCGGCCTGCTTCGCGAATTCGGCGACGCGGAAATCGCCAGCCTCATCTGGCCCCGCCAAATCGTCATCGAACAGGGAACCGAGCCGGATTATGGCTACCGGAGGCGCGAAGACACTGGCCAACTGGAACAAAACACCGCCGAGCACGGGGCCTTGCCCGGCAAGCCCGGTCGGCTCGCCCGGCCCTCGCTCGCCGAAGTGGCGGCGGAAGGGCAACGCCTGCGCCGCCTTGTCCCCCTTCCCGACAGGGAGGTCTCCCTGATCTCGGCGGAGACGGCCTTTTCCAAGGCGGCCGTGGCACGCCTTCTCGAGGGAGTCGGGATGCGCTTTCCCGACGAGCCCCCCCAAGCGCTTTCCCAGGCTTTGCCCGATTCGAAGCCCTTGCTCGAATCGCTCAAGCGCCACAACCAACAGGCACTGCTTGCCGCCGCCTCCGATCGAAAACGCTATTTCCGTGATCTCAAGACGGACTCCCTCGAGACCTTCGAGCAAAGCATCGAGCCCTACCGCGATACATTCCGCACCGAGGTCATCGGGGACTTCGCGCGCCCCCTTCTGCCGCCGCGGGCCCGCACTCGCCCCTATCAAGAGGGCGAAAAGACCCGTTCCTACGAGGTCGTCCTCGACGTCATGGAGAGCGGCGGGGAAACCGTCTTTGCCTACGGCATCCTGACCCTGCCCAAGGACCTCGATCTCGCCTCCGGCGAGAGGCGCCCCGTTGTCGTCTGCCAGCATGGCCTGGAAGGCTCCCCTCAGGATCTCCTCGGCGAGCAGAAGCACCGCGCCTACCAGGCCTTTGCCACCCGCCTGGCAGAACGGGGCTTCATCACCTTTGCCCCGCAGAACGGATACAAGTATTTCGACCTCTTCCGGATGCAGCAGTTCAAGGCCCAGTCCATCGGACGAACGCTCTTTTCCCTCATCGTCCCTCAGCATCGCCAGATCACCGATTGGCTCGCCTCCCAGTCTTGGGTGGATGCGGATAGGATCGCCTTTTACGGACTCAGCTATGGCGGAAAATCCGCCATGCGCATCCCCCCGCTGGTGGAGCGCTACTGCCTTTCGATCTGTTCGGGAGATTTCAATGAATGGGTCTGGAAAAACGCCGCCACCGACCCCGAATCCCTGCGCTACAGCTACGCCAACAAGGGGGAATACGAGATCTTTGAATGGAACCTCGGGGGGAGCTTCAACTATGCCGAGATGGCTGCCCTGATCTGTCCGCGCCCCTTCATGGTGGAGCGCGGTCACTTTGACGGCGTCGCCCCGGATGAGCAGGTCGCCTTCGAATTCGCCAAGGTGCGCCATCTCTACGCCGCCAAGCTCAACCTGGCGGATCGCTGCGCGATCGAGTGGTTCCCGGGACCTCACGCCATCCACGGGGTCGGCAGCTACGCCTTCCTGCACCGCCACCTCCAGTGGCCTGAGCCGGAAAGCCCCAGGCAGCCCTAATGGGGTTTCCTCATCTGGCCGATTGCGCGTCTGGCCAGGACCGAGCTCGACCCAAATTCTCGCTTCCTCCGGGGCCGTTCCATCGCCAAAACAATTGATTTTTCCAGCCTTGTCAGCGAAGGAAGGCACCCCTCACTCATGGACGCCCTCCCGACCTGGATCTCCATTGTTCTCCTCGGTCTGATCGAGGGGATTACGGAGTTCTTACCCATTTCCTCCACGGGACACCTTCTCATCCCGCAGAACCTCGGCTGGCTGCCTCGCCAGTCGGACCTCTTCTCCGTGGTCATTCAAAGCGGAGCCGTTCTCGCCGTAATGGCCGTCTTTGCCGATCGAGTCAAAGGTCTGGCGACCGGCTGGAGGGATCCGGAAACGCGCGACTACCTCAGCAAGCTCGCCGTGGCCTTCGGTCTGACGGGCGTCGGCGGGCTCGGACTGAAGGCCCTCGATATCGCCCTTCCGGAAGACATTGCCCCGGTGGCCTGGGCCACCTTCATCGGGGCCTTTGTCATTTTCGGCGTCGAGGCCTGGCGCAAGAACCACCAGGGCGAGGACCGCATCGCCTGGTCCGTGGTGGTGGCCGTGGCCCTGGCCCAGCTGCTGGCCGCCGTCTTCCCGGGCACCTCCCGTTCGGGCGCCAGCATCATGATTGCCATGGTTTTGGGCGCGGCGCGTCCTGCCGCGACGGAATTTTCCTTCCTCGTCGGCGTGCCGACCTTGCTCGCGGCGGGGGGATTGCAGATCTTTTCCTCCTGGCAGAGCGGCGAGGCCGCCAATGAACACTGGGGCCTGGTTGCTCTCGGCACCCTGGTCTCGGCCCTGTCGGCCTTCGTCGTCGTCCGCTGGCTGATTCACTACGTTCAAAGCCATACCTTCAACGGATTTGCCTGGTACCGCCTGGCCTTGGGCTCCGCCCTGCTCGCCTGGGTGGCGGTCGAGGGCTCCGCCTGTCTGATCGACTAAGCCTCCCCCATCCCATGAGAACGGCCTACCTCCTCCGCAACGGACGCCTTCGCGAAACGACGGATTACGCCGCCGCCTCATGGATAGACTTGATCTCGCCGACCTGTCAGGAAGAGTCGGAGCTGGAAAGTCTCCTGGGCATCGAGTTCCCCACCCGGGAGGAGATGGAAGAGATTGAGATTTCCAGCCGACTCTACGAGGAGGACGGAGGCATCTTCATGACCGCCCAGTTGCCCTCGACCACCGAGGACGGGCATTCCACGATGGGTCCGGTGACCTTCATCCTCATTGCCAACCGACTCGTCACCATACGTCACCACGATCCCCGCTCATTCGGCCTTTTCGCCTCCCGGGCGACGCGGGCGCCCCTCGCTGGCGATGGCGGCGATACCGTCTTCCTCGGCCTGTTGGAAACCCTTGTCGATCGACTTGCGGACATCATCGAACGGGCGGGCCGCACCGTGACCCCGGTTTCCAAGGGGATTTTTCAATCGGCGGAATCCCATGCCGGGCGTCCCAACCATTACCGCGACTATCTCGAGACTATCGGGCGTACCGGGGACCTCATCTCCGACATCCGCGACAGCCTCATGACCCTTGACCGGGCCATCGGCTTCTACACTCAGCATTTGGTGCGTCGCGAAGGAACTGAGGAACAGCGCAACCGGATCAAGACCATCACCCGAGACCTTCACTCCATCGGGGATCACGCGAACTTTCTCTCGGGCAAGATCACCCTGCTGCTCGACGCCACCCTGGGCATGATCGGCATCGAGCAGAACGGCATCATCAAGATCTTCTCCGTGGCCGCCGTCGTCTTCCTGCCCCCCACCCTCGTGGCCTCGGTCTACGGCATGAACTTCAAGCTCATGCCCGAGCTGGACTGGCCCTTCGGCTATCCCTATGCCATCGGCCTGATGATCCTCTCGGCGATGCTGCCCTACTGGTTCTTCAAGCGCAAGGGCTGGCTCTGAGGGACCGCCCATCGGCCAGGCCATATCACGCCAACGCGCCTCACTCCGACTTGCCGTGGGGGACTTTCCTCGCCTACCTTCGCGGCATGCTGAGGAACCTCCTTCTTGCCCTTGTTCTCTTCTCCATTCCCGCGGCCAAGGCCGAATTTATGGCGGGGGCGGCCATCGTGGACGTCACCCCCAAGCAGCTCCCCGTGCTGATCAACGGCGGCATGACGAGCCGCAGCGTCGACAAGGTGAACACCCCGGTGAGCGCCCGGGCGGTGGCGTTTTCCGACGGCAAGGAAAAGCTCGTCATCGTCGTGGTCGACAGCTGCATGATGTCCCGTGACCTTCTCGACGAAGCCAAGACGATCGCCGCGGAAAAGGCCGGCATTCCCCGGGAACGCATCCTCATCTCGGCCACTCACACCCACACGGCCCCCTCGAGCATGGGCTGTCTAGGCACCGACGCCGATCCCGCCTATTCCCTCTTCCTGACCAAAAAACTCGTCGAGGCCGTTCTCGCCCCCCTGCAGAAGCTCCAACCGGCCCGCATCGGCTGGGGAGAGATCGACGCCGGCGATTTCACCGCCCTGCGCCGTTGGGTGTTGCATCCCAAGCACATGAAGGAGGATCCCTTTGGCAACCTCACCGTGCGGGCCAACATGCACGCCGCCGCCAACTGGGATCACGTCACTGGTCCGAGCGGCCCCGAGGACCCCATCCTTTCCCTCCTGTCCGTGCAGACCGCCGAGGGCAAACCCCTCGCCCTGCTGGCCAACTTTTCCATGCACTACTATGGAGACAAGGACATCAGCGCCGACTACTACGGGCTTTTCTCCAATGGTCTTCAGGCCAAACTCGACCCGGAAAAGAGCGGCTTTGTCGCCATGATGTCGCACGGCTGCAGCGGTGACATTTGGCGTCACGACTACGAAAAATCCCCCAAGCGCGGAGAGGATGAACTTGGCATCGAAGGCTATGCCTCGGCCATGGTCGACCTCGCCCTGAAAGCCATCGAGGGCATCTCCTACGAGCGCCCGGAATCCATCGCCATGGCGGAGACGCGCATGACGCTGAGTTATCGCGTTCCGGACAAGCAGCGCCTGGAATGGGCCCAGCGAATCATGGGCGAAGTCGGCGACCGCCTCGTGAAGACCTTGCCCGAGGTCTACGCCCGCGAACAGGTTCTGCTCGATGAGAAGAAACAGACGGAAGTCGTCGTGCAGGGCATCCGCCTGGGCGAGAACATCGCCATCGCTTCCACGCCGACGGAAACCTACGCCCTCACCGGACTGAAAATCAAGGCGGCCAGCCCGCTGCAGCACACCATGGTCATCGAGCTGGCCAACGGCGGCGACGGCTACATTCCCCCTCCGGAGCAGCACCTCCTCGGCGGCTACAACACCTGGCCCGCCCGATCCGCCGGTCTGGAGCCTCAGGCCGAACCCAAAATCACCGAGGCCGCCATTCAGCTGCTTGAGCAAGTCAGCGCCCGTCCTCGAGTCGACCGTCGTCCCGATGCCGGCCCGGCCGTCGCCCAGGCCCTGCAGTTGAAGCCCCGGGCCTACTGGCGACTTGATGAATTTGCTGGCCCTCGCGCGCTCGACGCGTCCCCCCACGGGACGGACGCCCTTTACGAGGCCCGCGTCCTTTATTACCTGCCCGGTCCCCGGGACGCCGCCTTTGCCAAGGGTGGGCTCAATCGCAGTGTCCATCTGGCCGGCGACCGGATCAGTGCCCGTCTCGCTGGTTTGGACGGGAAAGACTACAGCGTTTCTCTGTGGTTCTGGAGTGGCTCGGCGGACGGACTTCTCTCGGAAACGGAATGGCTTCTCTCTCGCGGCAGCAACTTCGGCTCCCATCAGGTGGGAGATCACCTCGGCTTGCGCGAGGAGACGGCAGGCACGCGCCAACTCGTGCTGAGCTCCGGCGGGAAGGAGCAGGTTCTGCCTTTGGGCTCCGCCAAGATCGCCCGCTGGACTTGGCATCACCTTGCGCTGGTGCGCAGCGGTGACCACATCCGCGTCTATCTCGACGGGCAAGCCCTCGGCGAGGCCCTCGCGATTCCCGCGGCCGCCTCCAATCCCGACAGCTTCTTCTTCGGGGGCAGCTGCAGTGGACAAGGCAACTTCGAGGGAAGGCTCGATGAAATCGCGGTCTTCGATCGCGCCTTGAGCGAGGCTGAAATCGCCCAGCTCCATCCGGCCGCCCCCTAAGCGACACCCTAAGCCGCGCCCTCGGACTTGCCTCCAGGGCCCCACGGTGGCGGCCCCTGGCTTTCCCATCTAGTCTTCCTCGATGTGGACCGGGGCCTCCGGCATCGCCTCGAGGAAGATTTTCCCATAGCGCTTGCTGAGGATGCGGTTGTCCAGAATGACCACCAGACCGCGGTCCTCGGCACTGCGAATGAGGCGTCCGACGCCCTGGCGCAGCTTGAGAACTGCTTCAGGGACGCTGTATTCCATGAAGGAGTTGCCGCCGCGCTCCTCGATCCACTCCAGGCGCGCCTGGGTTAGGGGGTGATCCGGCACCGCAAAGGGCAGGCGCGTGATGATCACGTTGGACAGGGCCTTTCCCGGCACGTCCACGCCCGTCCAGAAGCTGTCCGTGCCAAAAAGGACACTGGTCTCGTCCTCCTTAAAGGTCTCGATCAACTGCCCCCTCGAGCTGCCTCCTCCCTGGACCAGCAGCCGGATGCCCTCGGTGCGAAAGAAGTCGTCGAGCTCCTCCGCAAGACGCTGAAGGAGCTTGTAGCTGGTGAACAGCACGAAGGCCCGCCCGCCGGATTTCCTGACAAAGTGTCGAATCCAACGCGCCAGGGCGGCTTCGTAGTCTCGGCTGCCCGGTTCCGGCATGCGGCGAACCAGGTGGATTTTCATCTGCTGGGCGTAGTCGAAGGGGCTGCCGATCTGCATGGCCTCGACCTCGCCCGCCCCGACGCGCCGGCGAAAATAGCCGAGATCGCGCTCGCCCATTCCCAGAGTCGCGCTGGTGAAAATGCAGGGGCGATGACGGTCGAAGAAGACGGGGCGCAGCAGCTCCGCCACGTCGATGGGGGCGGCATTGAGGGAGAGAGATTCCCGCTCGCCTTTCTCGACCCAGTAGACAAAGCCCTCGTCGCGCTGGTCCAGAAAGGTGGCCAGGGCGGCACGACAGTCGGCGAGGCGACGGGCCAATTCCCCCAGTTCCGCCTTGGTCGTCTCGTCGGCGAGATCCGCAATGGCCCGCGCCCGGCGACTCAGCTCGATCAGCCCGGCCCCGAGGGTGTCCTCGACGAACTCGGGTTCGCGCACCCGATATTCCCGCCCATAGTCTCCCCAGCGGCAATGCTGTTCCACATCCTCGAAGAAGGCGTCCAATTCATCGAGCAGGAGGCTGGTGCGACGGCGCCCCTCGGTATCACCCGTCAGTTGAAAAAGCCCTTTTTTGTTCTTGGGATTGAACAAGCGCTGCAAGTCAAAGCGCATGCCGGAATGGGAGATGGACAGGCCGAGCTGTCGCGCGGCCACTTGTTCAAGGGTGTGGGCCTCGTCGAAAATGAGAAAGTCCTTGGCGAAGAGAAAGCCCTCTCCGCTTTCATTGAACTCGCTCTGTCCGTTCAGGAGGGTGAAGAAGAGCGTGTGATTGACGACGAGCAGGTTCGCCTCCGCGATCTGCTTCCGCGCTTCCTGATAGAAACAGCGTCCCGTGCCGGCACAGCGTTTCGGCGTGCAGGCGTGGCTCTCGCTGCAGACCTGGGACCACACACGGGGCGAGGGGGCAAAATCGAGATCGCTGAGCGTGCCGTCCTGGGTCGTTTCCGCCCAGTTCCAGATCGCCTTCAGTTCCTCCATCTCGGAAGTGGTGAAGAGCTCGGGGCCACCGGACATGGCTATCTGGAGGCGCAGCGGACAGAGATAATTGCGCCGCCCCTTCAGGAGCAGGGCCCGGAAAGGCTCGCCGAGGACAGATTGCAGGAGAGGCAGGTCCTTGTTCACCAATTGTTCCTGCAGGTTGATGGTGTGCGTCGAAATGATGGCCTTGCGCCCCTCGTCGAGCGCCTTGCGCACAGCGGGAGCCAGATAGGCCAGGGATTTGCCCACCCCCGTGCCGGCCTCGACCACCAAGGGACGTTCCTCCTCCAGGGCTTGAGCCACGGCCACGGCCATGCGCTGCTGCTCGGGACGGTACTCGTAGTCAGCCAAGCGTGAGAGCGCCCCGCCCTTGCCGAAAAACTCGGAGGCGAATTGGCTCAGGGAGAGAGGCCCTGGTCCCAGCTCGGAGAGAGAGATCACGGCTTCAGCCATGCATCGCAAATGAGGGGCAGGCAAGGGAGAAATGGTCAGATCCGGCGACCGCTCGAAAGGGAGGCTCCGCCACGGGGCGTCCGCTCTGGGGGAGCCCCAGAATCACCCTTCCTCGATCAGACTGGCCGTGGCCAAGGCTCGCCAATCATCCTGCAGTGGGCTGGGCGGTTCCTCCGCCTGGGCCCGGGCAAAGGTTTCCTCCACGAACTCCTGAACCTCCTCTTCCAGGCGCTCCAATTCGTCCTGGCGGCAATAGGATTCGGCAATCAGACGCTCGCGTGCCAGGACTAGGCAATCGCGTCCATAGCGTCCGGCCCTGGCTTCGTCGGGCACGTAGCTGGCGTCGTCGTGCTCGCCATGACCGGAGAGCCGCAGCAGTTTGCCCACGACCAATTGAGGCCCCTCGCCGGCCCGGGCTCGGGCAATGGCCGTGCGGAAGGTTTCCAAACAGCTCGTCAGGTCCGTGGCGTCAATCGAATATCCAGTGATCCCGTAACCCGCCGCTCGCTCGACGAGGTCCTCGCAGGCGTATTGGCGATGCGTCGGCGTGGAATAGGCAAACTGGTTGTCGGCCACGGCAACCACCAGGGGCAAGCGCTCCACCGCGGCCTGGTTGAGTCCCTCGTGGAAGGCGCCCGTGGAGGTCGCCCCATCCCCAGCCGTGACCCCGCCGACCGCTCCGGTCTCGCCGCGGAATCGCTTGGCCATGAGCATCCCATTGATCACGGACACCGAGGAGCCGAGGTGGCTGATCATGGCGGGCATGCCGAGACGGGGTCGTCCGCGGTGAATGTTGCCGTCGCGGCCGCGCATGGGGCCGCTCACCTTGCCCAGATAAGTCAGGGCCGCATCCAGAAGCGGCTCGCCAAAGGCGGAGCGGCCAGCCTGATCTCGAATCAAGCCGGCAAAGACATCGCCGAGACGACGATCGAGCTGGCCGCCGAGGGCGTAGCTGAAGGCCTCCTGCCCGCGACCGATGTAGACCCCGCCGACAATCTTGCCAGCGCGATACAGGGCCGAGACCTTGTCCTCGAAAACGCGGGCGACGAGCATCCCCCGATAGGCCGCAACAAATTCGTCCGCAGTAACGCGGACGCTGGCGGAAGCGCTCTGGAAAGCACGGGCGGACATACAGATCAATCTCCGGCCAACCTAGCCGTGTCCGACCAATTCCCGCAACGGAATTTTTCCCCTGTCACTCTGGCGAAAACGGTCTACCGATATCCCATGAAGCTTGGTGTCATCGGTTGCGGCAAAATGGGCCGCGCCCTCGTCGGCGGCATTCTCGGTGCTGGAATTTGCCGTCCGGAGGATGTCCTCGTTTACGACAGTTATCCGGCGGCCGTCGCCTCCCTCGTCCACGAGCTGGGGGTCCGGGAAGCCACGGACAACGCCGCCATCGTCTCAGGTTCCGACGTGGTCCTTCTCTGCACCAAGCCCCAGGGCTTCAACGAGATGTTGGCCCAACTGGGAGAATCCCGCGACCGACTCCTCATTTCCATCGCGGCGGGCATCCGTCTCGAAGCGATCGAGTCGGCCACGGGTCAGCGTCATCGGGTCGTTCGCGTCATGCCCAATACCCCGGCCCTGGTTGGCCGAGGCGCCTCGGCTTACGCCCTGGGCGGCACCGCCACGGAGGCCGACGCAGCCCTGACCGAATCCCTGCTCGGAGCCGTCGGCTATGTCTGCCGCGTCGAGGAAAACCAGCTCGATGCCGTGACCGCCCTCAGTGGCAGCGGGCCCGCCTATCTCTTTCTCATGATCGAGGCCATGGTCGCCGAAGGCGTCGCCCAGGGCCTTTCCCCGGAACTCGCCCGGGACTTGGCCGTGCACACGGTGGCGGGAGCCGCCGAACTGGTGCAGGTCACGGGTGAATCCCCGGCGACCTTGCGAGAAAACGTCACCAGTCCCAACGGAACCACTTTTGCTGCCTTGGAATACTTCCGCAGCCGCGGATTTGAGGATACGGTGCGTGGGGCGCTCGCTGCGGCGGCGGACCGCTCTCGCGAACTCGGGAAAGCCTGAGTCTCACGGAGGCCGGACTCGCCCTGGCCGCACGTCCTCCGCCCACCCCTGACCGAGCCATGAAAGGTCTCATCCCCCTGTTCTCCGCCCTTCTTCAAGATCGCGCGGGCCGCAGCAACTTGCGCTCCCTGCTGCGCCTCCTCGCGATTCTGCTGGTCCTGGTCAGCCTCTTCAGCGGGATCTTTCACGTGATCATGATGCGGGAGGGCCAGGAGCATTCCTGGCTCACGGGGCTCTACTGGACGCTCACGGTCATGAGCACCCTCGGCTTTGGTGACATCACCTTCGAGAGCGACCTGGGCCGTCTCTTTTCCGTCGTGGTCCTCGTCACCGGCGTCGTCTACATGCTCGTGCTGCTGCCCTTCACCTTCATTGAGTTTTTCTATGCCCCCTGGATGCGGGCTCAAGCCGCCGCCCGAGCCCCCCGAGAGCTGCCTCCGAGCTGGAAGCAACACGTGATCCTGACCCATTACGACGCCCTGGCCTCGGCGCTGATCCCCATGCTCGACAAGCATGGGCATCCCTATGTGGTGCTCTGCTCCAGTCCTGCCGAAGCCATCGACTTGGATGATCGAGGGATTCGTTCAGCGGTGGGCGATCTGGACGATCCGGATACCTACCGGCGCATGCGCATCGATCAGGCGGCCCTACTCGTCACCACGCGGACCGACATGGTCAACGCCAACGTGACCTTCACCGCGCGCGAGCTGGCCCCTCGCCTGCCCATCGTCGCCTCCGCCAATTCCTCTGCCTCGCGCGATGTGCTGGAACTGGCTGGCGCCACCCTGGTGCTGCGCCTCGAGGAAATGATGGGCACGGCCCTGGCCCGCCGCATCAGCCTGCGCGACTCTCATCCGCATCTCATTGGCAGTCTGGGCGGCCTCCACATTGCCGAGGCCTCGGCGGCTGGGACGACTCTGGTCGGCCAGACCCTGCGCAACAGTCAGATCCGCTCTCGCACGGGGGTCAACGTCATCGGCACGTGGAACCGCGGCGCCGTCGAGCTCGCCAGCCCGGACCTGGTCATCACCGAAAACACCCTCTTGATTCTGGCCGGCACCAAGCAACAACTGGAGGCCTTTGATCGCGTCTTCTCCACGCCCTCACAGAGCAAGCCTCACATCATCGTCATCGGAGGCGGGCGCGTGGGCAGGGCCACCTATCGCGCCCTCAAGGAGCTCGGTCTCTGCACCGTCTCCCTCATCGAGCGCAATCCGGATCGCGTCCGCCAAATTCCCGAGGCGATCATCGGCGACGCCACCGAAATGGAGGTGCTCAAGCAGGCCTCCGCGCGGGAGGCGAGTTCGCTGATCATCACCACCCACGACGATGACACCAACGTGGCCCTCACCATTTTTTTCCGGCGGCTCCGCAGCAGTTTCCAAATCCTGGCACGCTCCAACCTCGACCGGAACGTCGCCACCCTGCATCGCGCGGGAGCCGATCTCGTGCTCTCCTTCGCTGCCATGGGTTCGAATACGGTCCTCAATGTCCTGAGGGGTTCGGACCACCTGCTCCTCGCGGAGGGGGTCAACATCTTCCCCACCCCCATCCCGCCTTCCATGGCCGGACGCCTCCTCTCCGATCTGGATGTCCGCGCCCTCACCGGTTGCAGCATCATCGCCGTGGAGACGGATCACGAACGGGTGGACAACCCCCCGCCCGACTATCGCTTGCCCGAGAATGGGCGCATCTTCCTCATCGGCGACATCGAGGCCGAGGATCGCTTTCTCAAACGCTTTATCCCCGCAGTACATGGGGAACAAAAAAAGTGGTGGACCCGGCTCTTCACCCGGGATGAACACACCCAATGAGCCGCCGCTCTCCCTAGAGGGCGCAGAGGACGCGCTGCTCCCTTCCCCCCGACCATGACCGACCTCCGCCAACACTTTGCCGACCGAGGACAGGGCCACGTCTTCGCCCATTTTGACAAGCTGAGCCCCCCCGAACAAGAGGACCTCCTGGGGCAGGCCGCCAGCCTCGACCTCGACGAACTGGACAAGCTTTACCGCTCCCTAGTTCTCGGCGAGGGAGCCGCGGCAGCGGCGCCCAACGAGGAACTGGAACCTGCAGATTACATTCCCCTGCCCGGCCATGAGGACTCGGCCCATCCCAGCCAATGGCGGGAGGCCTTCCTCAAGGGGGAAGCCGCCCTCCGCAGTGGACGCGTCGCCGCCTTCACCGTAGCCGGCGGACAGGGAACCCGGCTCGGATTCGATGGGCCCAAGGGAAGCTTTGGGGTGAGCCCCGTCCTGAGGAAATCGCTTTTCCAGATCTTTGCCGAAAAGCTGCTCCTCGCCTCGCGGATCTACGGGCGTGCTGTGCCCTGGTATCTGATGACCTCCGTGATCAACCACGAGGAAACCCTCGCCTTCTTCGAGGCGCAGGACTACTTTGGCCTCGATCGGGAGCGCGTTCATTTCATCACCCAGGGATGCATGCCGGCGATCGATGCCCAAGGCCGCATCTTGCTCTCGGACCAGAGCCACATCGCGCTCAGCCCGGACGGCCACGGAGGATCCCTTCGGGCCCTTGTCCGCTCCGGCGCCATCGCCGCCATGGAGGCCGAGGGCATCGACACGATCAGCTACTTCCAGGTCGACAACCCCCTGGTGAACTGCCTCGATCCGGCCTTCATCGGCTTTCACCTTCTGCGCGAATCCGAGTTTTCTTCCAAGATGGTGCCCAAGGCCTACCCCGAGGAGAAGGTCGGGATATTCTGCCAACGTCAGGGCCAACTCCGGGTCGTGGAGTACAGCGACCTGCCCGCCGAGCTGGCCACGGCCACCCTGCCGGACGGGCGCCTCCGCTTTGCCGCCGCCAACATCGCCGTCCACCTTTTCGACCGGGACTTTGTGGCGCGGCTGGGCCAGGGGGGCGAACAAGAAGCGCTCCCCTTCCACCTCGCCCACAAAAAGATCCCCTACCTGGACGAGGCGGGCGTCCTGCACGAGCCCGGCGAACCGAACGGCTACAAGTTCGAAATGTTCGTCTTCGACGCGCTGCGATTTGCCCGGAACCCCCTCATCGTGGAGAGCGAGAGGGCGGTCGAGTTCTCTCCTGTGAAGAACGCCGAGGGGCCCGACTCGCCCCAAACCTGCCGCGACGACCAGCTGCGCCTCTTCGCCCGCTGGGCCAAGGCCGCAGGCCTGGCCGTGGAAACGGACGAAACCGGACGGCCCGGGCTCGCCTTCGAGGTCTCACCCCTCTTCGCGGACAGCGAAACCCGATTTGTCCAGGCCTGGCAATCCCTCCCTCACAAACCCGTGTTGACCGACGGGCTGGTACTGGTGTAGTGCCTCTGATCCATTCGAACTCGAACTCTTCATTTCCCATGAGCGCTGAAGCCCGACTTGCTGAACTTGGCATCGTCCTACCTCCCCCGCCTAAGCCCGGCGGAGTCTATCAACCTCTCGTCCGCGTCGGCAACCTCGCCTGGCTCTCCGGCCACGGCCCCTGCCTGGATGGGGAAACCTATCAGACCGGACGGGTCGGCGCCGACCTGACGCTCGAGGAGGCCCAGATCGCCGCCCGCCATACGGGCCTGTCCCTTCTGGCCACGATCAAACGGGAGCTCGGCTCGCTGGACCAGGTGTCCCGCCTGATCAAGACCCTGGCCCTGGTCAATTGCACCAATGACTTCACCCAGCAGCCCCTCGTGGTGAACGGCTTCTCCGAGCTTTTCGGGCAGATCTTTGGCCCCGAGGCCGGCATTGGCGCGCGCAGCGCCCTCGCCGCCAACACCCTTCCCGGGAACATCCCCGTGGAAATCGAAATCATTATCGAGCTGAAAAACTGACCCCATGGCCACCTTCGCCCAGCTCAACACGGTTCCCTCGCCGGCCCTGCTCTTCGATGTCGACGCGATCGAGCGGAATCTCCAGCTCATGCTGAAAATGGTCGATGGGGACGCATCGCGCCTCCGTCCGCACATCAAGACGCACAAGTGCCGCGAGATTCTGGATCGCCAGCTGGCCCTCGGCATCCGCCAGGTCAAGTGCGCCACCATCGCCGAGGCGGAACTCTCCGCCCAAGCCGGCATTCCCGACGTGCTCCTCTCCTATCCGATGGTCGGGGCCAATGCGGAGCGCTTCCTCCGCCTGGTCGACGCCTACCCGGACACCACCTTCTCCACCCTCATCGACAATGAGGCGGCCTTGCCGGGCTTTGTCCGCTCGGGACGGGCCCCGGTGAATCTCTTCATCGATCTCGACTGCGGCATGCATCGCACCGGCGTGGCTCCCGGCGCCAAGGCCGTGTCCCTTGCCAAGGCCCTCCTCGCCGAGCCCTCCGTCCATTTTGCCGGCCTGCACGCCTACGACGGTCACATCCACGACGTCCCCCTCGAGGCCCGTCGCGAGCAGTTCGATGCCGCCATGACCCTGGTGGACGAGACCCTCGCCGCCATCGAAGCGGAGGTCGCTCCCGTGCCCCTGCTGGTCTCCGGTGGTTCCCCCACCTTCGGCCTGCACGCGGCCCGCTGCGCGAGCGATAGTCGCCCCCGGCAGTGTTCCCCCGGAACCACCGTGCTTTGGGATTGTGGTTATGGGCCCAGCTACAGCGACCTTCCCTTCGAGGCAGCCGCCTTTCTCCTGACGCGCGTCGTCAGCCATCCCGGGACCGACCTCATCTGTGTCGATCTCGGACACAAGGCCGTGGCCGCAGAGAATCCGCTGCCCCGCCGCGTCCATTTCCCGGCCCTGCCTGACGCCGAATTCGTCTCCCAAAGCGAGGAGCACCTCGTCCTTCGCGTCGCCGATCCCGGCGCCACGCCGGTGGGGACCGAGCTGGTGGGGATTCCCAAGCACGTCTGTCCCACTGTCGCCCTGCACCAGGAGGCGCTGCTCGTGCGCCAGGGAGCGGTCACCGGGGAAGCCTGGCGCATCGCCGCCCGGGACCGCCGCATCGGGATCTGAGGATCCTGCGGATCGCTCGTCGCGCTCGCCGCGCGGCGGGCCCTCTCCACACACCGCTTCGGGCCCTGTCGTGACCCGGTGGTTACTTGTCCCCGTCCTCCCGATCGAAGTCTCGAAAGCCTCGAATCAGTTTCCAGAAGACACCCCGGGAGGCAAGGGCGCCCCACTGGGGACTTCCGTCGCCGGCGATTCAGGTGAGGGAGGGGGCGAAGCGGGCGTTGGGGCGGCCTCGACCGGGGCGGCCTCCTTTGCCTCCTTTGCAAAGAGCCGCCCGAACAGGGAGGGTTTGTCCGCCGCCTTCCCTTGGGTCGCCGCCGCCACCGCGGACGGATTGACGGGCGCCGCCGTCGGCGCCACCCCCGCGGCACTGGGTTCTGGATAGGCGGCCGCCGGTGGCAAGGGCTGGCTGACGGCCGGGGTCTCCGGCTTTTTCCCCCTCATCCAGCTGAAAAGCCCGCGCTTTTCCGAGGATTCCGGCACTGGAAGGGCGGCAGCCGCGGCCGAAGTGGCTTCCGCACGGTTCGCGCGGGGAGAGACGTTATCAGGGGCCACGTTTTCAAATTGGGGCACATAGACATCCCGTCGCACTGGCGAAGGGGCCGACTCCCGCGGCGGCGCGACCGGTTGGTGCGCGGCGAGATATTGATCAGCGGTGGTGATGGGCTCGGATTTCTGCCGATAGGAGGCCATGGCCTCCATCAGCGCCTTCTTCTGCCTGGCTGCATTGGCCGCCTGGCTCCGCTCCGCCTCGCGCTGGGCCTGGCTCCAGGCCAGGTTGCCATGCACACCCCAGCCCTCCGGAGGAGGAGTGGTCGACACCGCGCCATCCTGCCCGTTGCCAAAGAGGGGAAACAATGATAGAGCCAGTGTCAGCCGAAGGGTCGCTTTCATCCTGTCCATGTCAGTCCACCATTCTGGCTTTTATCCAACCTGATTTCCAGCCTTCATACCATGAATTTGATTTTTGACGTCCATCTCGATTTGAGCCTCAACGCTCTGGAATGGAACCGCGACATTACCCTTCCCGTTGCCGAGATGCGAGCCCTGGAGGCTGGAAAGACGGACATGAAAGGCCGCGGAGTCAACACCGTCAGCCTGCACGAAATGCGCCAGGGCGGAATCGGCCTCTGCGTCGCCACCCAGATCGGCGGCTGCATGAAGCCCCAGGGCCCCGTGGCCTGTTGGGAGTCCCCGGCCCAAGCCTGGGGTATGACCCAAGGCCAACGGCACTACTACGAAGCCCTTTGCGACCTGGGGGAAATGGCCCAGATCCGGAACCTGGAGGAGCTCGACGCCCACTTGGAACTCTGGAAGGATCCCGTCGCTGCAGCGGCCGCCAAGGCTCCAGTCGGCTACGTCCTGAGCCTCGAAGGCGCCGATTCCATCGTCAATCTCGACTATCTCGAAACCGCTTGGGAATACGGTCTGCGCGCCATCGGTCCCTCCCATTACGGCATCGGTCGCTACAGCATGGGCCACGACCAGGTTGGCGGCCTTCGCCCCGGCGGCGCCGAGTTGATCAAGAAGATGGATGAGCTCGGCATCATCCTCGACGTCACCCACCTCAGCGACGACTGCTTCTTTGAGGCTCTCGACATCTACAATGGCACGGTTTGGGCGAGCCACTCGAACTGCCGCGCGCTGGTGAACGATCCCCGCCAATTCAGCGACGAGCAGATCAAGTTGCTCATCGAACGCGGCGCGGTGCTGGGCTCCGTCTACGATGCCTGGATGATGGTGCCCGGCTGGGTTCGCGGCACCACCACGCCGGAAGAGGCCGGAGTCACCATTGCCCACATCGGCGACCACATCGACCACATCTGCCAGCTGGCCGGCAATGCCAAGCACGTCGGCATCGGCAGCGACCTCGACGGCGGCTTCGGCAAGGAGCAAAGCCCCCTCGACCTCGACACCATCGCCGACCTGCAAAGTCTCGAAGGCATCCTCAAGGGACGGGGTTATTCGGACGAAGACGTGGCTGACATCTTCCACGGCAACTTCCTCCGACTGCTGCGCCAAGCCTGGGCTTAACCCGGGGGCGGGAGCGACCCCAAATGGCTCCCCCAGGCTCGACTTCACTCGCGGGGTCTTTCATCGATGCCCGAGACGCTCTCGCGTTTCCGGCAAGGATGAAAGACCCGCTTCTTTTGGGTCGTATTCTCTTCGTTCCGCTCGCCCGATGTGACCGCCCGAGGACCTGGGCTTCCCGCCCCGTCTGGGCAGAATGACACGCGCGAACCTGGAACAGCCCAAAAGAGTCTCCTCCCTTCCTCGCAATATGGGGAATCAGAACTATCCTTTTCCTCGGAGAATATCGACAGCATGAGCAACGACTACGATCCCGACAAGGTCCTCGAAGCCTATGGCTACAGTTCAGGCAAAAGCACCGGCAAGACGGTGGTCATTGTCCTGCTGACGATTCTCCTCCTGGCCGCCGTCGCCGGGGCCGGGTTCCTCGGCAAGCTCTGGAGCGAGGAACAGTCCAATGCCCTGGACCTCGAAAACCAGCTCCGGAACCTGACCGGCCGCCTCAGTGAGCTGGAGAACAAGAATTCAGAGCTTTCCTCGCTCCTCGCCGACAAGCAGACCGAAACCGAGCGGATCAAGCAGGAGTGGACCAGCCAGGTGGAAACCCTCAAGAAGGAGCACATGGAACAGCTGCAGCGGACCTACGCGCAGATGAATGAAATCGTCTACGACAGCCGCTCCACCCTGGCCTACATCGGAGACATCGAGAATCGCCTGCGCTCTGGGCAAAAGATCAACCGGGATGAGGCGGCCAAACTCGTCGGTGTGATCAATGGGCTCGCCTTCCTCCATCAACAATACGGCAAGCCGCTGAATGAATTCCGAGAACTGGATCGCTACTTCACCCGCCAGTTGGCCGCCATCCCCGCGGACCAGCCCGATCCGCGCGAAACCGCCCCCCTCGGCCGCCGCCTCTTCAAGAACAAGGAGTTCAAAGAGGAGCGCGACGCCTACGTGGCCAACCAAGGGCGGCGTTCGGCCCTGGTGGAAGCCCGCAGCACCGTGGCCAACGCCTATGCGAGCGCCCAAAAGCAAATGGCGAAAATCTCGCTCGACCTGAACCAGTACCTCACCCAGCTCCAGCGCATCGTCGATTCCAACGAAGCCTCCGCCGCGGAGGTGGATGACTTCTTCTCCAAGTCGAAGGAGATCCTCAAGATTCATGACAAGATCATGAACATCGAGCCTCCCGACGTGGAAACGGTCCGCCCCTGAGAGGAAAGCGACCGCTTGCGCATTCTTTGCTTGCGAACTGGAAGCAGGCCATGGACCGATTCGTTCGACTGTTGCGTCGTCCGAACCATGGTTCCGATTGAGTTCCCTGACCTGCCCTGGCGCCTCCTACTCGGGGTGGCCATGGTGGCCATGCTCTCGGGCTGTGCCTCGAAGCCCTCGCGTGAAGCCCCCTTGTCCAGCGTCCAGATTCCTGCCCACTGGGTCGCCGGGGCTTCCTGGACACCGAGCCTGACGGCCGACCGGGACTGGATCGCCAGCTTCTCGGCCCCGCAACTGAGCGAATACGTCGATCGCGTCCTGATCCGCAACCAGGACCTCAAGGCCGCCCAAGCACGCCTCGCCACTGCCGAAGCCAATGCGCGCATCGTCGGCGCCGACCTCTACCCCCAGCTTCAGGGCGCCTTTTCTGCACAGCGGGACCTGCAGAATTTTATCGGGCTTCCCCTGCCCGGGGCCCCGCCCGGCACCGTGCTCTCCTCGCGGAGCAATCGCTTCGGCCTGTCCCTCAACCTCAGCTGGGAGATCGACCTCTGGGGACGCATCCGCGCGGCCAAGCGAGCCGCCCTGGCCGACTTCGAAGCCTCAGCCTTTGATCGGGCCACGGCTGAGCTGTCCTTGGCGGGGCAGGCCGCGAAGACCTGGTTCGCCTTGGCGGAAGCGCAGGAGCAACTGGCCCTGGCCAAGGCGGCCATCGCCACCTACTCCGAAACGGAAGCCACCATCCGTGAGCGCTTCGAAAGCGGCCTCGACGGCAACGGCCAGAACATGGCCTCTCAACTGCTCCTCGCGCAGGGGGATCTGGCCAGTGCCCGGGAGCAGCTGGCGGCCCGGGAGGAAATGCTTGGCCGCCTTGCCCGCCTCCTCGAAACCCTCGCGGGGGACTATCCCGCGGCCCGGCGCGGGCGCGGGGCCGCACTGCCCCCCTTGCCCGGGAAAGTGCCCGGGGGACTCCCCGCCACGCTGCTGGATCGCCGTCCCGATCTCGCCGCGGCGGAGCGCCGCATGGCCGCCGCCGACCAACGCGTCCTCGAGGCCAAGCGAGCCCTCCTGCCGGCGATCAGCCTGACCGGCAGCTTCGGAAGCGCCAGTGAGGACATCAGCAAGCTGCTTTCTGGAGACTTCAGCATCTGGAGCATCGCCGGCAACGTAGCCCAGCCCCTCTTCCAAGGCGGGCGCCTCCGAGCCAATGTGGACCGTCGGGAGGCCGAAACTCAGCTCGCCCTGGCCGAGTTCGAGAAGGCAGCACTCGCCGCCTTCGCCGAGGTGGAGAATGCCCTGGCCGCAGAGGCCCTCCTCACCAAGCGCGTCGATGCCCTCGCCGAAGCCTCGCGACTGGCGCGGGAAGCCTATCGGCGCGCCCTGGAGGAATTCGGCCTCGGCACCGGCGACATTCTCACGGTGCTCGCCGCCCAACAGCGCCACTACGCCAGCCGCTCCCAATGGCTCACCGCCCGTCGTGAGCGCCTCGACAACCGAGTCGACCTCCACCTCGCCCTGGGAGGAGGCTTCCGGCCCGTCGCACCGCCCCCGGAGAAAACCTCGCCTGCCCACTGAGGCAACCGCTGCCCCGCGAGACCTCCTGGGCGAGGAAATCGTCCCTCCTGATGCCTCCACCACTTCCCCGCACTTGGCATCGTCTGGACTATCTGCTTCATTCTGCCATGCTGTTTCCGTACCGCCTCCTCTTGCCCCTGTTGCTGCTCGTCGCGGCGCTTCCGGCACTGGCCCAACGGAAAGCGGCGGAGGAAGCAGGGCCCCCCGCTCCGGATCTCGAGGAGCGACGCCAGCTCGAGGCGCTGAAGCATCTCCCCAACATCGTGCTCATCCTCGCGGACGACCTGGGATGGAGCGACCTCTCCCCCTTTGGCCACGAGTCCATCATGACGCCCAACCTCCAGCGTCTCGCTGACGAGGGAATGCGCTTCGAGCGAGCCTTTCTCACGACCTCCTCCTGCAGCCCCAGCCGCGCCAGCTTGTTGACAGGCCGTTATCCGCACCAAACGGACGCCGAGCAACTCCATTGGCCCCTGCCTAAGGAACAAGTCACCTTTGTGGAAAAGTTGCGGGAGAAGGGCTACTGGACCGGGGCGGCCGGCAAATGGCACCTCGGCGACGAGGTGCGCGATCGTTTTGACCAAATCCTCGAGGCGGACGAATCCGGGTTCCAACTGCCCGCCGACGCCTCCGCGGAGTCGGGCGATTTCGCCGAGAGCAGCGAAGGCGACGCGCGCAGCGGATGCACCGACTGGGTCCCCCTGCTCCGCGAGCGTCCCTTGGGCCGTCCTTTCTTTCTCTGGTTGGCCTCCCTCGATCCCCATCGCCCTTATGAATCCGGCATCCTCGAGGAGGGCGCCCGCCCCGAGGAAGTCAGCCTGCCCCCCTATCATCCCGACACCCCCGCCGTCCGGGCGGACTACCAGGCCTACTACGACGAAATCACCCGCTTGGATCGCTATGTCGGGGAGGTGCTGCGCGAACTCGATGCCCAGGGACTCACAGAGAAGACCCTGATCCTCTTTCTCAGCGACAACGGACGCCCCTTTCCCCGTGACAAGACCACGCTCTACGACAGCGGGATCCGCACGCCGCTGATCGCGCGCTGGCCGAATCACATCGCTCCAGGTTCGATCTCCCCGCGGCTCGTCAGCTCCGTCGACCTCGCCAAGACCATCCTTTCCATTGCCGAGATCGAAAAGCCAGGCATCTCCTTCCAAGGTTACGACTTCAGTCCCCTCTTCGCCCAGCCTGACAAGCCGATTCGCGAGTACATCTTCGCCGAGAAGAATTGGCACGACTACGAGGACCGTGCCCGGGCGGTGCGCAACGAGCGCTACAAGTACATCCGCAACGACTATCCCGACCTCCCCCTGACACCGCCGGCCGACGTGGTGCGCAGTGCGACCTACGTGGAATTGCTCCGGCTCTTGGAAAAGGACAGCCTGGAACCCGCCTCGCAGGTCCACTTCCAAGCCCCGCGCCCCGCGGAGGAGCTCTACGATTTGCGCCTCGACCCGCACGAGCTCGTCAACCTCGCCTCCGACGAACGTTACCGTCCCGTCCTCGAGGCCATGCGCGCCGCCCTGAGCGATTGGGAATCGAAGACCGACGACGCCCCCCCAAGCCAGCGCACCCCGGACGAATTCGACCGCCTCACCGGCCTGCCCACGCCGGCGCGACAGCGCCCACGCCCCTCGAAGAAGGAGATGAACCTAGCCCGGCAGGAGGAGGCCGCCCCCCCGTCGACTCCGCCTTCGGAGCGTCCCTGAACCTGACAAAGCTCCATGATTTCCCTGCGACTCCTCGTCTGCGCCAGCCTGCTCACCGCCGCCGCGCCCAGCGCCCTGCGGGCCGATTTTGTCTGGACCGACACGGAGGGCAAGTATCTCGAGCTCAGCTACAAGGACAAGCCCCTGGCCCGCTACGTCTACGAAGCCATCGACGAGAGCAGCCCGGAGCGCCGTGAGGAGACCTACAAGCCCTACTGTCATCTCTATTTTTATCAGTGGAACCACTATGGCCATCTCCTCACGAAGGGGGCGGGCGGCCAGTTCAGCCATCACCGCGGGGTGTTTTACGGCTTCAACCAGATCTCCTACGTCGATGCAGCCGGGCAAAAGCATGAAAAGGTCGACACTTGGCATTGCCGCCGTGCCTACCAGGTCCACCGCCGCTTCACCGCCCGCGAGGCCGACGCCCGCTCCGCCCACTTCACCTCGGAGATCGAGTGGATCGGCCACGACGGAGCCCCCTTTGCCACCGAATCCCGCACGATGCGCTTCACCCTGGACGGTGGAGATGTCCTCGTCGACTTCGAGTCGACCCTGCGTCCGAACGTGGCCGAGCTGCATCTGGATGGCGATCCCCAGCACGCCGGGTTCCACTTCCGCGCCCACAACGAGGTTCACGAGAAGACCCAGAACGCCACCTACTTTCTCCGGCCCGACGGGATCGCCCCTCCTGGCAAGACCATCAATTGGAGCGAAAAGACCGACAATGAGCAGACCCGGGACCTTCCCTGGAAGGGCATGTGCATCACCCTACGGGACACCCAGGTCACGATTCTCTACCTCGACCATCCTGGCAATCCCAAGCCAGCGCGGGCCAGCGAGCGCTCCTACGGACGCTTCGGCACCTACTTTGCCACGACCGTGAAACGGGAGTCGCCCCTGACAGTGCGCTACCGCCTCGTCATCCATCCCGGCGAATTCCTGAGCCCCGAGGAGATTGCCCCCTACGCCGCCGCCTTCCTCGCGCCCCGCTGATTCCCATGCCGCCCAAGCCAGACTCACCGGAAGCCAGCCGCCGCGCCGAGATCGCCGAGATCCTCCGCAAGGTCCGCAAGATCGAGCTTCGCACGCGCGGTCTCGTCCGCGAGAGTTTCGGCGGGGAGTACCACAGCCGCTTCAAGGGCGAGGGCATCGACTTCGAGGATTTCCGGGAATACCAACCCGGAGACGAGGTGCGCTCCATCGATTGGAATGTCACGGCGCGCATGCGGCGTCCCTACGTGAAGAAGTTCACCGAGGAGCGGGAAATGACCGTCTTCCTCTGCATCGACATCAGCGCCTCCGGCAACTACGGCAGCCGCGGTCCCAGCAAGCGGGAAATCATGGCCGAAGTGGCGGCCCTGTTGGCCTTCAGCGCCCTGCAGAACAAGGACAAGGTGGGCCTACTTCTCTTTTCCGACGAAGTCGAGCTCTACCTCCCCCCCAAGAAGGGTACGGCCCATGCCCTGCGGCTCATTCGCGAGGTGCTGCATTACGAGCCGAGAGGGCGTGGCAGCTCCCTCGTGGGTCCCGTTCACGTGCTCAAGAACGCCGTGCGCAAGCGTTCCCTGGTCTTTCTCCTCTCTGACTTCCTCTTTCACGAAGACCTGGCCACGGACCTTCGCATCGTGAACCGAAAGCACGACCTGGTCGCCATACAGATCAGCGATCCGGCTGAATTGTCCCTGCCCCCGGTGGGACAGGTCCGCCTCGAGGATCCCGAAACCGGGCACCAGGTCGAAGTGAACACCGCCAGTCCCCGGGTCCGCGCGGCCTACCTCGCCGAGGCAAAGAAATGGCAGGCCGAGCTCGATCGTCAGTTCAAGCGGCTCTCCATCGACAAGCTCTCCCTGCGCACGGACCAGGAGTATCTCCCCGTGCTGCACGGTTTCTTCAAACGACGCGATCGACGCGAGACCGTCTAACATTGTGCCGCCTCTTTTAGGCCTGGCACCTGCGCTTGCATTGACTAGCCTTCCCACCGCTGCTCCATGATCCGCTCTTTCCCGATCCTCCCGCTCGCCCAGGGGCAAACGGACTTGCACGACATCGTCGTTCCCGTGCCGGCACCGCCCTTGTGGCCCATGCTGCTCACCCTCGGACTCGCCCTGCTCATGATCGGCGGGATTGTCTGGCTGATCCGCCATCTCCTCCGGCCCCGCCGCCAGCCGGTTCCGCCCCCTCATCAACGAGCCCTGCGGGACTTTGACCGGATCGAGCGGAGCCAAAACGAAATGGCGCCAAACCAATTCGCCCTGGCCGTCTCGGACACGCTCAAAACCTACATCTCCGAGCGCTTCGACGATCCGGTTCGCTACGAAACCGCCGATGAATTTCTGCAGCGGATCTCGCGAGAGGGAACCCGCCTGCCCTCCGCCGCCCAACAGGAGTTACGCGACTTCCTCGCCACTTCTGAGGAACTCAAGTTCGGCAATCCTCCTCAGGCTCCGGACTTGGCCGTCCCCTTGTTGCACCGCGCCCGCCAACTCGTCAACCTGTGTGAATCGGTCAACGCCTCGGGTAAATGAGCGAGGGGAACGCTCTTCCGCCCCTTGCTGGATGGCCCTCGCCGCGTCATCCTTCCCCTACACATCCCTAGAGAGTCCCCATGAACCGAGCGATTCTTTCCCTGCTGGCCTGTGGCAGCCTGTTTCTGGTCGGTTGCCAGAGCTTTGAACGCGAATGGAAACAGTCCCTCGCCGACTATCGCGCGGGACGGACCGCCGCCCCCGCCGGTCCCTGGATGGGAACCTGGGCGACGAGCACCAACGGGCACAGCGGCAAACTTCGAGCCATCGTCAAGCCGGCCCCGGACGCCCCCGGGGAGTACGACTTCCGTTACCACGCGACCTGGGCCAAGATCTTCTCCGGCGCCTACACCGTTCGTTTTCCCGTCACGAAACGAGGGAACACCTATTACGCCAAGGGCGAAAAATCCATGGGGCTCTTCGGGACCTTCGGACACCAGGCCGAGATCCGCCCCCAATCCTTCGAAGCCACCTACTCCAACGACAAGGGCGACATCGGCAAATTCACGCTTAAACGCCCGGAGTAAAAACCGATCGCCCTTGTTTCTCTCTGACCTCGCCAGGCATCTAGAGAACCCGCCTCAGTCAAAGGGCATGATGCCCGGCAGCTGGGAGAAGCAAACGGCCCGCATCGTGTCCACAAAATCGAGGATGTAGTCCTTCGCGGCTCCTGTTTCTGAAGTGGCGGCGTACAGTTCACAAATCAAGCCCTTGCGCGTGATGGGACGTCCCACCACGTATTCCCGATCCAGATAGCGCTGGATGGCCCATGCCGGCAGCGCGGCAATGCCCCGACCGCTCGCCACCAGTTGGAGGATGGCTTCCGTGAGTGTGGCGGTGCGACGCTCGGGATGGACCCCGGCCGGTCCCAGCACCCGGCGGATGAGGTCGAGGCGCACATCGGGGATGGGATAGGCGATGAGCGTTTGGTCGGCAAAATCACTGGCCACGAGGTAGGCTTTGGCCACCAGAGGATGCCGCTTGGACAAGATGGCGGGCATCTCGTAGCGAAAAAGGGGATGATAAACGATGCCCGGCCGACGACTGGATCGGGAGACGATGACCAGTTCTGCCCGATTTTCGCTGAGGAGATCGACGGGGTCGGGATGGAATCCGGAAACGAGATCCAGTTCCACTTCCTCCCAGCGCTCTCGGAAGGCGTCCATCGAGGGCATCAGCCAGTCAAAGCAGGAGTGGCATTCCACCGCAATCCGCATCTGTCCGGCCCGGCCGGAAAGGAGTCGCCCCACCTCACGATCCGCCTCAGAGAGCAGCCGCTGGACGTCGTAGGCCAAGGCCACGAGCCGCTCCCCGACGGGACTCCAGCGCAGGGGGGAAGTCTTGCGTTCAAAAAGGGCGCAGTGATAATGGCGTTCCAACGCCTTGATCTGATGGGACAGGGCGGACTGGGTGAGGTGGACCCGCTTCGCCGCCCGCGCCAGGCTGCCGCTCTCGGCCAAGGCGATGAGCGTTTGAAAATGTCGGAGCTCAAGCATGGTCATGAACATGAACCAGATTCAAGTTCTCCTGCAAATCGTTTCGTTTGGTTCACGAAGGCCCCCCGGAGAAACTGGAGTTCATGACGAAAATACGAACCCAGAACCTCGGATATCCGCGCATTGGGGCCCAGCGTGAACTGAAGCGACAGCTCGAGCGCTACTGGCGCGGAGAAGTGGATTGGCCGGCCCTCGCCAACGAAGGCGCCCGATTGCGCCGCTCCCATTGGGAACGTCAGCGCGCGGCCGGCATTGACCGGATTCCCAGCAATGACTTCAGCTACTACGACCACGTCCTCGACCTCAGCGTCCTGCTCGGCAATGTGCCGGCGCGCTTCCAGTGGACAGGCGATGAGATCCCCCCCGAGCTCTATTTCGAAATGGCGCGAGGAAAGGCTCCGGCGGCCTCGCCCTCGGGTTGCAGGGGAGACGCCGTCGCCTGCGAGATGACCAAATGGTTCGACACCAACTACCATTACCTGGTGCCGGAATTCGACCGCAACACCCGCTTCCGTCTCTCGGGGACCAAGCCCTTTGACGAATACCTGGAGGCCAAGGCCCTCGGCCTGGACACGGTGCCGGTTCTCGTCGGTCCCCTCACCTATCTCGTCCTGGGTAAAGACCGCGATGCCGACGAGGCCTTTGACCGCTACACCCTGCTCGACGGCCTGTTGGAGACCTACGTGGACATCCTGCGCCACCTGAGCTCGATCGGGGCGACGCGCGTCCGCCTCGATGAGCCCGCCCTCGCGCTGGATCTCGACGAGGCCTTTGCGGAGCGCTATGCCAGGGCCTATGCCCGCTTCGCCAGCGAGATTCCCGACCTGGCCATCGAGGTCGCGGTCTACTTTGGAGAGCTGCGCGGCAATCTCCCCATTCTCTTGTCGCTGCCGGTGGCGGGGATCCATGTCGATGCCGTGCGGGCACGGGCGGAGCTCCCGGCCCTCGTCGATGGACTGGCCGCCTCCGACAAGGAGCTCTCGCTCGGACTAATCGATGGCCGCAATGTCTGGAAGACCGATCTCAAGTCGGCCTTGTCCCTGGCCAAAGACGCGCGGGAGCGCCTCGGCTCCGAACGACTGCTGCTCGCCCCCTCCTGCTCCTTGCTCCACGTGCCGGTCTCCCTGAAGCCCGAGAAGGAGCTCGATCCCGAACTGACGCGCTGGCTGGCCTTTGCCGACGAAAAACTCGAGGAGCTCTCCGATTTGGCCGAAGCCCTCGCGGGCACGGACCAGGGCAAGGCGGCCCTGCTGGCCAACGAGGCGGCCCTCCTTTCCCGCCGCTGCAGCGCACGGGTGAATAATCCCGCCGTGCAGGCTCGTCTCGCCAGTCTTCGGGAGGAGGACTTTGTCCGGCACTCTCCCTTTCCCGAGCGTCGCCGGCAGCAGCGCGAACGCCTGGCCCTGCCGCTCCTGCCAACGACGACGATCGGCTCCTTTCCCCAGACCCCGGCCATCCGTGAGGCACGGGCGAAATGGCGCCGCGGCGTCTGGAGCGATGCGCAATACGAGACCTTCCTGCGTCTTACCACCGCCGACTGCATTCGACGACAGGAGCAGATCGGCCTCGATGTGCTCGTCCACGGCGAGTTTGAACGCAACGACATGGTGGAGTATTTCGGCGAGCAACTCGAAGGCTTCGCCTTCACGCGGCAGGGCTGGGTGCAGAGTTATGGGAGCCGCTGCGTCAAGCCCCCCATCCTCTTCGGGGATGTCAGCCGCCCCCAACCCATGACCGTGTCCTGGGCCCGCTTTGCCCAGGCCCAGAGCAAGCGCCCGTTAAAGGGCATGCTGACCGGGCCGGTGACCCTCCTGCAATGGAGCTTCGTCCGAGACGACCAGCCGCGCCGGGACACCGCCCTGCAGATCGCGCTCGCCATTCGCGACGAGGTCCGCGACCTCGAGGCTGCGGGCCTGCCGATCATCCAGATTGACGAGGCGGCCATTCGGGAAGGCCTGCCCCTGCGTCGGGCTGACTGGGGGGAATACCTCGACTGGGCGGTGCGCGCCTTCCGCCTGGCTTCCTCCGGAGTTCAAGACGCCACCCAGATCCACACCCACATGTGCTACTCGGAATTTCAGGACATGCTTGAGGCCATCGTGGCCCTGGATGCCGACGTGATCACCATCGAGAATGCCCGCTCTGGCTGGGAACTGCTCGAGAAGCTGGAACGCTTTGCCTATCCCAACGAGATCGGCCCCGGCGTCTACGACATCCACTCCCCACGGGTTCCCGGGGAGGAGGAGATCCTCGGCGCCTTGCAGCGCACCCTGGAGGTGATCCCCCCCGAACGCCTCTGGGTCAATCCCGACTGCGGCCTGAAAACCCGGGGCTGGCCGGAAGTGGAGGCCGCCCTCTCCCAGCTCGTCAGGGCGACACGGCGTCTCCGGAGTCAACTCGAGCAACCAACGGCCCACTGAGGCCACGCAGGGCCCCCGTCCCCTGGGCGGGCCTCCCCCGCCCCTCCGTCCTAACCGACATCCTCCACGCGGAGCAGGACGGGGTGGTCGCGGACGCAGTCCAGGGCGGCGATGCGCCCGAGGGCATCGAGCACAGCGGCGTAGGTGGCGTAGTGCAGCATCAGCACGATGGAAGCGTAGGCCTCGTCGTGGTCCTCGGGTTGGATCACGGAGAGGATGCCGATCCCGCACTCTCCCAGAACGGTGGCGATGCGCGCGAGCACGCCGGGCCGGTCCTCAGCCTCGACGCGCAGGTAATACTTGGAAACGCTCTCGCCCACCGGCAGGGTTTCTCCGTAGAGCGAATGGGTCACCAGTCCCGGACCGAAGGCTGGCTGGGTCCACATGGCGGCGTCGGCAATGTCGGCGATGACCGAGCTGGAGGTAGGGTCCTGTCCCGCCCCCGAGCCGTAGAAAAGCGTTTCCCCGACGATGTCTCCACGGATCATCACGGCGTTGTAAACGCCCTTCACGGAAGCCAGAATGTGCTTGGCGGGGATCAAGGAGGGCTGCACCCGAACCTCGATGGAGCCGGAGGACTCATGCAGGCGGATGACCCCAAGGAGCTTGATGACGTAGCCCAGGCGGGTGGCAAAGGCGATGTCCTCGGCGCGGACCTTTTCGATGCCCTCGACATGGATGCGGTCGCCGGGGACCCAGCGACCATAGCTGAGCGAGGCGAGAATGATGGCCTTGTGGGCGGCGTCCCAGCCGTTCACGTCCAAGGTGGGATCGGCCTCGGCATAGCCCAGGGCCTGTGCTTCCGCCAGGGCGGACTCGTAGTCCAAGCCGGCCTCCCCCATGCGGGTGAGGATGTAGTTGCAGGTGCCGTTGATGATGCCGATAACCGACTGGATGTGATTGGCCACCAGCGATTCCTGCACCGCTTTGATGATGGGGATGCCGCCCGCGACGGCCGCCTCGTAGTAAATGGGGCGTCCATGAGCCTCGGCGATGCCAAAGAGCTCCGACCCGCGCTCGGCCAGCAGGGCCTTGTTTCCGGTGACCACGGCCTTGCCCTTTTCCAGGGCCGCTTTGACAAAGGCGAAGGCCTCCTCGATCCCCCCGATCAGTTCCACCACGATGTCAATCTCGGGATCCTCGACGAGGTCCTCCAGACGGGTCGTGAGCAGGGCGGAGGGCAGCTCGACCGAACGCGGTTTGCGGGGATCGCGCACCGCGATACGGGCCACCTCTAGCTGATAGCCCGTGCGCTCACGCAGGAGATGACAGTTCTTGGCGAGGTTCTTGTAGACGCCCGCGCCGACATTGCCAAAACCAGCAAGTCCGATCTTGAGGGTGGGTACCGACATGGGCGCAACCAAAGGACGCGGAATCTCCGGAAGCAAGCGGAACCTTTGTCAGCGCGCCGCATCTTCGCCATTGCGAACATCCTCCCCTTCCGCCATGCTCCTGCGCCATGAAATCCCTGCTCGCCCCCCCTTCTCTGGCATTCTGCCTGCTCCTCACCAGCGCCCTTCTCCCCCTCCGGGCCGAGGAAGGCTACATAGAGCTTTTCAATGGCAAGGACCTCTCGGGATGGACCCCGTCATCGGAGAATCCCGAGTCCTTTTCCGTCGTCGACGGCGTTCTCGTGGTGAAGGGCGGCCGCAGCCACCTGTTCTACACGGGGGACGTGGAGAAGGCGAACTTCCGCGACTTCGAGCTCAAGGTCCGGATCAAGACGCTGCCCGGGGCCAACAGCGGCGTCTACTTCCACACCGCCTTTCAGGCGGAAGGCTGGCCCGACCAGGGCTACGAATGCCAGGTCAACTCCACCCACACCGACCCTAAGAAAACCGGCAGTCTTTACGGCGTAAAAAACATCGTCGTCCTCAAGGAAGGGCAATCCGTGCCCGAAGGCGGCGAGTCGGAAGTCCGCGAAAAGGCGCCCAGTGTCGACGGAGAATGGTTCGACTACCACATCACCGTCAAGGGCAAGCGCATCATCATCCGGGTGAACGGCGAGGTGACCGTCGACTACACCGAGCCCGAAGGGGGGCCTGGCATCGCAAAGTCCCCCGGACGCAAGCTGGGCTCGGGAACCTTTGCCATCCAGGCCCACGATCCCGACAGCGAAATCCACTACGAGCGCTTCGCGGTCAAGCCCCTCTGAGCGCGGAATTTTCTCCTTCCCCGATCGCCGTGTGAAAAGTTCTCTTTGATCGCCGGGAAAATGTCACAAAAGTCCAGCAAAAGCGCCAAGGGCCTTAGAAGCACTCCCCACCCCTAGTTGTATCCGGACCCTCCTGCGAGACCATGAGCATCACCGAACTCACCAGCCAGCTTGCCGCCGCGCCCGGCGACTGGGACTTGCGTCGCCAACTCGTCGAAGCCCTCGTGGCAGAGGGAAGGCACGAGGACGCCGTCGAGGTCGTCAACCAGGGGGAAGCCCTGCCTCACGAGGCTGGGCCCTGGCTTGCGGCGGCCAAGACTTACGCCGCGGTGGGGGCCTTCGAACAGGCCGGGGACCTTCTGGCCACGGCGCTGGAAATCGACCCCGCCTACGAACCGGCTCTGAGCTATCGGAAGGAGCTGTCTGCCTTGGCGCCACAAAGCCCGGTGTCCCTTACGGCCGAAGACGTCGATGCCGATACCGATGTCGAAGCGGCCGTCCCCGCAGCCAAGGAAGCGGTTCCCTTGGTCAAGCGCTCTACGGAAGGAGCCAGCAACGGCCCCATCGCCCTGCCCAAGGTGTCTTTCTCCAACACGGAGATGGAGGCTCTCCGGGAGGCGGAAGAGGCCGTGCGTCGTCACCGCGAATCCGCCCTGCGCCGCGACAAGTTCAATGCCTTGACCATCACGGTGCTCGTCCACGTCGCCATCTTCCTCGCCCTGACCCTGGTGGTGACCCAGGAGCCCCCCCGGGTTCCCCCTCAAATCGTCGCCGCGGCGGCTCCCGCCGCCCAATCGGACAACCAGTCGATTGAAAACGTCAAGATGAACCGGACGACGACGACGGCCACCACGGCCAACTCCGCCATGACCAGCATCGTCACCGCGGACGCGACGTCTTCCTTCTCGCTGACGAGCGAAGACGCCCCCATTGCGGACAGCTCCGCCGCCAGTGCCGCGGCGAGCGCGTCCATGAGCATGGGCGGCATGGCCGGCCTGGGCTTCAATCCCTCCGTCAGTCTCGGCGTTTCCACCTCGACGACCTCCAAAATGATGTTTGGTCAGGCCATGGAAATGAAGGGTGAAGTCCTCGGGGTGATCCTCGACGTCTCCGGCTCGATGGCCGAATTCCTGCCCGCGGTGGTGCGCGAAGTCGATCGCAATTTCCAGAACTCTCCCATTGTCTATGTCAAGAACATGCTGCTTTCCAAGAACACCCGGGAGGGCGAAGTCCGGCTCATCGTCCCGGAGGAAGTGGTGCCCTTCCACCCGGAATACAAGACCTACACCCCCTACTGGTTCCTCTGGCACGACCTGCCCCGCAAGGCCCCCCAGCGCTACGTCGATCGCCTCATCGAAACCTTCAAAACGCGTCCGAACCAGTTCCTCTCGACCGGAAAGGGCTGGAACGGCACCAGCCTCGTCGCGGCCACGGACTTCCTGATGGAGGAGAACGTTGACGGCATCTATATTTTCTCTGACTTCGCGGACTACGTCGATGAGGACATTGCCGCCGAGATCGGACAGAAACTCGGGCGGCGCAAAATTCGCACCTATGTCCAACCGGCGGAGCAGAGGACCGAGTTCCTCGACGTGATGACCAAAAAGGTCTCCAATCGCACCCTTGGTCGCCAGCTGCCCTCTCTGGTTTCCCTGCTTCGTGGCAACGAGGATGAGAAGGAGGTGACCTCCCTGATGCGGCAGAACCGCGATGCCGATGTCGCCGCGCTGGCCGATATGAACGTCAAGTTGGCCACTCCGCGCGACGACATCTCCACTCCGGCATTTTACAGCGTGAAACCCAGCAAGAACTGGACCGAAATCCACCGCATTTCCGAGCCCGAGTACGACGCCATCTTCTACGGACCGGAGGCCCGCGTTCACATCTACCTCAAGGACAACGATGGCAAGTACATCCAGAACCCCATCACCTTCCACTATCACAGCTGGAAAACGATTCCGGACCATCCCGATCCCCGATATCGGACGCGGCACCGCAAGTTTCTGCGCCTCGAGGAACCGCCCAGCTTCGACGGGAAGGAGATCATCTGGAAAATGGTGCTCGAAGACGAGCTCAAGTTCCGTGTGCACCTCTACCTCGGGCGCAAGGGCATGAATGCCACCTATGTGGCGGAGCCCCCCAAGGACGGGACCAGTGACTCGGCCCACATCTTCTTCCGACTGCCGGCGCTGGCCAGCGAGCAAAAGGACCGCTACTTCGGCTACGACTTCCCCGAGGAAGGGCTCAAGCTCGATCAAGTGCGGGAGGCCGTCAAAGCCAACGAGGTCATCTTCAACCTGCCCCGTCAGGACCGCGATCGCTACATTAAGCAATGGGCGGTTTCCGGCTTTGACATGGGCTACAACACCCGCAAATACAACGAAATGATCCGCGCGCTGCCCACCGGCATCCGCGACCTCGTGGTGCAGGGTCCCTCCTTCGGCCCCCGCAAGTTCCACGCCCGCACCACCAGCAGCAAAATCCTGCTCAACGGGGGGGCCGGGCGAGCGGACATCGAGCCCTGGGAAAGCTTCTGGGCTTCCTTGCAGCGCTCTAGGGATTCCCGCCAGAAGTTCACCAAAACCGAGGCCATCGAGATCCAGATCGAGTAGCCTGGGGATCCGTTGCTCCCCTTTGCGCACCCCTCTCGCGCCGATTGTCTTGCCATCCGTCGACTCAGGCCCGTCGACGGATGTTGCATTGTAGGGAATTTAGCCGCAGTCCTCATTCTGATCTCTCGGAAAAGGGAGATCCGTCTCTCGACTTCAAGGGACGCAATCACATCTGTGGCTGGGGAAATCCCCACGACGGCCGCGTCGGACTTGGGCCTGCTCAATCCCCGGGCTCGACGACCCGGCTCCCACTCAGCACCTCAATGGGGCCAGGGACACCCTGGCTCAAACTTTCGTCCTGCGGATCTCGGACCCTTCGAAATAAATCCGAATCCGGTAGGTCGTGTTCGGACGGAACTCGATCTCGCCGGTGTGAATGTTGACCCGCTCGGGAATCTTGGAGAGCTGCTTGTCCACCACGGCATGATAGCCGCGGTCGGAGAAGACATCGATGAGCATGGCCAGGGCGAGCGGATCGGAGAGGACTTCGTCCTCGTTGTTGATCACCGCCCGTCCCGAGATGGCATGACGCTGGATGATGGGGATGAACTTGGTCTGAATCAGATCCACCACCTTGGCAAAGAGATCCCGATGCTCCCGGGCGTAGCCGTCGAGTCGCCGCACCAATTCCTGGCGGGCGTGGATGACGATCTCCTGCGCGATGGGAATGTTGCGGACCATCTCAAAGGTCGTGGGCTCGAGCTCCAGGGAACTTTGGTACTGCAGCTCCTTGAGGATGTTCTGCTCGACTTCGGCGATGGGGCCCTGGGCGTTGACGAGATGGTAAAAGAAGACCTCGCGGAGGGACTGCAGCGCATCCCAGGTGCTTTCCTTGAAAACCCGGTAGCGATGCTTGGCGGCCTCGACATCGAGATCGGTGGGACGCAGTTCCTGCAGTTCCCCGACACCGGTGGCCAGGACCTCCTCGTTGTGCTGGGCGATCTGGCGCCCGCGAAAGAGCTGCCGCTCCACGCTCGTCTTCTCGTCGACGAAGAGCACCATGACGTGGATGGTGGGACGACGGAAATGGGCCGCCAGCGGCGTGTCAGCGAACTTGCGGTGCAGCCAGCCGATCTTCTTCACGAGCAGCTTCATGCACTCCACCTGCACCACGGTGCGGGGAAAGCCGTCGAGAATGGCCCCGTCGCGGAACTCCGGCTCCAGCATCTTGCGCAGCAGGATGCCCATGACCTCGCGGTCGCCGACGAGCATGCCCTTGTCCTTGAGGGCCTTGGCCTCGGGGCTGTCGAGCAGGGAACTGACGACAATGGGAGGGCAGGTGAAGCCCCGCGCCTTCATGATGAAACCCGTGTTCGTTCCCTTGCCCGATCCGGGGGCCCCTCCCAGAAGAATGATTTCCTTGGGGAAACGGAGGTTTTCCAGGCCAAATTCATCGACAAGACCCTTCCACACCGCAGAAAAGATCATCTGGGCATCCTTAATCTCCACCTCCGAGAGGTTCGCTGCCCTGGTGGGCATGGCATCCGGGTCGTTCATGCTCATGCCCTTGCCCGGAATTGCCCTTCCTGCAAGCGGGAATCCACCGCAGGACAAGACATCTTCGCGCGGCGAAGTTCCTTTCCTCCCCTTCTCCAGCCCGTTGGCGACTGTTCTGACATTGCCCTCATGCACTGGCCGCCTTGCTCCACCGTCTCGAGTTTCCCAGGGGCAGCGAGGTCGAAGCCTCCCGAAAAGAATTGACTGTTCAAATGCTCTCCGGTATTAGCAGGACATGCTCTCCGCCACCGAAGCCTACCTGGCGCTCAATTTGCTCCCCAAGGTCGGCCCCATCCGGGTGCGCCGCTTGCTGGAAAAGTTCGGCAGCCCCCAGGCGATTCTGAAAGCCAATGTCCGGGAGCTCCGCCAAGTGCCCGGCATCGGCGAGGAGATGGCGGGGCACTTGTCCCACTGGGAGGACCGCGTCGACCTCGCCGAAGAGCTGCGCCGCATTCGGGACGCCGGGATCTCCCTGCTCACTTGGGACGACGACGCGTATCCGGAATCGCTTCGCCACATTCACGATCCGCCCTTTCTCCTATATGTAAAAGGACGCCTCAGCCCGGCCGACGCCGCCTCGGTCGGGGTGGTTGGTTCGCGTCGCAGCACCCACTATGGTCGGGACCAGGCCCGCCGTCTCAGCTTCCAGTTGGCCAAGGCCGGCTTCAGCATCGTCAGCGGACTGGCCCGGGGCATCGACACGGCCGCGCACGAGGCCGCGCTGGCCGCCGGGGGACGAACCCTGGCCGTGCTCGGGTCCGGCATCGGCCATGTCTATCCGCCCGAAAATCAGGCCCTCGCGGACCGCATCGCGGAAAGTGGAGCGGTGATCTCGGAGTTTCCCGTCCTCTATGTGCCGGACAAGCAGTCCTTTCCCCTCCGCAACCGCATCGTCGCCGGCCTCTCCCAGGGGCTTCTCGTGGTCGAGGCTCCGGCCTGGAGCGGGGCCTTGATCACGGCCAACAACGCCCTGGAGCAGGGCCGGGCGGTCTTCGCCGTACCCGGTCCCATCGATCGCCCCAGCTCCGAAGGCTGTCACCGGCTCATCCAGCAGGGAGCGCGCTTGGTTTACCGCGTCGACGACGTCATCGAGGAACTCAGCCTCGGCCTGGAAACGCTCCCGCTGGAGTTCGATGCGGAGGCGGATCCCCGGCCGTCAGGGGCGTCCCCTACCCCGTCAACAGGCGCCACCGCGCCGGCGCGTCAGGTCCCTCTCTCGGACCTGGAGCGCCGTCTTCTCGACGAATTGGCCGAGGGCGAAGCGAGCATCGATCACCTCGTGGAAGCCCTCTCCGCCCCCGCTGGACTCGTCTCCGCCGCCCTTCTCCAGCTCGAAATGAAGCGCTTGGTCCAGCAGCGCCCGGGAAAAAGCTTCTCGAAAGCAGGTTGACCTTTCCGGGAAAACAGGGCACTCCATGTCCTTCGCGCCCTTGCCATGTCGAAATCCCTCATCATTGCTGAGAAGCCCAGCGTCGCCAACGACCTCGCCCGTGTCCTGGGCAAGGATCCCTCGATTGGGCGTTTCGAAAAGCACGAGGACTATTACGAAAACGATCGCTATGTGATCTCTTCGGCAGTGGGCCACTTGGTCCAGCAGGCCCTGCCGACCACTCCCGACGGCAAGAATCTGCCTTGGAATTTTGAATCTCTGCCCGTGCTCCCGGTAGAATTTGCCCTGGAGCCCAGCGAGCAGAAAGGCGGCAAGTCCCGGCTCTCGCTCCTCAAGCGCCTCATGAAGCGCAAGGACGTCACCGAGCTGATCAATGCCTGTGACGCCGGACGCGAGGGCGAGCTGATCTTCCGCTACATCTTGCAGTACTGTGGCGTCAACAAGCCGGTTCGCCGCCTCTGGATGCAGTCCATGACCGACGGCGCCATCCGCGAGGCCTTCGCCTCCCTCCGCAGCGACGAGGAAATGCGCCCCCTCGCCGATGCCGCCTATTGCCGTTCGGAATCCGACTGGCTCGTCGGCATCAATTCGACCCGAGCGATGACGGCCTTCAACAGCAAGTTCGGCGGCTTCAACAAGACGCCGGTGGGCCGGGTCCAGACCCCCACCCTCGCTCTCCTCGCCGAGCGCGAGCAGGAGATCGCCGACTTTGTCAGCGAACCCTACTACGAGGTGGTGGGACAATTCGGCGTCGCGGCCGGCCACTACCTCGGGCGCTGGTTCGATCCGCAGTTCAAGAAGCGCGAGGACCAACCCCACGCCCGGGCCGAGCGCCTTTGGGATCGCGCCCAGGCGGAAGCCATCGTGGCCCGCTGCCAGGGTAAGACCGCGCGCATCGAGGAGAAGAAGAAGCCGGTCAAGCAGATCGCGCCTCAACTCTACGACCTGACCAGCCTGCAGCGCGAGGCCAACGGCCGATTCGGATTCTCGGCGCGGCGCACGCTCCAATTGGCCCAGGCCCTTTACGAAAAGCACAAGGCCCTCACCTATCCGAGAACCGACTCCCGCTACCTGCCCGACGACTACGTGGCCACCTCCATCGGCACGCTCGAAAAGATCGCCGCCGCCTCGGCCCGCAGCGTCTCCGACCTGCCCCGCCATGCCGCCAAGGCGCTGGCGGACAAGCTCGTGCAGGGCAGCAATCGCCGGGTGTTCAACGGCGCCAAGGTCAGCGACCACTTTGCCATCATCCCCACCGGACAAATCCCCAGCTCTCTCGACGAGGCCGAGCAGAAGCTCTACGACATGGTGGTGCGGCGCTTCGTCGCCGCCTTCTACCCCCAGGCGGAATTTGAATCCACCACCCGCCTTTCCATTATCGGCGAGGATCAGTTCAAGTCCGAGGGCAAGGTCCTGGTTTTCCCGGGCTGGCTGGCGGTCTACGGAAAGAGCGTCGAACCCAGTGCCCCCGCGGCCGAGTCGGGAGACGAGGACGAGGACGAGGGCAAGCGCGGCGACCGCCAAATCGTCCCGGTACAAGCCGGAGAGCAGGCCGCCCTGCAGCAGATCGACATTCACGACAAGGCCACCAAGCCGCCGGCACGCTACAACGAAAGTACCCTCCTTTCCGCGATGGAAACGGCCGGGAAGCGCGTCGACGACGAGGACCTCCGCGACGCCATGGCCGAGCGGGGCCTGGGCACGCCGGCAACGCGGGCGGCCATCATCGAAGGCCTCATCCTCGACAAATACCTCACCCGCGACGGTCGCGATCTCTATGTCACGACCCGAGGGATGCGGCTCATTGAGCAGCTCCGCAACATGAAGATCGGCATTCTCACCTCGCCTGAGATGACGGGCGAGTGGGAATACAAGCTGAAACAGATGGAGCAAGGGCAGCTGGACCGCGCCACTTTCATGCGCGAGATCCGCGAATTGACGGGTACCGTGGTGGAAACGGCCAAGGACTACGCCCGCGACGCCGTGGAGCGCGAGTGGCCGGAGTTTCCGGTGCCCTGTCCCGTCTGTGGGGCTCCCTCCCTGGGACAGGACGACGGGCGCTACAAGTGCAAGCAGCCCGGCTGCAAGTTCACCCTCGCCAAGGTGATTGCCAGCCGCCCCTTCTCGGAGGAAGAGGCCCGGACCTTGCTCACGCAAAAGTTGGTGGGGCCGCTCACCGGCTTCGTGAACCGCTTCCGCATGCCCTTCGACGCCGCCGTCGAGCTGCAGGAGGACAAGAAGTCCGGCCTGAAGGCTGCCTTTGTCTTCGAGAAGACTCCGGAGGAGGAATCCGAAGCCGAGGCCATCCGCCCCGAGAACCGCCTCTGCCCCTGCCCCCTGTGCGGAAAGGGCGACATCTACGAGACCCCGGTCAGCTACGTCTGCGATCGGCGCATTTCCGGCGATGGCTGCAAGGCCCGCCTCTCCAAGGAAATGTGCCAGTATCAGATTCCCCGGGAGCAGGCCCTGAAATACTTCACGGAAGGCCGCACCGATGTCATCGACCAGTGGGTCAGCAAGAAGGGTCGCCCCTTCTCGGCAGCCATCCTGTGCAACACCAAGGGCAAACGCATGCTCGCCTGGGATTTCCCTCCCCGCGAGAGCGCCAAGAAATCCCCGCCCAAGAAGGCCACGACGAAGAAGGCGGCGGCGAAAAAGGCGCCGTCCAAGTAAGCCCTTTCGGCGTGATCTGCCACACCCCTGCCACACCCCTGCCTCTCCGCCGGTCTCGAACCAGACGAGGAGGCGAGGGCCTGATGGGAACCCGCTTGCGAGGCGGCCCTTTGCTCATTACGCTTGCCCCGCAGGCGATGGGCTTCGCTGCCCGCACGCGCCGCCAACTTGAGAACGGAGCCATGGGCCCCACATTCACGTGATCCAAACAGTTTCACATTGACGCAAATGAAGTTCCGGTCACTTTTGCCGGACTTCATATGAATCCCCCTTCATTCCACTTTCCCTTTCCAGCGCATGAGCACTCCCCCGTCTCCCGAGCCCCGGAATGCGAGTTCCTGTGCCGGTCGGCTCAAGGCCTTGGCCGACGAAACGCGCCTGGCAGTGGTCCGACAGCTGATGCAGCGGGGGGAATGTCACGTGGGAGATCTTCAGGCCGCCCTGAACATCGAGCAGAGCCTGCTCTCGCATCACTTGCGCAGCTTGCGCGAGGCGGGGATCGTCCAGTCGACGCGGGACGGGAAATCGATGCTCTACCGGCTCGCCCCAGGCTTGGAGCACCGACAGGACGGCATCGTCGACTTGGGTTGCTGTCTCCTCTCCTTCGAGGACCGCGCCGCGGATTCCGACTGAGCGCCGCACTTTCTCTCGTGGCCCTGCTCTCTACCGCCTGCGGCAAGAAGGAGAGTGCCGAGGTCATCGTCTTGACGGGGGCCAGCACCATTGCCCCCATTATCTCTGACGCCGCGAAGCGCTACGAGGCGGCCCATCCCGGCGTCCGCATCGAGGTGCAGACCGGCGGCACCTCCCGGGGAGTGGCGGACACCCTTTCTGGGGTCGCCGAACTCGGCATGGCCTCCCGCGTGCTCTCAGAAGACGAGGCCAGCAAGCTGACCGCCCATCGCATTGCCGCCGACGGCGTCTGCGTGGTCCTGCACCAGGACAATCCGGTTTCCGACCTCAGCAAGGCGCAGCTCATCGACATCTACACCCGCAAGATCACCAACTGGAAGGAGGTCGGCGGCAAAGACGCCACCATCGTGGTGGCCAACAAGGCGGAGGGCCGCTCCACCTTGGAGGTCTTCCTCAATTTCCTCGGTCTCGACAACGCCGACGTGAAGGCCGACGTCGTGGTCGGGGAAAACCTGCACGTGATCAACTCGGTGGTGAGCAATCCCAACACCATCGGCTATGTCTCCATCGGCACTGCCACGAGTGAGGCCCAGGCGGGCACTCCGATCAAGTTGGTTTCCACGGATGGCATCGAGGCCACCACCGAGAACGTCGCCGCGGAACGCTTCCCCATCACTCGGCCTCTCAACATCATCGAGGACTCGGAAACTTCCCCCGCGGCCAAGGCCTTCCTCGCCTACCTCACCTCTGCGGAGATCAATGACATCATCGAGAAACACTTCTTTGTCCCGGTCCATTGATCGCCTCACTCAAGGGGTGCTGGGCCTCCTCGCCCTGGTATCGGGGGGGATGGTCCTGATGATCGTGTGGTATCTCTTGGCGAACGCCTGGCCGGCCATTTCCGAGGGACGACTGGTGCATTTCTTCACGGACCGCCTCTGGCAGCCGGGCTCCCAGCGGGATCCCCAGTTCGGTGTCGTGACCATGCTGGCGGGCTCCTTTCTGGTCACCCTGTTGGCCGTGGCCCTGGCCCTCCCGCTGGGCGTGGCAGGAGCGATTTTCCATCGCTTTTACGCCCCCCCCGCCTTGGAGCGCTGGAATCGCCGGGTACTTGAGCTGCTCATTGGTGTCCCCTCGGTGGTCTTTGGCTTCTGGGGGCTGCTGGTGGTGGTCCCCCTGATCGTGCGCTTCGCTCCCGACAGCTCCGGACAAAGTCTCCTCGCCGGAGGCATCGTGCTGGCCCTGATGATCCTCCCGATCATCACCTTGACCAGCCAGGCCGCCCTTCAAGCGGTACCGGCGGCCCAACTGCAGGCCGCCGCCGGTCTCGGCCTCGGCCGCGCCCGCACCATCTGGTCCATTGCCCTTCCGGCCGCCAAGGGGGGCATCGGGGCCGGCATCCTGCTTTCGCTGGCCCGCGCCATCGGCGAAACGATGGCCGTGGTGCTGGTCTGCGGGAACATCCCCCAGATCCCCAAGAGCCTCCTGGATGGCATCCGCCCGGTCACCTCGACCATTGCCCTGGAGATGGGCTATGCCACCGCCTCTCACAAGGCCCTGCTCTTCTGTGCCGGCCTGCTCCTGGTTCTCTTTACTGCCGTCCTCGTCGGCGGCCTCTCCTTCCGCCGCCAGGAGACCGATCCCGGCACCGGGGGGGCCTGATCCTCAATCCGCCGGTCTGTTATCCCTCCATGTCCAGCCAGACCTCCACCAGGGTTCGTCTTCCTCCCCGCCTCGCCGATCGCTTTTTCGGTCTGGCCGGGGCCGTCGCCGCCCTCTTCAGCTTCGGCCTCTTTGCGTGGATCGTGTGGGATCTCGTGCGCCTCGGCCTGCCGCAGATGTCCTGGTCCTACCTCGCGGGAGAAGTCCAGGACGCCGGGCGCAGCGGCGGAATTGGTCCGATCCTGCTGTCGACCTTTCTCATCCTCCTCTGCTGTCTCGCCCTGGTCATCCCCCTCGGCGTCGGCTGTGCCCTCTGGCTTGCGGAGTTCGTGCGCCGAGGCAGCCTGGCGGCGCGCTTGGTCACCGGGGGCGTCGACCTGCTCGCCAGCGTTCCCTCCATCGTCTTCGGTCTCTTCGGCATGGTCTTTTTCGGCCAAACCTTGAAAATGGGATTCTCGATTCTCTCCGGCGGGCTCACCCTGGCCTGCATGATCCTGCCCATCCTCGTGCGCACCACCCTCTCCGCTCTGGAGAGCCTTCCCGCCGATCTTCGCCCCGCCGCCGCGGGACTGGGCCTGACGCGCACCACGGCCATCGTCAAGGTGCTGCTGCCCGCGGCCCTCCCCGGCATCGTGGTGGGCATCACGCTCGGCGTGGGACGAGCCCTTTCGGAAACCGCCGCCCTGATCTTCACCAGTGGATACTCGGTCCGTTGGCCGGAATCGCTCACGGACTCGGGACGAGCCCTCTCCGTGCACATCTACGACCTCGCCCTCAACGTGGCCAACGGTCGTCCCATGGCCTCGGCGAGTGCCCTGGTCCTGCTCGCCCTGATCCTCGTGGTCAATTCCGCCGCCGTCGCTCTCTCTGAACACTGGCTCCGCCGCCGACTCGCAAGCTCATGAATCCAACTGGCATCTCGAAACAAAACGAAAGCGAGGCTCCTCGCGGCAGCGGCGGGGCGCTGCGTTCCCCCCACGCCCTCCAGGCGACCGAGCTCGGCGTCCACTATCGGGACTTCACCGCGGTGCGGGACGTCACTCTCGAGATTCCCGCCAAGGAAATCACCGCCCTGGTGGGCCCGTCGGGCTGCGGAAAAAGCAGTTTCCTCCACAGTCTCAACCGCCTCACCGACCTCGTCCCGGGATGCCGGGTCAGTGGCCGCCTCCATTTGGCCGACGGCACCGAGGTGACTCACGCCAAAACCGACGTGCTTTCGCTGCGCCGCCGCATCGGCATCGTCTTTCAACGACCCAATCCCTTTCCCCAGTCCATTCGCCGAAATTTTGAAATTCCCCTGAGGGAGCATGGCTATCCCAAGCGCGAGATCGGCGACCGCATGGAGAACGCCCTCCGCGAAGTGGGCCTCTGGAATGAAATCAGCGACCGCCTCCACAAGAGCGCCATTGCCCTTTCCGGTGGGCAGCAGCAGCGTCTCTGCATCGCCCGGGCCCTCGCCTTGGAACCCGAAACCATTCTCTTCGACGAGCCCTGCAGCGCTCTCGACCCCATCGCCTCCGGCGTGGTCGAGGACCTGATCCATTCCCTCAAGGGGAAATTCACCGTGGTCATCGTCACCCACAACCTCGCCCAAGCCCGCCGCATTTCGGATCGTGTGGCCGTCTTTTGGGTGCGCGGCGGGGCGGGAACCATGGTCGAATACGGCCCCAGCGAGCGCGTCTTCTCCAATCCCTCCGATGCGGACGCCGCCCTCTACCTGAGCGGGGCCCGTGGCTGAGCTATCTTCCCTCCGGCTTCGCCGCAGCTTCTTTTCAGACCGTCTCCCGAACCTGGACCCGACATCGCTCCGGGCGGCGGTCGCTCGCGTCCCTCATGGCGGCTTCATCGCCTTTTTATGTTTTGTTTAAGTTTTTCATAATTTATTCCACGCTTTATTTAATTTTATAAAAAATAATTTTCATTTTTGACGGCTTTCTCTATTATGAAAAGCATGGGAACCGTCAGAATTGCAAGCTTCTTCCTTTTGTTGAGTGGAATACTCCCGCTGCAGGCTCAGTCCGGTGGCGGTTTGGATCGGGCGGAGGCGATCGGTCCTTACCTCAATGGGACCTTGCCGAAAAAGACTCCACGTCCCTCCACGGGGAGCTGGAAGCTGGTCAATGCCTTCCCCAATCTCACTTTCATTGACCCGGTGCAGATGCTCCCCGTGCCCTTTTCCAATCGGCTGCTGGTCTTGGAAAAGGCGGGACGTCTCGTCGTCTTTGAACATCGCGAAGACGTCAGCACCAAGACCGTCCTGATCGACCTCCGCAGTCAGGTCGAATCCACGCATGACAGCGGCATGGTGGGCGTCGCCTTTCACCCCGAGTTCGGCATCCCGGACTCGCCCAACCGGCACTACCTTTACGTCTACTACCGCTACACTCCCAACAAAGCCGAGACCAACCGTGCCTATTGCCGCCTCTCGCGCCTCACCTGGGATCCCGGCAGCAATCAGATCTCCCCGGCTTCGGAATACGTCCTGATCAACCAATACGACCGCCACAACTGGCACAATGGAGGAGGGCTCTTCTTTGGTCCGGAGGGCTTCCTCTATCTGTCCATCGGGGACGAGGGCGGCGCCAACGACGAGTTCAATACGGGGCAGCGCATGGACACTGGACTCCTTGCCGGGGTCATGCGCATCGATGTGGACTGCGATCCGAATCGGAGCCATCCCATCCGACGCCAGCCGCGCAATCCCTCGACCCCGCCATCCGGCTGGCCCAACAGCTACTCTCAGGGCTACTACATTCCGAACGACAACCCCTGGCAGAGTCCGGACGGCAGTCGTCTGGAGGAATTCTTTGCCATTGGAGTTCGCAGCCCTCACCGCATGACGCTCGACCCCGTCACCGGCGACATATGGCTCGGCGACATCGGGCAGAACACCCAGGAAGAGGTCAGCAAGATCGTCAAGGGAGGCAATTACCAATGGCCTTATCGCGAGGGCAACGTTGCGGGCCCCAAGGCCAAGCCCGCGAGTTTGATCGGATTCGACGTGACGCCCGTCTACGCCTACGGTCGCAGCCAGGGAGGCTGCGTCATCGGCGGCTACGTCTACCGGGGCGCCCTGCACCCCGAGCTCGAGGGGCGCTACATCTTCGGCGACCACAACACCGGCCAGATCTGGTCCCTCACGACCCAGGGCAACCAGGCGGTGGTGACCAGCCTGCTGACCATGGCGAGCCACGGCCCCGGTCCCAAGCGGGGGCTCAGCTCCTTCGGACTGGATGCCTCTGGTGAAATCTACGTACTCAGCCTCGCCGGCACGGACCTCGACGGGGGGCGCATCTATCGACTGGAAAAATCCAACGAGGGCGTGCCCGAACCTCCCCGACTCCTTTCGCAAACCGGGGCCTTTTCCAACCTGAGTACCCTGGAGGCCGCCCCCGGGCTCATCCCCTACGACGTCATCCAGCCGCTCTGGTCGGACGGGGCGGAAAAATCCCGCTGGGTGGCCATCCCCAATGATGGCAACCCCAACTCCTCGGAGGAGCGGATCGGCTGGAAGGAACAGGGCGCCTGGGATTTCCCTCGTGGCACCGTGCTGGTGAAGCATTTCGAGTATCCCGGACGTCGCCTCGAAACGCGCTTCTTTGTTCATGGGGAGGATGGCGTCTGGCATGGCTTCACCTATCGCTGGCGCGAAGATGGCAGCGATGCCGAACTGCTCCCGGGAGATCCCCTCGATGAAAGCATCCAAGTGGGGGGAAGCACCCGCACCTGGCACTATCCCGGCCGCAGCGAATGCGCAATCTGCCATAACGATGCCGCCGGGAAACCCCTCGGGTTGAGAACCCATCAGCTCAATCGGGACTTCTTCTACGAGAGCACGGGGCGCAGCGCCAACCAGCTCGTCACCCTGAACCGCCTCGGCTTTCTCTCGCCCTCCATTGATGAATCGCGCCTCGACACCCTCCTCACGGCGCGCCACCAAAGCGACAGCAGCGCCTCACTGGAGCGACGCGCCCGCAGCTATCTCGACGTCAATTGCTCGCATTGCCACCAACCCGCGGCCCCCAGTCAGGCCAACTTCGATGCCCGCCTGCAGACGCCGCCCTGGTATCAGAACCTCATCAACAACGAGCCGGGCAATGACTTCGGCATTCCCGGCGCCCTGCTCGTCGCGCCCGGTCATGGCGAGCTCTCCACCATCCTGCATCGAGCCAGCTCGCTGCAGATGGGTGTGGCCATGCCCCCCATCGCCAAGGGGCAGGTCGACGAGGCGGGTATGCAGCTCCTCGCCGACTGGATTGCCAGCCTCGACCCCAACATTGGGCCTCAGGGCCCCGTCTCCGGTCCCCCGGCGCAGGATCACAGCGCCCCCCTGCTGACGTTGAGCCTCGTGGGCGGCTCCACGGAGGTCAGCGCGGCCTTTCAAGTCCAACTCAGCACCAACGAACCCATTCTGGGACTGAGCCTGGATGATTTCCTCATTTCCAATGGCCACGCCTCCCAGCTGCAGGGCTCGGGCAGCAGCTGGACCTTCACGGTGACGCCCTTGGCTCCTGGGGCAGGCTCCATCACGCTCCCCTCGGACTGCGTCACCGACGTCCACGGCAACGCCAACGAAGCCCTGGATGCCCCACTTCTCTTCGTCTATCAGCCCTCCAGCGGCCCGGTGGATCTCTTGAGCAACGGTGGGTTTGAAGCGGGGATCGACGCTTGGGATCACGGCCCCCGCATCGAGCCGACCTCGGAGGCCCAGCAGGGCTTGGGAGCCGTCTCCATCGGGGCCTCGACCTGGTTTGTCCAAACCATCCCCGTCGAGGAGCTGAAAGCCTACGTTTACCGTGGCTGGGCGGCCTCCTCTCAGTCTGGAGTCCGCGCCGAGGCCGGCCTTTCCTTCTGGGATGCCAATGGCGTCTGGATACACGATCGTATCGTGCCCCTCTCTCCCGGCCCCAGCTGGGAGGCGTTTGAACTCGCTTTCTCCGCTCCGGTGGGGGCACGCCATGTCTCCGTGTGGATCCTCAGCAATGAAAGCGGCGCCTTGCGGATTGATAATCTCTCCGTCCTGCCCGGCGGTCCCGGAGAGCCCCGCCCCCACTACCATCCCGCCCTGACCAACCTGACGGGCAATGGCGACTTCGAATCGGGCATCGCGCCCTGGGATTCCGGCGGAGTCATCTCCCTCAGTCCCGACGCCCATCAAGGCAACCAAGCCGTCCGGCTGGGCATGGATGGCTTCATCGTCCAGACCAAACCCGCCCGCCCGGGGGAACGCATCGCCTTCGAAGGGTATTATCGAACGGCGGGGAACGGATTCCTCGAGGTCGGTTTCGCCTTTGTGGATGAAGCGGGCGAATGGATCACGGATCGCGCGCTCATCCTTCCCGAGTCCGATTCCTATACGCCCTTCCTCATCGACACCACCGTCCCGGAAGGGAGCCGTTGGTACACCGTTTGGGCCTGGCGCGCCTCCGGCGGCGAGGCCTATCTGGACGCACTGGCGCTCTTCAACCCCGACGAGCCGACCGGCCCTGTTTCTCCCAATCAGCTGAGCAATGGCGACTTCGAGGCCGGAGGCCTGGCGCCCTGGGATACGGGCGGCAGCCCGGTGAGCCTCAGCTCCGCGGCGCGCACCGGTCACTACGCCGCTCGCTTCTCCTCGAGCTCCTTCCTGGTGCACAACCAGGCGGCAGGGGCCGGCGAGAGCTTCACCTTCTCCGGCTATTATCGGACGGAGACACCGAATCCCGGAGATCGCGAAGCTGGCTTCTCCTTCTGGGGAGCCCAGGGGGAATGGCTCGGCGACGCCCTCATCCCCCTGCCTCCGGTGGGAGATTACACCGCCTTTTCCATACTGGGAGAGGCCCCCGCCGGCACCGTTTCCTTCTCCGCCTGGATCTGGTGCGGCGGCAACGGCGACGGGCTGCTCGTCGACGATCTTCAACTGGTGGCGAACACGACGCCCGAAGCCGTCGGCTCATCGGGACTCTCCGTCGAACCGGAATCCCTCGAACTCGGCATCCAAATGGCGTTCTTGAGCCTGCAGAGTGACCGCACGCTCGACTTGGACGATGCCCGGCGGGATGCCAATCTGGGCGCCGTGCTCGGCACCCCGGCCCCCGTGGTGGCCTCTGGCTGGAACGCCGCTTCGGCCCATACGGTGCGCACGGAGGCCACCCTCGGTAGCCGCCAGAGCCTGGCCACGGTCATCGAGGGCCCCGGCATCGTCTCGGCGCGATGGCGGAAGCCCGAGTCCGCCGGACGCGGGGTCCTCCGCCTCTTGGTCAATGGCAAATCCCGGGCACTCTGTCAGGCGAACTCGGACTGGGAAACGGTCTCCGTGCTTCTCGACCAGGCGAGTAGCTACAGCATCGAATTCCGCTTTGATCCCCAGTCTGGAGGCGGAGTCGCCGAGCTGACGGACTTCCGTTTCCTCCCCGGAACCCCGCCCCTGCAACCGGATCTCGCCATCGGGCGCAGTGGGAAGCGCCTGCTGGGGCGCCAGCTATACAACCGCAACGGACGGGGGCAGGATCTCCGAGCCGCCAGTCCCCGTCGGGGATCGATCAAGCTCCTGCTGCAGTGGCGCAATGATTCACCGACCATTCGGGACGGAGCCCGTCTCTCGGGTAGCCCCCAAAAGCGTCAATACCGCCTCGACTACTACCGGCTTCGCCCGCAAAGACAAAAGGTCACCGCGGCCGTCCGCCTGGGGCGTCACGAGACCGCCTCGCTCCCCCCTCAGGCGAGCGAAGACTACCGTCTCCAATTGCGGCCGGCCAAGGGAAGCCAGAAGCGCCCGCTCAAGGCCCATGGCACTTTCCGGGCGAGCTCGGTGCTCGACCCTCGCCAAGCGGACCAGGTGCGCTGGCGCCTCCGGCCTTAGTTCTCCTTTCACGGTCGATTTAATTTATATTTCTTAATTTTTGACATTCGATAGCGATTTCCTCACTATCGGGAGAGTTCGGAGCGGGAGCATTCCGGCTCCGGGCTCTCCATCCTCATGAATGATCCCTCTTCCGAGGCGGCGGCTGGTTCGATCCTGCAGGAGCGTTCTCAAGCCGAGATGTTCAGTGTGCCGGAAACCGGAAACCGGAAACGACGCGGATCCCCCCTCGCCTCTCCCTCGTCGGGAAGCGGACTGCAGGCTCCGTCCCCTCTAGGCAAGAACTTCGTCCTCGACACCAACGTCCTCCTGCACGATCCCGACTGTCTCGATCGCTTTGCGGACAATCACGTCTGCATCCCCCTGGAAGTCCTCTGCGAGCTCGACAGGTTCAAGAACGAGCAATCGGAGCGCGGAGCCAATGCCCGCCGCGTGCATCGCCAACTGGCCTCGCTCTTGTCCTCCCATCCAGAGAATGCCACCCGCGGCATTCCCAATCGAGGCGGAGGAACGCTCCGACTCGTCCCCGTTCGGGCAGAGGCGAGACGCCGCAGTCGTGCCGTGGCCTGCTTGCACGAGCTGTTCCACGACGAGGACACGAGCGACCTCCGCATTCTCGCCTGTGCCCTGCTCGTTGCGGAGCACAACCGCGCGCCCACTCTGCTCGTGACCAAGGACCTCAATCTTCAGCTCAAGGCGCACGCCATTGGCATGCCCTGCGAGGACTATCAAAACGACAAGGTGGATGGGGCCCGGGTCGGCGCCGCTTCCCCGGTGCGCATCGAGGTCAGGCCGAACGAGCTACAGCGCTTTGCTTCCAGCGGGCGTCTCGAGCTGGGTTCGCTGGGTTGCCATGTCAGTCCCAATGAATACGTCCTCCTCCAGGCGGACGAAAAGCGCACTATGCCGGCCCGACGGGACGTCGACGGTGCCTTCCGCCGTCTCAACTTGCCCGATCAGATTCGCCTTCAACGCGGCACCCCCCTGCGACCCCTCAACCTCGGCCAGCAATGCTTCCTCGACGCCCTCCTCGATCCGGAGATCTCCCTGGTGACCTGCTACGGTTCGGCCGGCACCGGCAAGACTCTGCTCGCCGTGGCCGCGGCCCTGCATGCCACCTTCGCTGGCTCCTACAACGGGGTCACGGTGAGCCGACCCGTGATCCCCCTGGGCGACACCTTGGGCTACCTTCCCGGATCCCTGGATGAGAAGCTCGATCCCTGGTTGAAGCCCGTTTACGACGCGCTGGAATTCCTTCTCACCCCCGAGCAGGCCTCCGAGCGCCGCAAGACTCCGACCCGAACCGGACGCAAGGCCCCCTCGGATCCGAGCCCCGCCCCTTCCACCCGGCGGAGTTACACCCCCCTGCTCGAATCCGGTCTGATCGAGATCGAAGCCCTCTGCTATATCCGGGGACGCTCCATCCCCAACCGTTACTTCATACTCGACGAAGCCCAGCAACTGACTCCCCTGGAAGCCAAGACCATCGTCACGCGAATGGCCCGCGGTTCTAAGCTGATCCTCGTGGGGGATCCCGCCCAGATTGACAATCCCTATGTGGACCGGCTCAGCAACGGTCTCGTCTACACGCGCGAACGCCTCCGGGAAGAGGCCTGCTCCGCCCATGTGACCCTCGAGCGCGGCGAGCGCAGCCCCTTGGCGGAGGTCGCCGCCCGCAAGATGTGAGGGGGAAACCTTTTCCCCAGCCTCTAGAGGCTTGTTAGCGCTGAGAATCAGACTTGCAAAAGTCGATTCCTTATCTTCCATGGGAAGTGACGTCCCATGACCACTCCCTCCTTGCCGCCGTCTTCTCCTCGGCGGTCACATTGCTATTT
>CAZKGI010000005.1:0-128600 GCA_964552315.1 uncultured Akkermansia sp. | reverse complement strand
CTAGTGTATGGGGGGAGGCCCTCAGGGCAAGAGCGTCGATAAGCCATCCCTGTCACGAGGGGAATCCAGCCCTTAGTCCATGCGTTGGTTAAGCAGGAGCAAGGCGGAGATCGCCAAGCCCACCCCGATCCATTCGGAGGTCTTGAGATGCTCCCCAAAAAAGACGGCCCCCACCAGGCAAAGGGAGAGGACCACGGTCAGGCTGTAGACCACCCCGATATAGGCGAGTTTCAGATGCGGCATCACCAGCACCCAGCCAAAGGTGCAGGCAATGGTGATCAACAATCCCCAGAGGAAGTTCCGATTCCAGAAGGGCGATGGGCTCGAGCTGGCATTCTTGAGGAAATAATCGCTGACCCCCACCGCCAGGGCGAGGAGGATGGTCGCGAGCAATGCCCAAGAAGATGCCTTCATAGGGCGGAGCGTAGTCCGAGGCCCACACTTGGCAACCACAATCCTGCGCCTCCCGGTCGGGCGCTGAGGGGCCTACGTGTCAGCCCCCCCCCTGCCCGGCATGGCGCCGGGAGGAGGAGACGGCCTCAGGCGAGGACCGTTTCCGCGGCCTGCGGAAGAGCCTCCTGCTCGAGCGCCTCCAAGATGAAGCCTTGGACGATGCCCAGCCGGCGGTAATGCAGCTGGAGATCCTGCGGAATGAGATCGAAGTCCCGGATCCGCTTGCGGCATTGCTTGGATCCGCAAGCGCAATCCAATTCCCAATGGCGCTCCAGCATGGTGGTGGAGTAGTCGAAGCAGATTTCCTCCCCGGGCTGGATTTGCCTCAGGGCGACCAGGGCGACATCGTCCACAAAACCCGCATTGGGGGTGCAGGAATGGTTCAAATAGCGCCCTGGCGAGATGGGATCGACATAGGCTTCCCGCCCGATCTGCACCGAATATTCCCCCATGGGGGCGATCGAAGCTGAGAAATCCACCAGTTTCCCGTTCAAATAAAAGATCAGTTCCCTCGGCTCAATGGGAACCCGTGCAAAGACCCCCACTCCAAGGGGCGACTCTCCGACATAAACCTTTTCGGCCATAGCGATCTCAAATGGGTGTTGGCAAGGCGTGATTACCCTGCCCTTGGGTAGGCATCCTGTGAGAAAATTCTCATTACTGAAAGTAAAAAATGATAATTCAGCGCGGCCTCAACGCGCCATCCGGGACGACGATTTATAATTAATGAAATTTATTGTTATTATGAAAATTTAACCTATCGTTTTGGTTATCTTTCAGATTCTCCCCCGTTATGGCCGCTTCATATCTCCGACCTCTGCCCCTGATTGTCTGGATGGGCTTCCTGCTTGGCCTAGGTGGCTGCCGCCAGGAAGCGGAGCAGGCCGATGCCCCCCCAGCGTCGGCGCCAAGGCCCTTGGTGATCCTCACTTGGGACGAATACTTTTCCCCCGACGTCATCTCTCAGTTCGAGGAGTCTCACGGCATACCGGTCGAGTTCGTGACCTTCGCCAATCTGGACGAGATGGAAGGGCTGCTCCGCTCCCGTCGCTCCGATTTCGATCTCGTGGTCATCGATGGGGGCACCCTTGCGGATCTCATCGAACTGCAAATGCTGCAGGAGGTGCAGCTGGACAAGATTCCCAACTTCAATCAACTCGATCCGCGCTTCCTCAATCTCAAGTTCGACCCCAACAATACGTATTCCGTTCCCTACATGTGGGGAACGACCCTGATTGCCTATCGATCGGACAAGATCGAGCAGCCGAGGATGAGCTGGCGGGCCCTCTGGGACGAGCGCTACCGCGATCGCAGCCTGATGTTGGACGATAAATTTGACGTCTACGCGGCCGCGCTGCTGGCCCAGGGATACGACATCAACACCCAAGACTTGGACGAACTCGATCAGGCCACGGAGCTCCTCCTGGAACAGGCCGCCGAGCTCGGCACCCGCTTTGTCGACATCTTTGAGATCCGGGATCGCATCATCAAGGGCGACTGCTGGATCACCATGACCTACAGCAGTGACGCCGCCGTGCTGGCGGAGGAGGAGCCCAACATCGCCTACTTCATCCCCGAGGAAGGGGCCCCCTTGTGGCTCGACAGCTTCGGCATCCCCCGGGAATCGACCAACAGCGAGGCCGCCCACCTCTTCCTCGATTTCATCTGCCGTCCTGAAGTGGCCGCGGCGAATTCCAACGAGCTCTGGTGCGCCTCGGTCAACCAGGGCGCCAGACAGTATCTCAGCGAGGAGATCCTGGAGGACCCCACACTCTACCTCAGCCAGGAAGTCCTGGCTCGCTGCCACTTCGACGTGCAATCCACTCCCGAACGCCAGCGCGCCGTCAATCAGGGGCTCAAGCGGGTTTACGACAAAGTCCGCGAGCTCGATGCCCAACCGAAGGTCTCGCTCCTGATTTGGGAGAACTATCTCCTTCCAGAGGCCGTGGCCCAATTCGAGAAGAAGTTTCAGGCGAAACTGGTCGTCACGGAGGTGGCGAACAGCGAACAACTTAAGCAGGCCTTGTCCTCGCGGCCCGCCGCCTATGACCTGATCGTCGCCGATGAGCACTCCATGCGCGAGCTCCGCGACCTGAAGCTGCTCGGTGAATTGGATCCGGATTTCTTCTCCTCCATTCCCCAGCACACGGAAGAGTTTCTCCAACCGGTCCTTGATCTAAAAGAGTGCACCAGCATCCCCTACCTCTGGGGCCTGACCGTTTTGGCGGGTCGCCCCGAGGTGTTCAAGGGCCAGGAACCCAGCTGGAACCTGCTCTGGCGTGAAGACCTCCGCGTCGCCGTGCTCGACGAACCCAACGATCTCTTCTGGGTGGCCCTCCTCTCCCTGGGGCACGATCCAGCCAAGGCCACCAAGGAACAAATCGAGCAGGCCGCCCAACTGATCTCTCGTCGTTTTCCCAAGCTTCCCGAGGCCATGAAGGATGCTACCACGGCGCTGAATGAGCTGGAGGCTGGCCAACTGGACCTGATCATCAGCTACAGTGGCGACGCCCTTTCACGCGCGGCCCGCACCGGAGGGATCGACGTGGTACTGCCGAAAGAAGGGGCTCCCCTCTGGGTCGACAGCTTCGCCCTGACCCGCAATGCCAAGTCCCCGGAGCTGGCCAAAGAATTCATCCGCTTCATGATCTCCCCGGAAATCTCCGCGCAGACGACAGCGGCACTCTTTTACGCCAGCCCCAATCCAGAAGCCAGACCCCGCCTACAAACTGAACTGGTGGAGCATCCCGTGCTCTTCCCTTCGGCCTCCGCACTGCGCCAATGCCGCTTCATCCGTTTCGAGGCAAGCACTGAGAAGCACGTCCACCAGGCCCTTTTGCGAATCTTCTCCGGCTCTCCGCTTCAGGGCATGGTCCATCAGGCCAATCCTGAGCTGTCACTCAAGCTGTCGGGCTTCATCCATAGGGATGATTCCCGGCAGGAGTGATCCACGAGTACCTCCCTCCTTTCGTCCCCCATGACGACCATTCGCAATCGCCTCCTCATCTCCATGGCGCTGACGGGCCTCGTGCCCCTCGTCGTGGTGTTGGTCCCTTTGGGGGCGATCCTGAGCCGCAACCTGAGACAGCAGGAAGAAGACAAGCTGACCGAGACCTCGGCACAGCTCGGTCGGCTCATCGCGGAGGTCACCGACCGCACGGCCCGCGAGTTGAGCTCGCTGCAGACCAACCCCTTCTTTGCCGATCCTGAGGGGGACAACAAGTCGAAGCTCAAGGAGATGCAGCGTCTCGTCCGGATCTTCGAAATCTACACCGATATCAGTCTCTATGATCAGGACGGCTTCCTGATCGGATCCACCGCGGAGGAGCATCCCGCCTTCCGGGAATACAGCGATTGGTTTCGCACCGCCCTCGGCGGTCAGATTTCCGTTTCCCATCCGCAGCGGGCGCTCGGGAAGGACGGGCTCTATCTCACCGTCTATCTCCCCATCATTCAAAGCGAGGACAATCCCAAGAGCGCGCCCCACCACGTCGTCAAGGCCAGACTCTCCTTCTCACGTATCCTGGCCGTCCTTGAGGAAACCTCCATAGGCAAGGGTAACCTTGTCTACTTGCTCGACGAGCTGGGCAACACCCTCTCCGGTGGCCCTCCTTCCTCACTATTGGAAAAGTTTGATCCCGAGACGCCCGCCACACAGTGGTTCGAGAATCGCACCGGCATTTACACCGACTCCAAGGGAGTGCCCTATCTCTACGCCAGCGAAGTTCTCTCCGGGACCGTGACCCGGATGGACACCCCCTGGATCATCCTAACAATGAAACCTCTCGAGGAGGTGACTGCGGTCTCCCGTCACGCCGCCATCGCGCTGGTGCTCGCCGCCCTTTGCATGATGATCGTCGCCGTGAGCCTGGGGGCCTTTCTCTCGCGCCGCATCTCCCGCCCCCTGGAAACCATCGGGGCGGTTGCCGAGCGGGTCGCCGCCGGGGATCTGGCGGTTCAGGCCAACGAGGAGGATGGATCGTCAGAGATCAGGGACCTCGCCGCCGCCTTCAACCGGATGGTGCGGGAAATCACCGAGCACCGCGAGGGGCTCGAAAAACTCGTCGCCTCTCGGACGGAAAGCCTCCACCAGAGCCAGTCGGAACTGGAGCGCGCCAACGCCCGCCTCCAGGCCGCCATAGAAAGCACCAACAACGGCTTCCTCGTCGAAGATCTCTCGGGCAAGATCGTGGTGGTCAACGACCTCTTTGTCCATCTTCTGGGAACCGTCCCCTCCCAGGAGTTCACCGCCACCACCCTACTGGATTCCTTCTTCAAACGGGGGGGCTTCACGAGCCAAACCGTGGAGGAATGGCTCCAGATGCGCGCGGACGGGGCCGTCATCGACCAGGAAATCACACTGTCCCTGCCGGAACCCCGCATCCTCCATGTCCATTCCGCGCCCATACGGGACCTGCGTGGCAGCATCGTCGGCCGGGTCTGGAGCACCCGGGATCTCACCGAGCGGCGGCAGCTGGAGGAGGGACTGCGCCAATCCCAGAAAATGGAGGCCGTGGGCCAACTCGCTGGCGGCATCGCCCACGATTTCAACAACCTTCTCGCCGGGATCCTTGGCAACCTGGCCCTGGTGAAAATGGCCATCTCCGATACGGGAAATGCCGAGGCCAACGAAAGCCTCACCCATGCCATCAAGGCCGGCGAACGCGCCGCCGAGCTCGTCAAGCAGCTCCTCGGCTTCTCTCGTCGCAGTCGCCTCGACCTGCGCCCCTGCGACGCCAATCTTGTCCTCACCGAGGTTCGCGACATTCTCTCCGCGACCATCGACCGCCGCATCCGCATCGATCTCGACCTCGAAACAAGCCCTTGGAGAGCCATGGCTGACGTGGGTATGTTAGGCCAGGTGATCATGAACATGGCCGTCAATGCGAAGGACGCCATGCCCCATGGTGGCACCCTGAGACTCCGTTCCAGCAACCGACTTCTCTCCGCCGCGGACCTGCGGGCTCATCCCGAGGTCAGTCCCGGCGAGTTCGTCTGCCTCAGCGTGGAGGACGAGGGCGAGGGCATTCCCCCGGAGGTGCAGGCAAAGATCTTTGAACCATTCTTCACGACCAAGGAGCCCGGCAAGGGCACGGGTCTGGGCCTGGCCACCAGCTTCGGGATCGTCAAGCAGCTGGGGGGCTGGATCGACTTTCAGTCGAAAGTCGGGGAAGGTACCCGTTTCGACATCTACCTGCCCCGCAGCACCGCCGCCGAAGCCAGCGACACCACCGCGCTGCTCCCCGTCAAGGGTCACGATCGCTCCCTTAGCCCCTCGCGCCAAGGGGAAACCATACTGCTGGTCGACGACGAAATTCTCGTTCGGCGAATTGGACGTACCCTTCTTTCGAAACTGGGTTACGACATAGTCGAAGCCTCGGACGGTCTCGAAGCGCTGGAGATCTGCCGAGCCCAGGACGCCCACATTGATCTGGTCCTTCTCGACCTGACCATGCCCAAACTCACCGGCAAGGAAACCTTCGCCCGACTCCAGGAGACACATCCCCAACTCCCGGTGCTGATATGCAGCGGCTACCTGGTCGACTTGAACGAGTTCACCCACGACTGCGGGGCCTGCCCGGACGGCTTCGTGCAGAAGCCCTATCGCTTCGAGGAACTGGCCGAGATGGTGCGCCAGACACTCGACCGTCACAGCCGCGCGGCCTGACCGTCATTCCCCTCCCCTGCCACGGCGGCGTCACGCTCCCCCGTGCCGGCGACAAATCTAATTGTTAGCCCGCACGATCATGAAAAGATCCCTGATCCCTCTCCCGCGGTGCGCGTCCATCGTTCTGGGGGGCCTGTTTTTTGCCCTCCCCCTCACCTCGACCCTGGCCCAGCGCAGCGTTGTCATTCCCGCCCGCTCCTCCAGCACCCTGGGGGAAGCCACGGCTCCCCAGGCGGCCCCACCACCAGTCAAACCGGTGGCGCCGCTCAACTCCTCCCTGACAAACAAGTCCCAGTTCTCACAAATCAATGTTCCGACTGCCCTCCCCGGAAAGGGAAGCGTCCTCGCCCAAAACTCGCCGCTGGCCGATCCGGTGGTCGACACCAACGTGGTGGCGGTCCAAAAAGTCGAGCCAATCAAGGCCGCCCAAGATGTGGCCACGGTGAAGCGCCTCGCCGAACTGCGCCGGGAGTTGCGCATCGCCGAGTCGGCTAGCCAGGCGCGTATTGTCCTACCCGCCGATGAACTCTTCATCGCCACCGAGGAGACCCGCATCGATCCCCTCGCCGTCCCCGCCCTGGGGGATCTGGTCGAATATCTGGAGCGATCCCTACTGAAGAACGTGACCATCAAGGCCCGCCATGTCCCTGGAGAGGCAAATGGCCAGGAAAAGGCCTGGCAAAGAGTCCTCGCCCTGATGAACTGGCTGCAGAAGAACAGCTCCCTAGATCCGGACCGGATCCGCGCCGCTGTGCCTCAGGTCCTCGACAAGCCCTCACCCAAGCCCAACGCCACGACACTGGGGGAAAGCGAATACATCGCCCGCATCGAGTTGCATCTCTATTAGGCCCACGTTGGTCGACCCCGACGCGGAGGATAAGCCTTTTTGAAGTTCCCTCCCTGCTCAAGCAGGCCGCTCCGTCCCCTCCGGGGCCGAATCCATCCACCGGCGCATCCTCAGGGCATCCGCCGCGGCATTGACCTCCGCCTCCTTCTTGCTCCCCCCCGCCCCCTGCCCGAGGGCCTTCCCCTCCCAGCGGACTTCGGCCACGAAGGACTTGAGATGATCGGGCCCCTCCTGGCGGACGATGCGGTAGGTGGGACTGGTCGGGGCGATGGCCTGCAGACATTCCTGCAATTCCCCTTTCGGATTCATTTCCGTCGATTGGGAGAGGGCCTTTTCGATGAGGGGGCCGAAGTTGCCAAAGAGGAAGTCCCGCGCCGCGACAAATCCCCCGTCGAGGTAGATCGCCCCGGCGAGCGCCTCGAGGGCGTCCGCCAGATTGGAAGGACGCTTGCTCCCACCGCTGGCGAGCTCGCCCTTCCCGAGACGGAGATGCTCCCCCAAGCCAATGTGGTTGGCGAACAGGCAGAGAGCCTCGCGAGAGACAATGCGACTGCGCAGCTTGGTGAGCTTTCCCTCTCCTTCCTCTGGATAGCGGCGAAAGAGCTCCTCGGTCAAAATCAACTGAATCACCGCATCGCCAAGAAACTCGAGACGTTGGTTGTCCCCGTGACGCCGCTTGTTCTCGCTGGCGAGACTCGGATGGGTCAGGGACTCTTCGAGGAGGGCGCGATCCACAAAGTGGTAGCCAATCCTGGCTTCGATCGAATCCATGAAGAAAAAGGGCTCGCGGAGCCGGGAAAATGGGGTGGCTGACGGGATTCGAACCCGCGACAACCGGAATCACAATCCGGGGCTCTACCGCTGAGCTACAGCCACCATCGCGACGGCCGGCCGCTGGCCGAACCGGACGGGAAAGTATGCCAAGCCTTGCCCATTTCCAATGGAAAATGTGCTCTCTTGAAAAATCTCGGTCCTCGCCCATGCTCCAGGAGATCGTTGACCATGTCCTCTCCTCATTTCGACCCCGATTGGCGACCCGTGGCTTTCAAGGAATGGCAGCTGGTTGCCGACGCCATTGCCCAGGGCGAACAAAGTGTCCTGCTACGCAAGGGAGGCATCTCGGAAGGCAAGGCCGGCTTCCAGTGGCTGCATTCCCGCTTCTTCCTTTTCCCCAGCCATTTCCATGAACAGGCCCAGCAGGTGCTCCCGCTCGAAGACGGATCGCTGCGCTGCTGGGAACGCCGCCCGGATCTTGCCGAGGACGATGTCGTCTTTTCCGTCTATGTGGAAACCCTGGCGACGGGTCGGCTCGGCTCCTGGGAGGAAGTGCAGCGGCTCGCTCCCTATCACATCTGGCGCGAGGAGATTGTGCGCGAGCGCTTTGCCTGGGGAGATGAGCCCGGCATTGCCTGGGCCGTCATTCGCGCGTGGAATCTCCCGACCCCCTGGATCCTCAAGGATCGGAGCAGCTTCGGTGGTTGCCGGTCCTGGTTTGGGCTGCCTAGCGACGAGGGGGGAGGCTGGGTGGAGCGCCTGGCCGCGGCGACGGCCGTCGCACCCCGCTGCGGGGTGCCGGATTGGCTGATTTAATTGATTGGCAAACGGCGACGGGTGCGGTTTCATAGGCACGCCGGAGCCACCGGCATTTGCCCTATCCTGCCATGCTTCCCGAAGTCGAGACCCTTCTCCGCGTTCAGCACCACGACCAGAAGATCCGTTCCATCGACAAGGAACTCGCCGGCATCCCCCTGGAGGCGGAAGACATCCAGCAACGACTCCAGGACGAACAGAAGGCCCTGGACGCCGCCAAGGCGGAGCTGCAGAAAACGGAAGTCGCCATCAAGAACCTCGAGCTGGATGTCGACACCCGACGGAGCACCATCGGCAAGCTGAAGGTCCAGCAGTTCGAAACGCGCAAGAACGAGGAATACCAGCGCATGGGCCTGGAAATCGAGCGCTACACCAAGGAGATCGCCGAACTCGAGGATCGCGAAATCGAATTGATGGAGCAGGCGGAAGCCCAAAAGCAAGCCTTGGAAGCCGCCCGCGCCCGCTACGAGGAAAACCAGAAGCACATCCGGGACGAACTGGAGGACCTGGAGGCTCTCGCGACCAAGCTTCGCGCGGACCGGGAGGCCGAGGTTGCCGAGAGGGACCGGCTTGCCGGCAGCGTCGACAGCGCTGTCCTCGACAACTACCAGCGCCTCATTAAGTCCAAGGGCGGCATGGCCGTGGTGGGTTTGGTAGACGACGTCTGCCAGGGCTGTCACATGAAGGTCATCAAGTCGACCATGATCGAGGTGAAGTCCGAGCAGCACCTCGCCCACTGTGAGAACTGCGGCCGCATCCTCTACTGGTGGACGGACGATAGCGTGGGCAAGAATCGGGGCGAATACTGACCCTCCCCGCCCGGGCGGGCCCGATACGACCCGCCCGACCCGCCGCTTTATTCGTTGGCGACCAAGCCGCTGCGCTTGAGGAGGGCATTGAGGTCGGGATCCCTGCCCATGAATTGGCGGAAGAGTTCGGAGGCCTCCTCCGAATTGCCCCGGCTGAGAATCTTCTCCCGAAACTCGCGCCCGACCTCGGGGCTGATGACCCCGGCCTCGGCAAAGCGGGAGAAGGCGTCGGCGTCGAGGACTTCCGCCCATTTGTAGGAATAATAGCCAGCGGCGTAGCCCGTGGCGCTCGCGAAAAGGTGGGTGAAACGACGCGCCATCGTCGGGGGATCGATCGCCAAGGGCATCAGGTAGCCCTCGAGAATCGAACGCACCAACCGATCGAGATCCCCGTCAGCCGGCTTGCGGTAGTGTCGGATGTGCAGTTCGAGATCCATCTTGCCAAAGGCCAGCTGTCGCATCTGGGCCATGGCCGACTGAAAATTTCGGGCCGCCACCATCTTCTGGAAGAGTGGCTCCGGGATGGGTTCGCCGCTTTCGTAATGCCGAGCAAAGAAGTCCAGACTGACCCGCGACCAGCAGAAGTTCTCCATGATCTGCGAGGGCAGCTCGACGAAGTCCCAGACGACGTTGACGCCGTTCAGCGACTTGATCCCGACCTCTCCGAGCAGGTGATGCAGGAGGTGGCCGAACTCGTGAAAGATGGTCTCCACCTCGCGATGAGTCAGCAGGGCGGGCTTGTCCTTGGACGAGGGGGTCAAATTGCCACAGATCAGGCCGAGATGAGGCTCGCGGGGCTGGCCATCGGCGGGAGGCCGACCGGTCTGGAGGTAGTTCATCCAAGCGCCACCGCGCTTTTCCTCGCGGGGATGCCAATCGGCATAGAAGGAACCGAGCAGCTCGCCGCTCTGGGCGTCGCGCAGTTCGTAAAAGCGGACCTCAGGATGCCAGACCTCGACCCCGTCGCCCTTCGCCCGTTCGCCCGGCTTCGCATAGCAGGTTTCACGCTCGACGATTTCAAAGCCGAAGATTTTCTCGGTCAGCCGGAACATGCCATCGATCACCTGGTCGATGGCGAAATAAGGGCGGAGCTCCTCCTCGTCGAAATCGTAATTGGCTTTGCGCAACTTTTCACACCAATAGGCCACGTCCCAGGGCTGGAAGCGGCCGTCCCAATCCGGCTCGTGGCGACGGCGGAACTCGGTGAGTTCGGCGATTTCCCTCTCGAAGAAGGGCCGGGTGCGTTCGGCGAGGTCCTCGACAAAACGGAGAGCCGTCTCCCCATTTCCGGCCATGCGCGACTCCAGCACCTGGTCGGCGAAATGCGCCTTGCCAAGCAGCTCCGCCTTCTTTTGGCGCAGCTCAAGAATTTTCCATACCAACTCGGTGTTGTCGTAGTCTCCACCGTAGCCCACCGTGATGCTGCCCCGCCAGACCTCCTCGCGCAGACTGGCGTCGTCGGCGTATTCCAGAACCGGGAAATACACCGGGGCCTTCAGGGTGATGCGATAGGCGGGCGATTCCTCGCTGCCGAGTCCCTTGGAGGCGGCCTCCGCGCGGAGCACGTGCAGGGCTGTCTCCGGCAAGCCCGCGAGACGGCTGTCGTCTTCGAGAACGAGTTCCCAGGCATTGGTCGAATCGAGCACGTTCTCGGAAAACTTTTGGGTCACCTGGGCCAACTCGGACTGGACGGCCTCGAGTTCCGCCTTTTTCTCCTCGGGCAAATCGGCCCCGCTGCGTACAAAATCCTTGACCGTCTCGTCGAGGAAGCGCTTGCGCAGCCCACTCAGTTGCGACGCTTCCGCCGATTCCGCATAGGCCTTGATCCGCTTCCACAAGGCCGCATTCAGGGGAATGCGCGAGTAGAATTGGGTGACCTCCGGCAACATGGCGTTGTGCGCGGCCCTCAAGGCCTCAGTATTGCGGACGGAGTCGAGATGACCGACTCGCCCCCAGGCCATGGACAGTTCCTCCGTGGCCGCCTCCAGCGCCAGGAGCGTGTTTTCAAAGCTCAAGGTCGCTGGATCAAATTCGCCGCAGAGGGCATCCAAGCGCTCTTGGGCCCCTTCGAGAGCCTTGCGAATGTCCGCTTCCACGGTCTCGGGCACCAGGCGAGACCAGGCGATGTGAAAGTCTTGGGAAAGAAAGGGATGGGAGTCGTCTGACATGCCCCAAAGTGTAAGCGGCTCTCCTCCCGCGTAAAGCTCTGCGTCGATCGCAAAGCACAATTCACCATCCGGTCCGTGGAGCCTGCCCCTCGCCCAAGAGCTTTCCTTGGGGGATCAGGGCAAGGCCAGTTCGCCCTCGCCCAGCGGACGCGGCCGACGGAAGGCCACGTAAATCACTCCCGCCAGGAGACACCAGAGCGTGTCGGCGATGAGGGAATTGCGCAGAAACACCCAGGCGGGAGTGAACTGGGGCAGACCTACGGTCTGACATTGCCACCATCCGGCCAGGGTCTTGGCGTATTCAGGAAGAACGATCCAGGTGATGGTATTCGACCAAAGATAGAAACCGACGCCCGAGAGCAGGGTCCCCAACCAGAGCGTCGGCCAGGGCGAACGCCTCTCACCCGCCCAAGCTCCCACCCGGGCCGTGAAAAGATAAAAGACCGCCGAAGTCAGCGTGTATGCGGCGAGACCATCGCCGGGGTAGAGCCAGCCCAGCACCAGATCACTAATCAGCATAATCAAGGCGGGCAGATACCAGATGCGAGCCCCGAGGAACAGGCTTCCCCCGAAGGTGAGGGCCATGAGCGGCGCCGAGTTCCACGGCAATTCAAAAACCGGCACGGCGATGCGGTAGCCCGCACCCAAGGCAACGAGGCAGATCACCCAGAGGGGAGACAGGCTGGCCAGTCGTTTAGAATCAGGTCGGACCACGGTCGGAGGTGCTCAAGCGAGCGATTCGAGCTTCGCAATGATGGCATCCTTCATCAGGATGCCGGTCTTGGTTTCCCGAACCTCCCCATCTTTCATGAAAATGAGGGTCGGAACCGCACGAATGTTGAACTGCATCGCCAACTCGCGATTGGCCATCACATCCACCTTGGTCACCTTGGCCTTGTCGCCAAGCTCCGCCGCCACCTCATCCAGCACCGGAGAGAGCATTTTGCAGGGACCACAGTGCTCCGACCAAAAGTCGATGAGAACCGGAACAGAGGCTTGTTCCACTTCACTGGCGAAGTTTTCGCCGGTCAAATTGACAATGGCAGGATGAGACATGGGGAGAGAAGCAAATGACAGTGAATGATCCAACCAGGTCTCACGCCACCAGGCGAGAGATGACCGGCTGGAATGGGGAATCAGGCCTCCCCGGGGAATGGTCCGCGAGGAATCACCGGATCCTGGAGCGATTAGCTCCCCGCACCCATTTTCGTGATCAGCTCGATGGCGAGCACGGCCAGGGAAAGGATGAGAACAATGATGGCAAATGGCATGAGTCCGGATTCTTCGTATTCTTCCTCCCATTCTTCCTCGACCTCCTCGGCGGTGGACTGGATGTTGGGAGCTTGGGGAATGGTTCGTGTCGGTGCCGCCGGGGCGCCCATGGGCTGGGTCTGTCCCATTTTCACCGTGGCTTGCGGAAGTGGCTTGGCGCCTCCCGGTTGGAGCGGCGTCGTCGTCCGTCCGACCGGCCCGGGGCCCCCGGCACCCGGAGCCTTCGCCAGAGGAATGGTCTTCGCCCCCACCGGCGTCGTTTCTGCCGAGGGTGCCACCGGACTGGGGGCCGGGGCAGCCGGCTGCGTGGGAACAGGCGCGGTCGGTCCCAGCGGGTCCGGAGCTTTCGCCAAAGGGATCGTCTTGGTCCCGATGGGAGACGCTGGCGGTGCTGCCACTGATGGCGGGGCCGTGGGCGGGGCCGTCGGGGGCACAGGGACGGGCGGAGCCGCTGGCGGTGGAGCCGTGGGCACCGGTCGAGTTTCCCCGGTCGGCGAAACCGCCGGGCTCAGAGGAACGGCCACCACCGGAGAAGTCGCCCCCTTGGGGGTCACAGGTCCGGAATCATCGACGGGAGCCTTCAGACTAATACGCACCGTCTCCTTTTTGAGCGGCACCGTGGAGGTGGCGATGGAGGGTTTGGGCGGGTCTGGATCACTCATGCAACGAGGGGGACAACTTTTAAAAATCCGTGCTGATTAAGGACTCGGGTGGAGGTAACTGTCAACCCCATAATCAAAACTCTCGTCGGATTCCAGACTTTTGTTTGCCTTGGCCCGCTTATTTTTGGACTGTCCTTCCCATGCGCTTTCCCGACAGCCCCACCGCCCTCCTCCAGGAGCTCATCCGCATCCCCAGTGTCAACCCCGACTCTGCCAGCCCCGCGGATGCAGGCTACACAGGGGAGGCCGCCTGCGCTGAGGCTGTCGGGGCCTGGCTCGCTGCCTGTGGCGCAGACGTCCGTTTCGAGGAGGTCTTGCCCGGTCGGCCCAACGTGATCGGCCAGTTTCCCGGGGGGGACGGCAAGCCCGGCCTGCTCTTTGCCCCCCACCTCGACACCGTCAGCATTGCCGGCATGACCGTGGCCCCCTTCGGGGCAGAAATCGTCGACGGGCGCCTCTACGGACGAGGCGCCTCGGACACGAAGGGCACCATGGCGGCCATGCTCTGGGCGCTGCACGATCTCCGCGAGACCATCCCTCAACTGCCGATCTCCGTGGGCTTTGTCGGGCTCATGGGTGAGGAGGCGGGGCAACCGGGATCCAAGCATTTCGCCGAGCACCACGGTGGTGAATACACCTTTGCCATTGTCGGGGAACCCACCTCCCTGGAAACCGTGCATGCCCACAAGGGCTGTGTCTGGCACCGCCTCTCTACCAAGGGGGTCTCCTGCCACGGATCGACCCCTCACCGAGGGGAGAACGCCATCCGCAAGCTGCTGCCCCCTCTCGAGGCCCTGCTCCTGCACTTGGAAGCGCACTTCCCGGATTACACCGATGCCGTGCTCGGCGCGCCGACGATCAGTCTGGGCCAGATCCGAGGCGGCAGCAGCCCGAACATCGTTCCCGCGGAATGCGAGGCCTTCCTCGACGTGAGGGAAACCCCGGCACTGCGCCAGGCGGGGGGAAGCCTTCAGCTCATCCGCGACTTCCTCGACCACTCGCCCTGGCGGGAGACGGTCAGTGTGGAGACCGTGGGGGATTCGAAACCGCTCCTGACGGAGGCGGACCACGAGGGCGTGCAGCGCCTCCTCTCCATCGGATCCAGCCTGACCACGGCCCCCTGGTATTGCGATGCGGGCCGACTCGCGGAAGGAGGCATCCCCTCCGTCGCCTGTGGTCCCGGCAGCATCGCCCAAGCTCACACCAAGGACGAGTTTCTCGCCCTCGCCGACCTGGAGGCCGGCTGCGACTTCTACCGACGCTTTCTCGAAAGCTACCTGGCCTAGCCAGGGAAGGGAGCCTGGCCCAAGGGTCTGACAAAAGAAAAAGCCGCCCGGAGGCGGCTTTTGACTCGAGACGGAAATTGCGGGCGGCTCACCAGGAACGACCGCGGGTGTAACCCGTGGTGGTGAGGAAGCCGATCTGGGGCGGGAACTCCTCGTAACCACGGATCGGGAGGTAATCGATGTCCGGCATGGGGGGGCGGTAGCTGTCCTTGTAGAGGGGACGCTGGAAGTTGATCACCTCATAGAAACCATATTTCAGGCGAGCCCCGGCGCGTTGCACCCCGACCATGAAGCCAGCCGTGTAAATGCCCGAGGCTTGCTCCGTGTGCAGCTCGCTCCAGCGCTGCATCGTCATGGGGATTTCAGTCCAGCCATACACGATGTTGGAGACTCCTCGTCCAAGCTTGCGCGTCTTGGTGTAACGCGTTTTCGGGGGTTCGTGGATGTCCGCGACGGCTGCGGTGACGACTCCAAAGACGAGAAGGGCTGCCAGCAATTTTTTCATAGCTTGGGGCAGAGAGTAGACAGGTGCTTCTGGCTTGGCAACTAAAAAGTTTCTCGTGGATCCCCTGCTTGCGAAAGGGCTGAAAAGGCTCAACTCTCCTGACATGATCAAGTTCCTGCACACCCGGATTCGCGTCAGCGATCTCGACCGTTCCATCGGCTTTTATGAGACGCTCGGCTTCCACTTGACCCGACGCACCGACAAGTCCCCTGCCGGCAACCAACTCGCCTTCCTCGAACTGGAGGGCAATGAACACTTCCTCGAGCTCTGCTATTCCCCCGACTTCGAGGTGAAGTTTCCCGAAGACCTCATGCACACGGCCATCGGGGTGGAAGACATCCTCAGCTACTGCGACCAACTGGAAAGCGCCGGTCTGGAGATCTGGCCGGAGGATTGGCGCGAAAGCTTTCCTTCGGGCAAGAAGATCAAGATGGCCTTCGTCACCGACCCCGACGGTTACGAGGTCGAAATCCTGGAGCGCTGATCGCGCGGACCTTCGTCCCCAGGATCATCACCGCCCCACCCGGACCCAAAAGGGGACGTTCAGGGGGCGGTCTCGTGCTGTTCAAGACCTTGCATTTTCTCCCCCAGTTTCCGGTAGCCGCACTTGGCGAGAACGAGGAGGAGAAAGGCGGCCACAAAGATTCCCGCGATGACTAGAAATCCTTTCCGCGTCATCGGCAATCAGTTCGAGGTCTTCGGCTCCGACCGGGGATGCCGAAACGCGGCAATCACGAGGAGGCCGGCGGCAACGCAGATGCAGGAGTCGGCAATGTTGAAGGACGGGAAATGCCCCTTGGAGGTCTTGTCGATGAGGTCGTAAAAGGGCAGCTTGAAGTCGAGAAAATCGACCACATAGCCGCGCCCCGGCAAGAGCCGGTCCGTCAGGTTCCCCAGAATACCGGCGATCAGGAGCGAAGCTGCCGTTTGGGAAAGCTTGTCGGGAAAAGCCTGGCGGCTCCACATCCAGACGATGCCCGTCATGGCCAGCAAGCCAATGCCTCCGAAGATCCAGTTGGCGTAGGCGGATCCATTGAGCACGCCGAAAGCCATGCCGGTGTTGTGGACCCGCACCAGATTGAAGAATCCGGGGAGGACCTCGATGAGGTTGTCCGGGGACTCGGGATTCGGGAAGCGTTGGAGGATGAGCCACTTCGTCCCCTGGTCAAACAGGTAAAGCGGCAGGCTCAAAAAGAGGAGATATCGGATCATGAGTTGACCGGTTGGTGCGCCGTGACGGCCGTCTCACAACGGGGACACAGCCCGCTGGGTTGCAAGGGCAGCGAACGCCGACAACGAGGGCACTCCTCGAGCGGGGTCGGCGAGACCGTGGCGTGGGCCTCCCCTTCTGTCGTCACCAGGCGGTAGGTTGAGACCATGAGAAACTCCAAGGCTTCATCCGGAGACTCCGCAAGAACGGCACGAGCCGGATCGTCCCCGGGCAGATGGAATTCCACGGCGGCCCTCTCGCGCTTCTTGAAGGCCTCCGCCTTAACTGCGGCGTCGATGGCCACCTGGGCGAGGTCGCGGAGGCGGGACAACTGCGCCACCCGGTCTGTCGCCTCGCCCCCGGCGTAGGCGGGATCCGCTTCCGGGAAGAGCTCCAGGTGAATGGGGTCGGCGTGTCCGGCATGCTCCCAGGCCTCGTCCGCCGTGAAGGAGAGGATCGGAGCCAGCAACTTGACGAGCGCGTCAAAGACTCGAGCCATGACCGTCTGGATGGCACGACGCCGCGGAGAGTCGGCGGTGTCGCAGTAGAGGCGGTCCTTGGTGATATCGATGTAAAGCGCGCTGAGGTCGACGGCACAAAACTGGTTCAAGGTGTTGAAGACCTTGCGGAATTCGTAGGCGGCGTAAGCCTCCCGGCAATCCACGACCACCTGATGGAGCCGCTCGAGGATCCAACGATCCAGGAGGGAAAGCGCGGCATCCTCGACCGCATCTCCTGGGGTGAAATCATGGAGATTGGCTAGCAAGATCCGCAAGGTGTTGCGGAAACGACGATAGGGCTCGGCCGTCTGCTTGAAGAGGTCCTCGCCAAAGGGCACCTCGTTCTGCCAATCCACGCTGCTCACCCAGAGACGGAGAATATCCGCCCCGTACTTGTTGTAGAAATAGGCGGCATCGACGGGCTTCCCGGATTTTTCGGCCTCGGACTTGGACAACTTTTTCTTGTCCTGATCGACGACGAAACCGTGCGTCATGACGGCCCGGTAGGGGGCTGCCTCGCGCACGGCCACACTGAGCATCAAGGAACTTTGGAACCACCCGCGGTGCTGGTCCGTGGCCTCGAGGTAGAGGTCAGCCGGGCAGTTCAGCTCGGGATGTCGGTCCATCACGGCGACGTGGCTCGAACCGGAATCAATCCAGACGTCGAGGGTGTCGGTGCACCGCCTCGTTCCAGCGGGCAGGCCCAGTTGCTCAGCCCACCACGCGTCATCCTTCTCAAACCAGAGGTTGGTTCCCTGCGATTCCGTGAGATCCGCCACGCGACGGGCAAGATCCGCGTCCAAAACCGGCTCGCCACTCTCGATGTCGTAGAATACGGGCAGCGGCACCCCCCAGGTGCGCTGGCGGGAGATGCACCAGTCCGGGCGGGACTCCACGGTGCCGTAGATTCGATTGCGTCCCCAGTGCGGGAGCCATTGCACACGATCGATTTCCTTCAGGGCGGTCTCGCGCAGGGCGTCGATGCGAATGAAGAACTGGGGCACCGACCGAAAAATGACGGGCGTCTTGGAACGCCAGCAATGAGGGTAGCTGTGCAGGTAGGTTTCCTTGCCGACCAAGGCGCCGCGCTCCGCCAAGAGACGGATGATGAGGCCATTGGATTCGTGGACGTGCTTGCCCACGAGGAAATCGACACCGACCTCATCGGTGTACTTGCCCTCGTCGTCGACGGGGGAAAGCAGCCCCAAGCCGTTCTGCTGACCGGCGAGGTAGTCTTCAGCCCCGTGTCCCGGCGCGATATGCACGGCACCGGTCCCCGTCTCCGTGGTGACAAAGTCTGCCAGGATCACGCGGGAATGCCGGGGCAAGAAGGGATGCTGCGCCTCGGCGCCGGCAAAGTCCGCGCCTTTCCATTCGGTGAGTTCTCCCACAGGATGAAAACCCGTCTTCTCGCCAAAGGGCTCGACCAATTCCCGAACGATGATGAAGTCCTCGGTCTCGCCCCGCTCGGCATGGGAGAAGCGGCCGCGGAGGTAAGTGTACTGCGGGTGCAGGGCGATGCCCAGGTTGGCGGGCAGGGTCCAGGGCGTCGTCGTCCAAATGACGAAGGCGCTCTCCCCTGCGAGCGGCCCTTGGACAATGGGGAACTTCACGAAAATGGCGGGGTCCTTGACCTCCTGATATTCCACCTCGGCCTCCGCCAGCGCGGTCTGGGCCCCGTAGCTCCACTGTACCGGTTTCTGGCTCTGATAGACCAAACCCTTTTCGACGAGGGTGGCGAAAACGCGGATGATGTCCGCCTCGTATTCCGGAGAGAGGGTGAGATAGGGATGTTCCCAGTCCCCGAGAACCCCGAGACGGCGGAAGGACTGGCGTTGCACGTCGATGTATTGGCGCGCAAAGGCCTCGGAGCGCCGGCGGATCTCCGCGGGCTCCAGCCCCCGCGATTCCTTGACCACCTTGAACTCGATGGGAAGACCATGGCAATCCCATCCGGGAATGTAGGGACATTCATGCCCCGCCATGGACTTGCTTTTCAGCACCAGGTCCTTCAGCACCTTGTTCAAGGCCGTCCCCATGTGGACGTCCCCGTTGGCGAAGGGAGGACCGTCGTGAAGAATGAACTTCGGCGATGCGGCCGCTCGGCGCGTTGCAATGATCCGTTGATAGAGCCCTCCGGCTTCCCAGCGAGCCAGGCGTTCGGGTTCTCGGGCCACGAGGTCTCCCCGCATGGGGAAGCTCGTGTTGGGGAGGTTGAGGGTCGCTTTGTAGCGGGAGGAGCTGTCGGATTCGCTCATGGAAAAGGCGGCAAGCCTAGCATCCCCGACCGGATGGGTCAAACGGACCGCAACGGGCGGGGGCGGCTTGCCGCCGATCCAGAATCACTGCTTCCGGAAGGTCAGACCGGGATCATCCTCCGGGCTGCCCGCGAGCAGGAAATGCAGGCTGCCGTCGGGATTCAGGGCGATGTCACCAATCATTTGGACATCCTCGTCCTTGAGCACCAGCAGGCCGTCCTCGTCGAGAGACCACTCCCCACTGAGGACCTTGCCATTTTCCGCTCCGGCGTAATTCCAGGTGAAGGTGCCCTGCGGGGTCAGGGACAGGGTAACGGGCTTGCCGTCCGCCGAAGGAGCCGTCCAGACGCCATGCAGGGCCTCAGCCGCGATGGGAGCCTTGTCCGCCTCCACCGCTGCGGGCTGCTCTTCGGCGAGCTCCGGCTCCTCCGAACTGGGCGCGGATTCACTCAGCAAGGAACGCAGCTGGGTCGCGACGCTGTCCGCCGGTTGCAGCGTGGCCACTCGGTCGAACATTTGGTGCGCCTCGGGCAGGTTTTCTCCAACCAGGTAATGGTATCCGAGCAGGAAGTGAGGTGCGGGGGAATCCGGATGGGCGAGGACATAGTCTTCCAACTTGCGGAGTTGATCCGTGTATCGGTCCGGGTCACCGTAGTTCCCGATGAGGGTTTCCCAATCCCAGCCCGGGCCCGAGGCCAGCACAGAGTGGAGCACCCCAGCGGCATCGTCGTAGCGACCCAAGGCAAAAAGCGTGAGCGCCCGGAATTCGTGAGGCACCGGGTCGCCCGGATTCAGGGAGATGGCCTCTTCCGCCGCCGAGGCGGCGGTCAAGTAATCGCCCGCATGGAAGGCGGTCCGGGCCCGATCGAGCGCTGCCGCAGAGGCTTCGGCAGCCGTGGCGGCGGCCTCTTCGCTGACTTCAGGCTGCTTCGAGGCAATCACCGTGATGGGCTCGGAGTAGCGGATCACCGTGGTGTGGGTGGACACTGGCGCCGTCACATAGGGATTGTAGTAGTGGTAATAGCCTGTGTCATAGGCGAGGCGACCCAAAGTCCAACTCGCCAGGCCCCAGGGGACGAAGGAGGTGTAGCGAACCCGATATCCGGGAGGGTAATAGAGCGCCGGGCGGCGGTAATAGGCATAGCGGTGGTGCCAGTGATTGTTCCAGCCATAGTTCCAGCTCCCGTGGTGCCAGGAGTAGCTGGAACGAGCGCCCCACCACGGCCGGGGGCCCCAAACGGACGGACGGTAGGCATAGTTCACCGAGCGCCAGAAACTCGGATGGTAGTGGGTGTGACGCGCCGTGGGATGGTAGTGGTCATGCCACACACTGTAGGCCCGGCCCCTGGCCGAGGGGGCCGCTTTGCGGGCATTCTTGGGCGAGGCTTGCTGGAAAGAGCGGCTGGCCACCGTGGTGATGGGCAATCCCACCCTCGACGGAGCAGGGGCTTGAGCACGGGCCACCGGAGTAGCGGCGCGCGCGGGAGCCGGACGAGAACGACGCGGGGGAACCGCCGCCCGATTGACGCCAGCGCGGCTCGGAGCGACGCGACCATTCGCATTGGCCGCGACACTGGGAGCCACCCGAGAGGCCGCCCGGGGGGCCGGGGGACGCACCCGAGAGGCGGCCGCTTGGTTGCCGGCGGCCCGAGAAGAGCCACCTGCGTTCGCACGGGACGCTCCGCGAGGACCTTGCGGGGCAACGCGCTGCCCATCTGCCACCCGAGAAGAATTGGCCTTACCGCCGCGCGAGGGCGCCGGTGCCGCTCCGGGCCTGGGGCCGGCAGGCGGGACCGCACCACGAGGCCCCGCCACAGAACGGGGAGAGCTCATCGAAGGAGAAGGACGAGGAGCCTTGGTTTGTCCGCGATCTGCCCCGGCGCCCCGGGAGGCATTGCCTTGGCCGCGGGATGGCGCTGCGCCCGCACGAGGACTGCCTCCCGATTGAGGAGCGGAGGCCGCACCCGAAGCCCGAGGGGAAGGGCGAGGGGCCGCCTTGGGAGCCGTGCGGGGGGCGCCGGCCTTGCCTTGAGCGGCCTTGCCTTGAGAATTCGACCGGGGAGCCCCCGCTCTCGCGGCATTCGGGGGCGTCGAGGCCCTCGGGGAACTGGGACGCGGCGGTACCGCGGTAGGACGGGGAGCGTTCGCCCGAGGCGCGGCGGATGACTTCGGCGCCGGCTGGGATGCCCGCGAACTACCCGAGCTGGCCCGAGGCGAGCGCGAGGCCGCCGGGGGGGCAGCCTTTGGCGCCGAACGCGGGGCTGGGTTCGCCGTGCGCTTCGGCGCGGCCTGGCGCGGGGCTGGATTCGCCGAGCGCTGGGGAGCGGCCTGGCGGGGAGCCGGGTTTGCCGAGCGCTTCGGAGCGGCCTGGCGGGGAGCCGAGGCTTTTGAGCTGGACCGGCTCGGCGACGCTTGCCGCGCCGGCGGTGCAGATCGGACGGCCTGAGGGGCCCGCGCTGCAGGAGCCGAACGCGAACTGGATGGGGCGGCCTTGGAGCGCCCACCGGACGATGACGCCTGCGGGGCGCGCGGCGCTGGGTTCCGGGGAGCAGGACGAGCTTGGGGCGCTCGAGGGGTGGCTCGGCTCACCGAGGAGCTCCTCTGGGAACCTTTGCCTTTTCCCTGACCACGGTTTTGGGCCTCCACCTGTGGGGCGCCGGTAAGGATGAGAAGCATCGCCGACCCAATGCAGGCGAAGCGAAAAGCGTTTGATTTCATGTTAGGAGGGATCGAGGTCGAGAGCGGAATGAGAGTCTATCAAAAGATGAGACGTCTCCCCGCTCCATCTCATTCGATATATTCGAAAAAAACTTTCTGCTCGCTCCCCGTTCTTGAGCGCGATGAAACGGCCCAAGGGATCTCCAAGGAAAATTGCAAGGCCTGTTCATTGCATATCGCAAGAACCGCCCCTGTTATCCGCTTTCCCCGACAGGCCTAACAACGTTGCTAATCTCTGTATATAAACGTCTTATGACTTCAATGGGATCCAGTGGCACGGTCCCTGCGCTACGAATAGGCGGCGCTCTGCATCGCGGAGTCCGTTATAACAACCCAATCAAAGAAAGGACCTAACCCATGCTCTCTTGGACCATCACCTTCCTCATTGTCGCCGTCATCGCTGCCATTCTGGGCTTCGGAGGACTGGCCGGCATGGCTGCCACGATCGCGAAAGTTTGCTTCGTGCTCTTCCTCATTCTCTTCGTGGTGTCGCTGCTGACCGGGCGCCGCCCCGTGGCCTGAGGATTCCTCGGCTCAATCCTCAGCCTCGTATTTCTTTCGCTTGCGGTAAAGCGTCGCCTGATCGATTCCCAAGGTTTCGGCAGCGACAGCCAAACTTGGCGAGCGGGATACGACGCTGAGGATGTGGGCGCGCTCAATTTCCTCCAGGGACACCGGATCGCCTGCGGAGTATGGCCTCGGCCCTTCGGTCGCAGGCAAGGGGGGGCCCCCCGAATTGGCCCCACGTGACACCAGGGCGGGAAAATCCTCCGGGCGGAGCCAGCCATCGCGGCTGAGAATGACGGCCCGCTCGATGGCATTGCGCAACTCCCGCAAATTTCCCGGCCAGGGGTAGCGGAGCATCAAGTCCCTGGCCTCCTCATTCAAGCCCTGGATCTTTCGCCCGCATTGCCTGGCAAAAAAGGTCAGGTAAGACTCCGCGATCTTGGCGAGATCCTTGGGGCGTTCCCGCAAGGATGGCATCCGGACCGAGATCACGTTGAGCCGGTAATAGAGATCTTCGCGGAAACTGCCCTCGGCCACGCGAGCCGTCAGGTCCCGGTTCGTGGCCGCAACGATGCGCAAGTCACAGGAGCGCACCGTGTTTTCCCCCAGGCGTTCGTATTCCCGATCTTGCAGCAGCCGCAGGAGCTTCGGCTGAATCTCCAGGGGCAATTCTCCGATCTCATCCAGAAACAAGGTTCCGCCCTCGGCGGCTTTGACCTTGCCCCAGTGATCGCGCACGGCGCCGGTGAACGCCCCCTTGACGTAACCAAAGAGCTCGCTCTCGAGCAATTCCTTGCTGAGACCGGGGCAGTTCACAGTCACGAAGGGCTTGCTGGCCCTGTCGCTCTGCCGATGCACCGCCCGCGCGGCGACGCTCTTCCCGGTCCCACTCTCCCCCAAGATCAGAATGGAGGCTGCGCTGGGCGCTGCCCGAAAAAGAATGTCAAAAACCTCGACCATGGAGGCATCCTTGGAATCAAAAATGGGTTCGGGTCCCTGCCCCGCCACTTCGGACTGAAGTTCAGCCACCTTCACCGCGATGGAACGGTGCTTTTGGATGCGCGCGAGGACGAGGTCGAATTGGGAGAGGGTGAAGGGCTTTTCCAGAAAATCGAGAGCCCCCAAGCGCATCGCTTCGACCGCCCGCGAAATGGTCGCGGCTGCCGTGAAGACGATCACCGGTAGGGTGGGCCGCTTGCGATGGAGCTCCTCGAGCAAGTCCAGCCCATCGTCCGCCCCGAGATTGAGATCCAGGAGAACCGCGTCGTAATCGCCGTCACGCAAGGCCTCACGGGCGGAAACGATATCGGAGGCCAAATCCGCGTAATGACCCGCGTCTTCTACAATCTGGAGGGTCGCTTCTCGGATGATCTTTTCGTCGTCTACGATCAGTAGGTCCATAGCAGAGGCTTCGTGTCGAAATCGTCAGTGATCCACCACAGCAAGGGGGAGCCGAACCCGGAACCGGGCCCCGGGAGCCCCCTCCTCTTCCAGTTCAATGCGTCCCTGCATCGAATCAACCAAGCGTTTCACAATGGACAGCCCCAGGCCAGTCGAGGGTTCCCCCCCGGTGGGTCGGGCGGATAACCGACCATATCGTCGAAACAGGGTCGCTCGATCCTCTGGGGTGAAACCGGGTCCCTCGTCTCCAACCACGAAGGAGGCATAAGCGAGCGAGGGTTGAGGTACCTCAACGGTCACGGTCGAGGGGGCGGATGAGAATTTCACGGCATTGGTGAGGAGATTGTCGAGCACCTGGGCGAGGGCTTCCCCGTCGGCCAAGACCATGGGCGAGGCGGAGAACTTTTCGACCAACTGAATCCCCTTGGCCGTGGCCGTGTCCCGGTGGCGATCCAGGGCGGCTCGGATCTCGCGCTCGAGCGACAAGGGGCGGGCATCGACACGGAGTCGCTCGGCGCTCTGGTTGGCCAGGAATTCCCTAACAAATGCCAACATCCGGTCCGTGGACTGGAGGATGTTTTCCACCAGGGAACGCGATCGCTCGGACAACTCCCCTTCCCGGCTCGCCAACAAGCCGGCACTGAGGCGCATGCCCGCAAGGTGATTCTTGAGATCGTGCGCCAGGATGCCGAGCAGTTCATCCTTGTCCTCTGCGAGTTCGTGCAGGCGGTCCTGTGCTTTCTTGAGGGCCAGGTGCGTGCGAACGCGAGAAAGCAGTTCGGCCTTGTTGAAGGGCTTGGTGACGTAGTCCACGCCCCCGGCCTCCAAGGCCTGGACAATGAGGTCCTTTTCCCCGGCCGCGGAGAGGAACACGATGGGAATGCGCTCCCAGTCGGGATTCGTGCGAATCTCCCGACAGACCTGCAAGCCGTCTTTTTCCGGCATGACCATGTCGAGCAGGATCAGATCGGGCCGATTGGCCTCCAAACGCTGCAAGGCCTGCTCCCCGCTCTTTGCCGGAACCACAGCATAGCCCATGGCGGTGAGGAGAGTGCCGACCACCTGGAGGTTCTGATCCTGATCATCGACGATCAGGACGGTCTGGGGGTCTAGGGCAGTCATTCACCTTGCCTCGACGAGCGGGAGGCGTTGCGGATGGAATCCATAATCGAGGGAAAGCGCTTCAGGGAGTTTTCCAGCAAATCCGGAGAGAAGGACTCGGTATCCGCGGCCAGGCTCGCGGCGTAGGTGGCGAGGGGCGCGCATTCGGCATCCGCCGCCTGGGCCGCAAGCTCCTGGGCAAAGTGGGAGATGTCAGGCACGGAAAGGGTGCGGATGAGCTCGGGATAGACATCGGCCGTGGTTTCCTCCAAGCGGTCGACGAGGCGCCTCCAGCGTTGCGCCATCTCGGGAGACTCTGGAGCCGAGGGGCAAGGGGGTTCCACCGGGGCCTCGTCCACCTGCTCTTCCAAAGGAATGAATTGGGCCAGAATGGCGTGGAGCTCGGCTCGCGAAAAGGGTTTCCTCAGATAGGCGTCAAACTGGCGACGAATCCGCGCATCCTCCTCCCCCAGGCTCGAAGCGGTGACCGCCACCACGGGCAACAAGCGCAACTCGCCTTCCGCCCGGATTCCACCGAGCGCTTCGATCCCGTCCATCTTCGGCATGCGGACGTCCATCAAGACCAAATCCGGCGATTCCCGCACGGCGGCAGCCACCGCGGCCTCCCCGTCGCCAGCGAGGATAAGTCGATGGCGCGTTCCGGAGAACAACTCCACCATCAGTTCGCGATTGGTTGCATTGTCATCAACGATGAGCAGCGTCGAAGCCCGGAAATCGTTGAAATTCACGTCCCGATCCTCCGGGGGAGACAGGGGCTCCGGCAGACGAGAGGACACGGCGACCCCGGGAAACTCGAAGCGAAAGAGTGTGCCTCTGCCCCGTTCGCTGCGCACGGTGATTTTTCCCCCCATCAAATGCACCAGCCGCTGCACGATGGCCAGTCCAAGCCCAGTCCCGGGGTGAGGAGCGCCCTTGGAGGCCTCGGCTTGCACGAAGGGCTGGAAGATCCTCTCGAGTTGGTCCTCGGCGATGCCGCATCCGGTGTCCTCGACTTCCATGATCACCAGCAGGCGGCTGGTATCCCCGGCTTCAGGTTTGCCATGAATCCGGAGCGAGACGCGACCCGATTCCGTGAATTTCATGGCATTGCCGATGACGTTGATCAGCACTTGGCGCAGCCGCAAGTGATCAAAGAGCAAGGAACGAGGCAGGGACTCATCCACCTCGACGCGGAAATCGATGCCCCGCTGCAGGGCCAATTGCTGGAAAAGCTGTTGCACGAATCGCGCCGCCGCGCGCAGATCCGTGGGCTCCGGATTGTAGGGCAGCATTCCCGCCTCGACCTTGGAGAGGTCGAGGATGTCGTTGATCAACTGGAGAAGGGATCGACCTCCTGAGAGAATCGAATCCACGTAACGTCGTTCCCGCTCTCCCGTGAGCCGATCCCGCAGCAGTTCCGCAAAGCCCAGAATGGCGTTCATCGGCGTACGGATCTCGTGGCTCATCGTCGCCAGGAAGGCGCTCTTCTCCTTGTCCGCCATCTCGGCCCGACGCTTTGCTTCGTCGAGACGGCGTTCGCGGCGCGCATGACGCAGGGCGTCGCGCAAGAGGAGGAAGGCCACAAAGCCCGACCCCATCGCCACCACCCCGGCACCGATGGCACTGGCATAGCCCCAGCGGAGATCGCGGGTCATGCGCTGGGCCCGCTGCGCCGAGATCGCTGTCCTCCGTCGGATCTGTTCACCGATGGCCTGGCGCAGGTCGTCCATCAGTTGCTTCCCCGCGCCTTCGGACAAAAGTTGTTTGGCGGCCTCAAAGCCCTCCCGATCTCGGACCACCCGGATTTCCTTCATCACATCGAAGTGCTGGATGACCATCGCCGCAATGGCCTCCACCTCCGCATGGTCGGAGGGACTGTGCTGGGTGATCTCCTTGAGGGCGGCGATGTCCTGCGTCAGGCGCAGATTGGCAGCTTCGAAGGGATCGAGATAGGAGCGATCCCCGGTGATCAGATAGCCCCGCTGCCCCGTCTCCGCGTCCTTGAGCGTCCCCAGCAGGCTTTCCCAACGATCGCGCTCCGTCTGGGCCACAACCACATCCTCGATGCTCAGGGTGACTCGAAACCAGGTGATCCCATTGAGGACCATCGCCGTCACTGCCATCACACCAGTAAAAATGACCAAGAAGGGTCTGTAGGCAAGGCGGCTAGCGGACATCGGCTGCGGTGGTTCACACACTAGCGGCATCCCCCCCTCCAACGCACGTCTTTATTTACCGCATAGCCGCGATCCCGACGACGCGGGAAGCCCTCAACCCGCGGGCGAGTGCGGAAACGCCAAGGGCAAATCGCCAGAGCAGAATTGCAATTTGCACGATAAATACCCGCACCGCGCCGTCCCTGAAATGCACAACCCATTGATTACGTAGACCTTAAAATTCTGGCCCAAGACCTGCGCTAATGAGGACTGTCAACTCACCGACAACTATGAAATCAAACATCACCAAACTCATCGCCCTGCCTTTTGCCTTCCTGCTCACCCTGACGCTTCCCTCCTGTGAAGAGTCCAAGGGACCTCTCGAACGCGCCGGCGAAGCCATCGACGACGCCACCGACAGCCGACCGGCGGAAGGCCTCCGCGACGCAGCTGAGGATGCCTCCGACGCCATCAAGGACGCTGTGAACTGAGGAAGAATCCCACACTTTGCCTCCGCTCCCGCCTTCCCCCCTGGTCGATCTCACAAAGAGCCGATCCGGGAGCGGGGGCCTGGGATTCCCCCAGCCCCAAGTACACAGCACCCTAAGTATTCCCCAGCTCGCCCGTCACTGAATTTGCCCCATGCTCTCTGACGAATCCATTGTGAAGTCCAGCGGGAACCGCGGCAACACCGAGCCGAGTGAGGGCCTGCCGGCCCCTGGTGAAGAATTTCGGGCCACCCTGCTGGAGGTGACTCGTGCCCTCTCCCAGTATTCCAGTCTACAGATGACCCGCCATCATGTGGGTACTGCGGAATGGTGGCCTTGGGAGCGCATCTCCAAGGTTCTTTATGAGGCCATGTCGGACCTTCAGGAACCCGCCCCGCTCGGTGAGCGTCTCGTGGGCCGCGCCGCCTTGCTGGCCATGATCTCGGACGGCCTCGACCTGATCGGTGTGGACCGCCATTTTCACTTTCTCCTCTCCGTTTACATGCAGGCCTGCGTGCTCATCAACCTCATGAACGGAGAATGCGCCGCCAGCGATCACGACCTCCTACACGAGACGGCTTTCCGCAAGCGCATCCATGCCTCCCTGGGATTCGTCGCCCAGGAAATGGCCCTGCTCGCCGAACCCCAGCTCCCGCCGGACACCCTTCTGGTGAAAACTGAAGTGAACCGTCTTCCCCTCTGAACCCACAACCCCATATTGCAATGAACCGAAACAAATCCAAGAACAGTGGCGTCACGACCGATGACCTCCGCGAAGACGTCGAGGATCTCCGCGAGGATGTTCGCGAGCTCGCCCACGATGCCGGACGTTACGCCCGCCAGAAGGTCAATCACATCGCCGATAGTGTGCGCGAAAGCACTGGCGAAAGACTCGACCGAGGTCGGGCGGTCGTCACCGACGAGTACGACCGGGCGATCGAGTACGTTCGCCGCAATCCCCTCGCCGCCGTTTCCATCGGCGTCGTCCTCGGCATGGCTCTGAGCAGCCTATTCCGGAGACATTGATCTCCGTCCTTGAAGATCGTGGTTCCCCTGACAAGCCACGATAGCCGAAGCTCTGGCTTAAACGCCTCCGCGCAGGGCGCGCGGGGGCAGCAACGCTGCGATTACGGGGCCCTCCCTCCCAAGAGCCCTCCGAGTCAGGCTCAAAAGAGGCTTGCCCGCATCCCGGATCGCATCGTTAGATTCCCTCCATGTTAAACTGGATTTGGATGGGAATGGTCCTTGTGGGTGTCGGCGTGGCCGCCCTGCTTGGCCGGCTCACCGGCGACACAGGTATCGTCGAGGGCATGTTTGCCATGGTGAAGACCGGGGTGGTCTCCATCGTGATCCCACTCAGCGCGATCATGATGCTCTGGCTGGGCATCATGCGTTTGGCTGAAAAGTCCGGCCTGATCCACGGGGTAGCGCTCGCCTTCCGTCCGATCATGAAATGGCTGTTCCCGGAGGTCCCCGAGAACCATCCCGCCATGAGCGCCATGGTGATGAATTTTGCAGCCAACCTACTCGGTCTCGGAAACGCTGCCACGCCGCTTGGCTTGAAAGCCATGCAGCACCTCGACGAACTGAATCCGCGCAAGGGCACGGCCACGAATTCCATGTGCACCTTCCTGGCGATCAACACCAGTTCGATCACTCTGATTCCGGCGACCGCCATGGCCATGCTGGCTGCCCAGGGCGTGGCGGAGCCTTATGCCATCGTGGGCACCACCTTGGTGGCCAGCATCCTCTCCACCGGCGTGGCCATCCTGGCGGTGCGCAGCTTCGAGCGCATGCCCCTATTCAATCGTGAGGTTTCGGACCACGCCCGGCAGGAAAAAGAGGACTCCGAGGCCTCAGCCCCCGAAGAGCGCCCCCTCTCGCGCTTCGGAGTGAACATCCTCTGTGTGATCCTGCTCGCCACCCTGGGAGTCATCTATCTTGAGACCTTTCCGGAAAAACGCCTGGCGCTTCAGGAGTCCCTGGGACTGCGCGACACCGTACTGCAGCTGGAGAAGCCCGCTCCGCCTGCAGCGCAAGTGCCGGACGGATCCCATCCCCCGGTCTGGCAGCGAATCATCTCCGCCGTCTCGGTCGTCGCGATCCCCTTTCTCTTCGTCTTCTTTCTCGTCTATGCCGCCTTGAAGCGTGTCCCCGTCTACGAAGAGTTTGTGGAGGGGGCCAAGGAGGGCTGGGCCGTCGCGGTTCGCATCATGCCCTTCATCGTCGCCATGCTGGCGGCGCTGGCCATCCTACGCAACTCGGGAGCCCTTCTCATCCTGCAAAACCTCCTGCGCCCGGCCCTCGAATGGGTCCATTTCCCGGTCGAACTCCTCCCCATGGCCTTGATGCGGCCCCTCAGTGGGAGCGGGAGCCAAGGGGTACTGGCTGAACTGCTGGCCAATGAGAGTCTTCCCGACCTGATCAAATACATGGGTGCCACCATGTATGGATCCTCCGAAACCACCTTTTACGTCCTCGCGGTTTACTTCGGCTCGGTGGCCGTGCGTCGTACTCGCCACGCCCTTGCCGCAGGCCTCGTCGCTGACCTCGCCGGCGTCGTCTTCTCGGTGGCCATCTGCAAGCTGATGTTCGGCTGAGGAGCGCCACCGGCGCTGCGCAATTTCGCCGTCTTCACTCCTCAGAGGTATGGGGCGCGACGCCTCTTCAGGCACTTACCTCAGCCCTCATGCCGCCATTTCGCGCCCTCGCATCCCTCGGAGATCCGTGCAAGGATGCGCCATGCCTCCGCGTCTCACGTCCTGGTTGTCTGCCGCCCTGCTTGTATCCCTCCTCTACCCCTTTCCCCCGATGAGCTCTGCTGCCGAAAGATCCTCCCGCCCTCCGCTCCCCTCCCCCGAGGAAATCGCCCAACTTCCTCCGGATGGTGGACCGGAATTTAATCGCCTCATCTTTGAGAAGAGTCCCTACCTCCTCCAGCACGCCCGAAATCCGATCGACTGGCGCCCCTGGGGAGAAGAGGCCTTCGCCGAGGCCAAGCGGCTCGACCGCCCCATCTTTCTCAGCATCGGCTACACGACTTGCCACTGGTGTCACGTGATGGAGCACGAGTCCTTCGAGGACCCCGAGGTCGCCGCCTTGATCAACGAGCGCTTTATCGCCATCAAGGTCGATCGGGAAGAACGACCGGACATCGACGAGATCTACATGAAGGTCACTGAGGCGATGACCGGTAGTGGCGGATGGCCCATGACCGTCTTCCTCACCCCCGATCGCCACGCCTTCTTTGCCGGAACCTACTTTCCCAAGGAGTCCCTCGCCGGACGCCCCGGAATCAAGATGCTTGCCGTCGAGCTCGACAAGGCCTGGCAAGAGCGGCGGGAGGAAGTGGAATCCACGGCGGTGAATATTTCTGCAGAGCTGGCCAAGATCATGGTTGGCAGCCCCGGGGAAGCGCTCAGTCCCTCCATTCTTGATGAGGCCCGCCAGCAACTGGGACAGCGCTTTGATCCCGAGTTCGGTGGTTTCGCCCTCCGCCCGAAGTTTCCCGTGCCTTCCAACCTCAGCTTTCTCCTGCGCCACCACCGCCGCAGTGGCGACCCGGAATCGCTGGAGATGGTGGAGAAAACCCTTTCCGCCATCCGTCGAGGCGGCATATACGACCACATTGGCTTCGGCATTCACCGCTACGCCACCGACCGGGAATGGCTGGTGCCCCACTTTGAAAAAATGCTCTACGATCAGGCGCTCTATGCCCTGGCCTGCCTTGAAGCCTACCAGGTCACTGGCGAGGAGACTCACGCGCGCAGCGCCCGCGACGTTCTTGCCTATGTCGCCCGCGATCTCCGGTCCCCGGAAGGCGGCTTCTACTCGGCGGAAGACGCCGATAGCGAGGGCGAAGAAGGCAAATTTTATACCTGGACCCAAGCCGAGGTGATCGAGGTTCTCGGCGCCGATGACGCCCCCTTCTTCCTCAAGACCTACCGCTTCGAGGCCGCAGGCAATTACCTCGACGAGGCGAGCCAGGAGAAGACGGGCACCAACATCCCCCATCTGGGCGCCGACCTCACTCCCGAGGAGGCGGAGCGAATGGAAAGCCTGCGCACGAAACTCTTCGATCGGCGCAAGACGCGCGTCCATCCCCAAAAGGACGACAAGATTCTCACCGATTGGAACGGTCTGATGATCTCGGCCTTCGCCAAGGCGGCGCAGGTTCTCGGCGACGCTTCCTACGCCGCCATGGCGGCGGATGCGGCCGACTTTGTTCTCACCAAACTGAGGACCAAAGAGGGCCGTCTCCTGAAGCGTTACCGCCAGGGCGAGGCCGGACTGACGGCTCACCTCGAGGATTACGCCTTCCTCATCCGCGGCCTCCTCGACCTCTACGAAACCTCCTTCGACCCCAAGCATTTTGAGTCTGCCCTGGCCCTCCAAGAGATCATTGACCGGCACTTCTGGGACGAAAGGGAGGGGGGCTACTTCACCACTGCCGACGACGCCGAAGCCCTCATCGTGCGGGCTAAGAAACTCTATGGAGGTGCCATTCCCAGCGGCAACGCCCTCAGCATTGGCAACCTGGCCCGCCTCCACCGCATGACTGGGGATCCCAGCCACGCGGAGCGGGCCGAGGAACTGGTGCGCGCTTTCTCCGGAGAGGTCGCCGCCCAGCCCTCCGCTTATCCTGAAGTGCTCTGCAGCCTCGATTTCCTTTACGGTCCCACCCGCGAGATCGTCCTTTCCGGAGAAAAGGATGGCGACGACACCAAGGCCATGATTGAGGCCCTGCGCCAGACCTTCCGCCCCAATCAGGTCGTCCTGCTGCGCACCCCGGAGAACGCCGCGGCTTTGGCAAAACTGGCGCCCTACACCGAGACCCAAAGCAGTCTCGGGGGGAAGGCGACGGCCTATGTTTGTCGCGATTTCGCCTGCGAAGCGCCCACGACCGACATCGGGAAAATGCTGAACTCCCTGCAGCGCCCCTGATCCTCTCCCCACGCCAGGAGATGGCTCAGCGCGTAAAGCGCGTCCACCACTCATCGTCCGTCATCGCCGCCAGCATGGCGAGGCAATGCGGATGATTGGCCCGGGCGGCGAGAATCTTGCGACTCTCGTGGAAGCTCCCCAATTCGAGGACCTCGATCTCCACCCAGCGCACCCCCCACTGCCTCATTCTCTCCATCGTCGGAAAGTAGAGGTCGATGGTGCGGGAGCCCACCAGGGCCTTTCCATAGTCGTCCACGACGAATATGCGATCGTAGCCCTTGATGCGGAACTTGGTTCCCAAGGGAAAACGGGACCAGTCTGCCGCTGCGGAATGAGACTCCGGGGAAAGGCTTAGCTCCGTGCCCAAGGCGGTCTTCCGACCATACTTCAAATGGTCGCTCTCCGTGTGGGTATAGGCCGTGGTGCGCACCTGCGTCCGAAACAAGACCTCGGGATGGGATTCCCCCCCTTCGTTGGCACGCAGGCCGAGCCCTGGTGACATCAGCACCAGAACGACACCCAAGACTCTCGACCAAGGTTTCCTCACGCCGCCAACTATCCGCTGCAGAATCCGGGAGCTTCAAGAGAAAAGACGCTCCCCTCCGGAGTTCATCCCCCACGTGGCGGGGTCGACCATCCCCCCGCCTCGCAGGAGCCGCGGCTTTCCCCTGACAGGCTTTCCAAGACAAGGCGTCCCGGGCCCACAAAGATCTGGCTGTCTCCGGATGACAACACATGGTCTGCGGGATCTCCCTCCATCGTCGCCCAGAGTAGGCCCGAGTCGACGCACAGGAGGCGCCGCTCCCCATGGGCGAGATCCACGCTGGCCAGTTCACCTGGCCGCAGCACCAAGGTTGGCCCACAGGTGGTGGCGCTCGTCCTCGCCGGCTTCGCGTCCATTTGGTTCGGTTCCCCAGGAGCGAGAGCGATGATGTGAAGGGGGGCCGTGCGTGACATGACTCATTTCGCCTGACGGCGCACTTGGGATTTCACTTCGATGAGGCGACCTAGCGCTTCTAGTAGGGGCGCCTCGCGCGGGGGCCGCAGGGCGCGCGCCCGTCGCACCAGTGCGAGATTGAGGTAATCGATCTCGGTCTCCTGCCCCTTGCGCAGGTCCTGCAAGGTGGAGATGAGCTGCGACGACCCCGCACTGATCCGCATGACTTGCTGCCCCAGGCTCTCCTCATCCAATTCCACGCCACAGGCCGCCGCGATCCGGCTGCCCTCGGCAAGCAGGGCGCGCACGATTCCGCGGAGCTTCTCCTCGCGGTAAAAAATCCCGTTATCACATTCGAGGAGGGGGCAGAGGGTGTTGAAGACCGCATTGACCAGGGTCTTTTTCCACACCTCTCTCTCCAGGGCGGGTTCTTCCCGGAAGGGCAAGGATTCCGTATGAAGAGACCGAACGCACTCCGCGAGCTGGTTCGCCTCGCCGCGGACCACCCCGATCGGGGATGGCTGAATGGCCCGGAAGGCCAGCTCCCCTTCTCCCAGAATTTCGCTGGTGACATAGAGCAGCCCCCGGTAAATCCCGGGAAAGTGACGATGCAGGAAGGGCGCTTCCACATCGAGTCCGTTCTGCAAAATCACAATGGGGCCGTCCCCAGCTTTCTCGCGCAAACGCTCGGCGATCCCTTCATTGGCATGGGCCTTGGTTGCAATGACGAGGAGCCCGTCTCCCCCCGGCCAAAGGTCCCATCCCAACGTTGGCACGATGACATCATGAAGCCGATCCTCGCCACTCACCTGGATCCTCATCTCGGTCCAGGGCGCATGCGATTGTCGGGCCTGGAGGAGGAGCACGGCACGCCCTGCTTCCCGGAGGAAGGCCGCCAGGGCCATCCCCACGGCCCCACTGCCAAGAATGGATATGGGGCTCATGCGCGCTCGGCCCGGTAGCCGCGTGAAACGCCCCCAGAGGCTTCTCGGGGTGTCTGCCACACTTCGAGCACGGCCTCGCGCACCGCGAGGATGGCGGGATCCTGGTCGCGCTCGCTGAGCCAGCCCAGCGACAGGGGCACCGTCGCGCTGAAGTGAGGCAGGGCGACAATGCGACCTGCGTAGGGACTGGATTCGATTTGTTGCCTGGCCACCAAGGTCAGCCCCAGCCCTTCTGCCACCAAATTCAGAACGGTGAGATCCTCATTGACCCGGAAACGGGGCACGATGTTGAGACCCTGCTCCTGACAGATCTGTTGGATCGTGCGGAAGTAGCTGCACATGGGCGAAACGAAGATCCAGGGCTTCTCCTCGAGGCGCTTCCAATCCGGTTCAGCCAGCTCCTCGGCCCAGGCCTGCGGGCAGGCCAGGCAAAGCTCGATATTGTCGAGCGGCAGCGTGGACAGCCGGGTCCGATCGCAGGGGCCCTCGAAGAACCCGACGGAGATCGCCCGCTCCTCGATGCCCTGCAGGATCACTCCACTGCTCCCGCAGACCATTTCATAGCGAAGCTGGGAATGTTGGCTTGTGAGTCGCTGTAGGATTTCCACCAGGCGGAGGATCTCGGGACGATTGTTCAGCCCAAGCACCAAGTCCCCCACCACCGATCCGCTGAGGCTGTCGGCGCTCTGCTTGAAGTCCCTGGCCGCCTCCACGATGAGGCGGGCTTGGTCCACGAGCCGGCGCCCCGCCTCGGTGAGCTGCATGCCGCGGGGACTGCGGTCGAAGAGACGGACCCCCAGCTCGCTTTCCAGCGTGCGGATCTGCGAGGACACCGCCGGCTGGCTGGTGTAGAGCTTCTCGGCAGCCCGAGTCAGGTGTCCCTCGTCGGCAACGGCGAGGAAGGTGCGCAATTGATAGAGTTCCATGGCGGGATGGCCGGGAGTGGACGGCCTTGAAGGTTCGCGATGCCAAGGAAGGCCCGGCGCAACGACTCTGCCAATCACAAATCCCGATGAGACCGATTCACTTCATGAATGACATTTTGAAGGAACTTTCCGGGACTTCCCGACTGGGGGAGGAATCGCGCGCCAACGCCACATCGAGCGCACGCTCGCACCGGGAGAGAGAGGGACCTCGGGATCAGTCCTCTGCCGTCCCCAGGCGGGCCTCGAGATTGCGAACCCGCTCCATCAGGCTGCCGAGCTGCTTGATGCGCATGGCATTGCGACGGTCCTCTTTCAAGGGGCGGGCGGGATAGCCAAAATAGGTGCCCCCCGGTTCCTTGATGGAGGCAATGACCCCGCTGCGTCCCCCAAAGGTCACGCGGTCGGCTATCACCAAATGGCCCGCGACCCCGCATTGCGCCGCCAGGACGACGTAATCGCCGATCCTCGTACTGCCAGAAATGCCGGTCTGGGCCACAATGATGCAATGCTTCCCAATGAGGCAGTTGTGACCAATCTGGACCTGGTTGTCGATCTTGGTGCCCTCCCCGATGACGGTCTCGCCGAAACGAGCGCGGTCCACCGTGCTCGAAGCCCCGATCTCCACATCGTCCTCGATGCGAACGATGCCAAGCTGCTCGATCTTGCAATGCCGGCCATTGACCAGCTCAAAGCCAAAGCCATCCGCCCCGATGACGACGCCGGGATGGAGAATGACTCGGTTGCCCAGCACGCTGCCGTGGCAAATCGTCACATTGGCGGCGATCTGGCAATCTTCCCCAATGACGACCCCTTCCCCGACGACGGCTCCGGGGCCGATGCGTGTGCCCCGGCCGATTTTCGCTCCCCCTTGGATGGTCGCATTGGGCGCCACGGAAACCTGCGCGGGATCGCAGTCGGCCTCGGGATGCACATAGGCCCCCTCGGCGATCCCAGGTTCAAAGGCAGGCGGCAAAGTGCCAAAGGCACGGATCACTTGGTCGAAGGCCAGAACCGGATTGGCTACCTTGACCAAGGCCCCGGCCTCGGGGGCCTCCGCCTCGGCATCGGCGAGAAGAACCAATCCCGCCCGGGTGCTGCGCAGGGCCTCCCGGTACTTGGGATTGCCGTAGAAGCTGACGCAGCTCGCATCCGCCTGGTCCAAGGCGGCAAAATTCCGCAGCAGCTGGGACGCGTCTCCCCTCAAGAGCTCACCGGAGACCATCTTCGCGATCTCTCCGACCGTGGTCTTCATAGAGGCAGGGAGGCGTGGCGACTCCGGCAGCCACAGGCCGTTCGCCTAGGGAAGAGAAACAGGCGAGGCTCAGTTCGAGCTCGTCTTGCTGCTCGCCGGCGCGTTGGCATTGAGCACGGCCACCACGTCCGCCGTGAGATCCTTCACGTTGGGGGAAGTGTAAAGAATGGCCTTGTTCGCCTTGGGCAGGAAGGACTTGTCGAAGACGAGGTCGAGACCTTGTTCCTTGACGATGTTGTCCACGGCCTGCTTGATTTCTTCAACCAGGGTCGCTTCCATTTCCTGGCGCGCCGTCATCACCTCTGCCGAGTACTTGCGCTGGGCGTCGGCGATTTCCTTACCCTTGACGTTGCGCTCCTGGAAGAGGGCCTGCAGCTTTTCCAACGCATCCTTGCGCTTGGCCTCGGAGAGGGCGGTGTCCTTGTAGATCGTGTCCAGCTCGGCCATTTGATTGGTCATCTGCTGGTAGGCCGCCTGACGCTCGTCCAGATTCTTGCGCTTCTCGTCGGCGAGATCGTTGATCTGCTTCACCTGAATCTCTGTTTTATAGTATTGATTCAGGGCCTCCTGCATGTCGACCACGGCGATCTTCAGCTCTTGCGCCCGGACCGCGGGAGCCGCTGAGAGCAGGGCAAGGAGAGCAAGACAGAAGGACAGGTGACGTTTCATTGGGGATATCGGAGAAATTCGTTCTAGGGGGGCGCCGATCCGCAGGCTCGTTCCGGCTGGGCTTTGATCAAACGAGGGAAGGGATGTGATTCTTAGAGAAACCGAACCGAGCCTTCCCAGGGACCTCAGAACGTCGCGCCCATGGTAAACTGGAAGCGTCCTCCATCGTCGTCGTTGAACGCATCCGTCTGCAAGGGGAAGGCATAGTCAAGACGCACCGGGGCGCTGCCGAGAATGAAGAGGCGCAGACCGATACCCCAGTCGGAGTTGACCCCGCCACCGACCGAACCGAGGGGGCCGTCGGAGACTTCACCGACGTCGTAGAAAGTCGCAAAGCGGATCTTCTCGACGACCGGCACGGAGACTTCCGCCGTCCCATACCAGGAGGTCCGGCCCCCCAGCACCTCGCCGCTGACCGGGTCGCGCGGGCCGACGTCGCGGTAATCGAAGCCGCGCAGGGTGTTGGCCCCACCGAGGTGGTGACGAGTGAAGATGTGATCGCCATCGGCGGAATGGTTGAACTCACCATTCAGGCTGATGATGATGTCTCCAGGCAGGGTGAAATATTGGGCCGCCGACACGGAGGCAATCGTGTCATCCACATCGCCGCCAAGTCCGACGAACTCGAAGCCTGCCGAAATCTTATGCCCTTCGCGGGGAAGGAAAACGTTGTCGCGGGTGTCGCGAACGACCGTCGCCCCCAGGGAGCTCTTCACGAACTCGCCCTCTTCCGCGATGAAGGCGGGAGAAGCGTTGGACTCTGCCTCGATCTCGATCTTCTCAAGCCGGTAATCGCCCACCACATACGTGTGTTCGCCGATCGACTTCCGCAGGGAGAGCGCCGCCCCGTAGTTCGTCTGGTCGTACTGGTCGCTGAGGAAGAGCAGGTCGCGATAGAAGGCCTCGGTGGTGAGGGCGAGACGCTGCCCCAGGAACCAGGGCTCCGTGATGGAGATGCTCACGTCCTTGCGCTCGGAACCGGCGCGCACCGAGAAGCGGAAGCGCTGACCACCGCCGCTCATCTTCGGCCAGTCGAAGAGGTCGAAATTCGACTGAGTCACCTCGAAGAAGCCCGTCAGGTTGTCGATGGAGCTGAAGCCCGCACCGAAGTTGATTGCCCCGGTCGGCTTCTCGACGACGCGAATGAGAAGGTCCTTCTCGTCGATGTAGCTGGTATCCACCGGCATCACCTCCACGCTGGCGAAGTAATTCATGTTCTCCAAGCGACGCTGGGTGACGTCGGCCTTGGTCGTGTCGTAAAGCTGCCCGGGCATGAGCGGAAGCTCGCGACGGATCACGTGATCCTTCGTCTTGTCATTGCCCTCGATGTGGACCTGACCCACCTTGTAGGCACGCCCCTCGGTCACGTCGAGCACGACGCGAACACTGCCACTGCCCGCATCTTCCAGGCGGGGCGTCACGCGGGCTTCGGCATAGCCGCGGGCTCCGTACTGGTCGGTGATGAGCTTGATGTCCTCCTTCAGCTTGTTCCCGGCAAAGGAGCTGCCCGCCTCGGTCTTGAGGAAGGGAATGACGTCGGACTGCATGTCGAGAACAGTGACCCCCTTGACCCCGATGCTTTCCACCGTGTAGGTCTGCCCTTCGTCGACCGTGATGACCACGTCGACATGCTTGGGATCCACCCGCAGGCGCGACACGTTGACGACCCGGGCATTGAGGTAGCCATGATCGCGATAGAAATCTTCGATGGCGCGCACATCCTGGGCCAGGGTCTCAGGATCGGTCGAACCCGTCTTGCTGAAGAGCTTGAGAATGCTCTTTTCCTTCTGGCTCATCTGCTCCTTCAACTTGGAGGCAGGGAAGGCGTTGTTGCCGACGAACTCGATGTTGCGAAGCACCCCCTGGGTCCCCTCGTCGATGGTGTAAACCACCTTGGAATAGCCCTCGGCCGAAGGCGCGCTGATGGAGTAGGTCACCGTGGCCTCGGAAAAGCCCTTCTTGCGATACATTTCCTGGATCTCCTCGCGAGCCGTCTGCAGGGCCGACTCATCGATGGGTCGGTTCACCTTGAGGTCGACCTTCTTGGCCAGCTTGTTCGTCTCGATCAGGGTGTTGCCGACAAACTCGACCCCGCCGTAGACCGCGCGAGTCTGGGCCACCACGATCACGGCCACGCCGCCGTCCACCTTCTCTGCAAGGATGCGCACGTTTTCCACATCACCGCTGGCGTAGAGGCTCTTCACGTCCTCGTCGACCTGGGCCATGGAGAGCTTGTCGCCCACCCGCGTGGACATGTGGGAAAGGATTCGCTCGGGAGCCACCGTCTGGTTGCCGACGTAGCGGACATCGATGGATTTGACCGTGGCCCCTTCCTGGGCCATCAGCCCGCTGGCGCCTGATAGAGTGAGAACAAGGCCGCACACCACTGACGAGAGGGTACGGAGGAGCGAGCGGCTTTGAGCGGTTCTCAGTAAATTCATTGGCGCTGGAGTCTGTTCCGTTGCGGGAGAAATGTGTTCGTGCGGCCCTCGGCAGGTGCGTGGAACAAACCCACTTAGATAGAAGCGCTAAGCTCCCCGTCAAGTTGGAATTTGCTCCTGACGCCGATGCGGTTGGGCGGAAATCGTCTGAACTAAACGTCTGAATCCCGCATTCCGCAATCGATTATCGTAAATCAAATGCAACGCAAGCAAAACCTATCGACTTTTATAATTACTAAGTTATCTTTACTTTTCATAAAGTTTGATTTCTAAGAACTCTTTAGTATTGCCTCATCGTGCCCAGCCCTTCCCCCAGTGATCCCTCCGGACAACCGGCTCGGGAATTTGAGCAAAGCCTGCGCCCTCCGGACTTCGAGGAGTTCTGCGGTCAAGCCAAGGTCAAGGAGCGGCTCATGCTCATGGTCGAGGCCGCCAAGGGACGGGGGGACGCCCTGGACCACGTCCTCCTCTGCGGCCCCCCCGGATTGGGGAAGACCACCTTGGCCCACATCCTCGCCCGGGCCTTTGGCACCGAGATTCACCTCACCAGCGGTCCCCAGATTGAGAAAGCGGGGGACCTCGCTGGCATCCTCACCAATCTCCAGCACGGCGACTTCCTCTTTATAGACGAGATCCACCGCCTCCACCCGGCCATCGAGGAGTATCTCTATCCGGCGATGGAGGACTACAAACTCGACATCATCATCGATCAGGGACCCAGCGCGCGCTCCATTTCCCTTTCGCTCCCGAAGTTCACCCTCGTGGGGGCCACCACCAAGGCCGGGATGCTGACCCGCCCCCTGCTCTCGCGCTTCGGCATCACGAATCGCCTCGACTATTACTCTCCCGAGGAATTGGTGCAGATCTTGCTCCGCTCCGCCTCTCTGTTGGGGGTCCCGCTGGACCAGGCGGGCGCCCTCGAAATTGGGGCTCGCAGCCGGGGGACCCCGCGCATCGCCAACGGCCTGCTCCGCTGGGTGCGCGACTACGCCCAGGTTCGCGCCGACAATTTCATCAGTCGGGATGTGGCCCGCGCGGCCTTGGCCATGCTCGACATCGACGAAGACGGACTCGACGAAATGGACAAGCGCATCTTGGAGGCCGTCGTGCACAAGTACCAGGGCGGCCCTGTGGGCATCAACTCCATCGCCGTCGCCGTCGGGGAGGACGAGGCGACCATCAACGAAGTCTACGAACCCTACCTCATCCTGAAGGGCTACCTCAAGCGCACCCCCCGGGGTCGCTGCGCCCTGCCCCTCGCCTACCAGAAGCTCGGCCTGAACCCTCCCTCCGCCACCGATCCGGATTCGCCCAGCCTGTTTTGATCCCCATCCGCTCGACTGCCATGAGCGAGTTCATCATTCAAATCGAGAAGCTGTTGCTCGCCTTTACGGATCCCGAGTACCGTTACTTGGCCCTCGAGCCTCTCATTCCCTACGGCATCCTCGCGGGCGTGGGCATGCTGCTGGCGGGATTCCTCCTCAAGGCGGCGCGCCTGCAGGTGGCGGCGCTCGCCGTCATTGGCTGTGCCGCCCTGGTCCACTTTCCCTACAAGGACGCCCGCCTCTCCGCCCTGCCACGTCTCGAGCAGGTCTACAAGCACGAGGCCTCCTCCCGGGCGGCGGACTTTGCCAAGAACACCCAGGCCTGGGTGGCGAGTTCCTGGCAGTTCCGCCTGCTGGTGCTCTTCGCCTTTGTCACCCTCCTCATCGGTGTGCAGCGAAACCGCCTGGGCTTGATTCTTTCCATCGCCACGCTGCTAATGGGATTGGTCTCAGCCAAAAGTGCCCTCTGGCTGAACTATCAAGACGCGCTGGCTTACCATCCCAACCTGAAGCGCCACGAGGCCCCCATCGACCGCAAGACGGCCCATCTGACGCCCCCACCGGCGCGCGAGCCGGTGCGGACTCCCGCCAGTCGCCCGGCCGCCCCCCTGGTCGCCGAACCCGTGAGCAACGAGGCAAATCACGCCAACGAACGCATTCCCCCTCCCCAGCCACCCGTTTCGGCCACAAGGACCCGCCGCGTCGAACCCCTGCCCCGCTTTTGAGCGTGCCCCCCTTCACAGGATCCTTGCCTTTGGGCCAAACGAGATTTGATTCGCCCCGCATGCCCTATCCCGAACTCCTCGCTAACGCCCGGGACCGGGCGCAAGAGATCCTCCAAAGCGTCAAGGCGACCTCCGGAGAAAGACGAAGCCCTCTCGCCATCTACAAGGAATTCCTCAAAACGGGACGCAAGGAAATCCGCGACGCCCATGCGGCGGGCGGCGGCGGACTGGAAATCGTCACCCGGCGATCCGCTTTGATGGACGTCCTCATCGTGGACCTCTTCGAACACTTTCTCGCCGAGACGAAGGCCGTCGAGCAAACCGGCGAGACCTACCCTCTCACCATCATCGCCAGCGGGGGCTACGGCCGCAACCAGCTCAACCCGGGCAGCGACATCGATCTTCAGTTCCTGCTGCCCACCCCCTCCACGAAACTGGCGCCGAGCGTCGAGGATCTCGTTCAGCGGATTTCCACCACCCTCTTCGACCTGGGGCTGAAGGTGAGCTATCCGGTGCGCTCCATCAAGGAAGCCTGTGCCTTTGCCAACAAAGATCACCAGACCAAGACCACCCTCCTCGACGCCCGTCTCGTCGCGGGCGACCCCGAGCTTTTCTCCCGCTTCGAGGAGGCCTTCTTCGCCCATTGCATTCGGGGCCATGAGAAGAGCTACTTGGCGGAACGAAGCCGCGACATCCGGTCGCGCCACCAGCGCTACGGCAACACACCCCACTTGCAGGAGCCCAACGTCAAGGAAGGCTGCGGCGGCTTGCGAGACCACCACAACCTCGTTTGGGTCCTCTGGGTGCTGCGAAAGTCGCGCGACCTGAGCGACCTGCTCCAACAGGGACGACTCACCAGCATTGCCTACGCCGAAATCGAGGAAGCCTTTGAATTTCTCCTCCGCGTCCGCAACGAGCTGCACTATAGCCAGCAGGGCACTCCCGGCGACATTCTCACCCTGCGCCTCCAGGGCGTGGTGGCCACCAAGCTCAACTTCCCCGGAAAGAATATTCTGAGGCGCAGCGAGGCCTTCATGCGGGATTACTACCGCCACACCCGCAACCTTTACCAGCACAGCACCTCCCTGATGCAGGCCTTTGAGCTCGAGGTCGCCGGCGATGACACCAAGCGCATTCCCGTCTTCCAATTCCTCGCCCGTCAGCATGATGCGGTGGAATCCTTCGACGGCTTCTATGCCAAGGGAGGATTGATCTATCCGGAGAACGAACGCATCTTCGAGGAGGAGCCGGCGCGGATGATGCGCTTCTTCCTCCACTCCCAGCGCCGCAGCTTGAGCACCAGCCCGGAGATTCGCAGGCTCTTCAAGTTGAACTGGGACCGCATCGACGGGAACTTCCGGAAAAATCGGGCCATCCGGGACACCTTTGAAGAGATCCTGCAGAATCGCGGCCAGGTTGCCACGATTCTCCGACGCATGCACCGAGTCGGATTTCTGGGACGCTACATCCCCGAGTTCGGCCAGCTCACCGACCTCGTCCAACACGAGTTCTTTCACCGCTACTCGGCCGACGAGCACACCCTGCGCTGCATCGAGGTCCTCGATTCCCTGATCCTCTCCGAGGAACCCAAGAAACAATTCTTCAAGCGCATCTTCCAGGACTTGGAGGACCCCGTGGCGCTCTACATCGCCCTCCTCATGCACGATACCGGGCGCGCCGAGAACGTGCGTCATCACGAGGACGCCAGCGCCCTGCTCGCCGCCCAGGTCTGCCGCCGCCTCGATTTCCGCGGCGACCGGCTCCGGCTCATCATCTTCCTCGTCGACCACCACCTCACCTTCTGGAAGACGGCGACGACGATGGACATCAGCGACCTCAAGACCATCGCCAACTTCGCCAGCGCGATGAAGAGCGTCCGCTGGATGGAGGCGCTGCACCTCTTCACCTACGTGGATTCCTGCGGCACCAGCGACGAGGCCTGGAACGACTGGAAAGCCTCCCTCATGTTCCAGCTGCACCGCCGCACGGCCTCCTATTTCGAGGACCGCGGCAAGTACCGGCAGGAATTCACGCGCCCCCTCGCGGAAACCAAGCAGGAAGTCCTCGACAAGCTGCCGGCTCAGTACCGCGAGGAAGTGGAAGCCCACTTTGCAACGATGCCGGAGCGCTACTTCCGGCACCGCGGCGTCACCAGCATTGTACGCCACGTGAAGCTCTTCCATCGCTTCTTCCGCCAGGTGCGCAAGGCCACCAACGAAAGCCTCATCCCCGTGCTTGGCTGGGAGGCCAGGCCCAATGAAGGCTATAGCCTCCTCGAAGTGGCTGGCTGGAATCGCCACCACCTCCTCGCCAAGGTCGCCGGCGCCCTCGCGACGAGGAACCTCAACATTCTCTCGGCCGATCTCTACACGAGGGCCGACGACCTGGTGCTGAACATTTTCCGCATTTGCACCGCCACCTTCAATCCCGTCACCTCCCCACGAGAAATCGAACGCATCGGCAAGCTCCTCGAGCAGGAGTTCGACGTCGGGGAAAAGGAGGTCAACTTCCGCTCCCTCATCGAGCAGCGCATCGCGCCCTCGATCATCCGGGAAGAGCCCCTCAATATCGAAATCCCCCAGCGCGTCTCCATTCACAACGACGACGACGAGGACTCCACCATTCTGGAGATCCAGGCCCAGGACCGCATCGGCCTCCTTTACGACCTCTTCACGATTCTCGGAAACCTAGATGCGGAAGTGCTCAACGCCCGGATCAGCACCCAGGCGGGTGCGGCCATCGACCGGCTCTATCTCGTCGACTCCCACACCGGGAAAAAGATCCAAGACAAGGAACGACTGGCTCAAATCGAGACTGAAGTGGAGAAGTGTCTGCACGCCCGCACCGTCGAGACGGAGCCCTGAGCCAGAACGATCCCCCTCGCCGAATGGTCTCACCGGAAACCATTTGCGCGCCCGCCCTGACGGCGCTATTCTCGCGGTTCTCTCACGGCATGGACCTCCTCGCCCCGAGCATTTCCATTCGAATCGCAACGATCATCGGCTGAGCTGCCGGGTGGTCGCGAATCGGTCCATAGTTTCCCCATGCTGGAAAGCCGAGTCGGGATCGCCCATTGCGTCCTAGACCTCCCTTTCCCATGAGCAAACATCCCGACGTCAAACTCTACGACACCACCCTTCGAGACGGCACCCAGGGTGAAGGCGTGAGCTTCAGCTCCCTCGACAAGATCCGCATCGCCAAGGAACTCGATGCCTTCGGCATGCACTACATCGAAGGTGGCTGGCCGGGATCAAACCCCAAGGACGTCTCCTTCTTTGAACGCGCCGCCGACATCGATTGGCAACAGGCCCGCATCGCCGCCTTCGGCAGCACCCGACGCAAGGACCTGGGCGTGGAGGACGACCCCCAGGTCCAGACCCTGCTGGAAGCCCGCACGCCGGTGGTGACCTTTTTCGGAAAAAGCTGGCTCCTCCATGTCACCGAAATCCTCTGCACCACCGAGGAGGAGAACCGGGCCATGATTCGGGACACGGCCCGCTACCTCAAGGAGCAAGGACGCGAGGTGATCTACGACGCCGAGCACTTCTTCGACGGCTACAAGGATTCCCCCGAACACGCCCTGGCCTCGGTCATGGCGGCCAAGGAGGGCGGGGCTGACTGGGTGGTCCTCTGCGACACCAATGGCGGCACCATGCCCCACGAAGTCGCCGAAATCACCGAAATCGTCGTGAAGACTCTCGGCATCCCCGTGGGCATTCACACGCATGACGACACCGGATTGGCCGTGGCCAACGCCCTCGCCTCCATCCGCGCCGGGGCGACCCAGGTCCAGGGAACCATGAACGGCTTCGGGGAGCGCGTCGGCAACTGCAATCTCACCACGGTGATTCCCAACCTCCAGCTCAAGCTGGATCGTCCCGTGGTGGCGGACCTCTCGCAATTGACGCGCCTCTCCCATTTCGTGGACGACCTCGCCAACAATGCCCACAACATTCGGGCGCCCTACGTCGGCTCCACGGCCTTTGCCCACAAGGGCGGCATGCACGTGAACGCCGTCCAAAAGGTCGCCCACAGCTTTGAACACATCTCCCCGGAGACCGTGGGCAACCGCCAGCGCATTCTCGTGTCCGAGCTTTCCGGCCAGTCAAACGTCCTCATGAAGGCCGAGGAACTCGGCATCGAGGTCGAGAAGGGCAGTCCCGAGGCCCTCGGCATCCTGCAGCGGCTCAAGGAACTCGAGGAGCAGGGTTACGAATTCGAAGCCGCCGAGGCAAGTTTTGAACTGCTGATCCGTCAGCAGCTCAAGACTTACCAGCCCTTCTTCGAATTAAAGGAATACCACTGCACCTTCCGCCGGGACGGAGTCCGCGACTACCAGTCCTGCTCCGCCACGGTGAAGCTGGTCGTCGACGGGAAGGAGGAATATTGCGTGGCAGAGGGCGACGGTCCGGTCAATGCGCTCGACGCCGCCCTCCGCAAAGCCCTGCGCCCCGCCTATCCCCACCTCGATGAGATGGAGCTGGAGGACTACAAGGTCCGGATTATTGACAGCCACATGGGCACCGCGGCCAAGACCCGAGTCCTCATCCTCAGCTCGGCCAATCACGATACCTGGGGCACCGTGGGTGTCAGTCACAATATCATCACGGCCAGCTGGCACGCCCTGGTCGACTCGGTGGAATACTTCCTCTCGAAACGCCGTCAAGGCTGACCTCGCCATTGCCCCCGCGCTGCACGCCGCGGAGCCGCGCACTCCTTCGTCCCGCCCGGTATTGCGAAGGAGGACTATTGGGGATTTTGGAGGCGTTTGATCAGCTGCTCGAAGAAGCCTTTGGACTTCTCCGGAGTTGCCGTGGCCGTGTTGGTCTCGGATTCAATGACGGTCTCAACCTCTTCCGGCACGCTGGGGCGGACGGTCTCCGACATCGCCGCGTCACCCGTCGCCGGCTCTCCATCCCCCTGGTCGTGAGGCGGATTCGCGGGGGATGGATCCCGCGAGGTCAGGGAACTCAGATCGATCTCGCCAGTGGTGAGCCGATTCGGATTGGTCTTGAGGAAGGTATTGATCGGCACCCTTACCAGGCGATCCTCGAATCTAAGGTTGCGACGGGCATCGATAAAAGTTTTGGGCACATGATAGGTCTGGTAATTGCGCGGATAGAGCTCCCGCCGCATCCCCACCCGGAGGTCCCTGCGTATCTCGAAGTGCAGATGGGCCGCATACATATTATAGGGGCCTCGCCCGATCGTTCCGACAACCTGCCCCCGGGTGACCTGCTGGCCCAGCTTCACGGAACGCACTTTGAGGTGTCCGTAGAGGGAATCGACGAAGGCGATCTGGCCGTTGTTCTCGCGGTAGGCATGGCGCACGATGACCACGTTGCCCCAGCCACGCTTGTAGTCCTCGGAGAACACGACGACGCCATGGGCGATGGAATAAACGGGATCGCCTTCGTCCGTGTTGCCTCCCCCATTGCCGTTCCAGTCCTCGCCGAGGTGCCCGTTGGGGGTGAAACCCCGGAAGATATAATAGCCGTCACCATTGGGCTTGCCGACGGGAATGTCAAAGCCATCAGCCAATCGAGTCGTGGTGTAAGACTGCGCCCAAGTGCCTGCGGGGGCAAAGGCCGCGTAAAGCAGTATCATCGCCGCAGCCACTCCCCAGCGGGCGGAAGATTGTCGTCTGTTTGGTTCGGCCATCAAGAGTGGTCAGTTTGCCGTGAACGGACTCCTATACGTTCCAGTAAGGAGGAAACTTAGAGCTCACGCAGGTCTAAGCGACTCCGGGAAGGGCACCGAAAGCAAGCGCAATTCCCCCTCAAGTCAATCTCCGTCCGACTGAGAATCCGCCCTGAGACGCTGATCCGGGGAGCCCATGCCTAAGCAGAGTGCCACTCGACGTAACCTGGGGCGAAGAAGCCGCGTGCAGAGCAATTTCCAGGCATGCAGGGGCACCAAGAGCGCTTAAGTCTCGAATTTGAATCTCAAAATTGAAATATTTCTCAGATTCCGCTTGTTTTTTTAGTGGATTTGGTCACAATTCCCAGAACCGAATGTTTTCCTTATGATTGTGGTTTTTGAAGGATTTCTATAAACCACGGAAACCTGTCGGACCATCTAGGAACCAGAACCAACGACATGGCAGACGACGAAGCACCAGAATTGATGACCGTGAAAGAGACTGCGGAATACCTGCGGATCCCCCTGCCCACGGTGTATTACCTTGTCCAACGGGGCCAGTTGCCTGCCATTCAAATCGGTGGGCGCTGGCGCATCAAGCGCAGTCTCTTGGATCGCGACATCCTTAAGACGGACGAAGGGGGACAGCCCACGGTCTTGGTGGTGGATGACGACCCCGCCCTACAGACCCTCTTCAAGCAGTTCCTGAAGAAGGCGGGATTCGGCCGCATCGTCGTCGGAACCGGTGCAGAGGCGCTCACCTACGCGGAGAAGCAGCGCTTCGACCTCGTCTTCCTCGACCTCAAACTGCCCGACATTCCCGGAGATGAGCTTTACGCCAAGCTCAAGAAGATCTATCCCGACCTGCCCATCGTGATCATCACCGGCTATCCCGACAGTGAGATTCTCACGAAGATTCTCTCCAGCGGCCCGGTCACGGTGATCAAGAAGCCCATCGAGTACGAGCAGCTCAATCGCACGGTCAAGATTCTCGGTCACAAGGGGGCCGACGCCGCCTGAGATTGCTCCATCCATCTCAACGCCTTTTTCAACGCGCTCAAGAAGGCCCCCACCCCCAGGGAGGCCTTCTTTCGCGTACGGCCATCCGCCTCTTCCCTGCCAAAAGGCACAGGCAGGGCACCCCTGAGGATGTCCTGCCTGTTCGAAGGCCCTCGGATTTCTTGGTGAGCCTGGAGGAGAAGGGCCGGATCAGGAGAAGGTCCGGGTCCACGTGCGGCGGCTGCCGTCGGAGTAATGGTCGCAGTAGGTCACCACGGTCACATGGTACTCGTAGGGACGACCACGGCGGTCAAAGGCCGTCCGGCAGTGGACGTGGCGGCTGATCTCCACCGTCCGCACCTTGTAGACCGGCATGTGGTGATGACGATGGTGATGGTGGTGATGCCCGTGTCCCAAATGGCCATGATGGTGGTGACCGTGGCGATGATGATGGTGGTGTCCCCCGCCCCCTCTGCGGGGACCGGCTTCGGCGGTGTTGGGAACGCCCACCATGGCAAACGTGGCGACAGCGACAGCAGTGAGGAGAGTGGTTTTCATCGATTGCATTGAGTTGGGGTTTCCACCTGCAGCCGGTATCGAACCGGACCTTCGGGTGCTGGCAGAATGACGAGAGACCCCGGGTTGCAATGCAAAAAAAAATCACCCGCCAAAGGGGCCGCCCCCTCTCAGGAGTCCAAGCCCTCCCGCATCACCTCCACAGGAGCCAGCCCCCCAAACCAAAACTCGAAGGCCAGCACGCCTTGCCACAGGAGCATTTCCTCTCCGTTGGCCACCTCCGCGCCGGCGGCTTCCGCCTCGTCCATGAGCCGTGTCCGCGGAGGAGAATAGACCATATCGTAGACTCTCAGCCCTTTCCTCAGGAGCCGAGGCGGTACCACGGGCGCATCGTCCGTCCTCATGCCCACGGAACTCGCGTTGATGATGAGGTCGATCTCTCCCATCTCGCCCTCGAGAGCCTCCTCGGTCCACGGGATGGCACGCAGCTGCGAAGGGTCGGTGAAACAGTCCTGCAAATCCGTGGCGAGGGCCTCCGCCTTGGCCACGGTGCGATTGACGAGCACGAGCCGGGGAGAGGTCTCCATGGCACATTGCACCGCCGCCGCACGCCCCGCTCCTCCGCCAGCGCCAATCACCATCGTGCGAAGTCGGCAAAGCGGGGTGCCGAAGGCCTCTTGCACGGCCCGCCCCAGTCCGGGCGCGTCGGTGTTGTGGCCGACGAGCCCCGCCTCGCGAAAGGCCACGGTGTTCACGGCCCTCGCCCGACGAGCGGTTTCCGTCCGCTCCGCGACAAGTTCGTAGACGGCGGTTTTGTGAGGAATGGTGGCGTTGAATCCCAAAAATCCCCCTTCGCCCATGAGAGCGATGCCCTCCTCCAATTCCTCGGGACGGAGGTGGAGGCGCACATAGTCTCCCTGGATCCCCCGCGCCCTCAGGGCGGGATTGTGCATCTGGGGCGATCGGGAATGCGCTACGGGATCCCCGACCACCGCCAGGCGAGGAGGCGATTCCAGGTCTCGGACCACCCGTTCCCACTGGCGCAGATCAGCGAGCGTATAGGCCTGCATGTCCTCCCCTCAGCCCACTGAGCGAGCGGCGAAGTCGCGCATCGCGGCGAAGAGAATCGCCACGCTGCAGGCCCCGGCATCGGGTTTGCCGAGGGATTTTTCCCCCAGCGTCTTGGCCCGCCCCATCGTGGCGATCATCCCCTCGCTGGCGTCGCGTCCGGCTGCGGCGGCCTCGGCGACGGCCGCTAGGGCCTCGTCGACAGGGAGATCCACACAGCTTGCGGCCTTCTCCGCCGCCGGAGCCAGGGCGTCCACCATGGTCTTGTCTCCGGGCTTGGCTCCCCCGCGCGCCATGACCTGGTCGGTCGCTTCGCGCAGGAAGGTGGCCAGCCCGGCGGAAGTCAATTCCGCCCCCTCGCCCAGGGCCTTGCCTCCGGAGCGGAACATGGTCCCGAAGATGGCCCCGGAGGCGCCGCCCATGGTCGACATCATGGCCATGCCCACGGCAGCGAAAACCTTGCCCACGGAAGGAAATTCCTTCCCGGCGAGCGCCTCCTTCGCCGCGGTCATGCCGCGTTCCATCCCCACCCCGTGATCGCCGTCGCCCAGGGCGCGGTCGGCATCGGTGAGAATGGGTTCCGAGGCGATAATCTGCTCGGCGGCCGCGATCATCATGTCGCGCACTTCCTCGATGGAGAGAGAAACTTTTCCCATGACTGGACTCAAATAAGCTGAAGCGGAAGGATCTGACACTCCCGGGTCAGGAGATTCATCCGCCGTAGCGGCCCTCCATTTTGCTGAAGCAGACGGACTGGCAAGGCATTTCCCAATAGCGCTTCAGCTCCTCGTCAACCCGGGTGAGGGAAAAGGAAATCCCCGCCATTTCCTGACAGGTCACCAAGGGACCGATAATGACGTCGTAGACGACGATGCCTCGCTCGGTGAGGATGGCCTTGGCCTTGCGCAGGGCAATGAGGAGTTCCATCATCGTGGTGGCCCCCAGGGAATTGACGAAGAGGATGACCTCGTCCCCGGCCTGGAGCGCGGCCACTTCGTCGTCCTTCTCATAATCCGCGAAAATGAGGTCGAGCATCTGGGTGGCCAGTTCGTCGGCCGTGGTCATGGGGATTTCCCCCACCCCGGGCTCGCCGTGGATGCCCATGCCGAGACCGATCCGGTCATCGGCGATCTCGAAGGTGGGCTTGCCCGTGGCGGGAATGGATCCGGGTGCCATCGAGACCCCGACCGAGCGCGTCTGCAAGACCACTTTCCTGGCCACGGCCTCGAGTTCATCGAGGGAGGCGGCCGTTTGGGAGGCCGCCCCGGCGATCTTCACGATGGGAACCAGCCCGGCGATGCCGCGGCGGTTCTTCTTCTCCGTGGGCGGAGCCGAACAGACATCGTCCCAGATCAGCACGGTGCGCACCTCGATGCCCTCGTCCTCGGCCAATTCCGCTCCGAGATCGAAATTCATCACATCCCCGGCGTAGTTGCCGTAGAGGTAGAGCACGCCCTTGCCCCGGTGAACCGCCTCGGTCGCCTCAAAGACGATGTTCGGCGGGGGGGCGGCGAAAATGTCGCCACAGGCCGCCCCGTCCGCGAGGTTGCGCCCGACGAGGCCGTGGTAAATGGGTTCATGACCGCTGCCGCCCCCGATGAGCAAGGCCACCTTGCCCTCGGGAATGTCGTTTTTCACGATGGAACGCACGCCGACGTGACGGCACTCGCCATTGTAGGCTTCGACAAGGCCCTCGACGAGTTCGTCGGCGACCTTCAGAGGATCGTTGATCAGCTTTTTCATCGGGGGAAAGGGTAGAGAGGAGGCACCCTTGTTCTCTCAGACATTCGCAGCCACGGCAAACGGAAAATTTTCGCGCCGCGATTCTGCGAGACACAATCGGCGGAATTCGATACACTGACAAAATGCAGTCGTCGACCACCGTCTCCTCTTTGCTACTGCTCCTCTTGGCCGGGAACTCACTGCTGCGCGCCCAAGAGCCGCTCGTTGCGGATCTCGACCCTTTCGTGACCCTGCCAGATGCCTATCAACTGACCCCCGAGGATCTGGAAAAGCGCTATCCCCAGGGGAGTTGGTCTCGCAACCCCTACTTCGAATGGCTCGACGAGGATCACCGTCGGGCTCTTTTTCAAAAGAAAGACCTGGCCAACCTGCAAGTTGAACTCCGCCTTCTCGGCGGCAGCCTCTCCGCCGAGGAGGCGATCATCGATTTCGAGGATGGGAAATTCCTCGGCATCACCCTCTCTCTGTTCAACCGCGGGGACGGAGGGTCCATCAGCGCCGAGGACTTCGAGAAACGCTTCCTAGCCATGGGCCGGCACCTCGGGGAACAGCTCCAGGTGCGTCCGGTGAAACGCGAGGGCAAGCCCACCCAAGGCCTGCTCACGAGCGGCTACACCTGGATCTCGGCCCAGGGCAAGGCCATCTTGGAACACAATTCCGAGCCAGCTGGCCAGATCGAGTTTCTGCGCTTGCGCCTGGCCCGGCGCAACGCCGGTGGCATCTACGAGGCCGCCCTGCAGAGCCGATCGGGGGCCCTGATCAAGCTTTCCCAGCTGCCCGCCAACGTGAGGCGTGCTTCGGGCGATGGCGATGTCTACATCCGTGGTCTCCCCATGGTGGACCAAGGGGCCAAGGGGTACTGCGTCGTTGCTTCCGTGCAGCGACTCTTCGAATACTATGGCATCCCCTGCGACATGCACCAGCTGGCCCAAGTGGCGGGCTCCGACCCCAATCGGGGCACCAGCCTGCTCGCCATCAACGAGGAACTCAGCCGCATCGACCACCTGTTCAAGACGCGCTTCACCTGCCTGATGGTGCGCCAGGGACCACGTCTCGTCGAATTGCTGGATGGACGCTACGTGGGCCCCACGGTGCCCGACAGCAAGTTCCACGAAGCCATTCGCAAGCACGTCGACCAGGGCATCCCCCTGCTCTGGTCGCTCGAGGTGGGCCAATATCCCGAGGAACCTCCCTTGAGCGAGCAGGCCTCCGGGGGGCACATGCGCATGATCATCGGCTACAACCAGGAGAAGAATCAGATCCTCTTTTCAGACTCCTGGGGGGCGGGGCACGCCATCAAGCGCATGAACGCGGATGACGCCTGCCAAGCCACCCACGGACTCTTCGTGATGAAGCCCACGACCCGCTAAGTCTCCTCAGGAGGTGGACTTCAGGTGCTTTTCGCACCCGTAGATGAACCACAGGTTGCGGAGGTAGATGAACCAGCCCGTGCTCTGCCCGAGAAAGCCGACAATGTCCTTCCTCCAGACGAAGTAGACCATCAGCATCGAGGCGCCAAGGAGGCTGAGCCACCAGAACATGGGTGGCACGACAGAATCTCGCGCTTTCTCACTGGCCCGCCATTGCACCACCATCCTGGCGGTGAACACCGCCTGTCCGGCAAAGCCGAAAAGCACCCACAACACGCCCGTGTGGGAAGTGACGTCCAAAAAGCGATATACCCAGGGCAGGTCCCGCTTGCGGCGGTGGATCTCCGCGAGGACCGCGTCGCCATCCAGTCCGGGCTCGCCCTCCGGCCATCCCTGAAAAGTCGCCCGCAGCCGGCCCGCCTCATCCGGATTGACCTCGATGGTGACGATGCGGTCGGAAAGATGGAAGGGCGCCCCCTCGCGGGCATCCGGCGCCTCCACCAGGCCAAACGCCAGAAACAAGGACCAAACGGCGGCGACGAGCACAAGGAGGAGGCCCGCGGCGAGAGCGAGACGCATGGGGCTGGGACGAAGGGACATGCTCGTGGGGGAGGGCTGGGACGGCGGCCGGGACAGGCTGGGGCTCATCGAGCTTCGCGCCGGGCGTCAGGTTCCACCTGCGGAATCTAGGCGCGAACCTGGCAACCGGTCCAATGGAAACAATCGAAAGGAAGACCTCCCCTTCCCTCGCGGGAAACGGGTCCAGGGGCGCTTCACCCGCCCAAGTATTTCTGGAGGGCCTCGCGCAACTGGCTTCGGGCGCGAAACAGCAGACTTTTCACGGCGGGCACCGACATCTCCAGAATGACCGCAATCTCCTCGTAGGGCATCTCCTCGTAGCGCCGCAGGATCACGGCGAGCCGCTGCTTCTCCGGCAGGGCCTCGATGGCCGCGTCGATGGCCTCCTCTAGCTCGGACTGCAAGAGCTCGTCATCCGGCTTGACTGCCTGCAGATCCTCGGCCGGGGGGAGACCGGCGGCTTCGCGTTCCTCGACCGATACGGTGGGCTTGCGACGACGGCGGCGCGATTCGTTGAAGACGAGATTCCGAGTGATCGTGAAGAGCCAGGTAGTGAAGCGGGCCTGCGGCTGGTAGCGCGAGGCCGACTTCCAGATGCGAAGAAAGACCTGCTGGGCGATGTCCTCCGCCTCCGTCGGGTTTCCCAACATTTTGGCCACGGTGCCGACCACGGCGTGCTGGTGAATCTCGACGAGCTGCTCGAAAGCCGCCATGTCCCCCTCGCGCACGCGCAGCATCAGGGCGACATCCAGCGCATTGGCCTCCTCCCTTCCCTCCTCCCCAGCGCCGGAAGCCTGCACGGTGGAATCGGAGGACGTCATAGGGATTTTTTGAAAATTCCTGAGAGAAAGGGCTGCAATAGCAGGTAAACTCAACCCCGGCAAGCCGTGATCGTTGCTCCGGTCTTCTGCGCCGACTGCAGTTCCGCTCCGCTGGCGGACTCCGCGCCTTCATCCTCGTCCATGCCTAGCCCCTCCAAACCGAAAAGCCGCCGCCGCGGGGTCTTCCTCCGCCGCACTTCCCTATTCCTGATGCGCCTCGGCATCACCAGTGAGATGGTGGCGATTTTCGGAATGATCTTGGGGATCCTGGCGGGCACGGCCTTCATGGCCACCGGCGAGACGGAGCATCCCCGCATCGCCTGGGGAATCGGCGGGGCCCTCTGCTTGCTCCGGGTGATCGCCATCCGACTCGACGGACTCCTCCAATCGGCCTCCGAGCGACAATCCCGGGACGAGGAGTTCTACAATGAATTGCCGGAGCGGGTTTCCGATGCGGTCACCCTCCTCGGCTTCGGCTTTGCCGCGGGATCGGATCCCTGGCTCGGCTTGGGTGCCGCTCTCGCCGCCATTTTCTCGGCCTACATCCGCTCTCTGGTGACTTCGCGGGCCAAGGCAGGGCAGACGATGCGCTTTGTGCCCATGCGGCGGAACCAGCGACTCGTCCTCCTCGCCCTCGTCTCAGGTCTGATGATCGACGATCAGCCCTACCGCTATGAGAACTACGAACTGCCCCAAATGGCCCTCGTCCTGGTCATCGTCGGCTGTCTTTCCGCCGTTTGCCTGAGGTGGTTTCATCTGCGGGCCATCAAGGTCTGAGAGCGGGATGCCCCGGAGGACCGGGATTCCGGCCTCGCGCGGCCGGGAAAATTTTGCCTGCCACGCCGCCATTTTCCGCTATTCTTTGTCCGTCCTCTCTCCCTGCCCGACAGGGAAGGAGGCCCACCCGTCTGCGGTCCGATGAACTCTGTTCTCCACCAACCGCTCGTCCTGGTTCTCAACCGGAACTGGCAGGCCATAGACATTCGCAATCCGGCGGAGGCCTTTTGCCAGATGATTACGGACACCGCCACCGCCCTCGACCTGCGCGAGGATTCCAGCATGGTCCCCACCCGCTGGGAGGAATGGAAACAGCTCCCGGTGCGCGAAGGGGACTTCTCCATCGGGACCATCCATGGCCGCATCCGCATTCCCACGGTGCTGGTCCTCTCGCGATTTGAGAAGGTGCCCCTGCGGCGCCCCAAGCTCAATTTCCGAAACCTCTGGGAACGCGACGGAGGGCGCTGCCAATACACCGGTCGCCCGCTGCACCCCAGCGAAGCGAACATCGACCACGTCATTCCGCGCTCCCGCCAGGGTAAGACCAGCTGGGAAAACTGCGTCCTCGCCGATCGCAGCGTCAATGCCCGCAAGGGGAACCGGACTCCCGTGGAAGCCGGCCTCTCCCTGCTCCGAAAGCCCCAGGCCCCGCGCGAACAGCCCGTCACCCTGTTCTTGCGAAATATCCACGGAATCCCCGACTGGGAGCCCTTCCTGCAGACCTGAGCCCCCCCTTCTGCCACCCTCGTGGGGAGGGGGCGAAAAAGCGCTTGCTCGACGAAGGGCGCGCTCTACGGGTTGACTGATACCATGATCCTTTCCGATTCCGAAATCCTCGCAGCCATGGAACGGGGCGAGATTGTCATCGAGCCGTTTCACCGGGAGCACCTCGGGACAAACAGCTATGACGTCCATCTCAGCAAGCACCTTGCCACTTATCGGAACCGCGTTCTCGACGCGCGCCAGCACAACGAGATCGATCACTTCGAGATCCCCCCGGAAGGCTACGTGCTGGAACCCCAGATCAACTACCTGGGATCCACCATCGAGTACACCGAGACCCACGCCACGGTTCCCTTCCTCGAGGGTAAATCGAGCGTGGGCCGACTCGGCATCGACATCCACGCCACCGCCGGGAAGGGCGACGTCGGCTTCTGCAACTACTGGACCCTCGAGATCTCCGTGAAACAGCCCGTGCGCGTCTACGAGGGCATGCCTATTGGCCAGCTGATCTACTTCCTCGTCCAGGGGGAAATCCTCAATCCCTACCACTCCAAGGGCTCGGCGAAATACAACACCCGCACTCACCTGCCCGTCGAATCCATGATGTGGCGAAACCGGTTCTGAGCTTCGGGACCCCCAGCCCCCAGGAACGGTCCGTCGGCTTCGCCGCTAGTGGGGGATCGCGTAAACAAGGGCTTTTGACAGAGCCGACATCCTGCGTTTCCGTGGCCTCCGCGAAAGACGCGAACCCAACCAGCCATGAGCCACCCCTCTGAACCTCTTCCTTCCTCCGACGCCAGCCGCCGTGACTTCGTCAAGACGGCGGGAGCCACCGCCGCCGCCGCGGCCGCTGTCGGATTTCCCACCATCACCCTGGGCGCCCCGAACGACAAAAAGCTGAAGATCGGCGTCGTCGGCACCGGAGGTCGGGGCGGAGGCGCCATGCTGAACGCGCTCGCCGCGGACGACAACGTGGAGCTCCACGCCATGGGCGACCTCTATGTCACGGAAGCGGAGAAGAAACTGGAGATGGTTCGCAAGAACTCCATTTCCAAGGGCAAACTTGCCGATGGGCTGGAAAGCCGCCTCTTCGGAGGCCTCGACGCCTACGAGAAGGTCCTCGACTCCGGAGTGGACGTGATCCTGCTCACCTCTCCCCCGGCCTTCCGCCCCACCCACTTCCGCGCGGCCATCGAGGCGGGGGTTCACGCCTTCGCGGAGAAGCCCTGCGCAACCGACATCGCTGGCGTCAAGGACTTCCTCGAAACCGCCAAACTCGCTGCGGAGAAAAACCTCTCCGTCCTCAGCGGCTTCTGTTACCGCTACAGCGAACACGGCCGCGCCCTCTTCGAGCGCATTCACGATGGCGCCATCGGCGACATCCTCAGCATCCACTCCCTGTACTACGCGGGACCGGTCAAGGCCATGCCCGATCCGGCGAGCCGTCCCGACGGCATGAGCGACACGGAATGGCAGCTGGCCAACTGGTACAACTTCCCCTGGCTAGGCGGCGACGGCATCGTCGAGCAAGGCTGTCACAACGTGGACCGCATTGCCTGGGCCTTCAAGGATGTCGATCCCATCGCGGCCTTCGGCAGCGGCGGCCGCACCCGTCCCAACAACGAAGGGACCATCTACGACCACTTCAGCATCACCTACGAGTACGAGAACAACGTCCAGGCCCACGTCGAATGGCGCCAGTTCCTCAACTCTTACAACTTCACCGGCGACACCTACTACGGCACCAAGGGGATCGCGAAGTTCGGAATGAGCTCGGCCGAAATCATCGGCGAAAACAGCTGGGTCTGGCGCAAGCCTCGCACGCCCCGGAGCATGTATGACCTCGAGCACATCGAGTTCTTCTCGGCGATCCGCTCCGGCGAACGCAAGGACGATGCCGCCAAGCTGAGCCATTCCACCACCATGGCCATCCTCGGCCGCACGGCCTGCTACTCTGGCCGGCGCATCACTTGGGACAGCATGTGGAACGCGCAACAGCAGCTGGTGCCGGACGTCATCGACCTGAGCGCTCCCCTTCCCATCGCGCCCATGAGAATTCCCGGCGTTCCGGAAACCCAGGACACCGTCTTCCCCGAAGACCCTCAGGGTGTCTGAGAAGAGACACACTTCCTGACTTGTGAAAGCGGGGTGGGTGCGGACGACGCGCCCCCCCGTTTTTTCTGCTCCACTTGAATAGATCCCAGTGGCTAAGCCCCTGTCCGGGCTCAGCGGGAGAAGGGCTCGTGCCCGCTGCGGAGCCGGTGCACGGCGATGACCCTTCCCTGACGGTGGAGAATCTCCAACGCGCTCGGACGACTGAGGAAGGCGCCCACGCTGGCCGTGGCCCCATAGGCCCCGACATTGGGGATGGCGAGCAGGTCTCCCGCTTCCACCCTGGGGATGGCGAGCTTTTTCGCGATACAATCGAGCGGCGTGCAGAGCGGTCCGACCACGTCGACCTGGAGGACCTCGTTGGCCTTCCGCGCCGGAGGCACGAGCAGGTCGACGGAAAAGCGCGGAATGCGTCCCAAGCCAGCCATGCCGCCGAGATGATGGATGCCCGTGTCGAGGATCAGGAAGTGACGGTCATCCTTGGAGACCTTGATCTCCATCACCCGCGTCAGCAGGCTGCCGGAGGAGCCCGCGAGATAGCGGCCCGACTCAAACCACCACTGGGCCTGACGGGCCGCCCCGCTGCGTGCGTGGAGCTCGGCGAGCCCGTCGCGCAGGGATTCCAGCTCGGGACCACCCCCGAGGTGGGCATAGGGCCAGGCAAAACCGCCCCCGAGATTGAGCACCTGCAAGGGCAAGCCGATGAGCTCGACCAATTCCTCGGCAAGTTCCACCGTCTTGGTGAAGGAGGCGAGCAAGGCCGCCGGATCGGCGATTTGGGTCCCCCAATAGAGATGCAAGCCCACCACGGAGACGCCCTCGGCGACACTTTCCAAAAGCGCTCGGCCGCGCAGGCGCAGCTCGTCCTCCTCAAATCCAAACTGGCTCGCCACGCCGGACATGGCCAGCTTGGCCTGGGGCGGGGAGTGGGGATTGACGCGCAGGAGCGCCCGGGCCATCAGTCCCGCCGCCCTCGCGGCTGTGGCCAGTCTCTCCAAGTCGAGGGACGATTCCACGGAAAACTGGCGCACCCCCGCGAGCAAGGCCTCCCCGTACTCGGCCTCGCTCTTGCCGGGTCCACCGTAGAGGGCGCGGGACAGGTCAAATCCCGCCTCCCGGGCCGCGGTGATCTCCCCGGGTGAGGTGAGATCGGCCTCGCATCCCTGCTGCCTCAGTTCCGCGGCCAGGGAAGGCAGCGGATTGGCCTTGAAGGAATAGAGCAAGCGCGGCGAAGCCGTCTCCGGGAGGATCGCGATCAGCTCCTGTGCCCGTGCCGCCAGCGCCTCGGCATCGTAGACGTAACATGGCGTGCCATAGGCCGAAGCCAAGGCTTCCCGAATGTCGGCAGCGGGGTCCACGGGAAATTCGTTGAGGGGTGACTCGGACAAAATGGTGTTGGCAGGGTAGCCTGCAATCCCCCGCCCTCAAGCCCAAGTTGGCTCAATGCGTGCAGCACATGGGACCATCCAGCCTTTCGAGGCGCCGAAACCAGAGAAACTTGCGCTGGAGAAGCGGGAGGGGCTCAAAGGCCTCGGGATCCCCAAAAATCTCGCCACGGCGACGACCCAAGCTGGCCTCGGTCCCGTTGCGGAGATAGGTCACTTCGAAGTCGCCCTCCCTCTCGCTGACCAGACGACGGAATTCAAACCAGGGCAGCACGCGGAATCCCAGGTTGGCGAACTGTTGGATCCCCCGCGGGCGATCTGTGGGAGAGAGGATGTCCGGGGCCGACGTGAGCACCTCCACCATGTCCTTCTGCAGGTCGAAGAGGTCGATGCGCTTCAGGAAGAGGTGATTGCTCTCCGCTTCGGAGCGCAGGTTGCTGTACATCGAAAAGGACGTCTGGGTGCGTCCTCCCAACCAGGGCCAGAGGCCGTTCAGGAGCACGGGAATGAGGCCGACCCAAGCCAAGGTGGCAACCGCCCGATTGGGCAGCGCGGCGCCCCCGGAGGCACGCCATCCCGCCACGAGATAACTGAGCCCGATCCAAAGCCCCCAGAGGAAAAAGGCGAAAAAGCCGATGCGATTCGCCATGTGGAAGACTTCGTAACTCCGCGCAATGCTGAGGTAGAGCGTCGCCTGGGTGATCAGGGTGACGAAGAAGGCCACGACAATCAAGGTCCTGCCCAGGCGCCGTCCCTTGACGAGATCTCCCCGCCCGATCCAACGGGCCTGGGCATCCCAGAAGGCCTGCATTTGCTGCCCCCAGCTCATCGGCAGGAAGAGGACCAGGACGGCCAGGATCAGGGAGGAAAAGCTGAAGATGCCAGCGGCCTGATGGATGGATAGCCAGAGATGGAAGCCGATGGCGGCGAAGAAACCGAGATAGCGAGTGCGAGGGAAGCAGAGCAGGACGGGGATGCCGAATTCAAAGACCAGCGAGGCGATGGCCGCGGCTTGGAGCGTCCAAGGCGCCGTGGGGATGAGTCCACCGAAATAGGCGGCGATTTCGACGTGGAGCTGCCCGGCGCAGGACACAGAGGGGTCCAGATAATCCTTGTTCAGTTTCTGGAGACCCGCCCAAAAGTACATGATGACCACGGCGGCCCTCAGCACCGGAGCCACCCGGGCAAAGAAGGCATCACCCTGACCAATCCCCACAGGGGCGAAGAGAAGCCGGCCCAGGGCCACCAGCAGGAAAAGGGTCGTCACCGCCCCCATCAGGGGGCTTTGGGGAATGACGGGCAGCAAGAGGAATACCGCCTTGCAGAGGATGGCCACGAGGGCGAGCCAGAGGCGAGAGCGGTGGATAGACCAGACTGGGGTCCCAGACAGGCGTCCCGACTTCCGGAAATAATAGTCCGCCAGGCCGAGGAGCATGGTGAGATGAAGCATGCCCTCGTAAAGAATGTGATTGGGCACAAAGGGCATTTTCTCCCAGAGGTGCAGGAGCGAGGCGACGACGAGCATCCCGAAGCGGAAGAGGCAATCCGGTCGGTAAATCACCGCCACGGCGGAGAGCACCAGCACCCACCCTTCCCACGATTCCACCCAGAAACTGAAGGCGAGCTGGTGAACCAGGGCCGTCGTCGCCCAGACAAAGGCGAAGGTGGGGAAGGGTCGGTAGATGGAGCCGTCAATCAGGCGTTCGCTTTGGTTCATGCGGCCAGTCAGGAATGATGAGTTGGGAGAATCCTTCAATGCGAATCACAAAAGCGCCGGGGGATGAGATCGTGGGGGACCTCTTCCACATAACTGGTCCCCGCGCGAACACAGTTCCCGCTGGGCAGCAATCCGGTTTCGGCACACAGTTCCATTGTCACGACCTCGCCAGGTTCATGAAATGCCTCAAACTCGTATCCAATACGAGAGGCTTCCGTCATGAGATCATGCCAGACGGGGACGGCAATGCGTCCCCCATAGGCCTCGTCCATGATTTTGGCCGGCTGGTCCAGGCCGATCCAGACCCCACAACACAGGCGGCTGGTGTAGCCCACAAACCAGGCATCCTGGTAGTGGTTCGTCGTGCCGGTCTTTCCTCCGGCCGGGGCCGTGAATCCCATCTGCCGCAAGCCCGCCCCCGTGCCGCCATCCGCCACGACCTTCTCCAGCAACTTAGAGGTTAGCCAGGCCGCTCCCGCGGAAAAGACCCGGTAATGCGCATCCTCGTGTTCATAGAGCAAGCTGCCGTCCCGGTCGTGGACCGACTCGATGAAGAAGGGCTGATGCCGGATCCCCCGGGTCGCGAAGGCGGTGTAGGCACTGGCCACGTCACACACGCTGGCGCCGATGGTCCCGATGTAGATCGTCGGCGAGGGATCCGCCCGCTCCGCCTCCCCCAGTCCGGCGTGCTCCATCATGGCCAACACGGTGTCGATCCCGGCCCATTCTCCCACCCGGACGGTCATGGTGTTGCGGGACTGGATCAGTCCGGTCTCCACCGGCAGCAAGCCGCCGAAGACGCCGTCGGCGTTTTCCGGCGCCCAGGCACTGCGATCCCAACGGATCTCTCCCGGGGCGATGGCGGCATCGCTCACTTTCATCCCCGGAAAAAGGCCGCGTTCGAATGCGGTACCGTAAACCAGTGGTTTGAAGACGGAGCCCATGGGCCTGCGGGCCTTGGTGGCGCGATTGAACTCGCTGTGCGCAAAATATCGCCCTCCCACCAAGGCGCGAATCGCCCCACTGTAATTCTCCAGAACGACCACGGCCGATTGCAGATACTGCGGATCGCCTCCTTGGTATTCGGAGAAAGACGGGTGGGAATAGCCCGGACTCTTTTCAATCCTCTCCAGGCGCGCCTGTACGCTCCGCTCGGCGGCGGCCTGGAGACGGAGGTCAAAGGTGGTCCGTATGGTCAATCCCCCCACGCCAACCAGGGAAGGGAAAAGTTCGCGGATCCGCTCCTCCACCAAGGCCAGATAATGGGTGCGCTCGGAGATCTTCGCCTCGCGACGCAGCCGCTCCATCCAGAGCGATTGAGGCTGCACCTCGGGGCGCTCGGCACTGGCGCTCTCGGCCTCCGCCTTGCTGATGAATCCCTCATCCGCCATGCGCCCCAGGGTCCCGCGCATTTCCCGCAAGGCCGCCTCGTAATGCCGGAAGGGTGAAAAGCCGTTCGGGGCGCGGATCACGCCTACGATCATGGCGGCTTCAGGCAGGCTCAGTTCGGCAGCGGTCTTGCCAAAATAACCCTGGGCGGCCTGCTCGATGCCGTTCATCCCCGTGCCGAGGAAGACGCGATTCACGTAATGGGTCAGGATCTCGTCCTTCGAGTAATGCTTCTCGATGCGTCGGGCCAGGGCCATCTCCAGCAGCTTCCGTTCCTTGGTCCGCTCGGTCAGGCCAAAGGTCATGCGGGCGAGCTGCATGGTCAGGGTACTGCCCCCCTGCACCGTGCGCTTTTCGCGGGTGTTGCGGAGCCAGGCGCGCAGCAATCCGTAGTGGTCAATGCCGTGGTGCTTGCGAAAGCGGGAATCTTCGCGAGCAATCAGGGCCTCCAGGACATGGGGCGAAATTTTCTCCAGGGGCACCGGAGTCCCGATGTTCTCGCCGTGGAGATAGCCGACCAGGGCTCCAGTGGCATCCAGCACCGTCGATTCCATCGGCAGCCGTCCCACCGCCGTCATGTCGTAACGGGCGGCGAGGCGGGTATAGTGGAACAAGACCAGCGCCGCCACGATGAGGGCGATGCAGGCCGCCGACAGCCCCAAGATCCCGATCCCCCGCACCAGGGGATGCCTCAAAATCCTCCACCAGAGTGGCGGGGAAGGTTTCGCGCTCGGGCGACGCGCACGCGGCTTTCTTCCGGGACGGGTCATCACAATGCCTGTCCGGGCTGTCCCTCCCTTCTCCTGCTCATGAGGTCGCCAAAATCAGGCGCACCGAGTCCACTCGCAAGGGCGTTTCCGCGAGATATTTCTCCAATTCCTCCCGGGCGGCGACCATGATGGCGACCTCCTCGTCGCGCACGGGATGCCCCAAGGCCCGGAGTCGCTCGAGACGCTCGATTTCCTGTCCCAGTTGTTCGTCCATGCGCTCAATGGCCGCCTCGCGGATCTGCTTGGCCACTCGCTCCGACTCCTTCTGCGCCACTTCGATGAGCGGCGGCACGGTGGCCCGCAGCGCCCGAGATTTTTCGCGAAGGAAGGTGGAGGGGCCGGGACGCCCATCTCGACGAATGCGCTCCAAATCGAAATCCGCGGTGCGGTTGCGCCCCTTCTGGTCCACGATGGTGCGGATGGGTTTGGCAGGGAGAAAGCGCTCCGCATGAAGATGCTCGGGGGCCACGCATTCAAGGACGCACACCGTCTCCACCATGAGCAGTTGTTCCCCCGCGTGCTCGAGTCGGAAGAAGGCGGCATTGCCGTGGTCCGTGGCGAGGAGGCTTTCCAAGGCTCCGGTGACGAGGGGATGGTCCTGGGTGAGGAAAACAATGTCCTCCCGCGCCAGGGCCAGCTCGCGGTCAAAGGTGATGGAGAGCCCTTCTTCCGGCAAACCCGGGAAGGTCTCTGCCGAGAAGAGGTGTTCCGGCACGAGCACGTAGCTCCGGTCGCCGAGGTCGTTCACGGTCACGCCGAAGTGGTCGAAAATCTTGAGCATGAGCTGCTCGAGGCGGCTGTCCTCGTCGATGGCTTCGATCTGGGAGACGAGGGCCTGTCCCTGGTCGCGGTCAAAAGAACTCATCTCCAAGAGGTGATCCCTCCCCTTTTCCAGATCCTCGTCGAGCTGCTTCTTGAACCTGCGGGTCCGCTCGAGGAAGTCGACGAGGCTCGCTTCTCGTTCCTCGGGATCGGCCTCGGCCAAGCGGGAGAGTTCGTCCCCGAACTCGCGATAAATCGCGCCCGCGCCATGCAGGGTGCGCTCGAAGGCTCCCAGGCCCCGATGGTACCAGAGCGTCTTGAGTTCTTCGGCCGTCCCCCCCACGAAGGGGACGTGGATGTGCACATCTCCCGTTTGCCCAATGCGATCGAGTCGTCCGATGCGCTGCTCCAGCAGCCCCGGATCGTCGGGCAGGTCGAAGAGGACGAGGTGGTGGGCAAACTGGAAGTTGCGTCCTTCCGATCCGATCTCTGAACAAATGAGGAGGCGGACGCCCTCCGGATCGGCAAACCAAGCCGCATTCTTGTCCCGTTGCAGCAGGCTCAGCCCTTCGTGGAAAACCGCGGCGGCGGCATTGATGCGCTCGCGCATTCCCGCCTCGATGGCTTCGACGGTCTCCAAATCGTGCACGATGAGCAGAAACTTCTCTTCCGGATGGGCCTTGAGCAGTCCCGTCAACCAGTCCAGCTTGGCTTCGAATCCATTCTCCTCGCTGCAATCGAGCGGCACGAGGTGCGCGACGCGCTGGGGGAAAGTGTCGAGGACGAGACGACGGTTGCGGAAGAGAACCCGACCGGGTCCATGCAAATCGATCAGGGCCAGCCGGGCGGAATCGCGGCGGGCCGGCGAGGGATCCTCCTTCAGTTTCTCAGCCGTCTCCTTGCCGAGAAGACTAGCCAGCATCTTGAGATCCTTCGCCCGGAGCGCGCTTTCGCTGCGCAGGCGGTCGGCCAGGTCCGAGATGTCTCGGTATTTGTCCGATTCCCGGATGAAGGCATTGAGGTCGGAAAAGCGCGCTGGATCGAGCAGGCGAAGGCGGGCGAAGTGCCCTTCCCGACCGAGCTGCTCCGGCGTGGCGGTCAGCAGCAGCAAGCCCAAGGAACCCTTGGCGATCGATTCCACGGCCTCGTAAGCGGGACTGGAGGATTCCGTGGTCCACTCGAGATGATGGGCCTCGTCCACGATGAGCAGATCCCAGGCCCCCGCCGCCGCCTGGGCGGCACGCTGCGGATGGGAGGCGATCCAGGAGAGCGAACAGAGAATGAACTGGTCGTCAAAGAAGGGGTTGTGAGCTTCGTTCCCCCCATCGCCGGAGGACTTGGCCTCGGCTTCGATGGAGAGGGCCCTGGCCTCGTCGTAGATCGCAAAGGAAAGGGAGAAGCGGCGGTAGAGCTCGACGAACCATTGGTTGACCAGGGCATCGGGCACGAGGATCAGGACCCGGGAGGCTCGTCCACAGAGATGCAGTCGATGCAGAATGAGACAGGCCTCAATCGTTTTCCCCAAGCCGACCTCGTCGGCGAGGAGAACGCGAGGGGCGGCGCGGTTGGCGACTTCCTCGGCGATGTAGAGCTGGTGGGGGATCAAGGAAATTCGTCCCCCGGTCAAGCCCCGCACTTCGCTGGCCCGGGATTCGTGCTGGGTGCGGATGGCCCATTGGCGGAGAGCCCAGAGCCGGGGATCGTCGCTGACCCCGGAGAGGAGCCGCTGCTCGGGGCGCTGCGTGTTCATGGTGTCGGAGAGCTGGCTCTCCGGCAGTTCATTGCCGTCGGCGTCGACGTAAATGAGGCGTTTTTCGGCCTCGCGAACCTCGGCGACGACAAAGGCTTTGCCGGCCTGGTCACGCACGGTGTCCCCCGGTTCAAAGGCGACACGTCGCAGGGGGGCGTTGCGCGAGGCGTAGGTGAGCGTTTCGCCCACGGCGGGATAATAGGCCTTCACGTGGGCGTGATCGGCCGAGAGGATGAGCGCCAGCCCAAGCTCCGTCTGGGTCTCGCTGATCCAGCGTTGGCCTGGAGCAAATTGCGAGGGATCGACGGTGTCGGTCTGGTAGCGCGTGGCTTTCATGTGACAAAAGATCGGAGGAGGAAGGAGCCAGAAGCGTAGCCCGTTTCAGACAATCCGCCACTGTCCGACATCCAGAAAAAAATCCACCCTCCCGATCGCCACCAGGGGCGCCGGTGGAGGCGGATCCTTCGGGGCGTCTCCGCCCTGCCTCTCGATCCTCTGGACTCTTTTTCCACCGCGACCAGGGCCGGGAGTCCATCCTTGGGGCTCCCGAGTATCACCCTGACAGCGAAATCAGCGTCCCGAGGCCTCGAGAAAGGCGAGGAGATCGCGGAGTTCCCGATCCGTCAGCGAAAAAGCGAGGCCCTCGGGCATCAGGGAGGTGGAGAGTTCCGAGATGGAAGCAAGCTCCTCCAACTCGAAGGTGACCGAATGCCCATTCACGTCGCGCACCCGCTCGCGGGTGTAGGACTGCATGCGGATCCCCACGATGGTGCGCCCGTCCTTCAGCGTGACCGCCCGGGGCAGGTATTCCGGCGCAATTTGTCGACTCGGCTGGAGAATGCTTTCCAGCAGCCAAGCCCTTTCCCCGCCCACGCCCACGGCGCTGAGATCTGGCCCCACGCTCTTGCCTCGTCCTTCGTGGCGATGGCAATTGGCGCAGAGGGCGATGGCGGCATGATGGAAAATCCGCGCTCCCGCCTCGCGGTCCGCCTCACCCGGCACAGCATCGAGGCGGCTGAGCCAAGCGATCGGATCGGTCGCCGGCGGGCGTCCCTGGAAAAGAGTCTCCGGCGAAAGGAGGGCATCGCAGAGATCGGCCGATTCCGGATAACGCTCCCGCAGGGCCTTGATGTTTTCCTTGTGGGCGCTTTCCAAGGGCAGCGAGCGCAGGGCTCGAAGCGCCTCTTCGCGGAGGAGGCGATTCTCCTCCCCGGCGAGCTGCAGGAGCAGCGGCAGTTCCTGGTCCGCGACCGAGGCCAGGCCCGCCACCGCCAGAGCGCGCAGGCCGGGATCGGCCTCCTCATCCCGAGCCACCTGGGCGAGCAGCCCGGCGCCAGCACGGGGGTTGTCGGAGAGGGCCATGACCACCTCGCGGGAAATGTCCAAGTGCCCCTCCTTCAGCAAATCCTGGAGCACCTCGAGGGTGAGATCCTTGGGAAAGCTGACCCGAGACGAAGGACCGGATTCCGGGGCACGCCAGTCTTGGGCTGGGAGCAGACGCAGGGCGAAGGCACGCAGGGCCGGGGAGCTCTCCTGGTCGCGGAGGCGCTCGAGGAGCAGGCTTTCATTCCGCACCCCCTGCTCGGGCACGCCCGACAGGGTGTTGTGAGCCGCCACGGCCGCCTCGAAGGTTTCAAAGCCAAGGTCGCTGCGGTTGAGAAACTGCTTCACCGCGGGCAGGGCGGACTTCAGCTCGCGATGGGAAATCCAGCACAGGCCCTCGAAGTTCACCCGGGGATCGGGATCCTCCAGCAGGGCGTCGATCCAGGGCCCGGGATCGACCTCCGAGGCAGAGAGTGCCAAGACCGCGAGCAGTCTCTCCTCGGCCCCCCGCTGGGCGAGCTGTGCGGGCGTCCATCCCGGGGCCGCCTCGCGGGCCAGGCGCGCCAGGGCCGCCCGAGCGATGAAGGGATCGTCGTGGGCGGACAACTTGAGGAGCTCGCCTTCCGACCAAGCCGAGTTCTCCTCGCGCAAGCGACGCGCCAGGCGGGCCTCCTCGCTGGCTTCGGGAAGATCCAGAGTGCCCAGCCAAGTGGCCTTATCCAGGTCGATCTCGATTCTCCAAAGGCGCCCAAAGCCGTGCACGGGGTAACGCCCGTCCACCCAGTCCGTCATGTACCAAACGCGCTTCGTCGCGGAGCTCTGGGAGCGATCCTCGGCCAGGCAGGTCGGACGGAAGAAAAAGGAGCCCTCCACGATGGGCGTGCGCTCTCCGGCGCCGAAGCTGGCGCCCTTGGCTTCGAGAGGGAAATAATCGACCCGATGGTCCCCCCAGGAGGGAATCAGCACGCCGCGGCCGAGGGGCAGGACCGCGCAGGGGGCCTCACCCGAAGGGATGACCATCGGCAGGGATCCGCGCACTTCTCCATTCCAACCCACAAAAGGATGGTGGGCCCCGCCCCCGTAGTGACGACGATAGCCGTAGTCTCCACCCTCGACGATGTGGAGCAGACGGCAAGGAGGCCGTTCCCCCGGGTCGTTGTCCACGGCAAAGATTTCCCCGTCTTCACGCACGCAGATGCCGAAGGGATTCCAGACGCCGCGGGCGATCCACTGCAGCTTGGAGCCGTCGGCCTGACAACGAAACACGCCCCCCTCGGCCCGACCCGAGTGATGACTGCCGTCCGAGCCCCGCATCGTCCACGGCTTGGCAAAATTTTCTCCCAATCCGAAAATGAGCTCCCCCTGGGGATTCCAGGCCAAGCCGGACATGCCGTTGTGGGGATAGCTTTCCTCCGATTCCAGCTGCACGAGGGTTTCCTCGAGATCCGCCTTCCCGTCCCCATCGCTGTCCTTGATGCGCAGGATGCGGCCCCGTTCCGCCAGGTAGACCCAACCATCGGGCCCCAGCTCGAGGTCCATGGTGTGGTAGGTGTTGTTGTAAAACACCGACCGCTTTCCGTCGGGCGAGAAGATCAGCACCTCGTCCTTGTCGGGTCCCTGATAGTCTTTGGGCGTTTCGTGAGTGTGCGAGGCGATGAGCCAAACACGCCCCTGGGCATCGACGTCCAAGCCCGTGGGCGTGACCAGGGCCGGCTGTTCGGCCACCATCTCGATGCGCACCCCATCCACCAGCGCCTTCGCCTCAGGGGCCGGAGGAGCCACCCCTTGCCCCAGTATGGTAGGCAAGGGGGCGACGAGAGCAAACGCAAAGAGCGAACGAAGGTGACGGGAGAGGGATGAATTCATCTGATAACAGCAGCAGTTCCTTGGAAAAGCCCCGAAAATGCACCGCAGGGGGTCCCCATGGCAATGGCTTGTAGGCGTATGGAGCAATTACCGCCCCATACCTGTAGGGACGCATTACCGGCCTCATCCGAAGGATCCGGGGAAACCAAACCGCCATCTGCCGTTCGAAGACTATCAAACTCCCGTCATCCCGTGACCGTCCCCTCCGGCTTTCGACTTCTCCATCCCCTTCCTCTCCGCTATCTTGCGGCCATGTCTCTTCCACGCACTGATCGTCGTCGCTTTCTCAAATCCGCTGGTCTTGTCGCCGGTTCCTCCGTCCTTGGATTCCCGGCCATCACTCGCTGTCAGTCCCCGAATTCCAAGCTCGGAGTCGCCCTGATCGGAGTGGGTGGCCGGGGCGGAGCCCACGTCAAGGCCACCGTCGATGCGAAGGAGGACATCATCGCCCTGGTCGACGTCAACGAGAACCATCTCGGCGCGGCCCTGCAACAGGCCCCCAAGGCACGCAGCCATCGCGATTTCCGTGAGCTCTTCGCCGGAAAGCTCGATGACATCGACGCCGTCTTTGTCTCCTCCACCGAGCACACCCACGCCTTCGCCATCCTGTCCGCGCTGCGCGCCAACAAGCACGTCTACAGCGAAAAGCCCCTCACCCGCGATGTCCGCGAATGCCGCCTCGTGCTGGAGACGGCCCAGGCCCGCCCCCATCTCGTGACCCAAATGGGCACGCAGATCCACGCCGGGGAGAACTACCGCCGCGTCGTCGAGCTGGTGGAAAGCGGGGCCATCGGACCGGTCCGCGAAGTCCACAGCTGGGTCAGCCGCGCCTGGGGCTGGCAGACCCAGGAAGAGGCCGAGAAGAACAAGGACATCATCTACACGCCCGACACGCCGAAGCAGGGCATGCCCGTCCCCGAGGGACTCGACTGGGACCTGTGGATCGGCCCCGCCCCCTGGCGTGAGTTCCACGAGTTCTACTTCCCCGGCCCGCGCTGGTACCGCTGGTGGGATTTCGGCAATGGCACCATGTCCGATCTCGGGAGCCATCGGAACGACCTCCCCTGGTGGGCCCTGAAGCTCGATGCCCCCCTCACCATCGAGCCGATCGCCGGCCCCGCCCCCCATCCTGACATTGCCCCCGCCTCCATGGCGGTGAAGTACACCTATGGACAGCGCGGCGAACTTCCGCCCGTGGAGCTGACCTGGTACCAGGGATCGGTGAAGCCCGCGCTCTGGCGTGAAGGCAAGATTCCGCAGTGGGGCGACGGCACGCTCTTTGTCGGCGAGAACGGCATGCTGCTGGCCGACTACGGCAAGTATGTGCTCCTGCCGGAGGAAAAGTTCGCCAATTTCCAGCCGCCCGCCCCCTACATCCCGCCCTCTCCGGGACAGCAGGCCGAATGGTTCCTCGCGTGCAAGGGCGAAGGCCCCCAACCCCTCTGCCACTTCGGCTATGCCGCGCCGCTCACCGAGGCGAACCACCTTGGGAACGTCGCCTACCGCGCCGGGAAGAAGCTGGAATGGGATGCCAAGGCCATGAAGTTCCCCAACGCGCCCGAGGCCGAACGCTTCCTCCGCCGCGACTACCGCGAAGGCTGGTCGCTGGAGGGCTGAGCCCAGTCCTACGGTCCCTTGGTCGCCGTCCCCCCGCAGGTCGGGCGGGACGGCCTTTAATGTACCCTGACAGGGCACCGACGGCGCCACCGCAGGCGCGGCAGGCGCGTTCTTGGCGGCAAAGCCTGAGAAAGCGCAGGGAGCGCTGCCCGCGGCCACTCACTCCCACTCGATGCTTGCGGGCGGTTTTGTCGAGATGTCGTAAAGGACGCGGTTGACCCCCTCGACCTCGTTGAGAATGCGGTTGGACACTTCCGCGAGAAGCTCGTAGGGCAGGTGCACCCATTCCGCGGTCATGGCGTCCTCGCTGGTGACCGCGCGCAGGCTGATCGCGTATTCATAGCTCCGCTCGTCGCCCTTGACCCCCACGGTCTTGACCGGGATCAACGCGGCGTAGGCCTGCCAGACCGAGTCATACCAGTGGCGCTGCCGCAGCAGATCGATGTAAATGCGGTCGGCCTGGCGAATGATCGCGAGCTTGTCAGGCGTGACCTCGCCAGGGCAGCGCACCGCCAAGCCGGGCCCCGGGAAGGGATGGCGACCCACGACGCGCTCGGGCAGCCCGAGGACCCGCCCCAGCTCGCGCACCTCGTCCTTGAACAACTCGTCGAGCGGTTCAATGACCCGGCCCTCGGCCTTGAGCTGCATGATGCGGTCGACCCGGTTGTGGTGGGTCTTGATGGTGGAGGCGATGGAGCCGCTGGTGGCGCTCTCGATGACGTCGGGATAGAGCGTCCCTTGGGCCAGCAGTTCCACGTCGTCCCCCACGGCGTCGAAGAAGACCTCGACGAAGAGACGGCCGATGATGCGTCGCTTTTCCTCGGGATCCGTCACCCCGGCGAGCGCACTGAGGAAACGCTCGGAGGCGTTGATGGTCTCGATCTCGATGCCGACATCGGCGAAGAGGGATTGCACCTCCGCCGCTTCATTCTCCCGGAGAAGACCGGTGTCGACGAAGAGGTTGCGCGTGTCCACCTGGGCCTCGTGGAGCAGGGCAGCCAGCACCGAGGAATCCACGCCTCCGGACACCCCGCAGACGACCTTGCGGCCGCCCACTTCCTCGCGGACCCGGGCCACCAGTTCATCCTTGAAGCCGGAAATCTGGAACTTTGGCAGGTTCTGGGCGAGGGAGAGGAAATTCTTGAGGATCTCGACGCCTTCCTTCGTGTGGGAAACTTCCGGGTGAAACTGAATGCCGAAAAAGCGCTCGTTCCACTGCAGGGCCACCGGGATGCCGTCGAGATTCCTGCCCGTCACGCGACAGCCCTCTGGCAGGAGACTGACCGTGTCGGAATGGCTCATCCAGATCTGCGAATGGCCCTTCAGGCCCGCAAAGATCCCCGCCTCGCCTTCTTCCACGAGCAGGGTGGCCGGGCCATACTCCCGCGCATTGCCCGGTGCGACTTCGCCCCCGAACTTGCGGTTGAGGAGCTGCATGCCGTAGCATACCCCGAGCACCGGCACTCCCAGGCTCTGCAGATATTCGAAATCGATGTCCGGGGCATCGGCCTCGCGGGTAGAACGCGGTCCCCCGGAGAGGATGACTGCCGCGGGCGATCCGGTCTGACGCAATTCCCCGGGTTGATACAACTTGGAGAAGTAGCCCAGCTCGCGGATTCGCCGCACGATGAGCTGGGTGTACTGGGATCCGAAATCAATGACGGCGATAGGGTGTTCCATGGCGCCCTGGGGGCGGAGTGGGTTGATGGTGAAAACGCGAGGAGGGACTCAGGCCACCCGGCCCGAGCGCTGCCCAAATGCAGTTCAGTTGGCGGGCTGGTAGTTGACCGGTTCCTCGGTGATGGCGATGTCGTGGGCGTGGCTTTCCCGCAAGCCGCTGCCGGTGATCTGGATGAAGCTGGCGCGCTTTCTCAGCTCCTCGAGGTTGCTGGCGCCGACATAACCCATGCCGCTGCGCAAGCCGCCAATCAGCTGGAAAATGGTATCCGCCAGCGGCCCGCGATAGGGCACGCGGCCCTCCACGCCCTCGGCAACCAACTTGCCCGAAGAATTCTGTCCGTAGCGGTCGCCCGAACCCTTGCGCATCGCCTTGAGCGAGCCCATCCCGCGATATTCCTTCCAGGTCCGTCCCTGATAGTGAACCGCCTCCCCGGGACTTTCCCGACAGCCCGCCAGCAGCGAGCCCAGCATCACCAGGTCGGCGCCCACGGCCATGGCCTTGACGAGGTCGCCGGAATAGCGGATGCCGCCGTCGGCAATGAGCGGCACCCCCTTGGAACGGCAGATGGCGGAGACCGCCTGAATCGCGGTGAACTGGGGAACCCCGACACCGGCGATGACGCGCGTGGTGCAAATGGAACCCGGCCCCACCCCGACCTTGATGGCCGAGGCTCCCGCGGAAATGAGATCCCGCGCCCCTTCCGCGGTGACGACGTTGCCGGCGACCACGGCGACGGAGAACTCGCTGCGGAGTCGTTCGATCACCGACAGGACCCTCTCGGTGTGACCGGTGGCGGCATCGATGAAGACGGCGTCAGCCCCCGCGTCAATGACCGCCCGGGCGCGGTCGAAGCAATCCTCGCCCACGCCGATGGCGGCGCCCACGCGCAGGCGTCCCTTGTCGTCCTTGGCGGCATTGAGGTAGCGGTCGCGCTTTTCGATGTCCTGAGCCGTGATCAGACCGGCGAGGCGTCCCTCCCGGTCCACCAAGGGAAGCTTTTCAATGCGGTTCTGGTGGAGAATGCGGCGGGCCTCGTCGAGACCCGTGTCGACCGGCGCGGTGACGAGCCTTTCGCGCGGCGTCATCACCGTGGAGACCGGGGCCCGGCCATCCTCCACATACCAGATGTCCCGGCTCGTGACCATCCCCACGAGCAGGCCATTCTTGTCGACCACGGGGAATCCATTGACCCCCTTCTCCCGCATGATCTCCTGCAACCGTTCGATCGTGGCATCGGCCGTGGTCGTGAAAGGGTCGACGATGACGGTGTTCTCGGAGCGCTTCACCCTCGCCACCATGTCCGCCTGCTCGCTGACGGGCATGTTCCGGTGAATGACCCCGATGCCGCCTTCCCGAGCCAAGGCAATGGCCATGTCGTCCTCGGTCACGGTGTCCATCGCCGAGGAGACGATGGGAATATTCAAGGGAATGTCCGCGGTGAGGCGGGTGGAGACGTCCACCTCGCCTGGCAGCACGCCGCTGCGCTGCGGCACGAGAAGAACGTCGTCAAAACTGAGACCGAGCAGAAGATCACCCATAGAAAAGATTTAGGATGGAGGTCCGCCCGGTCAAGTGAAAGTTTTGGGCTCGCGGCGTCGACGCCGCGGGACCCTTTCCCCTCTTTTTCCCGGCCGCGAGGGCTCAGGAAAGCTTGCGCAGCTTGGAAATGCGGCCGCTTTCCACCCATTCCGCCACGAAAATATTGCCCTCGTGATCGAAGCAGGCGTCGTGGGGATGGACAAAGCGCCCGGATCGCCAGGCCTCCGGCTGCCGGCGCATGGCCCGCCCATCGGCATTGACGACCTCTCGCCAGGCGGGGTCTTCGCCCAGGTGAATGAGTTGGTCCTCCCCCTGGAGCAGGCTGATCCGCGACGAGAGATCGGGCACCAACAGGACATCGCCACGACGATCGACATTGGCCGGCAAGAGGAAGCCCTCGAGGGTGCGGAGATGCTTTCCGTCGAGGTCAAACCACTGGAGCCGGGCGTTGGCGCGGTCCGCCACGACGAGCCGTGCCTCCCCTTCCCGGCGATCGTCGATCCACAAGCCGTGGGGCAGGTTGAACTCTCCGTCTCCGCGCCCCGGCTTTCCGATGGTCTGCACCCAGTTCCCGGCGGCGTCATAGCGCAGGACCGTGTGGGACCCGTAGCCGTCGGCGACGAAAAATCCCCCGTCGGGCAGAAAGGCAAAATTGGTGGGCATGAAGCGGTCGCGCCCCCACACTTTCTCGGGACGAGTGTCCTCCCCCTCGGCGTAAAGCCCCGAGGCCATCGGTGCAAATCGCTCCCAGACCTTCTCCCCCTCCAGGGTGAACTTGGCGATTTTCTTCACCTGCTGGTAGCCGGTGACGTAGAGAAACTCGCCTTCCGCCTCCTTCCGGACCTCCAAGCCGTGCCCGCCACCTTGAAACTCGCTTCCGAAGGCCCTAACAAAGGTTCCCGCCTCGTCGAAGACGAAGATCGAGGGATGATCCGGCAGGTCGACACGGCCCTCGTGTATCACATAGAGGCGATGCTCGCTGTCCACGGCGACGTTGTGCGTGGTCTGCCAGGTGTAGCGGTCGGGCAGCTTGGCCCAGTCGTGCAGCACCTCATAGCGGTGCTCGCCTTCTCCCAACACGACTCCCTGACCGGTCTGCGCGGCCGCCTTTCGGGTCGTCATCAAGTTCAAGCCGGCCAGGGCGGATCCCGTGGCGCTCACAAAATGACGGCGGGACCAGGTCGAACGAAGCGGGGGAGTCTTCATGCAGGATCGAGACTAGCGAAGCCGCTCGCTTTTTGTGAAGAAGGCAAGCCGCCCCGATTTGCGTCATCCCCGGGGGGCTTCCGCCTCTGGCGATGAGGACGCAATGAGGCGATTGAAACCCCGCGGCCAGCCCCTAGCATCGCCTCATGTCCATTGCATCCGCCCCCAGCACCCGACGTCGTTTCCTTCAATCTGCTTCCAGCTTGGCGATCCCCTTCCTCGGATGGAAAACCGCCGCACGCGGGGCCGGACCCGGCGAGACGCTGCGCTTTGCCAGCGTGGGCGTCTCCGGGCGCGCCTGGGGGAACATCACCTCGATGGCCGGCGTCGACGGCTGCACCCTGGTCGCGGTGGCCGAAGTGGACAGCACCCGTCTGACCAAGATCAAAAGTGATTTTCCCGACGCCAAGATTTACACCGACTGGCGCCAACTCCTGGAGAAGGAAGGCAAGGAATTGGACGCCCTCCTCGTCTCCACCCCCGATCACCTGCACGCGCCCATCGCCATGAGCGCCATGCAGCTCGGAATTCACGTCTACTGTGAGAAGCCCCTGGCGCGCACGCTGCACGAATGTCGGCGCCTGAAGGAATATGCCGCGGAGAGAAATCTCGTCTCCCAAATGGGAATCCAGGTTTCCTCCAGCTCGGGCAACCGCACCGGGGCCGACCTGCTGCAGCGCGGGGTCATCGGAAAAGTGCGCGCCGTTCACAGCATGAACCCGAAGTCCTGGGGATCCCTGGACCCGCTCCCCCAGCGCGAGGACCCCGTTCCCGAGGGCCTGGATTGGGATCTCTGGATCGGCCCCGCGAAGGCGCGCCCCTTCATCGCCGGAGAGTTTCACCCCAATAACTGGCGCAAGCGCATCGGCTATGGAACGGGCACGCTCGGGGACATGGGCTGCCACATCTACCACCCCTGGTTTGCCGGGCTCAACGCCCCCGCCCCGCTCTCGGTGGTCTCCCGCGGCCCCGCCCCGGTCGACGAAGACAGCTGGCCGCTCAATGCCCTGGTACAATACCGGATGCAGGGCAACGAACTGACCGACGGGGACTTCGACTTCACCTGGTACGACGGCAGCCAGTTTCCCGAGGAATCCGTCTGGGCGGCCGTGGGAGGACGAGAAAATGTTCCCCCCAGCGGCTCGCTCGTGATCGGCACGGAGGGAGCACTCGTCATCCCCCACGGCGGCAGCGGGGCCCCGACGATTTATCGCGACGGGAAGCTCTCCGAGGAAAGCCACGAAACGCTCCCCTCGGAAAATCATCACCAGATTTTCGCCGACGCCATCCGCAACAACCAGCCCAAACATCCCCGGGCGCACTTCGGCTACGCCGGCCCCATGAGCGAAGCGGTGCTGCTCGGCACCATCGCCATGCTCCTGCCCGGGGAAACGCTGCGCTGGGACGCCGAGGCCGGCCGCTTCGTCGATTCCGATGCGGCCAACGCCCTGCGGCACGAGCCCTATCGCCCGGGATGGGAAGTGAAGGGCTTGTGAGTCCGTTCGCCAGGGCCGAGAAGGCATACGCCGCCTTCTGGCTCCCGGGAAGATGCCTAACGCAGAACCGTCTATTGCAGTCGGGTGTTCGGCCCTTACCCTTAGCTTCGATGGACTGTCCCTCCGAGCCGGATTCCGGCCTCTTGGCTGAGCTGAGGCGCCGAGAACCGCACATGTCGCCTCGCCGCCTCGTCAGGGGGCTCGCACAGGCCTTGGTGGTCACCAGCCTCGCTACAACCGCCATCGCCGGTTCCGCACCCTCCGGCCCAGCTGGCGGAGAAATGGCCGCCCCTGCCTCTCCCGATGCCGACGCCCGGGCTCACTGGGCCTTTCGTCCCCTTCCCCTCGCTGCCGACGCCCCACAGGAACGAGCGGCGGGGCAAGGCCGTCCGGCCGAAGCCGGCCGCTGGATCGACCGCTATTTCGCCGAGCAACATGCAAAACGGGGCCTCCAAGCCCTGCCGCCGGCAGACCGGGCCACCTGGCTTCGCCGGGCCACCTACGACCTCACCGGCCTCCCCCCCACTCCCAAGGAAATTGCCGACTTTCTCGCCGACGAATCTCCCGGCGCCAGGGAGCGCGTCATCGAAAGACTCCTCGCCTCACCCGCCTACGGGGAACGCTGGGGACGCCATTGGCTCGACGTGGCCCGCTATGCCGACACCGCGGGAGACGCAGGCGACTTCCCCATCCCCGAAGCCTGGCGCTATCGGAACTGGGTCGTCGAGGCCATCGCCGCCGACATGCCCTACGATCAATTCATCCTGCGGCAGATCGCCGGCGACCTTCTCCCCGCAAAGACCCAGGAAGAGCGCAACGCCAACCTCATCGCCACCGGCTATCTGGCCCTCTCGAAACGCTTCGGCCAAAACCCGCGCGATTTCGTCCACACCCTAGACGACACCCTCGACAATCTCGGCAAGGCCTTCCTGGGGCTGACCGTGAGTTGCGCCCGTTGCCACGACCACAAGTTCGATCCCATCCCCATGGAGGATTACTACGCGCTCTATGGGTTCTTCGAGAGCACGACCTACACCTTCCCCGGATTGGAGCACCGTCAGGACAGCGCCAACCAGGTGCCCCTGGGATCCATGGAAGAACAGGCCCTGTGGCAGGCCTATCTCGAATGCCTGCGCCAACTCGAGGGCATCCTCGAATCCATTCAGAAAGACAAGACCCTTGAGGACAAGGAACGCCAAAGCCGGGAAAAGGCGCTGGCCGCCGTCCTCAAGCAGCTCAAGGCCAATCCCCCCTCGGTGCCGCTGGCTTTCGCCGTCAGCGAAGGCAAGGCCGCCGACACCCGTCTGCGCCCCCGGGGAGATTTTGCGGATCAATCCGGCAAGCCGGTGCGGCGCGGTTTCCTCCAGGTTCTTGGAGGGCAGACCCTGCCGGAGGACGTCGCGGGCAGCGGGCGCCTCCACCTCGCCAACTGGATCATCCAAAAGGACAACCCCCTGACGCCCCGGGTGATGGTCAATCGTCTCTGGCTGCACCATTTCGGTCGCCCGCTCGTGTCTACCCCCGACGATTTCGGGCTCCGCAGCCAAACGCCCGAACACCTCGCGCTACTCGACTGGCTCGCCGCCGAATTCGTCACTCGGGGTTGGAGCCTCAAGGCCATGCACCGCCTCCTCATGAGCACCGAAACCTATGGCCGAGCCTCCCTCCCGGAGACGCGCGAGACCTCCGCCGCCCTGGCCGCAGCCCAGACCGCCGACAGCGCCAATCTCAGCTACTGGCGCTTTGAAAGCCGTCGCCTCTCCGCCGAAGAACTGCGCGACAGCCTCCTGGCCATCAGCGGTCGTCTCGATCCTGAACCTGGAGGACGCCACCCCTTCCCCGCGCCGCTGCATTTCAACTACAGCCAACACCGCCCCTTCTCCGAAAACTACGATTCGGACAAGCGCAGCCTCTACCTGATGCAGCGGCGACTGGAGAAGCATCCCTATCTCGGGCTCTTCGACGGAGCGGATCCCACGGCCGCGACGGGACTCCGCCCCCTCACCGTTTCCCCCATGCAGGCGCTCTTCCATCTGAACAGCGAGTTCACCGATGTCCAGGCCCAGGCCCTGGCTCAACGACTCCTCGAGGAGGAAAGCTCGTCCCCTGAAGACCGCGTCGAGTCGATTTGGATGCGCGTCTACGGACGCCCCCCCGGTCCCGAGGAAGCGTCCCTGGCCCTCGCTTTCCTCGAGCAAGTCCGTCCCACCTGGGCGCAACACGAGGCCGCCTCCAGCGAGCTGGCCGCATGGACCAGCCTGGCCCGCACTCTTTTCAGCTCCAATGCCTTTGTCTTCGTGCGCTGACTTGCCCTGCCTGACATCCCGAAGTTCCCGTCCCGCCATGACCTTCTCACGCCACCTCCCCGCCTCCCCGCGCCAACCCGTCTCGCGGCGGGCCGTCATTCAATCGCTCGTGGGGGGCTCCATCCTCTACCCGGCCTTGCTCTCCGAACTGCTGGCCGACGAGCTGCCCAATCCCCTCGCCCCGAAGCGCCCCCACCACCCCGCCCGGGCCCGGCAGGTGATCTTCATCTTCTCCTCCGGCGGCGTCTCCCACGTCGACTCCTTTGATCCCAAACCCGAGCTCGCCCGCCTCGCGGGGGCCTCCACCAAGCTCCCCAAGGGCGAAGCCCGCCCCTCGCCCTGGAGTTTCCGCCCCGGACGGAGCGGCGGTGCCGAGGTCAGTGATCTCTTCCCCGAGATCCGCGAATGCATGGACGAGATCTGCCTGGTGCGCTCCCTGCACACCGATCACAACGATCACTCCCAATCCACCCTGCAGGTGCACACGGGTTCCTTCACGGTCCCTCGACCTAGCCTCGGTTCCTGGGTCAGTTATGGGCTGGGCAGTGAAAATGCCAACCTGCCCTCCTTTGTCGCGCTAGCCTCCCAACCCACCTACAACGGTCCCACCGTCTGGGATTCCAACTTCCTGCCGCCGGTGCACTCGGCCCTCCACATTCGCCCCAAGCAGGAAGTCGCCAACATCCGCCCCCGCGTTCCGGCGGCCGTCCAGGAGCAGGAACTCGACCTGCTGCGACGGCTCGAGGCGACCGCGCCCCCGGATCCCAATCCCTTGATTGCCGCGCGGACCCGCTCCTTTGAGATTGCCGCGGGCATGCAGCTCGCCGTGCCTGAACTCTACGACCTGGAAAGCGAATCGCCCGCCACCCGGGCCCTCTACGGGCTCGATGAGAAATCGACCTCCGAATTTGCCTGGAAATGCCTGATGGCGCGGCGACTCGTGGAGCGCGGGGTGCGCTTCGTCGAGATCGTGGACCGCGGCTCAGGGGGAAACTGGGACCAGCACGGCAACCTGGAACGGCATGAGACCCTTGCCCACGCCGTGGACCGCCCCATCGCGGGACTCCTGCGCGACCTGCGCAGTCGCGGCCTGCTCGACGACACCCTCGTCGTGTGGACCTCTGAATTCGGCCGCACGCCCTGGGCCACGGGCACGGGCCGCGGGCACCACTGCTCGGCCTTCTCCGCCTGGCTCGCCGGCGGCGGGATTCGCGGAGGCACGGTCTGGGGGAGCACGGACGAAATTGGGGAAAAGCCCGTGGAGAAGCCGGTGCACATCCACGACTTCCACGCCAGCATCCTCCACGCGCTCGGCTTCAATCACGAGGAGCTCGTCTACCGACACAACGGCCGCGACTTCCGTCTCACCGACGTGGCTGGTAAGGTGGTGCACGACTGGTTCAGTTGATCGTCAGATCAGCTGGCGTCGTTTCACGCTGAGATACTGGGCCACGGTTTCCGTGCAAAGTTCTTCGTGGTTGGGAATGCCCAGTTCCACCCCGAGATGTTGTAGTCGCTTGGCGGTCTCGCCGAGCTCCTGCCATTGGAAGTGGCCGCCGAGGGCCTGGTAGAGATCGGCCGTCGTTTCCGGCAGGACCCGTGGGGAAAACAGGGGATGCGCATGGGTCGGCCTCACCATGTTCACGAGGATGAGATGCTGGCGATGGATCAATGGCAGGGCCTCGTAAAAATGCTCTGCGGTGAGCGGATCGCTCAGATCCACCAGCATGACCAGCAGCGCCCGCCGGGTCAGGCGCCGGCGCAGGGCGATCATGAGCTGCTCGAAGTCCGGAGCCACCGCCTTCGGCTCCAGGGTGTAAAGCGCGTCCCGGACCAGGTTGTAATGCCCCTTGCCGTTCTTGGCGCGAATGAAGCGGTCCTCCTTGTCGGCAAAACTAACGAAGCCAAAAAGATCCCCCTGACGTTCTGCCACCGAGGCCAGGATCATGGCGCACTGCAGGAATTTCTCCAGCTGGGTGGTCACCAGATGGTCCCCGCCCGAGGACTCCTCGCGATAGAGCCAATCGCCCTCCGGGGCCTCCTCCACCGGGATGCGGATTTCTCGGGCGCTGAGCCGGGAATGATCCACGACGACGTAGATCTCCTGGGTGCGCTCGATCTGGTAGGTCCGGGTCATGGGACTGCGGCGTCGCGCCGTCGCCTTCCAGTCGACATCGCTGTAGTCGTCGCCCGCTTGGTAATCCCGGAGCTGTTCAAAGTCCCGCCCCTTGCCCACCTGGCGGACCATGTGGCTGCCATCGTTGCCGCGCATCAGGAAGACGCTGGAAAGCCGCTTGCGCTCCGCTCGCAAGTCGGGATATACGCGAATCTCGGTGACCGGCTGCCAGGATCTCCTGATCATCCAAAAGCCCAGGCGGGATCGGGTCTCCCCGCGAACCCTTTGGAGAAAGAAGCGCCCGCGGCGCAAGGGCTGCAAGGGATAGGCAAGCTGCCGCTGTGACCCCGCTTTCAAGGCCTCGAGGCGATGCACCACCCTGTCCTCGACCCGGAAATCCGGAGGCAGTTCGATGCCATACTGCAGCCAGGGCAGGGTCTCGCCGCGGTTGAGAATGGCGAGTGGGACCGGAAAGACACGTCCCTTGGTGCAGCGAATCAATTCCGGCAGTTCCACCTCGATGGCGTCGAGCCGAGCCCAGGATATCCACGCATCGAGAACCACGACCCCCGCCAAGGCCAAGAGGATCAGCAAGGCCAGGGACTGCAGGAGAGGATGATCATAGACGAGCATTGCGGTGGCGGGCAAGCCCAGGAGAAGGGCGCACCAGAGCAAGGGAAGATGGGGAACCACTCGCATATCGGACTCGGTCCTCCTCTTCTCAACGCGGCACGGCGACCGCTTCAAGAAGCTTGCGGATCGCTTCCCCCACCGTGACCCCCTCGATCTCGTATTCGGGACGAAGCACGAGTCGATGGGAGAGAACGGGATAGGTCATGGCGCGGATGTCGTCGGGAGTGACGAAGTCCCGGCCCTCAAGCGCGGCAAAGGCGCGACTGGCCAGCAGCAGGGCTCGCGTGGCCCGCGGCCCCGCCCCGACCTGGATGCTGTCCTGGACACGGGATCGCCTCACGATCTCCACGACATAGTGAACCAAGTCCTCCTTGATGGTGATGGACTCGAGCGCCTGCCGCATGCGCCCGATCTCCTGTTCCGGCAGGACCGGCTGCACGCGGTCGCTCTCGAGGAGTTGCTCCGGCGTCTCCCGGCCGAGCAGGGCGAAGGCGAGGCGGCGTTCCTCCTCCTCATTGGGATAGTCCATCTCGACGCGGAGCAGGAAACGGTCTTTCTGAGCCTCGGGCAGGGGATAGGTGCCCTCGTATTCCACCGGATTCTGTGTCGCAAAGACCGTGAAGCTGGCCGGCAAGGTGTGGGTCTTGCCATCGATGGTCACGAGCCGTTCCTGCATCGCCTGCAGCAGGGCCGACTGCGTCTTGGCGGGCGCGCGATTGATTTCGTCCGCCAGGAGGAAGGAGGTGAAGATGGGTCCCTTGACGAGATGAAAGGCCCCCTCCTGAAGGTGAAAGACATTGGTCCCGGTGATGTCCGAGGGCATCAGATCCGGGGTGAACTGGATGCGCGAAAACTCGCTCCCCAAGACTTTCGCCAGGGTTCGCACCAGCAGCGTTTTGGCCACACCCGGAACCCCCTCGATGAGGAGGTGATTCCCCGTGAAAATGGCAATCAGGCAGGAATCGACGACACTCTGTTGGCCAATGATGACCTTGGCGACTTCGGCGCGGGCGCGGGACAGAATCTCAGCAACCTCTTGCGGGGCATCGGTGGGGGGCGGAGCATCCATGCGCCCTCTCCATCGCATAGAGAGACGGAGGCGGGCAAGCAAAGAATGAAGTCCCGGAGAGCGGCCATCCGCCCCCAGCGGGAGAGATCAGATACCGGGGCGGCATTCCTCAGACGAAGAATCCAGGCCCTCAGACCAGCAGGGGAGCCTCCGCGGGGCGAAAGACGATGATCCCCATGTTGGTGCTCTTTCCCTTGAGATAAACCGAGATCCGATCGTCGACGACACAGCAGCGCCCCTTGCTGCGGGAGGAAGTGGCGTGCATGTATCGACAGGTGGCACCATCGCGCAGGGCAAGACCGACGTGCGAGGTGTAGCCCGAATGCCAGGTGGTGGCAATGGCGATGACATCGCCATCCTCGAGACGAGATTCGATACCTGCCACCTTGGCATTGGGGATATAGGTCACTGGCAATGCGGAGACCCGCGCCTCGATTTTCGCCATCTCCGGCAGAAGCGAGGGATTGTTGCGGAGATAGCGATACGATTTCCAGGCCGCTTGCATCTCGTTCACCTTCCGCCGCACCGGCACCCCACCGAGGGAAGAGGTGACGTTCTTCCCCAAGCCGCGGCGTTCGTTGTCCGCAAAGACTTCTTCCAAATGATGCATGCGACTGAGATAGCTGCCGTCACAGCGGCCATCGCGATACCGTTCCAGTTCGATGTAATGCAACAGGGCTTCCCGCGTCCAGAGCGAACGGGGATTGAGGATCATCCGGGCAAAGGCCAGGGATGTTTCATAGAAGGTCCAACAATCGAGCATCTCGAAGTTCACCGAGGGCGACTCGATTTTGTCATCGATCTCCAAGGTGTAGTTGCCGTAAGGGGTTCCGCAAAGGGCCTTGCCCACCGTGACGGTGCGCCGACCGAGTGGCAATTGGGCCCATTTCTCCCTCTCGGCCTTCTCGCAGAGGGCGTAAAATTTCGCCTCCCCCTTGAACACCGTGGCCCAGGGGAGCCGGGGCGGCCGCAGGGTCACCGGACTGCCCGAGCTCTCGGGCATGGACTTGCAGGCACCTAGCAGATATCCAGAGCCCATGAGGCCGAGGGTGTCGAGAAACTGGCGACGGGAGCGAAGGACGCGGAAAGAGGGAGAAGCCATGCGGTGCGGAACGATGCCTACAGTAAACGGTTTCACCAGTGGCTTCAAGCGCCACCCCAAAAGCGCGACCCCAGGGCATCCGGCTTGGACCCAAAGACGCCTCGTGCAATTCAATTGACAGGGTGCCGAGCATTGGTCCATTGGCGGCATGGGTAGAATTCGAATCGGCATTGTCGGCTACGGCAACCTCGGCCGGGGCGCCGAGCGCTCCCTGCAACAGAATCCGGACATGGAACTGGTGGCTGTCTTCAGCCGCCGCCGCCTCGACCACCCCCTCTATGTTCCTCTCTCCGATAGGGACGAGTGGCGGGATCGCATCGATGTCCTCGTTCTCTGCGGGGGCTCGGCCACAGATCTTCCGGAGCAGGGTCCCGACTTGGCGGCGCATTTCCATCTCGTCGACAGCTTCGACACCCATGCCCGCATTCCCGACTATTTCGCCGCGGTGGATCGGGCCGCCACCGAGGCAGGCAAGGTCGCCGTCATCTCCACCGGCTGGGACCCGGGCCTGTTTTCACTCCTGCGGGTGCTGGGCGAATCCATCCTCCCCACGGGAAAAAGTTATACCTTCTGGGGCCAGGGGGTCAGCCAGGGCCATTCCGACGCCATCCGCCGACTCCCCGGCGTGCAGGACGCCCGCCAGTACACCCTCCCCTCCCCCGAGGCCCTGGCCTCGGTGCGGGCGGGGGAAAACCCCGAACTGAGCACCCGCCAAAAGCACACGCGGGACTGTTACGTGGTCCTCTCCGACGAGGCCGATCCCGAGGCGGTGAGGCGGCAGATCGTCGAGATGCCGAACTACTTCGCCGATTACGACACCACGGTGAACTTCGTGACCCAGGAGGAACTCGATCGCGACCACGGCGCCCTGCCCCACGGCGGCTTCGTGCTGCGCAGTGGCACCACGGGAGAAGGCAATCAGCACCTTGTCGAATTCGCCCTCAAACTCGACAGCAATCCCGAGTTCACCGCGAGCGTGCTCGTCGCCTACGCCCGCGCCGTGCATCGCTTGGCCCAGAAGGGGGAACGCGGCGCCCGCACCGTCTTTGATATTCCCATCGGCTGCCTCTCCCCCCATCGTCCCGAGGACCTCCGCCGCGATGCCCTCTGATCCCTTTTCCCGACTCCTCCCATGCTCCCCTCACCCGACGAGTACGAAATCACCCCCGAGGCCCTGGCCGCCCTGCTTTCAGATCCTGACAAAGCGGTCATTGGGCTGATCGACTGCCGGGAGGAGGACGAATACGACTACGGCCACCTCCAGGGCGCCGAGCTGGTTCCCCTGTCGCGATTCGCCGCCGAGGCGCTGGCCAAGGATCTCCCCTCGAGGGAGCTCCCCCTCGTCATCTACTGTCACCACGGGATGCGTTCCCTCCGAGCCACCCACTTTCTCCGGGAAAAGGGCAAGGCCGAGGTATGGAGCCTTTCCGGCGGCATCGACCTTTGGTCCCAAGTCATCGATCCCGGGATCCCCCGCTATTGATGGTGATGGCGGCCTATGGCGGCGCCTTTCCTCAGGCCGCCAGGGGAAAGGCCGCCTAGGCTTCCGCACGCCATTCGGCGGCCACCTCGAGCAGGGCATCGGCCAGCCTCTCCCAGTCCTCCGACCGGGTCTCCGGGCCCCCGCTGACGCGCAGGACGCGTCCCATCTCCTCGAAGTCCAGGCCCATGGCCGCCATCGTCGCCGAGGGATTGCCCTTGCCCGCACTGCAGGCCGAGCCGGTCGAGACCGCAAAGCCACGCTGACTGAGCCTGGCCAACCACTTCACGTTGCGCCCCCACGGCAGGACCAGGAGGGAGGTGTTCCAGAGGCGGGTCCCGGCCCGGGCGAGGATGCGGACGTCCAGGGTCTCCATCACCCGGGCCTCGAAGGCATCCCGCTCCTTAGCCCGACCCTCCGCGAGGGCGGTCAGTCGATCGCTCTCGAGTTCCTGCAGGGCCTCCACCATCGCCGCGATCGCCGGAAGGTTCTCCGTGCCCGCCCGTCGCCCCTGTTCCTGGGGCCCGCCCACCTGGGCGTGGAAGGCGGCGCCGTCCCCGGGCGGGAGGAGGAGAAACCCGACCCCCTTTCCTCCCCCGAACTTGTGCGCACTGCCACTCAGGTAGGCGGACGCCGCCAGCCTCCCCGGCGGACATTTTCCTATCCATTGGGCGGCATCGATGTGCAGGGGCAGGCCAGCCTGCCGGCACAGATCGGCGACCGCCTCCCAAGGCTGCAAGGCCCCGGTCTCGTTGTTTGCCGCCATGATGGTCACCGCGCCCAGCCCCCCCCTGCGGACCATCTCCTCCAGGGCAGCCACCTCCACCTGCCCCGTCGGGGCATCGACCGACCAAGGGCAGAGGCGTTCGTTCCCGAAATAGGTGCTCGCCGCGGCCGCCACGCTGGGATGCTCGATCCCGGATATGGCCAGGCTCCCCCGGACCGCGAGTGAAAGATGCCGCATCACCGCATTGTTGGCCTCGGTCGCGCCGGACGTGAAGACGACCCTCTCGGGATCGTCGACGTCAAAGTAATCCGCCACCGCCTCGCGGCAGTCCTCGAGCAGGCGCTTGGCCGCCCCCGCCTCCCGATACAAGCCGGAGGGATTGTGCCAATGCCTTTCCGCGGTCTCCAGCCAAACCTGTCGCGCCCTCGCCCGCATCGGCGTGGTGGCATTGTGGTCAAAATAACCCAGTGCGCTTGCCTCCATCAGAGAATCGGGCTGAAAAGTCGGGCCAACTGCACCAGCAGGCGAAACCAAAGGGGACGGCTCAGGTAGTCCGCCGCCCCCACCTCGATGCACTGCTCAAAGTCATCTTCCAGCATGGCCGCCGTCCGCGCGGCAAAATCCTGACAGAGCACCACCGCCGTGATTTCAAAGTTCAGCCGCATCGAACGGTTGTCCAGGTTCGCCGTGCCGACGGCGGCCATCTGGTCGTCGACCACCAGGACCTTTTGATGCAGGAAGCCCCCGACGTAGCGGAAGATCCGCACCCCCGCCGCCTCCATTTCCCCGAGGCAGGCAAAGGTGGCGAGCCAGGGGACATACTTGTCGGGCTTGCCCGGGATCATGAGGCGGACGTCCACCCCGCGCAGGGCCACCATCTGCAGGGCCGAGCGAATCGATTCATCCGTGACAAAATAGGGCGAGGCGATCCAGAGGCGGCGCTTGGCCCGGGTGATGGCGTTGAGGAAAAAGATCGTGCCCCCTTCAATGGAGCCGACGGGTCCCGTGGGCAGGGTCAGCACCACCGACTGCCCGCCCCCGCATCCGGATCCATCGGGGGCCGTCACCGTGGTCCAATTGAGATCCGGCACCTGTCGCGTGGCCCAGTAGTAGTCGGCCAGGAAAACCATCTGCAGGGAGAGGACCGCCGGGCCCACGATCTGGACATGGGTGTCGCGCCACGGACCGAAGCGCTTGGAGAGGCCGAGGTATTCGTCGCCGACATTGTGGCCGCCCACGAAACCAATGCGCCCGTCAACCACCACGATCTTGCGGTGATTGCGGAAGTTCACCTGGAAGCGGTTGCTCGGACCTTGGGTGGAATGGAAGGGGCGGATCTCCACGCCCGCCTCGCGCAGCGAGCGAATATAGCGCTTCGAGAGCTTGTGGCTGCCGATCTCGTCGTAGACGAAGTAAACCCGCACCCCTTCCCGCGCCTTGCGCTCCAGGCATTCCCGAAAGCGGTTGCCGAGCTCGTCATCCTTGACGATGAAAAATTGCACCAGTAGGTAGCTCTCCGCCGCTTCCATGGCCTCGAAGATGGCTCGGAAGGTCTCCTCGCCATCGATCAGCAGGCAAACTTCGTTCCCCCGAGTGAAGCGTCGACCGCTGAGCCGCTCCAGCACGGCTCCATAGCGGGCTTCCTCCCCCTCGAGAACGGCGAGGTGGGGCGACATGGTCGCCATGTGCTCCCGGTAGGCCTCCTCGTGGGATTCGCGCGCCTCGGCGAGCCGCTCCATGTAGCCCCGGAATTGGCTGCGCCCCAGGATCCAATAGAGGGGCACCGCGAAGAATGGCAGGGCCAGCACGGCCATGGACCAGCCCCAGGCCCCCGTCGCGGACCGGGTCTTCATCACGATGTTCCCTATCGTGAGGATGGCGAAGATCTCCCACACCAGGAAGATCAGGGCGCCGAGCAAGGCCTTGTCTGCGAAGAGATCAAACATTCCGGGGCACGAAGCGCTCGATCTTCTCGAGAAGCTTGTCAAAGGGGTAGATGGGCTTCTCCTGAAAGTCGTCGCAGCCAGCCGCCATGATGCGCTCGTGATGGTGGGCCATGGTGTGGGCGGTCAGGGCGATCACGGGGATGCGCGCCGTCGCCGGATCGGCCTTGATCCGGCGGGTCGCCTCCAGCCCGGCATTGGGATCCGGCGAGGCCGCGGGGCTCGGCGGCAGTTCGAGATCCATCAGGATCAGCTCGGGCTGTTCTTCCCGGGCCCGAAGCGTGGCCTCTTCCCCATCGGTCGCCACACTCAGCTCATGCCCGTGGTGTTTCAATAGGCGCGACAGCAGGGAGATGTTGTCCTCGTCGTCTTCGACCAATAGGATTTTCGCCATAATCAATTGATTTCCAAGACCTCTAAGCGATGAGGGGAGTCCCCGGCAAAGAAAATCGAATTTTTTTCCCAAAATCTTCGAACGAATTCCAGCCCCGGGAATCAAAAGCATCAGTAAACGTTGTGAGGCAGTAGGATTCCTCCTTACGAGCACTGCAGCGATTACTGTCAAAAAAACAAGCGGTTCCTTGCAGGGTCCACCCGGTCGGTGGGCCCTGCATCGTTTGGACCTAATGAATTTTTGATCCCCTCGTCGGGCGGCGGACCTGGGAAGCGCCTGCGCCCTTCCGGGCGTGGGACTAAGGCCCTCCTCCCTCAGGCTCCCAGCCCAAAGCCCGCACGAGACCGCCGACGCCTCCGGCTTCTTCGGAAGCACGGAACGGGGCGACCACGGAATACCGGAGGCGCGGCGGAAAGGGATCGCTCGAAACCCGTCCCCCACCACGGGGAAAGCTGGAAGGGACGGGGCTGGGAGCAAGTCATGGAAGGGGTTCGAAGTGCGGTGCTCTCACGATGGGGGGAAGCACCCGAGCTGTCAACGCCCCAAGCTCCCTTTGTCGGGATTTGAAACATCAATATCCCCGTTTGGGCATTTGTCGGCCCTCCCTTCTTCACTTGCACGGCCTATCTCTCCAGGTTTACTGCAGGGCCCGGCCGCCTGCCGGCCCCGCCGCAGCGCGGTCTGCGCCTCGTTCGCGCCCTTTCCCAGCCCTTGCCTCCCCTCCCCGTGAACCTCAGTTTTCCACCCGATCTCCCGGTCTCGCAGCGTCGAGACGAGATCCGCCATGCGATGGAGCGCCATCCCGTGGTGATCGTCTGTGGAGACACCGGCTCGGGAAAGACCACCCAGCTTCCCAAAATCGCCCTGGAACTCGGACAGGGCCAGCAAGGACGACGCATCGGCTGCACCCAACCCCGGCGCCTCGCGGCGACCTCCGTGGCCGCCCGCGTCGCCGAGGAATTGCAGGTGTCGCTGGGACGCGAAGTGGGTTATCAAATTCGTTTCGAGGACCGCACCGAGCGGGAGGCGACGCGGGTCAAGTTCATGACCGATGGGATCCTCCTCGCCGAAACCCGCAGGGATCCCGAGCTGCGCCAGTACGACACTCTCATCATCGACGAGGCCCACGAGCGCTCACTGAACATCGACTTCATCCTGGGCTACCTGCACCGCACCCTCGGCAAACGGCGCGACCTCAAGGTGGTGATCTCCTCCGCGACCCTCGATGCGGGCGCTTTTTCGGAATTCTTTGGCGGCGCACCGGTCATCGAAGTGGAGGGCCGCACCTTTCCCGTCGAGGACCTCTACCAGCCCCCCCTCGACGAGGACGAATCCCTCGCCGAACAGGTCTGCCGGGCCTTTGAAACCCTGGGAGAACTCGATCGTCTCGGCGACACTCTGGTCTTCCTGCCCGGAGAGCGGGAAATCCGCGAAGCGGCCGAGCTGCTCGAGGGACGCAAGTACCCCAACACCCTCGTCCTGCCCCTCTATGCCCGCCTCGCGGCCTCGGAACAGGCCGCCGTTTTCCACCCCGTGCGGGGGCGACGACGGGTCATCCTCGCCACGAACGTGGCGGAGACCTCGCTGACCATCCCGGACATCCGCTTCGTGATCGACTCCGGCCTCGCCCGCATCAGCCGGCACGACCCCGCCTCGGGGATCCAGCGCCTCCGCATCGAGCCCATTTCCAAGGCCAGTGCCCGCCAGCGGCGTGGCCGATGCGGCCGCGTCAGCGCCGGGGTCTGTGTGAAACTCTACGACCAAGAGGACCACGAAACGCGCCCCGACTACACCGACCCCGAGATTCGCCGTTCCAATCTGGCAGGCGTCGTCCTGCAGATGGAGCATCTCGGCCTCGGCGATCCTCTCCAGTTTCCCTTCGTCGATCCACCCCAACCGAAGCGGATCGCCCAGGCCTACAAGGTCCTTGAGGAAATCGGGGCCATCACCCGCCAGGGGCGAGAGATCCGGCTCACCGCCACCGGACTCAGCCTCGCCCGCCTGCCGGTCGATCCCCGCATCGGGCGCATCCTCGTCGGGGCCGAGACCGAGGGCTGCCTCGCCGAGGGCCTCGTCGTGGCCTCAGCGCTCGCCGTGCAGGATCCCCGCGAGCGGCCTCGCGATCGTCAACAGGCTGCCGACGAAGCCCATGCCAAGTTCCGCGACAAGCGCTCCGACTTCACCATGTGGCTGCGCCTTTGGCACGCCATCGAGTCGGAAGGCCGGTCCTCCTCAAACCGCCTGCGCAAATTCTGCCGTCTCCATTTCCTCAACTACCGCCGCACCCAGGAATGGATCAATCTCCACCGCGAGCTGCGCCAGACCCTACGGGAAATGAGGTGGCGCCTCCCCGCCGCCGACAAGGGCCTCAGCGACCCGGCCGACACCTACTCGGAGCCGCTCCACCGGGCCATCCTCGCCGCCATCCCCAGCCGCATCGGCACTTGGAGGGGCAAGGGTCTCGGCTACCGCGGCGCCAACGACTCCACGTTCCACCTCTTCCCAGGTTCGGGACTCTTTGGCAGCTCTCCCGCCTGGGTCATGGCCTTTGAACTGGTGGAGACGAGCAAACTCTACGCCCGCAACGCGGCCATCTTTGATCCTGGCCAGTTTGAAAAAGTGGCGCCGCATCTCTGCCGCTACCGCTATCAAAATCCGCAGTGGAACCGAGACCAGGGGGCCGTTTATGGAGAGGAGCGGGTTCTCGCCTTCGGTCTGCCCGTGGTCGAGAAACGACGCATCCACTACGGTCGCGTCGACGCCAAGCTCGCCCGCGAGATTTTCCTGCTCGAGGCCCTCGTCAACGGCAACACCCGGTCACCCCTGGCCGCCCTCGCCCCCAACCGGGCCACCCAAGCCGCCGCGGAACGCCTCGAACACAAGATGCGCCGTCTCGGCGGTCTGCTGCATCCGCCCGGCATCCTGGCCTTCTACGAAGAGCGGGTCCCGGCCGCGATCTGCACCCAAAAGGATTTTGAGAAATGGATGGCCGCCCAAGGCCCCGAAGCCCTCCAGTTCACGCTGGAAGACTGTCTCGTGCCCCAGCGCGAACCCATCCACCCCGAGGACTATCCCGACATCCTGCCCTCCCCCGACGGAGAAATCGAGTTTCCCCTGCGCTACCTTCACAATCCTTCCGATCCCGCGGACGGCATCACCGTCGTCCTGCCCCTCGTGGAGCTGCCGCATCTGCCCCCTTGGTTTGGCGAATGGCTCGTGCCGGGCTGGCTGGAGGAAAAGGTCACCGCCCTGTTGCGCTGCTTGCGCAAGGAAACCCGCACCCTGCTCCCTGCGCTTCGCGAAGTCGCCTTAGGCTTTCTTGAGGCCTGGGAGGGCTATGAACCCCAATGCGGTTTGCTCGAAGCCCTCATCGACTACTTGGAGGAGGCCCACGGGCTGCGCCTCTCGCCCGGTTCCTTCGAACTGGAACGGCTACCGGACCACCTCCAGATGAAATTTGAGGTCGTCGACGATCGCAAACGGCTCCTCGCCCGCGGAGTCGATCTGGAAGCGCTGCAGCGCGACCTCGCGGGACGGGTGCGCGAACGCTTCGGCCAGGTCGCCAAGGGTCGCTATGCTCAAGAGGCCGTCAACGACTGGGACTTCGGCACCTTGCCCCGCGAGGTGGATCTCGACCGGCGCACCTCCGGCTATCCGGGCCTCCATGACCTGGGCAAGGCATCGCCCGCCTTGCGGCTGTGGCCCCATCCGGATTGCGCCCTGCGACAACACCGCCTCGGCCTCACCCGCCTCTACCGCCTGAAACAGCAGGATCGCGTCGCCCGGCTCCTGGCCGTGCTCCTGAGCGCCAAGGCGACGGCGGCAGAGCCATTGAAATCCGCCAAGAGCAAGCCCCAGCCGGAGGGCGCCTTCAACTCCCTCGCGGCCGCCTTCGGCGCCCCCCCTCGCCCCAGCCCGGCGCGGCCTGCCCCCTCCTCCGGCCGCGGGCAAACGCCCCCTGCCGCGGCCTTCCTCAGTCCGGCAGAGGCCTTCCTCCTCTCCCGGCTCGGCCCCGACGCCGCCCAGCACCAGGAAGACCTGCTGAGGCGGATCCTCGCCGATCTCTTGGGGACGCCCTTTGACCGCGATGCCTGGGAAAGGGCCGCGGCCCATTGCAACGAGCATCTCTTCGAGCAGGCCAGCCTCGTCTGTGCGGGCGTCTCCAAGATACTCCTCTCGGCCGAGACCATCTCGGGCCTGCTGGCCCAGGCCCCGCGCGGCTACGAGGAATCCGTCGAAGACGCGCGTCGCCAGCTGGATCGACTCCTCGCTCCCGGCTGGCTGCTGGTGGAGGACTTCGGACGCAGCCTGATCCATTTCCAAGGGCTGGAAATGCGACTCACCCGGATGTTCGGCGCGCCACCGGTGAAGGACCTCCAGAAATTGGAACGCTATCGGGCGGAGGCGGAGCCCCTCTGGCAGGAGGCTTCAGGATGCGAATGCGGTCTGTGCCCTCTCGCCCTGCAGCACGCCGCGCTCCTCTCCGCGGACCGCGACCTGCGACTCAAGCACTTTGCGCCGGAACTGAAGGCCCGCCTGAAGTGAAGCAGGGCCATCGCCCGGGGACAAGCCCCTCAGCCCCTGGGCACGACGCCCATCCACAAGGCCGCGAGAGCCAGTAGCAGGGCCAGGGGCCACACCACCCAGCGACGATAGGTCTCGAAACGGCTCAAGGGGAGCAAGATCGCTGCCCCCACGAGCAAGGTCGTGAGCAGGGCCACCTGGGATCCCAAGAGGAGGATCAGGATGCGGTCGGTGGGCAGTTCTCCCACTTGGTGGAAAAGGGCATGCGCCGCCCCCCGCACCACCACGCCCGCCTGCAAGATTCCCGCTGCCGCGAGCAGCAGATAACGCCACCAGCGGACCCGGCGATGCACCCCCGCTTCGAGGGCCACGATGGCCACCACGACCCCCAGGGCCGGTGCCATCCACGCCGCTGGCTTCGCGACTTCCCAAAGGTACAGGCCGAGGGTCAGCCCTTGAAAGGTCAGCAACACGCCCATTTGCCACAGGACGCTGGTCCGGCCCAACGTCAGCAGCAGCATTCCCAGGACCAGCAAGGCAGGCAAGGGAGATGCGGTGAAATAGCTTCTCCACCCCGCCAGGAAGGCCTCCTTCCTCCCCCTGGCGTGCTCTCCCCTTTCTCGCGGAGACGCTGCCGGGGGCGCCGCATTGGTCCCGTCTTCGTGCCGCCTGGGTCCACCGATGGCCAGGGGACGGCTCTGTTCACCCGGCAAGATCACCTGCATGTGGGGATTGGAACGTCCCGCCCGGGGGAACGTCATCACCAGGGGAATGGGACTGGAGGCGGACAAGTGAAGATGCCAGGTCTCGGCTCCCGAGGGGATTTCCCCATAGAGCCGCACCCTGACCCTTGGCGAAGGGGGAGAAGTCGCCCCGGCGGTCGTGCCGGTCTCGACTTCAGAGCCGGCCTCGATTTCCCGCTCAGGAAGGACGGCTATTCCATCAAAATGGAGCTGAACCGAGTCCAGGAAGGCAGCGATCCGGGAATTCAGGGCGGAGAGCTCGCTGGCCCCGCCTCCGGCGAACTCCAACTCGCCTTCGAGGGAGTAGTGCCCCTCGGCGGGATCCATTCGGCAGAGCAGGCGCGCCGAGGCGATCCTTTGGGCCCAGAGCGCTTCGGTTGCCAACAAGAAGAGGGCGAGGATCCAGAATATCGGGACAATAAGGCGGTTTCCTCGCATGAAGGGGGCCAAGATAGGAAAGTCCTGGCCCTTTGCACCCGACAAATGCCAAAATGAGAGGGAAATGCCGAAAAATCGCGCCCGCCTGATCGCGGGGTTGCAATCGCGTGAAGGCCGCGAAAGATTCCCTCGACTCTTCATAAGGACCCTTCCACCCACTTTTATCATGAGCCAGAAGAAAACTAAGCCCGTCCAGGAGCTGGACCGCCGCCATTTCATCCGCACAGCCGCAGGCACCGCGGCGGTGGCCGGCACCTTCCTCGGAGCGGTCCAAGGTCAAGGGATTGATCCCTCCAAGAAAATCAAAGTCGGCTTTATCGGGACGGGTGGTCGGGGAACCGGCGCCGCCAAGCAGGCCCTTTCTGCCGATGACAACATCGTCCTGCACGCCGTCGCCGACGTCTTTCAGGACAAAATCGACACCGCCCTAGGCCAGCTGAACCAGGACAAGAGCCTCGAAGGCAAGCTCGACGTGCCCAAGGAGCGCCAGTTCATCGGTCTCGACGGCTACAAGCGCGTCATCGAATCCGGTGTGGACGTCGTCCTGCTCACCGCGCCTCCCGGATTCCGCCCCCTGCACCTCCGCGCGGCCGTGGAGGCCGGCCTCCATGTTTTCGCGGAAAAGCCCATGGCCGTCGACGCCGCGGGGTACCGCCACTGCCTGGAGACGCTCAAAATGGCCGAGGGCAAGCCGATCTCCATCGTCGCCGGCTTCTGCTGGCGCTACTCCCCCAGCCGCCGCGAAGCCTATAGGAAGGTGATGGAGGAGGGGCTAATCGGCGACGTCGTCGGTGTCTATGCCACCTATTACGCCAACTACTCCAAGCCCCACCTGGCCCAAAGCCTCCGCATGGACGGCATGAGCGACGTCGAGTGGCAGCTGCGCAACTGGTACAACTACACCTGGCTAGGCGGGGGTGGCCTCGTCGAGCAGGCGGTGCACAGCATCGACAAGATTGCTTGGGTGATGGGCGACGTGCCTCCGCTGCGCTGCCGCGCCACCGGGGGCCTGTCCGCTCCCCAGCCCGGCGGGAACATTTTCGACCACTACCACGTCGCCTTCGAGTACCCGAACAATGTCTGGTGTCACCTCGGCTCCCGCAAGCTGCCCGGCTGTTTCAATGAAAACGCCGACTACGTGCGCGGCACCAAGGGCACCCTGGTCCTGGGTCGCGGTGGGGATCCCTACATCGAGGACAACGACGGCAAGCTGGTCTGGCGCTATCGCAAGCCGCGCGAGGGCGAACCCAACATGTACCAGGTCGAGCACGACGAGCTTTTCCAGGCGATCCGCAGCGGCAAAAACATCAACGACGGTCCGCGCATGATGGATTCCTCGATGATGGCGATCATGGGCCGCATGTCCGCCCAGACCGGCCGCGAGGTCAGCTGGGAGGAAGCCATCGCCGCAGAGGAGGACCTCTTCCCCAACGAGGAAAACCTGCGCTGGGACCAAAGCTACGAGCCCCATCCCGTGCCCGTGCCCGGTGTTTTCCAAATTCCCGGACTCGGAAGCGCACCTCAAAAGGCCTGATTACCGCGCCCCCGGATGGTGGCCACCCAGGGCATAGACCTGCCCTTGGTGGCCACCTCGGCCGCCGGGCCTGCCCAAATCGGGGAATGGCAGGCCATGCGATCGATGCCGCCCATCCGGCGTTCCCTTGAACTTCCCCTTCGATGCCACCTGGACCAGTTTGGGCCTCGCCTCGCTCGGGGCGCTTTGTCTGGGTGTCTCCAAGACCGGATTTCCCGGCTTGGCCATCCTCAACGTCCTCCTCATCGCCGAACTCTTCGGCGCCAAGAACAGCGTCGGCATCATCCTGCCAATGCTGGTGGTCTGCGACTTGATCGTCTACCCCCTCTTCCGGCGGCACGCCCGCTGGACCCAAGTCTGGCCGCTTCTAATTCCCATTTCCATCGCAGTTCTGGGCGCCACCTTCCTGCTCGACCAACTCGGCGATGCCTCGGCCCGCAGGGCCATCGGCGGCATCATCCTCTTCATGTTGCTCCTGCAGTTGCTGCGGGAGTTTAAAAGCGGCTTTCTCGAACACCTTCCGGATTCACGGCTATTCCGTTGGGTCAGCTGCCTCCTCATCGGCGTCGCCACGATGCTTGCCAACGCCGCCGGTCCGGTCTTCTCTCTTTACGCCCTGGTGCGTCGCATGAGCAAGGAGGAGTTCCTCGGCATCGGGGCGAGGCTCTTTCTCCTCGTGAATCTGCTCAAAGTCCCCCTGCTGGGAAATCTCGATCTCATCGGGACAGAATCCCTAACCCTGAATGCCCTGCTCCTGCCCTCACTGCTCCTGGGCATCTTCACGGGACGGCGCCTCATCCAGCACGTGCCGCAGCGTCTCTTTGAAATCCTCCTCTACGCCTTCTCCGCCATCGCCGGAGTGAGGTTGCTGTTCTTTTAGTTTCCGGAGGCTGGGGGGGAGGTCGGCTGCAGGCCCATCAGGGCGGTGATGCGCCCCATTCGATCCGTCGGTCCGGACAGGTGCATGCCCCCGACGAGGATGTCGGGAAGGCCGTCGCCGTCGAAGTCCCCCACCACCAGGGAGGGGATGCACTGGGGGGTGTCGAGCAGCACGCGGGCCGTGAACTGCTGCCGCCCATCGTTCTCCAGCCAGATGAGACTGGGGAAGCCGTGGAGATCCCAGGCCGGATAAAGGCTCGACACGACGAGGTCGAGATCGCCGTCGCCGTCGAGGTCGTAGGGGGCCACGCGGTAGCAGCCCGGCATCCGCAGGAGCTCCCGGGACAGAAAGGTCCCCTCGCGGTTCTCCAGCCAATGCAGTCCGTGATAGGGCTTTGCCAGGGAAATCTCATCCATCATGTCGCCGTTCGTCCAGAGGATGTCGAGGTCCCCATCCCCGTCGAGATCGATCAGGGTGAACCCCGACGAGCCAAAGGCCGGATGCGGGCCACGGGCAAGGACTCGGGCGGAAAAACGTCCCCCCCCCTCGTTGCGGAAGAGCACCAGGCTTTCGTGTTCCTGGGCGAAGAGCACGATGAAATCGAGGCGGCCGTCGCCGTCGAAGTCGAGGACCTCCGCCTGGAGGGCCCCGTTGATGTCGGCGATGGCGTGGCTGATGAAGACACTGGGGGATTGTTGTTCCAACAGGAGGAGCCCTCCGGTTTTTCTCCAACCGAACTGCACGACCAGCAAGTCGGGCTTGCCGTCGCCGTTGAAGTCCCCGGCCTTCACATCGGCGACCCGGGCACAGTCCTCCAGGAGGAGTTGAGATGTATAAGAGCCGTCGTCCTGCTGGATCATCAAGCTGACGGATCCGACGAGCAGGTCGGTGGGAAGAATGCTCCCGTAAGACCCGACGGCGAAGTCGAGCCGACCATCCTGGTCGATGTCCACGGGCACCGCCCGGGAAGGAGCGCGAGCCGCGAAGAGATCCTCCTCCGTCCAGGCGCCCTCGCTCCATCTCAGAAGGGACACCTGCCCCGCCGCATTGTCGCAGACGAGCACCTCTGGCCGACCATCCTGATCGAGGTCGACGATGCGGAGATCGTTGATCACTGGTCGCTCCTTGCCCGCCGGATGACCCACCTCCCGCTTTTCGAATTTCATGGCCGGAGGCGCCAAGCTGGATGGGTCGGGCAGCAACAACTGCTCAGGCGCCCGGGTGCGATAGTCCCGAAGCAGGGCGCGATACTCTTCCAGGTCGAAGGGCAGATTCCGCTCCTGGATCCACACGCTCATGAAGCCGAAGACTTCCATCCAGCGGTCTTGCGGCAAAATATCCGGCGCTGGGGGCAGATGACAGGCGACGCAGTACTTTTCCGCCAATGGCGGCAGGGGGGCGGACTCGACTCGAGTCCAAAAGGCGAGCAGGAGGAGGAAAAGGATTCCTCCTCCGGACCAAGGTCCGGGGCCGGCAGTTCGTGCGATCACGCCGCATCTTCGCACTGAGCCCGTCTGGGGCAAGCGAAGAGCCCGTCCTCAGAGGCTTATGTGGGCGGTCTTCCCGCACGAGAAGCCCTGAAAAAGAGTGCCTATCTCCCTAAATTGTGCTACAACACTCGCTTCCCTAGAATTGACTTCCCCCGAGGCCGGCCCCGGGCCGAGTTAGGCAGCGGGGAGGCCCAGGCGATGCAAAGTTGGTTCCATTTTGAATTGGATGGCGAGATCTGCCGGGTGGAACGAGAGTTCACTCTCGGCACCCTGGCGGATTACCTCGCCCGTCTCGACCCCTGCTTTGCCCACTATGCCGAGCACCATCCCCTCTACGCCCCCCGTCTCGTGGTCATGGGGCTGCTGGAGGGCGACCGGCACCGCTTTCGCATCGTCGATGCGGGGCTGCTCTTGCTCCCGATGCTGGCGGATCGCCAAATCTGGACGCCGGAAGGGATCCGCAGCGCCGAGCCCGAGCACCCTGTCAATTTGGCCTTCCAGGGCAACCGCTTCGAATGCTCCGTAGAACGCCTCGACACCCTGCTGGCCCTGACCTTTGAAGGTTATTACCGCCCCGACTTGCGTCGCCAGGGACAGGTCGATGACCAATTCGACGCGGTCCTGACAAGAACCGCCAATGTGCCCGCCATCCGCGAGACCGCCGTGCAAGTCTTCGCCTCCACGGAGCAACTTCGCCACGAAGCGGCGCGCCGAGCGGAACGCTCTGGCGAGGAAAGCACCGTCTGGACGGGGCGAAAGGACATCTTTGGAGATCGCTTCACCCGCCAGCTCTTCCGCCTGCCGGAGTGCCAGGCCCTGCAATATGTGGACTCCTCGAAGCGTCGCTACTTCCGCCCCGACACGCTTGTCGAGCTGCTCAAGCTCAAGCGGGAGTATCCTCACGCCGTCCTGGTCGCCGGCGGCACCGCGTCCAAGCCTTCCGACCAGGCCGCGGCCCTGATCTCGCTCGAGGCGGTCAAGGAACTGAACTCCATCCAGACGAGCGAAGAGGCCTGGGAAATCGGCGCCGCCGTGCCCCTGACCCAGATCGCTGAACACATCGGCCGCGAATGCCAGGCCTTCAACAAGGCGCTGCGTCGCTTCGCCACCCGGCCACTGCGGAATCGGGCCACCTTGGGAGGCAACCTCGCCCACGCCTGGCCCTGGGGACAACTCGTCCCGCTCCTGATGGCCCTGAATGCCCGGGTTCGCCTGCTTTCTGCCGACGGGGAACGCGATGCCCCCATTTCACAGTTCTTCCTCGCCAAGGGGCGCACCATCCTGCAGGCGGAAGAGCTGATCCGCTCCATCACCATTCCGCGCGCCACGGAATCGGCCCTCGCCGCCCGGGGGCTCACCTCGCGGATTTGCGACCTCTACGTGGTGGGTCCACGCCGCACCGGATGCCAGCCCTACGCCACCGGCGCCTTCGCCCTCGAGCTGAACGGCCGGAAAATCGCCAAGGCCTGGCTGGCCTATTCCGGCCTCGCCGAGCACCCCATCCGCGCCCGGGAGGCGGAAGAATCGCTGGTGGGAAAAGTCTGGGGGGAAAAGGCCGTCATCGAGACTCTTCCCATCCTGCAGCGCAGCGTGGAAGTGCTTCCCCCAGAGGGGACGAGCGCCTCTCCCGCCTATCTGAAGCAGCTCGTCGGCACGCTCTTTCAGAAGTTCCAGCACCAACATCCCCGCCCGGAGAGCACACGCCCCGAAGCATTGACAGCCGCTGGGGAATTCGGCAGGCTCGACGAGTCCTTTTACGACCCCAATCGTCCCTGAGGGCTCCTTCTGCGCCTGTGAGCGATCGCAAGCGCCCTATCCCGCGTGATGAGCGAATTTGACGACCCTTTGACCTTCCCCAAGCCCAACGACCCCGTTTCCAACGATCGGGAGACCTTCTCGGAACGGCTGCGCCGGCGCCGCGAGCAGCTCTCCGAAAAGGGCGAGGTGAAGGCGATGTCCTCCTGGCATTCCCGCGCCCGCACCCTCATTGCCTTCGTCGTCGAAAGCCCCCACGCCCACGCTTCCATCATTCGCCGCAGCGCCACCGAAGCCCTGCGCGTCGATGGCATCGAGACGGTTCTCTTCGCCAGCGACCTCCCCCCCTTCCGCAATTCCCTGGGGCACGACTTCTCGGGAGAACCGCTCCTCGCGGAAGACGAGGTCCATTACCGGGGACAGCCCGTGGCCCTCGTCGTGGGCCGAGACGAGGCGGCCTGTCGCGAGGCGGCGGCCAAGCTGGAAATTGACTACCACCCCACCCCGGGCATTCTGACACTCGACCACGCCGTGGCCATGGCGAGTTATCACGAGGCCCCCCGCGTCTGCGAACGTGGCCAGGTCAGTGCGGCCCTCGAGGGAGAGAAGCACCGGCTCCGCGGTTCCTTCCTGATCCCTCCGCAGCAATCCCTCCTGACCGGCCCGCCCGAGATTCGCATCACCCCCATCCTGCGAGGACGAGGCTATTCTGTCAGGGCCCGCTCCCTCTCCCCCTCGCTGCTCCGCACGGCCGTGGCGCGCACTGCGGAGATCCCCGAGACGGAGGTGCAGATCGATCCCCTGCCGCTCGCCGGCAGCACCGACGCGCTGGAGCGCGAACCCGTGCGCCTGGCCATGTTGGCCACCCGGGCGGCCATGACCTGCGGCACCGCCGTGGTGCTGAAGGTTTCCGGCCCCGAGTCCCCGCTGGTGCAGGGACAGCGACATCCCGTCAAAGTCGAGTTTGATGTCGCCTGGAATGACGAGGGCCGGGTGTCTGCCCTCGATCTGAAGCTCCTGGTCGACGGAGGCTATTACGCCACTGATTCGGCGACGGCGATGGACCGGGCGGCCCTGCATGCCGACTCGGTTTACGGGATTCCCAACTTGCGCATCACCTCGCAGCTGTGCCGCACCCATCGCCTCGTCTCCTCGTCCCTCCCGGCCGAGGGATCGGCGCAGGGGGCCTGGGCCATGGAGGAGATCATGCGCCGGGTCGCGGCCCAGGCCGGACAGCCCCTCCATGTGGTGCGCGAACGCAATTTCTACCGGGAAGGGGCCGATCTCAAGACCGCGCCCTACGGACAGCCCATTCAGGCCTCTGCCATCGCGCGGGTCTGGCAACAGGCCCTGCGGCGCAGCCATTTCGAGAGCCGCCTCGCCGCCCTGGAAAAGTGGAACCGCCGCAGTCCCTCCTGCAAGCGCGGTCTGGCCATCGTCAGCTCGAAATTCGGATTGGGCGACCCCCGTCCCGAGCGGGACGCCGCCGCCACCCTCGTGCAGATTCTCGCCGACGGCTCCGTCCTAGTGCGCGTCGGCATCGTTGACGTGGATGACGGCTTCCAGGCCCACATCCGCGAGGAAGCGGCCGCCCGGCTGGGCATCGAGGAAGAGGCCATCCGCGTCGTCCTGAACGACTTTGACGTGCTGCCCCGGTCCACGCCGGTGGTCGGAACGGACGCCACCGGCCTGGTCCTCCGGGCCCTTGCCGATGCCTGTGATCGCCTGCAACGCCGGCTCCGCGAAGTCGCCCTGCAGCTTTTCGCCGCCCGAGGACAAACGGAAGTCCAGATCGAGGCCATCCGCTTCCGCAAGGGGCTTGTCGGGCAGGACATCTCACCCCACAGCCCTCTCCATTTCCGCGAGGTGGTCGAAGGCGCCTGGAGAAAACGCGTCAACCTCGTCGAGACCGGCTACCACCGCACGCCCAACCTGTGGTGGGACCACGAACTGGGTGCCGGATGGCCCTTTTCTGCCTTCACCTATGCCGCCGCCGTCGCCGAAGTCCAGGTCGACGCTTTTACCGGAGAGGTGCAAATCCTCCGGGTCGACCTCGTTCACGAGGGCTCCCCCTCGCCGCGGCAAAACGATCGCGACTTCGCCCAGCTGATGAGGGCCTTCACTTTGGGCACTGGCTGGCTCCTCTCGGAAACGGGAGCCTATCCCGAGGGCGAGGCCGATCGCCCCCCCCACCGCGCCGACGGAGTTCCCGGATTTGCCGACGCCCCCTTCCAGGTCGAAGTCGACCGCCTGCGTCCCCTGGGCGAGGCTCACACCCTCCCCGGAGATCCCTGTGCGGAAGCCCCGGTGCTTCTCGCCATGGCGGTGCGGGAGGCGCTGTGGGATGCCCTGAAGGCCTTCGGCTGGAAGCCCGACCTGAACATCGAGCTCCCCCTGCCCTCGCCTCCACCGGCCGTCTTGGCCACGCTGCGAGACATCAGCCTGGCCTGGCGAGCTCCGGCCCCCGAGGAGAAGGATCCCACCTGATCCGCTCCCGTCCCCTCGAGTCACCTCAAGTCACGGAAGGGACGAGCGGAGCCGCCTTCGGACGTCTTCCCCGGGAAGGCTCCTCGGTCGCTTCCCCCGCCTCGCGAGGAGGCTGCCCTCGCTTCCGCATCACGCCGGCGGTCCTGGCTCTCGCGGCTTGAAAAAGAATGAACGCCCCCCTCGGCGCTGAGTCCATACCCAGCGGTGCGAAGTTCTCTCCTGCTCCCGGCGGCGAGCGAGACGAGCCAACTCCAGCGCAGAGTGGCGGCCTGGGACGTGACCCCCTCCCCTTTCCCATCTCCTGCTTTTCCCAATTTTAATAATTCAGCTCAGATCAAATCTGAAATTCCACTTTCATTGCTCGCCTTTCCCTCCACCTTGGTCCGCAACTTGCTAATTTCAGGTCCAGCTTTCTCCCTCCTCCTCTGATATGAAAAGCAGCGCTCTACCGGCGACCTGTGTACCCAGCCTATCTCCTCTGCGATCCGGAACGATCCGGACGCTGGTGGTTGCCTTCCTCTTCCCGGCCATAGGCTGGTGGAGCGGGCCGGCGGCCGCCAATCCGCAAGGTGGGGTTGTCGTCCATGGCGACGTCTCCTTCACCAAGCAGGGAGGAGTGCTCAGCGTGCGACAAAGCTCCCAGAATGCGATCCTCGATTGGGAGAGCTTTTCCATCAACGCCGGGGAGATGACCCGCTTCCTGCAGCCTGGTTCCAACTCGGCCGTGCTCAACCGGGTGGTCGGCGGAAACGCCAGTGAAATTCACGGTTCCCTGCGCGCGAACGGGAACGTCTTCCTCATCAACCCCAACGGCATCCTGGTGGGCCCCAGCGGCAGCATCGACGTGCACGGCCTGGTGCTCTCGACCCTCGACGTCTCCAATGGAGAATTCCTCTCCCGAGGCGACCTGGTCTTCAAAGGCCACAGCACGGCTGGCGTCACCAACCTCGGACGCATCAATGCCATCGGGGGCGATGTCTTCCTCATCGGCCACCACATCGTCAATAGCGGAAGCATTCACGCCCCGCAGGGAACGGTCGGGCTCGCCGCCGGACAGGAAGTCCTGATCAAGGCGGACGACGGGGCCGCAGGGGAGCGCATCTACATCCGGGCGACGGGCTCCGGAGTCAGTGGCACGGGCATTCTCAACGATGGCACCATCGAAGGGGCCGCGGCGGAGCTCAAGGCCCACGGGAATCACTACGCCCTCGCCATCAACAACAAGGGCAGCATTCGGGCGACGGGCGTCCAGCGCGCCGGCGGCCGGGTCCATCTGCAGGCGCTGGGGGGACAGGTCTCCAACAGCGGCTCCATCCGGGCCACTTCCTCGGGGTCGGGATCCGGGGGAGCAATCCTCATTGCCGCGGCTTACGCCAAGGTGGACGGAGAATTGCGCGCCGAGGGACTCAATCGCGGAGGCAACATCCGCATCGAAACCAGCGACGCGACAGAGATCGGGGCCAAGATCTCGACGGTCGGCCATGGGGGCCAAGGAGGCCAGGTGGTGGTGTCCTCGCCCGAAATCGCCCTGAATGCCGGGTCGAGCATTGATGTCAGCGGCACCAGCGGAGGAGGTTCTGTCAGGATCGGCGGCGGCCTGCAGGGGCGCGATAGTGAGATCCCGAATGCCCGCCAGCTCTCCATGGCCGAGGGGGCCGAAATCCGTGCCGACGCCACCCTGGTCGGGGACGGCGGCAGCGTCGTCCTCTGGTCCGATGGCGACACCCTCTTCCGGGGCGACATCACCGCCCTGGGCCGGGGAAGCGGACAGGGAGGACTCGTTGAAGTTTCCGGACGCGAACGCCTGCTCGTCGACGGACGAGTCTCAACCCTCGCGGAGAGCGGTGCCAATGGCGTGCTCCTGCTCGATCCCAGGAACCTCAGCATCAGCACCGCGGCCTCGTCGGGGACGAACCTCAACACCGGCACGCTGCAAACCCTGATCGGCTCCAACCACGTCGTCGTTTCCACTTTCGATCCCGCGGCGAACGAGGCGGGCCACATCTCCGTCAATGATCCGCTTCGCTACGATTCCCCCAACAGTCTCACTCTGCTGGCGGAAGGCGACCTCTACATCGGCGACGACATCCTCAACCGCGGTTCCGGCAATGTGAATCTCGTCGCCGGATGGGATTCCACCCTCCTGCCCTTGGCGAGCCTCACGGCCGGCGGGGCCGCACCCCACGCCACGCTTCCGGGAACCGCCACCACGGCCTCCGATATCGACATGGATACCCATTTCTTCGCCAATCCCAATGCCTATGGACAGAACGGGGGCAGCGTCTATGTGGGCTCGCGCGGCGCACCGAACATAGCCGCTGACCGTTCCGTGGCGGTGGGCAGCCGCACGGGACAAACCAACGTAGCCGGCTACGACGTTCTCGTTTGGGGCGCGGCCTACACCGGCGGAATCAACGTGGGGGCTCAGCGCTACTCCCAGATCGGCTACAACAGGCGGGATGCCGGCACCACCATTGCCAACCCCGCCACCGGACGCATCCGTGTCGCCGCCCGCCATGACGTCGAGGTGGTGGCCAACAAGTACGAAGTCGGCATCCGGGGAAGCAGCGGATGGACGGCCAGCACGGACAACACCGGCAATGCCTCCTTTGCCCAGATTGGTCACGGGGGCGAGCGAGACTCCGTGCGCGACATGCAGCTCTCTGGTAAAATCATCGTTGAAGCCGGGGGGAACCTCAGCCTGCGGGGAGGTCTCGCTTACAACAACCACGCCAGTATCGGTCACGGGGGTTACGACAATCCCGACGACGACGACGGCACCAACCTCGCCACCCTGGGCGGTGACATCACCCTTCGTGTGGGAGGCAACCTCAGTCTCTTGGCAGGCCTTGGCTATCATGCCCACGTGCAGGTGGGGCACGGGGGCGGCAATCACTATCTGGCCGATTTCACCGAGAGCGCGATCGATATTCTCGTCGGTGGCGACGTAACCGTGCGCGGGGGAGACGGCGTCGCAGGGAGCGAGAACAACTCCCGCGCCCAGGCCCAGATCGGACATGGTGGCTACAATGCCGATTTCATTCTCGATTCCGTACCAGAAACGCAGAATCTCGTCATTCCCGTGACGGCCGGTTCCGGTCGCGGCTACAAGGGGGACATCACCCTCAGCGCCGGCGGCACCCTGGTCATTGCCGCGGGACACCACGAGGCCAACAATGTCGCCTTCATCGGCAATGGAGGACTGCTCACCGACGGCGACCACTCGGGTCACATTACGATCACCGCCGGGCAGGGTATCGAGCTCAGCGGCGGCACAGGCAGCACGCCCCTCTTCGCCCAAATCGGGCATGTCGCCTACTCTTCTTCCAATGCTATCAGCGGCGATGTCAGCGTCACAGCCCTGAATGGCGGCATCCGCCTTAGCGGCGGCAATTCCACCGCCAACTATGCCGCCATTGGCAGTGGCGGATACAACATTTTCGACGGGAGCAGCCTCTCCGGCAACACCATCGTCCACGCCCATGGCTCGGGTAGCGCGGACGGGATCGTGCTGAACGCCGGCCCCGGTAACTATGCCGCCGCCCACATTGGACACCTGGCCAATCAAATCACCCTGGGCCCCAACCTCACCCTCTCCGGCAACGTCGAAGTTGAACTCGAGGCGGGGGGCCTGCGACTGGAAGCCCCCGCTCTCGGCACCTTCTCCCATGCCATGATCGGTCATGGTGGCCGCGATTTTTTCGGCGACATGAGCGGGAATGTCATCGTTTCCGTGGGCTCGGGAGACCTGGTCCTTCAGGGAGGGGGAAACAACACCTCTCCCCTTTACAATCACGCCCAGATCGGCCACGGCGGCTATGGCAACAGCGTGCTCTTCTCCGCCAGCGGGGACGTCGAGGTCACCGCAAACAACGGCAGTGTTTACCTGCTCGCCGGGCAAAACAACTACAGCTACGCCCAGATCGGACACGGGGGCGCCCGAGCCGGAAACCCTAGCACCAGCACCCTCAGCGGCGATGTGTCTCTGGTCACTAGCGGAGACGTGGTCGCCACCGCCGGCAGCCGCGCCTACGCCCATGCCCAGATCGGCCACGGGGGCGCGGCGTCCAATTCGAACAACATCTGGCATCTCGGCGGCGACATCCTTGTCGATGCCGGAGGCGCCATCACGGGCACCGGTGGGAGCAGCTCCTATTCCACGGTGCAAATCGGGCATGGCAGCAACGGACCCACTTCCACCGCGGACACGTCCACCATCGCCGCTTCCGCGATCACGGTTCTGGCCCGCAATGGGGACCTCCAACTCCTCTCCGGAACGGGCGGGTCCACCGGTGCCAAGATCGGTCACGGCAACTACAACCTCAAGCTGGCCAGCTTCGGGGAAAGCCCCATCACCGTGTCGGCCTCGCGCCACATTCGTCTCATTTCCCCGCAGTTCGCTACCTACACCGCCGTTTCGAACTCGGGCACCCAAATCGGCCACGGCGGTTTCGGGGCCACCGTGGGCGTCGCCCCTTCCAACCTGGGCTACAGCGGGGATATCGACGTCACCGCCGGAGGCAAGATGGAACTCACCGCAGGGAAAAATGCCACGAGCTACAACTGGTCCCTCGTCGGCCACACCTCCTATTACAATTCGATCGGATATCACCGCGGCGACATCACCGTCCGCACCGGCACCGTCGCCGGCTTGAACGAATACGGCCTCACCGTCCAGGCCGGCTATGGGGATTACCAGCCCTTGGCGGGGACGCTCACCGGGTCCGGGGGGTATTACAGCTTTGCCTCCATCGGCCACCGTGGGCACAGCAATAACCTCAGTCTCTACTCCACCGGATTGGAGGGCGACATTCTCGTCGACGTCCAGAGAGGCGGGCTTTCCCTGATAGGCGGCGACGGCGTGGATGGCTCCACCGCCGCGGACACGCCCCCTGACATTCGCCTCCACGGGGCGTCCATCGGCCACGGGGGCTACCAGGCGGGTCACGACCTCTATGGCCTCTCCGGCTCCATTCGCGTGCTGGTGGACCAGGACATCCTACTCCGCTCCGGCACGTCGAGACAGGCCATGGTCATGATCGGGCACGGGGGCTACGGTTCCTTCGGTCCGATGGAGGGCGACATCACCGTGGTCTCCATGAATGGCAGTCTCGAGATGGACTCCTCCCTGGCGACCAGCACCAACCGGGGGGGTACCATGATCGGCCATGGCGCTCAGCTCCCCGCCTCCTCCACGGTGACCTCCGGTTTGAGACGCGGAGACATCCTCGTGGATGTGGCCGGAGAAATCTCCTTGGTCGGCGATGGCAAGTCCTCCATCGGCCATCGCAGCAATACCGCCAATGCGTTGAGCCAGGCCGACGTGACGATCCGGGCCCGCTCCCTGGACCGCGCCAGCGGCGATTCCGGCGGGCAGTTGTTCCACATCGACAGCAACCTCGCCTCCCAAATTCTCGGCAATCTCGCAGGGGGCCATGTCAGCCTCATCGCCACGGGCTCCCAGGGCCTCTGGCTCTCCTCCGACATCCGCCACCAGCATGCCCATTCCCTGAACCTGCTCTCACAAAGCCACCTTTACGTCAGCGCCCACGCCGTCAACCAGGGCTCCGGGGCGGTGAATCTGGTGGCGGGCTGGAATCCCTCCTCCGCTCCCCTCTCCGGCGGGCAAGCCACCGTGACCGGCCCTCTCGGAGAACCGCGCCAATACTGGGTGCGCGACATCCAGATGGATGCGGAAATCTTCGACAATCCCGCCGCCTACGGAGCCGGTGGGGGCAGTCTCTGGATTGGGGCCAAGCCCGACCTGAGCGCGGCCGACCGGGCCGTGATGGTGGCCAGCCGCACCGGGGAAACCAATGTCGCGGGGGCCAATGTCTACGTCTGGGGCGGCGCCTACACCGGCGGCGCCGGAGTCGGGGAACGTCGCTTCTCCCAGATCGGCTACAATCGGCGCGAAGGAGGCACGGGGGCCACCCTGGAGGCCAGCGGGCGCATTCGCGTGGCCGCCCAACAGGACATCCAGGTGGTCGCCAACAAGTATGAAGTCGGGTTGCTGGGCAACGGCAGTTGGCCGGGCAACGATCATTCCGGCTTTGCCTCCTATGCCCAGATCGGGCACGGCGGTGATCGCGACGCCGTGGCCAACATGTCCCTGACCGGTGCCATCCTGGTGGAGGCCGGCAGGGATCTTCTCGCCCTCGGTGGGAAATCCCGGGAAAATTTTGTCCTCATTGGCCATGGGGGCTACGACAACGCCACTTCCACCACCGCCCGCCTCGGTGGGGACATCGCCGTGCTCGTCGGAAACGACCTCACCCTGCGTGGCGGCGCGGGCATCAATGCCTATGCCCAGATCGGCCACGGCGGTGCCCGCCACCCCGTCCTCGATTTTGTCGCCAGCCCCATCTCCGTGGAGGTGGGTGGCAACCTGACCCTGCAGGGCGGCGCCGGAGGGGCCGGGGCCGCCAGCAACGGCGCCCACGCCCGCATCGGACACGGCGGCTACGACGCCCCCCGACAAGGGGCCACCGGCTACGCCGGCAACATCGAGATTCACGCCGGCGGGGCACTGAACATGCTCGCCGGTGGAGGGGGCGCCAGCTACAACTACGTCCAGATCGGTCACGGCGGGGTCCGCAGTGCCGGAAGCCACGTGGGGGACATCTGTGTGGTCGTCGGAGACGGAGTCCTCCTCCACGCCGCCCTGAGCAACGGATCCTTCGGCTATGCGCAGATCGGCCATGGGGGCGAAGAAAGCGCGGGCCATCACGAGGGCGACATCACCCTCGTGTCCACGGACGGCTCCATCGAGCTCACTGGAGGCAGCGGGGCCACTCGCTATGCCCAGATCGGACACGGCGGGCACAATTCCGGGGGCAACCTCTCCGGCGAAATCACCGTGGTGGCTGACCAGGGGGGAGATCTCGGCCTCTACGGGGGCAGCGACCTCAGCAGCTATGCCATGATCGGCCATGGCGACGGGGGCGGGACCTCGACCAGCGGCACCCGTTCCGGCGGCCTGCACCTCTTTGCGGACGGGGCCCTCCGGGCGGTGAACGGAGCCGGTCTCGCCAACACTCACCTCTTCCACCAAAGCCAAGGGGGGCTCACCGCGGCCAACTACCTCGGGGGGCAAGGCCTCCAAATCTGGTCCAAGGGTGGAACCCAAGTGGCCGACTCGGCCCTGGACGGACTCTCGACCATGATTCACGGCAACCTGGGTTCCGGTCCGGTTTCCGTCGCTCTCGCCAACGACATCGACCTGACCATTCAAGGTCCCGAACTCAATCTGAACAACGCCGACGACCTGCACCTCCTCATTGGTGGAGATTTGACGATGCTCTCCAGCTACCAGCAATCCGGCAACGGATCGGTGGTCTTGGTGGCGGGCTGGGATGGCACGGCCTTGGCCCCCGCAACGGTCTCCTACACGGGAGGGGATTTCTGTGATCCCGTCCTCAGCGTGGGCAGCGTCTCCCCCCCCCTCGACTCCAGCGGGATCTGGTATGGAAACGACGCGGCGGGCAATGGAGCCGGGGTCCTGAGCATCGGCTCCCCCACCCAGACCACCGCCGTTCGCGTCGGTTCCCGACTCGGCCAGGTCGTGGCCGCCGGTCACGCCGTCCACATCCTCGGCGGCAGCGCCGCCAATGCGGGCTCCCAGCTGGGCTATCGCCCCACCGCGGCCAACCAGGGCGCCACTTCCGACCTCTTCCTCCACGCCAAGGCCGGAGGCCTTCTCCTCCAGGCCGGATCCGCGCAAAACGCCTACGCCCAAGTCGGTCACGGCGGCAATGGCAGCACCGACGGCAACCAGCACCGCGGCCACATCGCCATTCGCTTTGCCGAACCCGGCGACCTCTCCCTCCTCGGCGGCGGAGTTCAGGCCTACGCCCAAATCGGACACGGCGGTCTCAGCCTCAACGCCTCCCATCGCGGGGACCTCTCCATCCTCGGGGCTCGCCAAGTCCTCCTCCAGTCCGGCACGTCCAACTATGCCTACACCCAGATCGGGCACGGCGGCGGCAACGTCGGCAGCACCACCTACAAGGGCGGGGACGCCAGTGGCAACATCTGGATCGAAGCCAGCGGCCAGATCTCGGTGCTGGCCTCCGGCTACGGCGCCTATTCCCAGATCGGCATGGGCGGTCTCGTCAACACCAACGGCAACTACGGCCTGGCCGGGGACCGCTTCGTCCTCATCGCCGACCAGGGCTTCGAGGTGATCGGCGGAAGCAGCGCCTGGTCCTACGCCCAGATCGGCAACGGCGGTTACCAGTCGGGGGGCGCCTCCCGCACCCACCACACGGACATCTACCTCAACTACAACCCGGTCACCGGACAGGGGGCCGGCGGCGGCGAGATCCTCGTGCAAGGGCGCAGCAGCGCGACCAGCAACCAGCTCTCCGCGACCTATGCGCAGATCGGGCACGGCGGACGCAACGCCGCGGGCACGAAGCGGGGCGACATCGTCGTGGGACAAAGCGACGGCCTCTCCCTGGTCGGCAGCGGCTGGGACTCCTATGCCCACATCGGTCACGGCGGCAATGGCACGGGGGCCAACTACGACGCCTCGGGCCGCATCGAACTGAACAGCAGCGGCCTGCTGAGGATGCAATCCGGGGCGGGCAACGAGGCCTACACCCTGGTGGGTCACGGCGGCTACGGCAATGGGGCCACCACGGTGAGCTACGGCCTCGCCGGTGAGTCCATCGCCGTGCAGGCGCGCGCCGTGGAGATGATCGCGGGCGGAGGCCTGGGGGCCTTCTCGCAAATCGGCCACGGGGGCTATCGCCTCTTCGGAGACAAAATCGCCGACATCTCGGTGATCACCCAGGACGGAGTGCGTCTCGATGCCACTCAGGCCGACGGGGCTTACGCCTGGGTCCAGATCGGTCATGGCGGCTACAACGAGGTGGCGGACACCGCGACGCGCGTGCAAACCGGTAATATCCAGGTCCTGGCCAGCTCCGCGACGGCGGCCATCTCCCTTCAAGCGGGCCGCAATCTTTACCAATACGCCCTCATTGGGCACGGGGGCTATTACGCCACGGGGGTAAAGACGGGCGACATCCAAGTGGAATCCGGCGGAGGTGGCATCCAACTGGTCGGCGGAGGCGACTCCACCGACGCCATTGTCAACATCGATTCCTACGCCCAGATCGGGCATGGCGGTTCCAGCTCCGCAAGCACGGTCACTGGAAACCTTTCCGTAAAAACCACCCAGGGGGGCGACATCCTCCTGCGCGGCGGAGCAGACCGCTACACCCACGCCCAAATTGGACACGGGGGGCGTGCCTCTGCAGGAACGCAAAATGGAAGCGTGGAAGTGGTCTCCGATGGATCCCTGACCATGATCGGATCCTATGATGCCGCCAAGCCGGGCGGTGCCAGCGGCGGCGCGGCGGGGGAATCCTATGCTCAAATCGGGCACGGGGGCATGTTCGGGGGCGGCCTCAAGGGAGGCGACATCGACGTGAGCGCCCAGACGGGCATCCTTCTCCGCAACGGTGAGGCTTCCTACAGCACGAGCCGCATCGGCCACGGGGGCTACGACCCGGGGACCAACAACAACCCCGCAACCATCGTCACCGATGCCGATATCCGCGTCACCACCGCCACTGGCGACATCGTGCTCGACGCCTATCAAGCTCAGAGCTACGACTGGAACCTCGTGCAGATCGGTCACGGGGGCGTTCACAAGGGCACGACTCGGGCGGGCAGCTACCGCGGCGATATCCTGGTGGACGCCCTCACCGGCAATGTCTCCATCCTCGCGGGTCGCGGCCGCTCCAGCTCGGCCCAGATCGGCCACGGCGGCACGGGTCTTCCCGGCCATCATCAGGGGAGTATCCAGGTCAAGGGGGCTGGCGATCTGCTCATGCGGGTCCCCGCGGGAGGCACCGCCACAGACTTCCGGCACTACGCCCTCATCGGTCATGGCGGGGCCAGCGATGATCCCCTCATCCCGATGTATGGCAACCTTTCCGGCGACATCTACGTGACCTTTGGCGGATCGATCCTCCTCGATGCCTCGGCCGCCTCGGCGGAAACGAGCTTCGTGCAGATTGGCCACGGAGGCGCCGGGGTGACGGGCGATCGCGAAGGCAAGATCGTCGTCGTCGCCCAAGGAAGCGACGGCATCGCCCTCGTGGGGGGCAGTGCCAGTGGCACCTATGCCCAGGTCGGCCACGGCGGCACCGACAGCAATGGCCGCATGAACGGCCACCTCTACGTCGTGGCTGAAAACGGCGATCTCTCGCTCACCGGGGGCACTGGGGCCGGGGCCTACGCCATGTTCGGCCACGGGGACGGCGCCCACAGCTCCCAGGGACAGCGCGGTGGCGGCGTCCACCTCTTCGCCCAGGGGGACCTCGTCGGCAGTGGGGGCAACGGAGCGGCCCAGCAGTCCAATGTCTACTACTTCCACCAAAACGATCAGGGCCTGCTGCCTGAGGATTATCTCGGCGGTGACGGCTACCAGAAGGTGATCAACGGAAGCATCCTCATGCCGAGCTACAGCTCCACTCACGAAAGCACCCTGATCGAAGGGAACATCGGGTTGGGGGCGATCACCATCCAGGATTCCGGCAACTCGAACTACACCTTCGCTGGGGGAGATCGCTACGTGAACACCTCCGACGACTTCTACATCGTCACCGGAGGCAACGTGACCATCCTGAACAGCTACCAGAACGGCGGCACGGGCAACATCACCATTGTCGCGGGCTGGAACGGCGTCGGCAGCACGACCCCCGGTTACGTCACCTACAACAATGGGGAACTCCGCGATCCCATCATCTCCAATCCGGGGCTGAGCATCGATTTCAATGATTGCGACACCTACGGCAATGGAGAGGCCCGCGTCATTCTGGGCTCTCCGACGCAAACCGCGCCCGTTCGCATCGGCAGCCGCGTGGGGAGCACCACCGTGGCGGGTTACGGGATCACCCTCTACGCCAGCAACACCACGGCCAATGCCTCCACGCAGATCGGCTTCCGCCCCGACGGCAGCGGGGACGTCACCGGTGCCATTGCCCTCCACGTGAAGGGGGGCGGCCTCACCCTGAATGGCGGCACGCAAGCCCATTCCTACGTCCAAATCGGTCACGGCGGCACCCAGTCCCCCACGGCCCGCATCGACGCGCCCATCAGCATTCGCTTTTGCGAAGTGGGGGAAGTGGGGCTGACGGCAGGCACGGGAACCGGCGCCTACGCGCACATCGGCCATGGAGGCAACGCCTGGGTGGGAGACCGCAGCGGCGACATCCTCCTGTCCGGATGGGGCGCTCTCACGATGAACTCGGCGGCCCTCGACGCCTACACCCAAATTGGTCATGGCGGCTCGGCCGTGTCGAGCACCTATGGCTCCGGCAACGGCACCGGAAACATTGAGATCGTGGGCTCCGGCGATGTCCTCATGCAGGCCGGCACCGGCGCCAACTCCTATTCCCAAATCGGCCACGGCGGGGCCCGCCAGCCCGGTCATTTCGAAGGGGACCTGACCCTGATCTCCGGAGGCAGCGTGACCGCCCGAGGGGGCAGCGGAGATACCAGTTCCGTGCAGATCGGACACGGAGGCCGCAGCCTCACCTCGGTGGCGCGTTCCTCCATCGGCGCCAGTGACATTCTCATCGAGGCCGCCGGGGACGTCCTGCTCTTCTCCGGAAGCGGCGCCTATAGCTCCGCCAAGATCGGTCATGGCAGCCACAACCAACTGCTCTCCAGCTTTGAGGAAAGCGCCATCTCGGTGAGCGCCGGACGCCACATCCGCCTCGTTTCCCCCCAGTACCAGAACTTCACCAACATCAGCTACGCGGGCACCCAGATCGGTCACGGTGGTTACGCCGCCGTCGTGGGCGTGATCCCCTCCGATTTGGGTTACCAGGGCGATGTCCAAGTCACGGCCGGCGGGAAGCTCGACCTCTTGGCCGGCACCAATGTCGGCAACTACGCCTGGTCCCTCATCGGCCACACCTCCTATTTCAACTCCTCCGGGAACCATTCCGGGAACATCACCGTGACCACCGGCACCGAGGCGGGACTGGACGACTATGGTGTCACCATTCGCGCCCCCCGCGGGGACTACGCCGATGCCACCGTCAACTCCTATTACAGCTTCGCCGCCATCGGGCACCGGGGACACAGCAACAACACGAGCCTCTACGCCACCGGACTCAGCGGGGACATCCTCGTGGACGTGCTCCGCGGGGGCGTCCTCATCGAAGGGGGCAACGGCCTCGTCACGCCGGACATCCGACTCCACGGCGCCCAGATCGGGCACGGCGGTTACGCGGCCGGCCACCCCGACTACGGCATGAACGGCTCGGTCCGTGTCCACGCTCAGGGAGACATCGTCATGCGAGCTGGCACCTCCCGCTACGCCGGCGTGATCATCGGACACGGAGGCGCCGCCTCCTATGGACCGATGGGCAAGGCGGGGGAGGTCATCGAGGTGATCTCCCGCGAAGGCAGCCTGGAGCTGGACTCCACCCAGGCGTCGACCACCGCCGGCGGGGTCTTTATCGGCCACGGCTCTCCCAATTCGTCCGCGGGCACGCGCCAAGGCGACATCCTCATCGATGTCGCGGGCGAAATCTCCCTGGTCGGGGCCTCCTCGACCATCGGCCACCGCACCAGCACGGCGGGAGGCATCAGCCATGCCGACCTCACCATCCGGGCTCGCTCCATGGACACGGTCTCCGGAGATTCAGGCGGCGGCCTGCTGCGCGTGCCCTCCACTCTGGCGACCTACCTAACGAACCACCTCAACGCCGGGCACCTCACCCTCATCGGAACTGGCAGCGAGGGCATCGAAATGGGCGCCCGTCTCGCGGTCAATTCGTCCTACGACCTCAATCTGCTCTCCCACTCACATCTGCGGGTGCTCGCCGAGTTGATCAACCAGGGCAGCGGGGACATCCACCTCATTGCCGGCTGGGATCCCTCGGTCTTGCCCTTCCATACCGCCGGAGAGACCCTGTCCGATGCCGCCGGAGCGCCGACCTTCCGCGAATACTGGATTCGCGATCTCTCCCCCGACGCCGCGCTGCAGGCTTCGCCCGAGGCCTTCGGTCGGGACGGAAGCGTCCTGAGCATCGGCTCCCCCACCCAGACCACCGCCGTTCGCGTCGGTTCCCGACTCGGCCAGGTCGTGGCCGCCGGTCACGCCGTCCACATCCTCGGCGGCAGCGCCGCCAATGCGGGCTCCCAGCTGGGCTATCGCCCCACCGCGGCCAACCAGGGCGCCACTTCCGACCTCTTCCTCCACGCCAAGGCCGGAGGCCTTCTCCTCCAGGCCGGATCCGCGCAAAACGCCTACGCCCAAGTCGGTCACGGCGGCAATGGCAGCACCGACGGCAACCAGCACCGCGGCCACATCGCCATTCGCTTTGCCGAACCCGGCGACCTCTCCCTCCTCGGCGGCGGAGTTCAGGCCTACGCCCAAATCGGACACGGCGGTCTCAGCCTCAACGCCTCCCATCGCGGGGACCTCTCCATCCTCGGGGCTCGCCAAGTCCTCCTCCAGTCCGGCACGTCCAACTATGCCTACACCCAGATCGGGCACGGCGGCGGCAACGTCGGCAGCACCACCTACAAGGGCGGGGACGCCAGTGGCAACATCTGGATCGAAGCCAGCGGCCAGATCTCGGTGCTGGCCTCCGGCTACGGCGCCTATTCCCAGATCGGCATGGGCGGTCTCGTCAACACCAACGGCAACTACGGCCTGGCCGGGGACCGCTTCGTCCTCATCGCCGACCAGGGCTTCGAGGTGATCGGCGGAAGCAGCGCCTGGTCCTACGCCCAGATCGGCAACGGCGGTTACCAGTCGGGGGGCGCCTCCCGCACCCACCACACGGACATCTACCTCAACTACAACCCGGTCACCGGACAGGGGGCCGGCGGCGGCGAGATCCTCGTGCAAGGGCGCAGCAGCGCGACCAGCAACCAGCTCTCCGCGACCTATGCGCAGATCGGGCACGGCGGACGCAACGCCGCGGGCACGAAGCGGGGCGACATCGTCGTGGGACAAAGCGACGGCCTCTCCCTGGTCGGCAGCGGCTGGGACTCCTATGCCCACATCGGTCACGGCGGCAATGGCACGGGGGCCAACTACGACGCCTCGGGCCGCATCGAACTGAACAGCAGCGGCCTGCTGAGGATGCAATCCGGGGCGGGCAACGAGGCCTACACCCTGGTGGGTCACGGCGGCTACGGCAATGGGGCCACCACGGTGAGCTACGGCCTCGCCGGTGAGTCCATCGCCGTGCAGGCGCGCGCCGTGGAGATGATCGCGGGCGGAGGCCTGGGGGCCTTCTCGCAAATCGGCCACGGGGGCTATCGCCTCTCCGGCAACAAGACCGCTGACATCTCGGTGCGCACCCTGGAGGGAGTGAGCCTGGACGCAAGCCAGGCCGCAGGCGAGGCGGCCCACGTCCAGATCGGACACGGTGGCTACGATTCCGCCGTGACGGCCTCTAACTTCACCGGAAACATCAGCGTGCAGTCGGATGCCTTGGGAGCGCTCATCGAACTGAAAGGGGGCCAGGGCCTCTACCAACAGGCCCAGATCGGGCATGGGAGCACCACTACCCAAAGCCGGCCCTACACCGCCAGTGGCGACCTCCACGTCGCCTCGGGCGGCCGTCTCGACCTGCTCGGTGGAAGCGGCTTGCTCTCCGGAGCCCAGATCGGGCACGGGGGAGCCCTGATGAACGGCACCCGCAGTGGGGCGCTCTTTGTTTCCAGCGAGGACGCGCTCCTCCTGCGCGGCGGTGCCGGAGAGGAAAGCGCCGCACGCATCGGCCATGCCGGCACCGGGGCCTCGGGAGATTCTCGGGGAGACCTCACCATCCTGTCCGGAGCGACGCTGACCTTGCAAGCCGGAAGCGGCACCCATAGCCTCGCCCAAATCGGTCACGCCGGACGCCAAATGTCGGGACAGGCCCAGGGCTTCATCGAGCTCTCTGCCGAAGGCGACATCGAGCTTCTGGGGGGCAGCGGTCTCTACGCGCTCTCCCAGATCGGCCATGGGGGTTACGGCTACGGAGGCAAGGTGGAGGATCAGGGCATCCAAATCACGGGCGGCGCCCATCTGCTTCTCGCCGCCGGCTCGGGCCGCAGCGCCAGCGCCCACATCGGCCATGGCGGTTTCAACAGCCAGTCTCAGGAACTGAGCGGTGACCTCTCCTTCTCCGTCGCTGGAGACCTTGATCTCCTCGCCGGCAGCGGCACCCTGGCCTACGCCCAACTCGGGCATCTCGGGACCTCCACACAAACCCAGCTCAGGGGGGACCTGACGGTCGTCTCGGGTGGTCAAATGTCCCTGCGCGCGCCCAATGGAATCCATTCCTCCTACGCCAAGATCGGTCATGGACACGACCTTCAGGCGAACATTGCCCCCATCGCGACGGTGGCGGAGCTCGCCGGCCAGATTCGCGTGCAAGTCGCCCGCGACCTCGTGCTGTCGGATGGAATGATCGGCCATCTCAACGCGGCGAGCGCGGCCGGCCTCGTCACCGGCGACACCCAGATCGCCGTGGGCAGCCTGGATCCCACCAATCCCGACAGTGGCTCCCTCGTGGCGGACGCCGACAGCGAGTTCCACGGGGCCGACGGGCTGCGCTTCTACCTGCCTCGCCGGGGCAACAATCAGGTCGCCGCCGGGGCCTTGCTCAACGGGGAGGCCTTCCGCGGGGCCGCTCCCGATCCCTTCGACCACCAAAGGGACGACGAGTTTGCCATCCACCTTCTCGGCGAGAATCCCCACGATCCCCTCGAGCACGGCAATGCCCTGGAGACCGGTCTCGCTCCCGCCAATGCGGCGGGCTACGCCTTCTACTACGACACCATCACCGTGGTGCCCGGCGCCGGCCTGACCCCGCCCACTTCCCCGCTCTCTCCGCTGCTTCCCGGCGGAAAGGGTGGTGTGGGCACGCCCCCGCCGGTGGCCTCCCCCGTGGTGAGCGTGCCGACCGGACCGCTCTGGTGGCTTCTCATCCCACAGGATCGGATTATGGCAGACTGGCTGCGCGACCTCGAGGAGGAATACTCCGGAAGCGGGGAGTTCGAGATCCAATACGAGAACTTCGAGCAATACGGGCCTCAGGGCGAAAGCACCTTCCTCCTCAACTCCCTCATTCCCTGAGGAGGGAGTCGGGGCTGGGACCATTCAGTCCCCAATTCGCCTCCCGATTCCTCGCAAGCCCAGGCCCCTTGCAGGCCTGGGTGAAGGAAGAAGGGGAGAATCTGCCGGTCTGTCCGCTCACCCCAGAAAGGGCTCTCTCCGGGATAGGGACCCAAGACGAGCGATTCCGGACCGGAACGGAAGGGCCTAGCTGAAGCAAGGGCCGATTGGCCCGGATGCGCCGCGCGCCTGGGCCCAAGCAGATCAAGCTGATTCAGGGAAAGGTCCTCGGCGCCAGGCCGCGGCGAAATCCCCTCCCCTTTTGCCGAGACGAGAAGGGGGAGGAATGCGCCTCAGGCCATGCGCTTCTCCGCATTGAAGCCGAGGCAGAAGAGGCCAGAAACCACAAAGGCCACGGCGCAGAAGATGATGCCCTCGCGCCAATCGCCGTTGTGATCAAGGCTCTGAATGACCACCGGCAAGATCCAGATGCCCACGGCCGCCCCCATGTTCCCCCACATGTTGGCCCAGCCGAAAAGCGGCGGGGTGTGACGGCCACACATTTCCTGGAGCCCAGCCCAGAGCGCCGGCAGCCCGAAGTCCGTGGAAAAGGCGGCCATGCCAAAGGTCAGCATCAGCAGCCAGGGGTTGTCGAAGGCCAGGGCCAGCAGGAAAAAGAAGGCGGCCAGAAAGCGCGAACCGGCCAGGGGAATGATCCGCCCCAACCGAACCCCCCATTTGCGCAGGCAGGCATCGGTGAAGAATCCCCCCACGATGAGCCCGAGGATCCCGATGGAAAGCGCCAGGGTGTTGATCGTCTCCGCCAGGGAGCGCTCCACCCCCTTCACATCGATCAGGTACTTGGACAGGGACACCGCCAGGAAAGCCCATCCCAGGTTGGTGAAAAACTGGGCGCCAGAGTTCATCCAGAGGCTCCCGTGGGTGAGGGCAAGCCGCCAGGGAAAGACGTAGCCCTTCTTTTCATTGCTCTCCTCGCTCTCCGGCGGACGTCCGGCCTCCAGCAGGGCCAGCTCCGCCTCGTTGACCATGGGGTGCTTCTGGGGACGCTCCCGAAAGACCACCCAGAAGAAGAGCGCAAAGAGAATCCCGGCCGCGCCGTAGATCCAACCCGCCCAGCGCCAGCTGCCAAAGCCGGCAATGACCGTCACCGTCAGCCAGGGCGCCAGGGCGCCCCCCACTCGTCCTCCCAGGGACACCACGCTGCTGGTGAAACCCCGCTTGGACCACTCGGACCACTTGGCCAAGAGACCGCTGCTGATCGGATAAGCGCCGGCCTCGGCGAGACCACAACCCACCCGGGCCAGGAGCAGGGAGATCGCCCCCGAGGCAAATCCGGTCAGCACGGTGAAGGCCGACCAGAGCACAATGTAGGCGGACATCAGGGGGCGCGCCCCGAAGCGCACCGCCAAGTAACCGGCGGGCAGCTGGCCCAGGGCATAGGCGGCAAAGAAGGCTCCCTTGATCCAGCCGTCCATGAGCGGGCTCAGGGGAATGTCGTCCTTGAAGGAAGCCGAATTCATGATCGCCGCCATGCAAATGCGGTCGAGATACATGAGGAAGGCCGCCGCGGTCGTCGCGGCGAGAATCCAATGGCGGACAGCAGTGGGACGTTCGGTCATGGCGGTGGGAAAGCGAATCGTGGCGCCCCCGGAGCCAGGCCGCAACTGGGATTTCCCCGCGATGGCGGAGGGTCCCGCGCGACGATTTTTCTTCACCCCGGGCCGCCGAATTCAGGCGCAGGGATTGGGGAAGCGAGCATGCACGGCCTCGATGGCCTGGAGCACCTCAGCGGAGAGCTCGAGATCCGCGCTGTCGATGTTCGACTTGAGCTGGTCCATCGTCGTGGCCCCGATGAGGTTGCTGGCGACCTGGGCTTGGTGGTTGATCCAAGCCAGGCTCATTTGCGCGAGATCGAGACCCGCCTCCTCGGCGATGCGGGCATAGGCCTCGATGGCCGCATCCGCCAGCTCGCCGTTGTATCGGGCAAAGCGGGAGAACAGCGTCAGGCGGGCTCCCGGAGGCTTCTGCCCGCCGCGATACTTGCCCGAGAGGCGACCGAAAGCGAGGGGAGAATAGGCCAGGAGACGCAGGCCTTCCTCGTGACAGATTTCCGAGAGGCCCAGGTTGAAGTGGCGGTTGAGCAGGTTGAAAGAATTCTGAATGGTGCAAACGCGGGGCAAGGCGCCCCCGCGCGCCAGTTCCAGAAAGCGCATCGCGCCCCAGGGGGTCTCATTGGAAAGGCCGATGTAGCGCACCTTCCCCTGGGCAACGAAGTCGGCGAGCACCTCCAGGCTTTCCTCGATGGGCACCGTGTCAGGATCTCCGATGGGCTGGAAATCCCGCCGGCCGAAGAGGGGCACGGGACGATCCGGCCAATGGAGCTGGTAGAGATCGATCCGGTCGGTCTGGAGACGGCGCAGGCTCCCCTCGAGGGCCTCGGTGAGCTTGGCGCGATTGAAGCGCATCCCCTCGCGCACGTGGCTGACGTGGGGAGGCGGCCCCACCGCCTTGGTGGCGAGGATGACCTGGTCCCGCTTGCCCGACTTCGCGAACCACTGACCGATGATGCGCTCGGTCTCGTGGCAGGTCTCCGGACGGGGAGGCACGGGATACATCTCCGCGGTGTCGAAAAAATTCACCCCCCGCTCCAGGGCGTAGTCCATCTGCTCGTAGGCCTCGGCGGCGGTGTTCTGCTCGCCCCAGGTCATGGTCCCCAGGCCGATGAGGCTGACCCGCAGCTCGGTGTGTGGAATCTCGCGGTATTGCATCGTCTTGTGGGCAGTCTCAACGCTGGCGCAGCATCAGCAAGTTTCCCCCGGCACGCCCCTGTCCATCCCCCCAGACCCGGCGAAGGTGATCGTAGATCCGGCTGACCGTGGCCCGATCCGCTACGCGGTATTCGCTCGTCTTGGCGTGGGTCGTGTCCGGATAGTGCTTGGTCACGAGCGTCTCGGGATCCGCCACCCCGGCCCGGTCCGCCGCCTGGCTGGCCAGGTTGCGGACCCGGTCGGTCACGGCCGTCGTCAGTCCCGGGGCCGCGACGGGAGGCTCGAGGTAGTAAAAGCGGGCGGTTTGTGAGCCGTTGGTGTCGACGGTGCATTCGTAGACTCGAACCGCACCGTCGATCAAGTATTCCTGCTCGCTCACGGAGGTGATCTTGTCGAGCCGGACGAGGAACCGACCGCCGTCCGTGACCACCTCCCAAAAGCCCGGCAATCCAGTTTCTTCGCCCTCGCCGCGGGACGAGGGGTTCTGGGCCTGCAATCCCCAGGGGAGGGCCAGGAGAGACAGAGCCAGGAAAAAGGGGCGCTTCATGGGAGGCATTATCACCACAGCCGCCGTCGAACCGCAAGCCTCCGAAGGGAGGATTCTGCCTTTCCCCTGGAAGCCAAGAAAGGCGAAAAATCCACTTGTTTATTATAATAAATATGATTTTTATAGAGCATGTCTTCTCGTTCCTCCCGTGGGTTTTCCCTGACGGAGCTGCTCATCACCGTAGCGGTGTTGGGAATCCTTGCCGCGATCGGCACCGTGACCACCTCGCACGTGGTCGGAAAGGCACGTGATCAGAAGCTCTTCTCCGACGTGAGCACCCTCAACCGGAGCATCGTCGCCTACCTGGCCTCCGGCGGAGACCTGTCCGGCGTGACCCGTCCGGAGGACGTGCTCGTCCGCCTCAAACGGGGCTTTGCCCAAGCCAAACGGGTGCCCGGGCTCAGCGGAGCCAAGTTGGACGAGCGGCTCACGTTCACAATGCAGAGCCCCGGCGAGGCCCAGGGCAACCAGTGGCGGGCCTACTGGAATGCCGCCGAGCAGCGCTTCGTCCTCGCGCAAAACGGCGAGGGCCCCGGCATCAAGGCCTTCCGGCTCGAGGCCCTCCCGCCTGCAAGCGACCCGGGTGAAGAGTCCCTGCCCGAGGCCAAGGTCCCCCTGCTCTACGCCGGCAGCAGCACTTGGATTTGGGACTATCAAGACGCCGCTCCGAGCGGCCCTCCCCTGCCGACCGACTTCCCCGTCGGGGAGGTTCCGAACAGTCCCCCGCCCCCGCCCACGGGTTCTCCCTCTCCCTCCGGGGCCACCCCGCTGGCCGCGCCCGTTTTTTCCCTGACTTCGGGTGCCTTCCCCATCGACGCCTTTGACCTGCCCCTCTCGCTGCACAACCCCAATCCCCTGGGGTCGTCCGAGCTTTACTACTCGATCAATTTCGGAAACTGGCAGCTCTACACGGGGCCCCTCCAGGTGCCGCCCGGGACCATCGTCGCCGCCCAGGCCATCGCCACGAGTGACCAATACCGCAACAGCCCCCGCGTGGATCACCGCTATGGCGCCCTGCCCGGCGTGCTTGAGCCCCCCTTGATCACTTCCAGCCTGCCTGAATTCGGCCTCTTCACCGGCCGCGAAATCGAGGTCACCCTCACCGACCTGAATTCGGCCTCCATCTCGAGCCTGGAATACCGCGTCGGGAACGGTCCCTGGCTGCCCTATCATGGCCCCTTCACCCTGGACCGCAGCCAGTATCCCGAAGGCGCCCACATCGAGGCGCGCGCCGTCGCCCTCGGGGAATACCACGAGACCAGTTCTGTCTCCGAGCACCATCTCGGCGTGGAGAGACCCGTCATCTCGGGTCAGTCCAAGGGCAGCTTTTCCAATCCCACGGGTGACCGCAACATGCTCACGAACCTCGCCCCAGGGGCCTCTTCCGATTACTTCGCCTGGGGACGAGACTACCTCCTTCCCGGGGAAAACGTCGATGCGAACACCCGCAGTCAATTGAAGCAGAGCTCCCTCAAATTTGACGGGCTCAACTTCAACGACCTCACCAGCGGGGAGCGCTTCGAGATTGGAACGCTCACTTACTTCAACGGCACCATTCTCAGCGACACCGGGGCGAACTCGATCTCCTTCACCACCGACCTGAACTTCATCATGAATGGCGTGGCGGTGGCGACCTCCTTTGCCTTCGAATTCGAGCTCATCAACGTCGCCAACCAATACAATCCCAACAACCTCTGGGCCGATGCCGACTACGTCCGCCTGGCCAGTCCCACCGCCAGCGAACTCCTCAACTTCAACGGCATCCTCTACAAGTTCCAGCTCGAGTTCGGCGAAAGCAGCGCCGCGGGGGTGTCCCTCTTCGACGAGTTTCACGTGCTGGAGGGCCGTTCCGCCACGACCAAGCTCTACGGGACCCTCATCGAGGTGGGCACCGTCAGCTTCCAGAACTGACTCGTCCTAACAGGCGCCCCGCGTCACGGTTCGGGAACCGAGAAGTCGAGGATCAGCTCTTCGTTGGCGGGCTGCAGCTGGTCCACCGTCCCGCGGGGCACGCCCGACCCCCCGAGCATGACGATGACGAGTTCGGGCAGCTTTTCGACGAAGCCGATCTCGGTGACCCCGGCGCAACCCGCCAGGCTCAGCTGCCTCAGTTGCGTGAGCTGCGCAATGGCGCTGACGTCCTCGAGATTCGCACATCCACTGAGGTCGAGCTGCTCCAGCCCGGTGGCCGCCTCGATCCCGGCGAGGGACTTCAGTTGGGGACAGCGCGTAAAGCCGGCATACTGGGAAACGCCCGCCGGCATGCCTTGCAGAGAATGCAGCTGGGCGCAGGACTCGAGATGCAGTTCGCGCAGACCCGTCAAGGGCGAGAGCACGTCCAGGGTTTCGATGTTGTCCTGTCCGCCCATGCGCAGAATCCGCAGATTCGGCAAGACCGTGATCCGCTGAAAATCCTCGATGGCGACGTTGCGGATGTCGAGCACGACCAGCTGCTGCAGCGCCTTGAGGTCCGGGAAGTCCTTCAAGCCACTGACCTGGCTCAAGTCGAGGTCCGTGAGCTGGCGGAGGGATTCGATCCCGCGGATCTCCTGCAAGCCGCGGCACTCATCCAGGGCCAGCTGACGCAAGCCGCCCAGTTCGCTTAAATCGAGCTTGGTCAGTGCGCGGCACCGGCTCAAGTAGAGGTTCTCCAAGGCGGGAAGATCAACCAGTTCCAACGAGCCCAGGGCGACACAGCCGCTGAAATCGAGCGATTTCAAACGGGGCAGTCCGCGCAAGGGCGACGCGTCGGTCAAGGCCGCGCTGTCGGTGAGCACCACTTCCTTCAGGGAAGGATGACCCCCGATGCCCTCAAGGGAACTCAGGGAAGGGCAGTCAATGGCCACCAGCGAGACCAGCGAGCGCAGCTGCCCGACCCCGGCAAGGGAACGGAGTTTGGGCGCTCCTGTGAAGTCGAGGATGGTGGGTTCGCCGACGCGACGCGCCAGCTTGATGAACTCCTCCAAGGATTCCAGCTTCGGACTGGAACAGCCTAGGTAGAACTCATCTTCGATGAGGGAGAGCTGCGCCTCGTAGCGTTGTTCCAGTTCAGCGATGGCCTGGGCCCGGTCCTCCCTCTTCCAAAAGAGGAGGATGACCGCCACGGCGACGATCGCAAACAGCACTACCGAGACACGAGCCGCTAATTTCATGAGATCACTGGAGGGGCGCGCCGCACCGCAGGGACTCTAGCCCAGGCCGACGCCGCCCGCCACGCAGGAATCCCCCTCTTTTGCCCCTCCTCGAGGATCGGTCAAGGCGTCTGGATCGGTCAGGGCACCGGGAGACCTTCGAGAATTGTCGCCAAAATCTGTTCGCTGGTGATCTCCTCGGCCTCCGCCTCGTAGCTGAGCAGAATGCGGTGACGAAGCACGTCGTAGACGAGCTCCTTGACGTCCTGGGGCACCACGTAGCCCCTCCCCTTGAGGAAGGCCGCGGCCTTCGCCGCCAGCGTCAGGTTGATGGTGCCGCGCGGGGAGGCCCCCGCCCGCACGAGGGGCTGCAGGGCGGGTTCGATTTCCCCGGGGAAGCGGGTGGCGTGGATCAGACGCACGATGTAGTCCTTCACCCCGTCGTCGACGTAGATGTAGTTCACCAATTCCCGGCTGGCGATCACGGTCTTCGGGTCGACCATGGCCCGAACCTTCAACTTCGGCGCCGAGGTGGCCATGCGGTCGAGGACGACCCGTTCTTCCTCGACACTGGGATAGTCCACGATCACCTTGAAGAGGAAGCGGTCGAGTTGGGCTTCGGGCAGTTGGTAGGTCCCCTCCTGGTCGATGGGGTTCTGCGTGGCGAGCACGAGGAAAGGATCGGGCAGGCGGTAGGTGGTGTCGCCAATGGTGACCTGCCGCTCCTGCATGGCTTCCAGGAGGGCGCTTTGCACCTTCGCCGGAGCCCGGTTGATTTCGTCGGCGAGGACGAGATTGGAAAAGACCGGGCCGAGCTTGGGTGTGAATTCGTTAGTGCCCGGATTGAACACCAGGGTGCCGATGAGATCGGCGGGGAGCAAGTCCGGGGTGAACTGGATGCGCTGGAACTGGGCCGACAGGGCCCCCGCCAGGGTGTTCACCGTGAGGGTTTTGGCCAATCCGGGAACCCCTTCGAGGAGGACGTGACCGTTCGTCAGCAAGCCCACGATGAGGCGGTCGATGAGGGCCCGCTGCCCCACGACGACCCGTCCCATTTCCTCCCGCACCGCCTCGACCCAGACGTTCTGTTTCTGAATTTCCTCGGCGAGTCTCTGGGTGTCGACGTTTTGCATGGGAATGGAGTGGCCGATAGCATGGCCGCATTTCCTTCCGACGCAAGCCGCGAGGGGGCCTCGGATGAGGGAGTCCGATCCTCGGAACGCTAGGGCATGGGCTCGGTCACCGGCCCCTCCCCGTCGGGCCTTTCGCTCGGCCCTTCCGGCTCGGGATCCGCCGAGCGGTGATCGGTGAGGCGGCGCTCCACCACCGCCTCGAGGCGCCGTTCCCACAGATAGCGACGGAAGAGGACCTTGATGGCCGCCGTGAGCGGCACCGCCAGCAGCGCGCCGAGAAGTCCTCCCAGGAGGAAGGACCAGAAGATCACGGAAAAGATCACCGTCAGGGGATGCAGCCCCACGGAGTCGCCCACGATCTTGGGAGCCGTGACCAAGCCGTTGATCTGTTGCAGGAGGACGAAAATCGCGAGCACGATCAGCGGATAGACCCAGACATTGGGCAAGGGAATGAGAGTCCAGGCATTGAGGAGGACCTCGGCCCGACTGCCGTCTTCAGAGACCTGGGTCACGAAATAGGTCTTGGCCTTGCCCGTTCCCTCGACCACCACCTGGGCCGTTTCCCCCACCACGGCCGTCTCTCCCGGCGGAATCACGCCCCAGGAGGTCGCGCTGAAGTGGACCAGGGCAATGATCATCGCGGGGACCATCACCAGCAGGTTGCCGATGTAGGGGATCAAGCCCAGCAGGGCCAGGAAGACCCCGATGAGCAGGGCGTAGGGGAGGCCGATCATCGACAGGGCCACCGCCACCAGCACCCCGTCGATGAGGCTGACCACCATCTGGCCGCGGAAGAAGGAGATCAGGTAGCCGTTGATTTCGGTCAGGGTGGCGACGACCTCGTCCTTGAACTGCGAGGCCCGCAGGGGCAGGTAGTCCGCCCAGGAATCGGCGATCTTGCGGCTGTTCTGGAGGAAGTAGTAGAGATAGATGGGCACCAGGAGCAAGCCGAGGAGGTAGCCAAAGAAGCCAAAGGCCCCGCGCAGTCTCGACCAGATCCCCAGGCCGATGTCCTGGGCGAGCTTGGGGCCTTCGGTGGAGAGCCATTCCACGCCCCGCTCGTAGTAGTTCCGGGCGATGCCCGTCTCGACGTAGCCCTGGAGGGAGGCGATGCCGCGCTTCACCAAGTTCGTGGCCTGGCGACCGTAGGCGTCGCGCTTTTCGTAAAACTCCTGCGCCTGCCCGAAGGTGGGGACGAAGACCGCCACGGCGAGCAGGATCAGGAGCGCCAAAAAGGCCACGTAGACCGTCAGCGTGGCCGTCTGCCGGCGCCATCCCCGCCGTGTCAGCCAGGAAATGACGGGATCGAGCAGATAGGCAATGATCCCGGCCACGGCCAGGGGCACCAAGATCGGCTGCAGATAGCTCAGCACCGTGGCGAAGAGCACGACGAAGGCCACAGAGATCGCCCCGATCAGGGCGATGGACGAAGCCGTGATCGCCCCCCAGAGGGCCCGGCGCTGGAAGAGCGAGGGGACCGGATGCGCTTCAGTCGGTTGAGGATCGCACTCCATGTCACTAGCAAGACAAACTCGCCGCGAGCATAAGCCAAGAACCAAAAAAGACGCAAAGGAGTTTTCCCCTTTTCCCCAGAGCCCGCCCAAAAAAATGTGAATAACTTTGTGAATAAAGTTCTCAAAAGGCTGCAAGCCCCGTCTTACGTAGGAAAAACCCACGAATAACTCTGTGAATAACTGGGGAAAAACCCGGAGGAAAATCGGAGCTTTCAGGGCGTAACTCGTTTTCCAAGCGGGGAAAACGGTGGTATCGGTGAAACCTTTCCTTGAATCAGATCATTTCCTCCTGAGAGCGCTTTATGTTCGTCGACCACATCCGCATTTTCGCCAAAGCCGGTGACGGCGGGCACGGTTGTTCCAGCTTCCGTCGGGAAAAATTTGAGCCCAAGGGAGGCCCGGACGGGGGAGACGGAGGCCGCGGCGGCGACGTCGTCCTGGTGGTCGACCCCCACACGGACAATTTGCGGCACTTCTTTTTCAAGCCCAACCAGATCGCCGAAAGGGGCGCCCACGGGCAGGGCCGCAAGATGACGGGACGCTCCGGCAAGGATCTCATTCTCAAGGTGCCTCCGGGAACCGTGATCTACCGGACGACCGCTCCCCTCCCCAAGCGTCGCCCCGACGACGAGCTGGAGGACGAATTTCCCGAAGACAGCGAAGCCCCCGAGGAGGTCGAAGGCCTGCCTGGGGAGGAAACGCCCGAGGACAGCCTCCCTGACCGGTCCCCGGGTGAAGTGGTCGCCGACCTCACCGAAATCGGCCAGCGCTTTGTGCTTTGTCGCGGCGGCGTGGGAGGCAAGGGCAATTGGCGCTTTCGCACCGACACCAATCAGGCTCCCATCGAGTTCACCGAGGGAACCAAGGGCGAAGAGGGCTGGTTCTACCTCGAGCTTCGTCGCATCGCTGACGTCGGACTCGTGGGCTTCCCCAATGCGGGCAAGTCGACCCTGCTCGGGGCCCTCTCGAACGCCGCCCCCAAGGTCGCCTCCTATCCCTTCACCACGCTGACCCCCATGGTCGGGGTGGTCGAATTTCCCGGCTTCTATCGAACGACCGTGGCCGACATTCCCGGCCTCATCGAGGGCGCCCATCGCAACGTCGGACTCGGTCACGACTTCCTGCGCCACATCAGCCGCTGCTCCATCTTCCTCTTCGTGGTGGACA
>CAZKGI010000004.1:123065-129999 GCA_964552315.1 uncultured Akkermansia sp. | reverse complement strand
TAGGCGGTGAAGGCGGCGGAGAGGCGGTGGCGGTCGTCGATCTCCGCGATCTCGACATCGGAGATCCAGTCGTGGCGCAGCGAGACCGTGGCCGCGTCGCTGATCCCGTAGTGGATCGAGTTGGAGAAGCCGTAGTCGTCGAAGTCGACGGGATCGCCGTCCTCGAGGCGGGCGTCGACTTTGCGGCCGATCACCTCGCTTTGCAGCATCAGCGCGCCCGAGCAGAAATCGGGACCGCCGTGGCCGTGGTCGTGGCCGTTCCAGACTTTGCGGAATCCGGCCCCGTAGGCGCCGGTGCTGCGGCCGAAGCCGTTTTCCCCGACGGCGAGGGAAAGGCTTCCCGTGATGCGGTCGTCGAAGGGCAGGCGGAAGCGGTAGTCGGTGCTGGCGACCCAACCCTGGAAGCCCGCCTTGTCGAACTCGAAGGGCTCGTGGTCGTGTTCGCCGTGATGATCGTGGTCGTCGTGATCGTCATGGCCGTGCTCGTCGTGATCGTGGTCATGCTCCTCTTCGTCGTGCCCGTGGCCTCCGTGGGCGTGGCCGTGCGCATGGCTCCGCACCCCGCCGAATCCGAAATCCAGCGATCCGCTCTTCGGCAGGTGCAGGACGAGGCGGCCGCCCTGGACGATCAGTTCGCCCTCGTTGAGAAGGCGGCTGTTCGTCAGATTCTGGTTCACAAAGAACCAGTCGTGCAGGTGCAGGTCCGATTGGAAGCCGAAGCGATTGAGAAATTGCCCCCCGCCCAGGGTGAGGGCGTCCGTGGCTTTCCAGGAGAGCTCCGCTTCCTCGAGTTCCGCTTCCCAGACCTCTCCCTCCCCCTGGTGGCCGAAGCCCGAGACCGATCCCTGCCAGCGATCGCTTATGGGGAAGTCGAGGTGCAGCTCCACCGCCTGGACGCCCCAGTCGTTCTGTGGATCGTGACCCGAATGGGCGAAGTCCTCAGCGCCCGGTCCAGGCTCGAAGAGGCCGCCAGTGGCTTGGAGATACAAGCTCGGGATGAGAACCCCGCCGAGCTCGACGCCCTCGCCGCTGAGCCAGTCGACGCGGTCGACCTGATACTCGAACACCTCCTCCTCGCTCTCCTGGGCGGTCAGGGAACTTCCAAGCAGAAAGAGGAGCGCAGCGAGGGGGAGGACTTTCATGAGCTTTAAAATGCAAAACACTTGCATTTATTTTCTCTCCCGCGATAATGCAAGCGAATTGCGATGACATTTGCAATTTTTTTGCGATAATCAAACTCATGAACGCCTTCCTCCGCCTGAGCCTTCTGCTGTTTCTGGCCTTCTCTCCCCTCGCTCTCTCTGCCGCCGAGGTCACCTACACGGCTGAAATGAAGGGCATTGAATGTGCCGGCTGTAAAAAGACCATCTCTCGGGCTCTGGGAAAACTCCCCGGGGTCAAGACCATCCGCATCGTCAAGGAAGGGCAGGACAAGCACCGTCTCGTCATCGTCACCGATGGGACCAAGCCCATCACCCGGGCCGATGCCGATGCCGCCCTGGGCAAGGATTCGCATTACAGCATCGTGAAGTGGAACTGACCTGACATGCGTGCCCTCGCCCTCCTCTCCCTGCTCGGACTCTCGCTCGCCCTGATCGGCCCAGCCTCGGCGGCGGCGCCGAAGGAGAAGCTGCGCATCTTCGTGCCGGTCTTGCCCTATGAGTATCTCTTCGAGCGGCTCGGCGGCGATTGGATCGAGGTGAAAGCCATCGTCCAGGAGGGAGGGGATTGTCACAACTACTCCCCATCCCCCCGCCAGATCACCGACCTTTCCAAGGCCAACCTGCTCTTTTCCGGCGGCTTGGCCTTCGAGTCCAATTTCTTTGTCGCCGTGGGTGACGGCGTCACATCTCCCAAGGACATTGACCTGCTGCAGGGTTTGGAATTGCTCGAGGGTTCCTGCGCCGAATGCGAGGCTGCCCATGCCGAGGGGGGCGAGGCCCCGGCGCACGAGCACGATCACGAGGAACTGCACGACGCCCACGTCTGGCTTTCCACGCGGGTGCTCCTGCACCAGGCCGCTTGGATCACCGAGATTCTCAAGGCTCATCTTCCCGCCGAGGCGGCGCCGGACCTCGAGGCCAATCACACAAAATTGAAGGGGGATCTGGAGGCCCTCGACCAGGAGCTGAGCGAGCTTCTGGCCCCCAAAAAGGGAGAGGCTTTCTACGTGTATCACGGCGCCTTCGCCTACTTCGCGCGGGACTATGGCCTGGTGCAGAAGGCCATCGAATTGGGCAATCGGCGCCCCACGCCGAAGCAGATCACCGCCATCGCCCAGCAGGCCAAGGCGGAAGGAGTCAAGGTGGTCTTCGTGCAGCCCCAGTTCGACCAGTCCAGCGCCCGCTCCCTGGCCGAGGCCATCGGCGGCGAGGTCCGCAACCTCGATCCGCTGGAAAAGGACGTTCTCGCCAATCTCCGACTCATCGCCGAGACCATTGCCTCGGCCCCTCAGGCGCCCCGCCAGAACCGCTGAGCGACCTGCCACCGCGCGTCTTCCGGTCCCTTTTCTCCTTCCGCCTCTCGTCCGCCTGTGCACTCGATCGCCTTGTCCTCCCAGCCGGTCATCGCCTGCGAAGGGGTCAGTTTCGCCTATGCGAACGCTCCCGTCCTTGAGGAGGTCACCTTCGCCCTTCACCCGGGGGAATCCCTCTGCGTGATCGGGCCCAATGGGGGAGGAAAGTCGACTTTGGTGAAGTTGCTCCTGGGCCTGCTCGAACCGGATGCCGGGCGGATCCGCGTGCTGGGCAAGCGCCCCCGCGAGGCGGCCGTGTCCATGGGCTACGTGCCCCAGGCGATTCGCTACGACCCCCAGTTCCCCATTTCCGCGCTGGACATCGTCCTGATGGGGCGGCTCAACCACCTCCGCCTGGGGCGCTATTCCAAGGCCTGTCGCGCCGCGGCCCGCGCCGCCCTCGATGAGGTGGGTATGTCAGGCTACGAGAGACGCGCCTTCTCCGACCTCTCCGGCGGCGAGCGACAACGCGTCCTGGTGGCGCGGGCGCTCGCCTGCGAGCCCGAATTGCTGCTCCTCGACGAACCCACCGCCAACATCGACCTCTCCATCGAGGCCCAGCTCATCGAAACCCTGACAAAACTGCGCCAGCGCATGACCATCCTCATGGTCACACACGATCTCGAGCTTGTTTCTTCCCTGGGGGATTCGGTCCTCTGCGTGAACCACCGCGTCCACCGCCATTCCCTCCCGCTGTCGGGGGAGACCATCAAGGAGATCTACAGCAGCCGGCGTCGTCTCGAGCACGACCGGCGCACCCGCCACCAGCAAGGAGACCATTCCGCCTGTCAGCATGACTGATTTTTTCGACGCCCTGGAGACGGTGCCGCTGATCCGCTACGCCTTCATCGCGGGCTTGGTGGCCAGCCTGCCCTTCGGCGTGGTCGGTTCCCTGGTGGTGACCCGACAAATCGCCTACGTGGCCTCGGCCATCGCCCACAGCATCCTCGGCGGGATCGGCGCCTCGGTCTACTTCAGCCGGGTCTACGACTTGCCCTGGCTCACTCCCATGCTCGGCGCCATTGTGGCCGGGCTCCTTTCCGTGGCCCTGATCGGCTGGGTCACGCTGCGCTTCAAGGAGCGCGAGGACACCATCATCGGCGCCATCTGGGCCTTTGGGATGGCCCTGGGTCTGCTCTTCCTTCACTACGCCCCGGGCAAGGCGGTGAACCTGGAGAGCTTCATCTTTGGAAACATTCTTTTGACTTCCCGCGCGGACATCGTCGCCACCCTCGTGCTCGGCGTGATCGTTCTCCTGGTTGTCGGCTTCTTCTACCACAAGCTCGTCGCCGTGTCCTTTGACGAGGAATTCGCCCGCCTGCGCGGCGTTTCCGCGACCGTGTACTATTTCCTCCTCCTCGTGCTCACGGCCATGAGCGTGGTCCTGATGGTGCGCGTCGCCGGCCTGATTCTCGCCCAGGCGCTCATCGTCCTGCCCGCGGCCACGGCCTCGCGGTTCACCCGCTCGCTTTGGGCGATCATGATCCTGGCGGTGGTCATCACCGCCCTCTGCAACACCCTGGGCCTGGCCGTCAGCTACGAATACGACATCCCCACAGGGCCCTTTGTCGTCTTCCTGGCCGTGGTCGCTTACGCCATGTCCTTTCTTTTTCGACCGCGCCGGGCGGCCTAGGCGGGGACGCGTCGCTCAGTAGCTCTTCGCGAAAATGACGCGGCCCTGGGCCGGCTTGCCGGTGAGGATGCAGGTCCCCGGGCCGCCGCGCAGGGCGGGATCCTTGGGGATGCAGCGCACCGTGACCTTCAGCTCTTGCTTGAGGGCCTCTTCGTCCTCGGAGCTGCCGGCCCAGTGAACCAAGGCAAAGCCTCCGTGGATCTCCGGTTGGGTGGGGTTCTGGGGCGTGAAGAAGCGGCGGAACGCTTCCATCGAGGAGATCTCGACGAGGTGTTCGTCGCGGAAGGCCACGGCCCGGGCGAGGAGCTGGTCCTGGATTTCCTGGAGCAGGGCGGAGATCCCGGCGACGGCTTCGTCCGCGGGAAGGAATTGCTTGTCCTTGGGCGAGTGGTCCCGCCGGGTCAGGGCCAGCTTGCCGGCCTCGAGGTCGCGCGGGCCGATTTCAATGCGGATCGGAACGCCCTTCTTGATCCATTCCCAATTCTTGACCCCGCCACCGATGTCGCGGCGGTCGATTTCCACGCGCACCGGGTCGCCGTGGAAGCGCTGCTCGGCCAGTTGGGCGGCGAGCGCCTCACAGGCCGCGAGGATGGGGGCCTCGTGTTCCGGTTTCGGTGTCACCGGCAGGATGACGACTTGGGTGGGGGCGACGCGCGGAGGCAGGACGAGGCCGTCGTCGTCGGCATGCGCCATCAGCAGGGTGCCGATCATGCGGGTGCTGACCCCCCAGCTCGTGGTCCAGGCGTATTCCCGCTTGCTCTCGCGGCCTTCAAATTCGATGCCCGCGGCCTTCGAGAAATTCTGGCCGAGGAAGTGGGAGGTGCCCGCCTGGATGGCCTTGCGGTCCTGCACCATGGCTTCCACGGTGAAGGTGTTGAGGGCGCCGGGGAAGCGCTCCGCCTCGGTCTTCTCTCCGGCGATCACCGGCACGGCGAGGTGATCGGTGAGGAAGCGCTCGTAGACCTCGTGCATCTTCTTGGTCTCTTCCATGGCCTCCTCGGCGGTTTCGTGGGCGGTGTGGCCCTCCTGCCAGAGGAATTCGGCGGTGCGCAGGAAGAGGCGCGGGCGCATTTCCCAACGCATCACATTGGCCCACTGGTTGATCAGCAGGGGCAGGTCGCGATAGCTCTGCACCCAGCGGGCAAAGGCGGCCCCGATGATCGTTTCCGAAGTGGGGCGGATCACGTAGGGTTCGGTGAGCTCACCGGAGGGGACCATCTTGCCGTCCTTCAGCTCGAGCCGGTGGTGAGTCACCACGGCGCATTCCGTGGCGAAGCCCTCCACGTGGGTGGCCTCCTTCTCCAGATAGCTGACGGGGATGAGCAGGGGAAAGTAGGCGTTCTTGTGCCCGGTGGCCTTGAACCAGTCGTCGAGCTGGCGCTGGATTTGCTCCCAGAGGCCGTAGCCCCAGGGTTTGATCACCATGCAGCCGCGCACTTCGGAGTTCTCGGCGAGGTCGGCGGCGCGGACGACCTGTTGATACCATTCGGGGAAGTTCTCCTCGCGGGTCGGGGAGATCGCGTGCTGCGCTGCTTTGGCCATGGGCGAAAAACGATGAGGTGGATGAAAGGGCGACCCTATCCGGTCCGCGGCGAATTGCCAGTGGGGAAATTGGGGCAAGGACGAAGGCGGAGGCGGTCGTTCCGGGTTCCTCAGCCCCGGGCCACGGCCATGGCCTCGCGGGCATTGGCCTCGATTTGCTTCCAATCGCGGGCACGGATCTGGTCGCGCGGGGCGATCCAGCTGCCGCCGACTGCGGCGATGAGATCACTCTCGATCCAGTGGCGCAGGTTGCCGAGGTGAATGCCGCCGAGAGGGAGAAATTTCGGTCCGAGATGGGCGTAGGGGGCGGCGATGTTCTTGAGGTGGGCGAGTCCCCCGGCCGATTCCGCAGGAAAAAATTTGAGGAGTCGGCAGCCCTCGCGCAGGGCGAGGTCGACTTCGCTTGGGGTCATCACCCCGGGGCCGAAGGGGAGACCGGCGGCGGCGGCGGCGCGGACGACGTCGGGGTTGATGCCGGGGGAGACGCCAAAGGCGGCTCCGGCCTCCAGGGCCGGCGCAATCTGGTCCGTGCTGAGAATGGTGCCGATGCCAAGGTGCATTTCCGGACAGGCCTGGCGGATCGCGGAGGCGGCCTCGAAGGCCACTGGCGTGCGCAGGGTCAGCTCCATGGCCTGAACGCCTCCGGCCAGGAGCGCCTCGGCCAGGGGGACGGCGCTGTCGATTTCGTCGATGACGAGGACGGCGACGAGGCGGGCCTCGGTCAGGATGCGGCCGATGCCGGTGTCAGGTTGGAGCTGGCTCATGGGCTTAGAGGGCGGGGTGCGTGGGAGGAGGTCCCGATTCGGGTGGGGGATGATGGGTTGAAAACGGGGGTACGGATGGAATACTGCCTTTCATGATTTTGCCAAGCCCTCTTTCGCGCGTCGCCGCTCTCCTAGCTGCGGGCCTCGGTCTCGTCACCGCGGGTCTCGCGGATCCGGGAACCCCGCCGCCAGCCCCCGAACGCCACTCGCCCTTGGCGCCCGTCGAGGAGGTCGAAGGCCTCCCGAGGGTCTTGCTGATCGGCGATTCCATCTCCATCGGCTACACGCTCGAGGTGCGGGAACGGCTCAAGGGCCAGGCCAACGTGGTCCGCCCACCGGTGAATTGCGGCCCCACCACCACGGGCTTGGCCCAGCTCGAGGCCTGGCTGGAAACGGGGGGGGCAGGCAAGCGCTGGGACGTCATTCATTTCAATTGGGGACTGCACGACCTCAAGCACGTCGGGGAGGACGGCACCACCC
>CAZKGI010000004.1:113453-122965 GCA_964552315.1 uncultured Akkermansia sp. | reverse complement strand
CATTTCAATTGGGGACTGCACGACCTCAAGCACGTCGGGGAGGACGGCACCACCCTCGTGGCCGTTTCTCCGGAGACGCGCCGACAAGTTTCGCCCGAGGACTACCGCGGGAATTTGCAAACCCTCGTGTCCCGCCTGCAGAAGACGGGAGCCAAGCTGATTTGGCGAAACACCACCCCCGTACCCGCCGGGGCCAAGGGACGGGTCGTCGAAGACGTCCCCCTCTACAATCAACTGGCGGCCGAGGTCATGAAGGAGGCGGGGATCCCCACCCACGACCTCTACACCTTCGCCCTGGAGCGGCTGGACCAGATCCAGCGTCCCGCCGATGTGCACTTCACTCCGGAAGGTTCCGCCGTTCTTGCCGATGAGGTGGCCCGCGTCCTTCTCGAGGTCCTTCACCCCTGATTTCCATGTCGACCTGTCCTTCTCCTTCCCTCCGCGCCGCCGGCGCCGCACTTACCCTCGCCCTGACGATTTCCTCGCTGTCCGCCCAGCAAGGGGATCGGCCCGGCCACGTCATGACTCCACCCCCGGCGCACTGGAAGATCCCTCCGGCGCCCGTGGTGCCCGCGGAGCAGGCCGCCGAGACCATGACCCTAGAGGACGGATTCCAGCTCGAACTGCTCGTTTCGGAACCCCTCGTGCAGGAGCCCGTGGCCCTGACCTTTGACGGCATGGGGCGCATCTGGGTGGCGGAAATGGTCGGCTACATGCCCGATGTGGATGGCAAACTCGAGGACTCGACCTTCGGTCGGATTTCCGTGCTGGAAGACCGCGACGGGGACGGGAAGATCGACCGGCACACCGTCTTTCTGGACAAGCCGCACCTGCCGCGCGCGGTGGCCCTGGTCGATGCGGATCGCCGCCTGCTCTATGCGGACAACGAGCGCCTCTACGAAGTGGAGATCCTCATCGATGCCCAGGGCCACCTCCGCCCCGGGGCCAGCGTGGTGGTCGACGAGAACTATGCTGCGGGAGGAAATCCCGAACACAAGGCCAACGGCCTGATGCGGGGGCTCGACAACTGGATTTACAGCGCCAAGAGCGAACAGCGCTACAAGAAGGTGGGAGATCAGTGGATCTCCGAGAAAACCGAGAGCCGTGGGCAATGGGGGATTTCCCAGGACAACTATGGTCGCCTCCTGACCAACACCAACTCCAACCTGGTTTCTGTCGAGGAGCTGCCCCCCGGGCTCCGGGTCCGCAATCCGTATCACAGCTTCCGCGTTCCGGTGGTGTCGACAGTCAAGGATCAGAGCCTCTGGCCGGGGCGCATCAATCCCGGCGTCAACCGGGGCTATCTCGAGGGCACTCTGGACGAAAAGGGCTATCTCCGGACCCCGACCGCCGCTTCGGGGCTGGTTTATTATCGCGGGGACCAGTTTCCCGAGGCCTACCAGGGACAAATTTTTGTCCCCGAACCCTCGGGCAACCTGGTCAAACGCCTCTCCGTCGAAGAGGACGCAGAGGGGCGGCGCCTCCTCCAGAGCGCCACGCCGGGGCGGGAATTCCTCACCTCCACGGACGAGCGAAGCCGCATCGTCAACGTCTACAACGCTCCCGACGGCTCCCTTTACCTGCTCGACCTTTACCGGGGAATCCTGCAGCACCGCGTTTACATGACCTCCTACCTCCGCGCCCAGGTCTTGGAGCGCGGGCTCGACAAGCACATCGGCCTGGGGCGGATCTGGCGAGTCACTCATCGCGATGGGCAACATCCGACGGAGCGCCCCCGACTCAGCGAGGAATCGAGCGTGGCGTTGGTGAGCCGCCTCTCCCACCCCAACGGGTGGTGGCGAGACACCGCTCAGCGACTCATTGTGGAACGAGGGGGCATTGAGGCGGTGCCCGCCCTGCAGGCCCTCGTCGCCGAGGGGGAAGAACTGGCGGCCATTCACGCCCTCTGGACCTTGGAAGGTCTGGGCGCCTACGACGCCGCAAGCTTGCAGAAGGCGCTGGGGCGCCCTGAGGCCCGCCTCGCCGCCGAGGCCGTCCGGGCCGCCGAAAGCCTGGCGGCTGGCGAGTCCGCGGAGGAGATCTTCGCCTTGCTGAGCGCCAAGGTTCAAGGGGCGGATCTCCTGCTGAGACGGCAACTCGCCGCCAGTCTGGGCCTCTTTGGCGAGCGCTCCGTTCCCCTGCTCCTGTCTTTGGTTCAAGACCAGTCCGACGACCTTCTTCTCGGCGATCTCGCCCTCAGTGGATCGGCGGACCACATGCTGGCCCTCTTCCGGGGGCTTGCGCCCGAGCACAATCTACGCACGGCCCTGATTCTGGCCATGGTCAAGCGCAACGACAAGTCGGAGCTCGCCGAACTCCTCCCCCTGTTGGCGCAGGCGAGCGAGTTCCGAGTCCTCGCCCGGGCCGCCGTGGAGCAGCGCCGCATCGCGCTGGCCACCGACCTGCTGCAGCGCCTCGCCGACAAGGCCACGGATTCCGCCCTCCGTCAGGGAATCGTCGAGGGACTCCTGGCTGGCGGCAAGGTCAAGGGCTTCAAGCCGATGCCGGTGAAGGAACTCGCCGCCCTGGAACGGGCCCGCGAGGCCGGCGTCATCGATGAGGCCAAGGAGAAGGCCCTCGCCCAGCTCTTCGACGTAGGACTGGGTGAGGAAAGAGTCTACCTGCTCACCGAGGCGGACAAGAGGCAGTTCCGCGAGGGCGAGCTCCAGTACCAGCGAGTCTGTCTGGCCTGTCACCAAGCGGATGGCAAGGGCCAGCAGTATCTGGCTCCGCCCCTGGTGTCCTCGGAATGGGTGCTGGGGCCGGAGCAACGCCTCATCGCCCTGATCCTCGACGGCCTCACCGGTCCCATCGAAGTGCTGGGCAAGACTTACACCGTACCCGAGATCCAACCCGTCATGCCCGGCTTGCGCGTCAATCCGGATTTCTCCGATGAACAGCTTGCCGCAGTCATGACCTACATTCGCAATGCCTGGGGCAACGGGGCGACGCCCATCTCGGCGGAGCGGGTCAAGCGCTACCGGGAATCCGTCGCTCCCCGGGCCCCCTGGACGGCGGAAGAACTGCTCAAGGTCGAATGAAGGACGCCGGGGAGAGCCCCTTGACCCTGCCTTATCCCAACTGGACCTCGGAAGACCAAGCGGCCCTTCTGGAGGCCGTGGACGATTCCGATTATTCCCTGGCGGACTGGGTGGAGGCCCTGGACGCCTTCGTGCACTGGCTGGAGCAGCGCGGAGAGTCCCGGCGCCCCTGGCAGGGGATGATCGGCTACATCCACTGCTGCGCCGCCATGGCCACGGCCCCCGGAATTGGTTTGGCAAACTTAAAAGTTATTGTTAATCAAACACTTATCGAATTCGGTTTCCAACTCTTGGATGAGGCGCAGAATTGAGAAGTTTTAAAATCTGCGAAGTTGGGAGAGAAAAGGGTAGGCAGAAGGGGGCGGATGTGGTATACTCGAAGCCTATGTCCACCTCTCGTAGAACACGATTCTCACGCCGGGTTCCGGATCACGTCACAGACGAACTGGTAACTGTCCTTTCTGATCAAAAAACCTTCGGGTTCAACGACTTGTTCGAGGTCGTCTACGAAAACCTGAAAGCCAGAAACGCCGTCAGTGGGGGAGAGGAAATGCTTCGTCTGCGGGCCTACGAGAAGCTCCAAAACCTCGTCACTCGGGGCCTTGTCGAAAAAAAGGGCAAGGAATACCGCGGGCTCGAGAACATTCAGGAAGCCGCCAGCTTTACGGCCAATTCCTGAGACCGCCTTCCGCCCAGGCCGCGTCGAATGGCGTGGCCTGAGCCGAGCGGATTCTCCCGATCGACGCCGCGGAGTTTCTCTCGCAAATCGTCTGGACGGGAGAGACAATGCCGCTACATTCCGTCGGATCCTCACGGACCGACGGATTTTTTTTGCCATGCTCACGGATTACCTCCCCGTCCTTCTCCAGGTGGTCATCGCCTCGGGCTTCGCCATCGCGACCTTGATTGCCAGCGCCTTGCTGGGCAAGCGGGCCCTGCGCAATCCGATCAAGGATTCCCCCTACGAATGCGGCATGCTGCCGATCGGGGAGGGGCAGGCGCGCTTCAGCGTCAAATTTTACCTCGTGGCCATGCTTTTCGTGCTTTTCGACATCGAGGTCGTCTTCCTGGTGCCCTGGGCGACCATCTATCGGGAACAAATCGAAGCGGGGGCCACGGTCTTTCTGACGGCCATGCTGGGCTTCGTCGGCATCTTGTTCCTGGCCTATCTCTACGCCCTCAAGAAGGGGGCGCTGCAGTGGCGGAGCTGAGTCCCGCGGTTTAGCCCCTCTTGTCGATCCCTCCCGGAATGGTCCATTACATCGCCCTCTTCCGCGTCGGCAAGGGCGCGACGGACGAAAGCCTCGAGGAGCTGATCCGCTCCAGCCGGATGTGTTTTCACCGCATCCGCGAGGCGCGCAACTTCCGCTCGGGTCGCAATCTGGATGGCAAGAGCGAGTTCGCCTTCTTCCTGGCGGCAGACTTCGAAAACCGGAGCCAGTACGAGATGTTTCGCGACGATCCGCATTTCCTCCGTTTTGAAAACGAAGTGCTGAAGGCCCGCACCACGAGCCGCGTGGAGCATCTCTTCGAGACCGAGCCCGGCCGGGATCCCAAGTATTCCTGATCGGCTCCCTTCGCCGGAGGATCGAAGCGCTGGATTCGCGCTCAGAGGAAGCGCCGCACGAGCCAGTCGTAGGCGCGATCGCCGAACCAGTGACGGGTCAGGAGCACCGGTTTGGCGAGGTAGCCTATGGCGTAGCGGGTCCGGGGACGGGCCCGCTCCACGATGCGGACGAGCTGATCGGCGATGAACTGGGGGGAGGAGGTTTTTTTGTCGATGTAGGCCTGGCGGGTGGCCTTGGTCATCTTGTGGGCGAGATCCTCGTAGGGGCCGCCGGCGGAGCGCTCTAGCAGGGGCGCGATGGCGATTTCGGCGAAATCCGTCTCGATGGCCCCGGGCTCCACCACGACCACACGGATGCCAAAGGGCTCCAGTTCGAGGCGAAGGCAGTCCGACCAGCCCTCGAGGGCGTGCTTGGAGGCGTGATACCAGGCGCCCAGCGGGGTGTAGACGCGTCCCCCGATGGAGGAAATATTCACCAGGGTGCTGCGCTCGCGCTCGCGGAGCAGGGGGATGAGGCCCTGGGTCAGCCGGGCTAGGCCAAAGAGGTTGACCTCGAATTGGCGGCGAGCCTCGGCGATCGGCACTTGCTCCACGGCGCCGTAGACCCCGATGCCCGCGTTGTTCACCAGGGCGTCGAGTCCTCCGCCCTCGGCGCGCAGTGCGGCGATGAGCGCCTCGATGGAATCCTCCTCGAGGAGGTCCAGGGCGTGGATGTGCGCGCCCTCGTCGGCCAGGGACTGCATGCGCTCAAGGCGGCGGGCCGCGGCGTGGACCTTCCAGCCTCGTGCCAGGAAGGCCTTGGCGGTGGCGGCGCCGATGCCGCTGGAGGCGCCGGTGATGAGGATGGATCGCGGGAGAGAAGGAGGCATGGCTGAATGATAGCGAGCCGCTCCAGATTGCAACGCAGTGATGGGGGCCGATCCAGCCCGCTTGGCGGATGCGCGTCACTTTGCTTGACGCCTCGCGGGGCATGCGACACGATGCGCAGGTCCGAGGTTCGGTGGATTCGCTATCGTCCCGGATGATTGTAATCCCATGACTTCTTCTGCATCCTCCCTTCCCCAGGGCCCGTGGTGGCGTTCGCTCACTCCTTATCACTGGTTTGTGTTTGCGATGGCCTCACTGGCGTGGCTCTTCGATTGCCTTGACCAGCAGATCTTCCTCCTGTTCCGGAATCAGGCCCTCGAAAACCTTCTGCCCGAGGGAACGGATCCCACGGTGATCAAGAAATTCGGGGGGTATGCGACCTCGATCTTCGTCGCGGGCTGGGCCACCGGCGGCCTCATCTTCGGATCGCTGGGCGACAAGTTCGGGCGGGCCAAGATGCTGACCACCACCGTGCTCCTTTATTCCGTCTTCACCGGACTCTCCGCCCTCTCCCAGGGCTGGCTGGATTTCGCCATTTATCGATTCATCACCGGCCTCGGGGTCGGTGGGGTCTTCGGCCTGGCCGTGGCCCTTGTAGCGGACTCCCTGCCGGATCACGCCCGGACCGGGGCCCTCGGGCTCTTGCAGGCCCTTTCCGCGGTGGGGAATATCACCGCCGGTCTCATCAGCATGGGGATTGGATCCCTCATCGCCTCGGGCTCGCTCAGTGCCGGAACGGCTTGGAAACTCGCCTTCCTCGTGGGCGCCATTCCGGCCTTCCTTTGTGTTTTCATCCAAATCCGGCTCAAGGAGCCCGAAAAGTGGGTCCAGGCTCGCGATGACAGCAAGCTGTCCGGAAAAGGCATGGGCTCCTACCGCAGCCTCCTCGGCGAGGCGCGTTGGCGCAAGCCGGCCCTGCTCGGGATGATGCTCTGCATTTCCGGGGTCATCGGTCTCTGGGGCATCGGCTTCTTCGCGCCCGAATTGGTGGGCGACGTGATCTCCAACTCGCTGCGTGAACAAGGCATCGCCGAGACCGACATCAAGGCGGCCGAGGCGAAGTGGAAGGGGATCAACAGCATTGTCCAGAACCTCGGGTCCTTCTTCGGGATGATCGCCTTTGCCTGGTTGTGTCAGCGGACCGGCCGCAAGCCCGCCTTCATCATTGGCTTCTTGGGCGCCATGGTGGCCACCTGGGGCTATTTCGAATTCTTCAACGGCGTCAAGGACGTCTGGATGAGCGCGGTGATGGGCTTCTTCCAGTTGGCCCTCTTTGCCGGATTCGCCATCTACCTGCCCGAGCTTTTCCCGACGCGGCTTCGCAGCACGGGGACGAGCTTCTGCTACAACGTGGGGCGCTTCATCGCCGCCAGCGGCCCCTTCACCATGGGCTTGCTCCTGCAGCGCCTCGCCGTGGGGGCCACCACGCCGGCGGAGAAGCTGGAGGCCTTCCGTTCGACCTGCCAGTGGATGAGCCTGATCTTCCTGGTCGGAATCGTGGCCCTGATCTTCCTCGAAGAGACCAAGGGCAGGCCCCTGCCCGAAGACACGGCCGCCTGAGGCGGCTGGATCGGAGCCTGCCCCGTGATCCCTGGGGCGGGTCAACGATTCAACACATCGTCCTTCAGGCTGGCGGCGAGGGTGATGATTTCCTTCACCAGCGCCTCGTCGACCTTCAGGTCGACGAGGGCCGCCTGGAGGTGGGAGGCGATGATGTTAAAATCCTCCTCTCTCAGGTCGAGCTGGGCGTGGGCCTTGCGCATATCCTTGCCCAGCCAGGGGGTGGGGGCGCCCAGGGCATGGGCCAGAAACTCCTTCTGTTTGCGGATCTGGCCTTTCATGTTGACCTGCTCGAAGTGGAAGTTGACGCGCTCGTCTGCGAGGAGCTTCTCGTAGAAGAGATCCACGGCGGCGTTGAGGGCGGCCCCGCCGCCGATGCGTTGGTAGAGGCTGGCTTCGCGCTCTCGCTGGAATTGCTGGCGCTTTTCCTCGGAGCTGAAGTGGTAGACCGTGCCCTCGTAGTCGAGATCCCATTGCGGGGAGGCGGCTTCCCCGGTGTAGAAGCAGGTGGGTTTGGTTGTTTCTTCAGATCGCAGGGGACTGGCGCCCAGGGAGGCGAGTGCGAGCAGGACGAGGAGGGGACTGATGGTTTTCACGGGAGTAGGATGTGGTTTGAGGTTTTTTCAGGAGCGTCTCCCCTCGGCCGCAATGGCGTGAGGGACTTGTCTCTTGAATAAGATGCATTTCAGATACAGGTTTAAAAATGGAAGTCAACTCGATCCCATGGTCCCGCTTCTCCCGCATTGGCGTGAGTCTTCTAGTGAGCTTCTGCTGGATGGGAGGGCTACGTGCCGAGCCCGAGTCGGCCGCGAAGCCAAAGCCCGCGGAGGCGGATAAAGCCGCCGCCTCTTTTCCCTCGACGCTCGAGGAGGCGCGGGGGCGGGCCCGCTGGATCCATGAATTGGTGCATGGAGCGCTACAGGTGATGCATCGGGATTTCTTCGAGGAGGACGATCCTGGTATCAGCTTGCCCTCCCAGTCCTTGGACGACGTGTTTTCGGAAATGGCCCGCAGCCACCAGGTGAAGCTTCGATGGCTGGGCGTGAATGCCAACAAGGGCCTGGACCATCTCCCCAAGGATCGCTTTGAAGAGGAAGCGGCTGCCGCCCTGCGTGCCGGCCAGACAGAATTTGAGAGGTTCGAGGGGAATCGCTATCGCTTTGTGGGTATGATCCGCCTGCAGAATGAATGCCTGAAGTGCCACGTTCCCGAGCGGAAGAGCCTGGAGGATCGGGTCGCTGGCCTCGCCATCTCGTTCCCCATGGCAAAGCCCTGAAACTCCGCCGGAGAACCGCGGCGCGGTTGCCTTGTCCGTCGATTCTGGACTGCGCTGCATTCGTGATGGTCAGATCCCGCTGTCCGGGCGAGAATGCGGCCATCGCCGTCTCGCCATGGAACTGAGTTTGTTCACCGACTATTCCCTTCGCGCCCTGATTTTTGCCGGTTTGCATCCGCACCGCGTGGTCACGGTGCGGGAGATGGCGGAGGCCTTCCGCATCTCGGAAAACCACCTCATCAAGATCACCCATCGGCTAGGCAAACTGGGTTATCTGGAAACGAGGCGGGGGCGCGCCGGAGGATTCCTTCTGGCCCGGGATCCGGGCGAGATCTGCTTGGGGGAGGTGGTTCGGGCGACGGAATCCCTGGCCTTGGTGGAATGTCTGGGACCGACGGGGGGACGCTGTCCCATCACCCCGGTCTGCCAGCTCAAGCGGGTCGTCGCCGAGGCGCGGGATGCCTTTCTGGCGACATTCGACCGCTATACCTTGCGCGACATCCTGCATCCGCGGGATCACTTGTTGGCGAGGTTGGATCGTCCCCTGGCCCCCGGCGGGGAAATTTCGGATTGAAGGATTGGCACCTCTCGCCATAGTGAGGAGGAAAGCACGAAGGGTCACAACCATGCCAACCTACGACTACCAATGCCAGAAGTGCGGGCACCGCTTCGAAGTTTTTCAATCGATGCGGGATGAACGTCTCACGGATTGTCCTCTCGAGACCTGCGATGGTTCGGTGAAGCGTCTCCTCGGTACTGGGGCCGGCATCATTTTCAAGGGATCGGGCTTCTACCAGACGGATTACCGCAGCGACTCCTACAAGCAGGCGGCCAAGGCCGACACCTCTTCCTCCGGATCCAGCGGATCGAGTTCTTCCGAATCGAAATCCTCAACCTCGACGGCGGCCGCCAGTGCATCGAGCAAGTCGGACGCCTGAGTGATCCATAGCCATGTACCCGAACCCCGGCTCCGACGAACCGAACGAGGACCCCGGCGCCGTCGGGCCCGAGGGGCAACAGGATCCTTATGCCCTGGGAGACGATCCCGGGGCGGTTTACGATGGGGAGCATCCGGACTACGGTTCGTCCGCCCCCCCCGTTTACGACCCCAACGCGCAGGCTTACTACGACCCAAGCGGTCAAGCCTACGACCCCAACGCGCCGGCCTATTACGATCCGACGCCCTTGCCTCCCGGGGCGA